>NZ_AKJF01000061.1 GCF_000282475.1 Pseudomonas sp. GM78
CGGAGCCGGCTCGCTCCCACAATGGGATCGCGGACAGCCTGCAATCAGGTCGGCTGTCAGGCCGCCATTGCTACTGCTTGAACCCATATGCCCGCTCAACCCGGCACACCCGCGTATGACACTGCGCATACCAGGTCGAACGACCTCGCTCACGAATTGCCTGGTGCTCGGGATGCTGCTTCCACGCCAGGATCGCCTCCTCACTGGTCCAGTACGACACGGTGATCCCCAGCCCGACCTCACCCCTGGCCGACTCCACACCGAGGAACCCCGGTTGTTCCCGCGCCAGCTCGAGCATCCGCTCGGCGGCTTCGATGTAGCCCTGATCCCCCTCGGTACGCAGTGAGGTGAAGATCACTGCGAAATACGGTGCCGGCGGAGTATCGGCGATCATGACGGCTGCTCCGCGCAGGCCTGGACTAGGGCGCGCACCAGCGGTGGCAGGGTGCCCTTGAGTGCAGCGCGCTCCGGTTGGAACAGCGTGGCGACAAAGAACGGATGACCGCTGAGCTCGACCGCGCGCAAATCGTGCCCGGCATCATGGCCGACAGCGTGAAGTGCGTGCTTGAGCAGTTCCCGTTCGAATTGAGGATTCACACCGTAGCGGCAGCGATAGCCCTCACGAATTTCCGAGGTTTCATACGCCTTGGCGATCAACGAGCCTTCCAGCAAATGAATGGTGTCCACCGTTTCCACCAGTGAACATGCCAGCGGCGTGAGTAATGCCCGCGTTGCATCGGGTGCCGTCTCGCCATGTTCAGCATCCGACCAACCGAGCACGTTGCGCGCGTATTCCAGCACCGCGTGTTGAAAACCGCCGCAGGTGCCGAGGAAAGGTCGCCGCTGTTCACGGGCAAAACGAATTGCCCGCAACGCGCCATCCATGCTGCGATAAGGGCTGGCGGGCACACACCAGAAACCGTCGAACCCGTTGAGCGGTGTGTCGGCCTGCAGGCTATCGGTGGCCAGCCACTGCCCTTGTACGTTTCGGCCACTGTGTTCGGCGGCCATGCCGAGCGCCACGGGGATGGCCAGGTGGGCGGTGACTTGCGGGTCGTGATCGCCGATCAGGGCGATGCGAATGACGCGGTTTTCCATGGGGGACCTCGGCGCTTGTTGATTCCTGGCACCCACTATAGATTGGCGTTAACGCACTCAATATGGGCACTTTCCCAAGTGATCAATGCAGCGATGCACTATCGACTGGACTACCCGGACCTGGCCCTGGTTCTCGCCTTGGTCCGTGGTGGCTCTCTGGCCCGGGCCTCGCAGTTGATGAGGGTGGATGTCTCGACGGTGTTTCGTGCCGTGCGTCGACTGGAAGCCGCACTGGGTCAGACGCTGTTCGAAAAAAGCCGCGCCGGTTACCTGCCCACCACACTGGCGCAGGCGCTGGCGGAACAGGCCGAGCGCGCCGAACAGGCATTGGAAGCCGCAAGGGTCGGCGTGGAGCAGGGCGGTGAAGTCGTCAGCGGTACCGTGCGCCTGACCTGCACCGATTCGGTCCTGCAAGGCTTGCTGTTGCCGGCGTTGGCGCAGTTCATGCCGAACTATCCGGCGTTGACCCTTGAGCTCAGCACGTCCAACGACTTTGCCAACCTCAGCCGCCGCGATGCCGACATCGCCCTGCGCCTGACCCGTGCGCCACCGGAGCATCTGGTGGGACGACGCCTGGCGGGGATTTCCTACCGGGTGTGTGCCAGTGCCGCTTATCTGCAATCGGTCGATGAGACCGATCTTGCGTCACTGACCTGGATCGCTCCCGACGATTTTTTGCCTGATCATCCGACAGTGGCCTGGCGCCGCCAGGCATTGCCGGGGGTGATGCCGGGTTATCGCTGCAACAGCATGCTGTCGGTCACCGAACTGGTGCGGGCGGGGTTGGGCGTGGCGGCCTTGCCGGACTTTCTGATCGGTGACCGGTTGCAGCCGCTGGGCAAGCCGTTGGAGGGCTACGACACCGCGCTGTGGCTGCTGACCCGCCCGGATTGCCGCGCCCTGCGCTCGGTGGTGACACTGTTTGATGAGTTGGGGCGGGCGCTGAAGCTGCCGTAAGGCCGATCAGGAGTTTCATTCTGAAACACATTGCCCCGCAAAAAAGCCCGGCGATCAACCGCTCGGGGCCACCGTCGAAATTGTCATTTATTTCAACTCATAGCAGGCCAGGAACATGTCCAGCGCCGACTCCACTACGGTGCCCTGCATCTCGGCCGACAAACCCGGTAACCCCATGGAAATCTGCGGCCAGAATGCAAAGGATTTGAGCATGCCATGGACCTGTTGCGCGGCAAATTCCGGGGCGACCGCTTTCAGGCGTCCATCGGCCTGTGCGGCACGAATCCACAAGGTCAGGTTTTCTTCGCGTTCACCCATTCGGGTCACCATGCTTTGCGCGCGCTCGGGAGAATGGATGGTAGCGGCGATGGCTACCCGCGCCAGGTCGAGTAGATTTTCATCGCTCAACATCTGCAGCTTTGCTGTCAGCAGGTGACGCATCTGGTCACGCAAGGGCTGCTCGGGGTGATAGGGCGTTTCATGTTCCGCCGATACCCGCACCCACAATTGATTGAGGATTTCGGCGAATAATTCTTCCTTGCTGGGGAAGTGGTTGTACACCGTGCGCTTGGACACACCGGCGGTGGCGGCAATCTTGTCCATGCTGGTGATGTCGAAACCATTGGCACGGAATTCGACAATCGCCGCCTGAATGATGGCTTCGCGTTTACGGTCGGTGAGGCGCTTTGGAACTGTCATAAATACGCTTTGGGCAGGAGGAAATGAAAATTACACTCAGCAGTTTACTTGTGAGCCGCTTTGTTGCAACCTTGAAACTACACTGTGCAGTGTAATGTTTTGTTAATCCTGCCCGGTAAACAATAGAGTGTTCGGCTGATGCGTGCGTGCCTTGGCCATTTATCGTCCCAAAACGAAAATCGTGAAGTGTGCGGTTTTCCTGGAGTCATTCCCCCATGGCCAAATCAACTCCCCCGGCGAACAGCGCCTCCGGGCCTGAAGCTTCCCGACAGGCTCAAGGGCAGTTTCAAAACCATCGGCCGATACAGCGTTTGAGCCTTGGCAAAACCCTGCGCATCCTTTGGAACGCCATGTTCCACAAGCCGCTCAACACCCGCCCGACGGCGCCTGTGCCAGTGCAACCGCTGACACAATCGGCACTGATGGCAGCACCCAACCACAGCGTCTATCGCCTGGGGCACTCCACGGTACTGCTCAAGCTGCGAGACAAATTCTGGATCACCGACCCGGTGTTCGCCGAACGCGCCTCACCCGTGCAATGGGCCGGTCCCAAGCGTTTTCACCAGCCGCCGATCAGCCTCGACCAATTGCCCCCGATTGAAGCGGTGATCCTGTCTCACGATCACTACGACCACCTGGACTATCACGCGGTGCTCAAGCTTGCCGACAAGGCCAGGTACTTTCTCACTCCATTGGGCGTGGGCGACACCCTGATCAAGTGGGGTATCGACGCCAGCAAAATCCGCCAACTGGACTGGTGGCAGGGCACTGAGGTCGAGGGCATCGAGTTTGTCGCCACCCCCTCGCAGCACTTTTCCGGCCGTGGCCTGTTCGACGGCAACAGCACCCTCTGGGCCTCGTGGGTGATGATCGATGGCGATACGCGGATCTTCTTCAGTGGCGACAGCGGCTACTTCGACGGCTTCAAACGCATCGGCGAACAATACGGCCCTTTCGACCTGACCCTCATGGAAACCGGCGCCTACAACGTCGACTGGCCCCATGTGCATATGCAACCTGAGCAAACCCTGCAAGCCCACCTCGACCTCAAGGGGCGCTGGCTGCTACCGATTCACAACGGCACCTTCGACTTGTCGACGCATGCCTGGTACGAACCCTTCGACCGCATCCTGGCCCTGGCCTGGGAGCGCAATGTCTCGATCACCACGCCTCGGATGGGCGAGGCATTCAACGTGATGGCTGCTCAGCGCGGTACTGCATGGTGGTATGAAGTCGAAGAGCAGATCTACCAGGAGTGTCCAGGCCGTAGTTTCTAATCTGTGCAAGTCGGGTCGTAGCTCCAGTGCTGAAGTTGCGACCTCACTCAACCATCGCAAAATCCGCTCGCCCCACCGGATTCGGCGTAGCGCCTTGCACATTCATCCCTCTGCCCGGTGCAAACCCCGGGAAGAACACCAGCCCTTCCGATTCAAACCGATACGCCAAGGCCAGGCGAGTGACGTCCAGCAACTCCTGCCGCGCCTCGAAGCGCTCAATGGCCTGCACCGAAACCCCGGCTTCGCGGGATAACGTTTCCACGCTCCAGCCCAGCATCGCTCGGGCCTGGGCGCAATGGGCCGGGGTGAACTGGAACAGGGCGATACGTTCCAGGGTGATTTTCATCGCTTGAGAGGCCATGGGGTTCTCCGGGCTCGAGAGTGTTGAATTCAAATGTACTGTGTTTTTGTACAGTTGTTTTCGATCCGGATCAAACGCATTTTTCGATTTTTGCGATTTCCGGCCCCTTGGCCAGACGGAAGGTCACTGCCTGCGTGCCGGGTATTACTCGCCCTCCAACTGCGGCGCCTCCCGCACGATAAAATGATCCAGATTCTCAATGTTGGCGCTGAACACCCCGAACGTCTGCTCGGGTTTTTTCTTGCTGGGCACCTGCTGCAATGCAGGCTGGACGCCATAAAAGAAGCAATACAATGGCCGCCCGCCCTCGATGGCGTGCTTGATCTCCTCCAGGAACGCCTTGCGTTTGCGGTAGTTGTCGATCAGCTTCTTGCTCAGGTAAACGTTGACCGGGTAGGGCTTCTTTTCGAACCAGGCCTTCTTCTCGAAATCGATGCGAAAGCTCTGGGTGTAATCCTTGATCTGCTTGATCTTGCCCCAGTAAATCAGCCCCTTGTTGTCTTGCAGGTACTCGATCTTCTTGAAAAACCCGGCATAGGTGGCCGTGTGCTCGCCAATCTTCAACGGCATGCGCTTGAGCAGCGCCTTGTCCTCGAAGTTCGACACGAAGCATTCCACCGGGTGGGCGAAGACACGGGTCTTGTCCGGCGTCGATTCTCGCCCGGGCTGCTCGACGCCGCTGGTCGTCGAAGCCGCCGCTGGCGCATCCCTTTGCAGATCGGCAGCCCCGGTCGGGGGCGACGGCTTGCGCACATACTCACGCCGATTCAGCAGCAGTTCCGAGGGGAAATGTTCCTCGCGACTGTCGTCCGTTTCCTCGCCGTCTGCCTCCACGGCCGAAGCCGGGGTCTTCAGACTCACATAAGGGCAACTCGCGACATGCCGCGTACCCGGCAGATTCTTGAAGTGCGGCGTGCGCACGTAGTTGACGTTCTTGGCGTTGAACGTGCCCAACGCGTTCGTCCCATCGAACGCCAGGCGACAGGCATCGTTGGGGCACTGGAAATGTTCTTTCGCGGAATCGAACGCCATCGTCTCGTCGAAATTCAAATCGCGCACGTCGTAGATCGACAGTTTTTCATCAAGGCCAAGGCAATAGGCAAGGTCGAATTTCATGGTGTTACCACTGCGCGCGATGTGAACCCAATTCAGAAGCCGCAAGCGTCCACTGCAGCGGCGTCCCGGTGATCTTCAGCGGCACGTGCAAGCGATGTGCCGGGCCCCATGGGGTTTGCTCGACCAGCATCCCTTGATCATGTTCATCTTCGGCCCGCAACGGCTGGTCGCTGCCGGCACCGTTGTCGATCAACAGCTTTGCCGTACGCGCCAGCGACAACCGCGCTGAGCCACCCTGCCCGTTGTTCAAGCGTGCTGCCAATAACCGGATCGCACTGGCCGCCATCAAGTACCCGGTGGCGTGATCGAGCGCTTGCAGTGGCAAGGGTGTCGGTTTGTCTGCATGCGTGAGGCGCATACCCGCGTCAGCAATGCCGCTGCTCATCTGCACCAGGCTGTCGAAGCCGCGGCGGTTCTGCCACGGGCCACTCCAGCCGTAGGCGTTGAGGCACACGTCGATCAGGCCAGGGATCCGTTGCTGGCGTTCGGCGGCACCATAGCCCAGACGTTCCAGGGCATCGGCGCGGTAACCGTGGAGCACGATGTCGGCGTCCTTGAGCAGGTTTTCGAATACAACCCGATCGGTTTTATCGTGCAGGTCCAGGCGCGTACAACGCTTGCCCAGCGTCATCTCCGGCACTACGCCAGGCTCGTTCCAGGCGGGTGGGTCGATGCGCAGAACATCAGCGCCCAGGCCCGCGAGAAAGCGGCTGGCGACGGGGCCTGCGAGCACGCGGGTCAAATCCAGCACCTTGATTCCGGCCAGTGGTCGGGCCACCGAACCTTGCCAGGGTGCGCTGTGGCGGTTGTGGCCGGCGGTGAACTGAATCAGTGGCTCGGCATTGACCGCGAGCCCTTGCGGATGGACCTGCCACTGTTCCCGGCTGCGCATTTCGGCGGCACAGCCACCGGCCTCGACCACGGCTTGCTCCAGATCGCTCTTGGCCCATTGCGCCACTTTACTGGCCATCGCCTGGCGGTCGACGCAAGCACCCAGCACCGATTCAGCGGCGGCGCGATGATGAGGCGCATTGGTGTGCAGGCGGATCCAGCCATCCTTGGTGGCGTAGTCCCCGGCGATCGGGTCCCACAGTGGCGGTACGTTCCAGCCCAGCGGGCGGATCGAACTGGAAAACCAGAAGGAGGCCAGGCGCCGGTCGACTTCAAGACCGGGCAAGCGACCGGTTTGCTGCTGCAGCAATTCGCTGACAGCCTGGCCGGCGGCGGCGATGCTGGCGCACGCCAGGTCGGTGACGGCGAACACCGAGGGCAGGGCGCCGCTGGAGGTGAACGCAATGGGGGTGTGCGGCATGCCGAGTTCGGCTTGAATGGACGTGAGTAAATCAGTCATCGACGGGCCCTCCGGAGCGAGAGCCCGAGCATAAATCAAAAACCGGTCACACCCGGAACTGATCCATCAGTTTCATCTGCTGGGTGGTCAGGGCATTGAGCTGGCTGCTGATCTGCGCCGATTCGGTGGCTTGTCCGGTGAGGGTTTCGGTGACGGTACGGATGGCCGAAACGTTGCGATTGACCTCTTCGGCCACGGCGCTTTGCTGTTCGGCGGCGCTGGCGATCTGCAGGTTCATGTCGCTGATCACCGTGACCGCGTCGCTGATTTTGCCCAAGGCCTGGACCGCTTGCTGGATCTGCCCGGCGTTGCTGTGGGCCTGGGTCTGGCTCGAGTGCATGGTGGCGACCACGCCGCGGGTGCCGCTCTGGATGCGTTCGATCACCAGGCGAATTTCTTCCACCGAGTCCTGGGTACGTTTGGCCAGGTTGCGCACCTCGTCGGCGACCACCGCAAAACCGCGACCGCTCTCGCCCGCACGGGCGGCTTCGATCGCCGCGTTGAGCGCCAGGAGGTTGGTCTGTTCGGCGATGCTGCGGATGACTTCCAATACCGAACCGATCTGCTCGCTGTTGACCGCCAATGCCTCGACTTCAGTCACCGCCTTGCTGACTTCGTCGGCCAGTTGATTGATGTCGCGGGTGCTGCGCTCGATGATCTGCATGCCATCGCGTGCCGACTGATCGGCACCCTTGGCCGCGCTGGCGGCGTTCGACGCACTGTTGGCGACGTCGTGGGCGGTGGCGCTCATTTCATTGGATGCGGTGGCGACCTGGTCGATTTCGCGAAATTGCACCTGCATGCCTTCGCTGGTCTGGCGGGCGATTTCCGAAGACTGGTCGGCGGTACCGCGCGCATCGGTAATGCTCTGCTTGATCTGCGCGATGGTCGGCTGCAGCTTGTCGAGGAAACGGTTGAACCAGCTGACCAGTTCGCCCAGTTCATCCTTCTTGCCGTAGTGCAGGCGTTGGGTCAGGTCGCCGTCGCCGCTGGCAATCGCCTTGAGCATCTGGGCCACGCTGTTGATCGGTCGGGTCACGCCAGACGCGGTCAGCCACATCAGCAGCAGGCCGATCATGCCGGCAATGATCGCCACGCCCAGCGCTTTGATCGTGCCGCTCTGCTGGGCGTCATCAAGTACTGTTTGCAGCTTCACCGAATCGGCCAGCAACACTTGCTTGGGCAGGTCGATCACCACGGCCCACGCCTTGGCGTCGGCAATCGGACTGACCGGGTACACCGCCCGAATCAGGTCGCCCTGTTGGAGAATCTTCGGCGTACCGCTGGCGAGCAATTGCAGGATGTCCTTGCCGTCCGCACCCAAGGTGTCGCCGATGTTCTTGCCCACCTTCGTCGGGTCGACGCTGTACGCCGCCACCACACCGGTGCCGGAAACGATCAGCATGTGACCGGCGTTGTTGAACAACTCGCGCTGGGAGTCGACCGCCGCCGCTTGCAGCGCGTCGAGGGCGATGTCGATACCGACCACGCCGATGGACTTGCCATCCACCAGCAGCGGCACGGAAATGGTGGTCATCAACACTTCCTTGCCGCCAACGGTATCGGCGTAGGGGTCGAGCAGGCAGGTGCGCTTGCTGTCCCGAGGGCAGGTGTACCAGACGTTGTAGGGCGTGCCGCTGAGGTTCAGGGTGGTTTTGGTCATGTCCTCTTCGACCATGATCGTGTTCAGCGCTTCCCCTCCGGCACGGCTCCAATAGGTCGCGAAGCGGCCGATCTCGTTGGACTGGCGGGCGGCGTCACTGACGAACTCGCTGTCTCTGCCGTCCAGGCCGTTGGGTTCGAACGCCAGCCAGATGCCCAGCACTTTGCCGTTGCGTTCGAAGGCGGTCTTCAGGCTCTGGTTCAACTCTTCACGCAGGGCGCCGGGCTCAAGCGAACGCTTGGCGGCCATGTTGCGCAGGTCCTTGATCTGGTCCGCCAGGGCGGTCACCACCGTCAGGGTTTCACCGAACGTCTTCTGCACCCGCACCCCTTGCTCCGCGGCTTTGGCCTGGAGCAGGTTCTGCACACTGTCGGTAAGCATTCTGCTGCTGGAGGTGCTGACCAGCTCATCGTTCTGATTGGTCTGATAGAGGTTCATGCCCACTATCGATGCAACCACGCCAAGCAGGCACAGGCCGGACAGCAGGACGATTTTCAGGCGGATGGACAGTGAGTCGAACATAGGGCGAGCTCGCGAATGGATGAAAGGTCGGCTGTGAGCCATTGCGGCTCGACACGCCAAATCCATTTAGCGCCATTCAATGCACATCGGCCTGGGGCACAGGTTGCATGAGGGGGCTGCCGACGAACGGTCATGGTTGATCGTTTGCGCGGGAAAATGTGCCGAAAAGTGGGTGAAAAACGGGAAAAGTCGCGGCGAAACCTAAGGTTGTGGCGCCAGTGATTCCGGTCGCGACCAGATCCACAGATTGCCCAGGCCCATGCCGACAATCGCCAGGTAGATCGGCCAGCCGTGGTCGAGCATCACCAGCATCAACGTGGCGCATAGCAGCATGCTGACGGTGGCGCTGACCTTGGCCCGGCGCGCAATGATCTTGCCGTTGCGCCAGTTACGGAGAATGGGGCCGAACAGCCGATGATTTTCCAGCCAGGCACTCAAGCGCGGCGAGCTTCGAGTGGCAGCCCAGGCGGCCAGCAGGATGAACTCGGTGGTCGGCAGGCCGGGTATGACGATGGCGACCAGGCCGATGGCGAGGCTGACATAGGCCAGCAGGCCGAAGAGGAGGCGGGCGAGTTTGGAGGAGGCAGGCATAAGCTCAAAGGACGCATGTGAGGCTTGATGAAGATCTTGCAGGCTGACTCGATCCCTTGTGGGAGTGAGCCTGCTCGCGATAGCAGTCTTACAGTCGACATCACTTTTGAATGTCAGTCCGTCATCGCGAGCAGGCTCACTCCCACAAGGATTTGTGGAGTATCAATCAGGCCGGTTCGGCAGCTGTCGAATAGGCCTGTTCCAGCAACACCGTGAAGCGGTTGAAGGCATCGATGGCGCCTTTGTCCAGCTCCGCTTCTTCCTGGGCATTCAGCTCCAGTTCATCGAGGGTTTTGACGAAGTTTTTCCAGCCTTGCGCACGGCCACCGGCCGGTTCGCCAAGGTGGCGGGCACCGAAGGTTTCGCTCAGGCCAAGGCCCACGGCACGTTTGATCAGGAACGCGGCGCCCAGCTTCGAGCCTTCGGAGACGAAGAGCCAGCCCAGGGCCTGGGCCCTGGTCGGGTTTTGCAGTGCGCCTGCGACCGGCGCCGGCACTTCGGTGTCGAGGTCCGCCAGGTCCGCTTTGGCCGCATCGGCACGGCAACGGGCTGGCAGGTCCGGGACGATGGCCGTCAGTTCGGCATCGTTGTACAGCGCCACCAGTTCCGACTGGAACAGGTATTGCGCGACCACGAAACGGGCGAAATTGGCTTGGGTTTCAAAGGGGGCATGGGCTTTGACCAGTGCATCGAGCTTGCTGTGCGGCTCGTTGGTGACCTGGTTCAAGCGTTGCGAACGCAGGGTGGGGCGTTGGGCGGTGTCCTGGTTGGTCATGGCAAATCCTTGGGAAAGAAGAGGCGCTTGGTAACGAGACGAATGAGCAGGCGCATGACAGTAAAAAATCCTCACCGGGCGGCTGTTACCAGCGTCGCGCGGTGAGGTGCACGGGCTCAGATGTCCCAGACCAGATTGATCGCGAAGTTGCGGCCAGGCTGGGTCAGTCGATCGAGGTTGGCGGGCTGGGTCACTGAGGCTTCGCCGACGCTGTCGTAGCCGCGTACGTCATCCCACTGCCAGTACTTCTTGTCGGTCAGGTTGTACAGGCCGGCGTTGACGGTCAGGTCGTCGGTCACCTTGTAGAAGCCCGCCAGGTCGAGCACGCCGTAACCCGGTGTCTTGAACTGGGTGCTGGTGCCGTCCGGGGTGTTGAAGCTGGTGCTGTCGACCCGGGTCTTGCGTTTGACCAGGGTCCAGCTCAGCAATGTGCCGTACTTGTCCTGGTCATAGCCCAGGCCGAATACGCCGCTCAGCGGGTTGATGCTGTTGAGCGGCTCGCCGCTGTCATCGTTGCGACCATACAAATAGGCCACCGAGCCCTGGGTGTAGAGGCCGCTTGGCGCGCCGAAGGTATCCAGGTTCAAGCGCCCCTTGAGCTCCAGGCCCTTGATGGTGGCGTGCTGGATGTTGTTGCTCTGGAAGGTGGTCTCGGGGTAGCCGGGGGTAATGGCGTTCTCGTCGATGAAGTCGCGATATTTGTTGTAGAACACCGCGACATCGAAAGTGCCGGCGTCGAACTGCCCGCGCAGGCCGGTTTCATAGCTCTTGCTCTTTTCCGGTTCGAGGTCTGGATTGGGTGCGACCTGATAGCCGCCCGCCACGTTTTCGAAGCGTCCATAAAGGGCTTTGGCAGTCGGCGTGCGGAAGCCTTCGGCGTACTGGCCGTACCAGGTGTAGTGGTCGTTGAAGCGGTAGGTGGTGCCGAATTTCGGCGACAGGCGATGCCAGGTCTTGTTGTCCTCGTTGACCTCGCCGTTGCCGCTCTGGTCGGCCGTGGCCAGGAACTCATCGGTCAGGTGCGGCTTGAGCTGGGTGTAGTCGTAGCGCAGGCCGGGCATGAAGTTCCAATTGTTCCAGGCGATCTGGTCCTGGGCGAACAGGCTGTAGGTGTTGATGGTCGGGTCCGGAAAGTCGCTGGCCGGGGTCAGGGTGTCGGCAGCGCTGGCAGCGCCGATGACGCGGCACGCACCGGCCACGGTCAGGCAGGTGCCGCTACCGGTGCGCAGGCCGGTGACTTTGTCCTGCTTGATGGTGGTGCCGTAAGTGACGACATGGTCGGTGTCGGCGATGGCAAACGCCTTGTCAGCCTGGGCATCGAAGACCCATTGGCGGTCCTTGTAGGTGGTATCGCGGTTACGCAGCACCGTGCGCGACGGCGCGTAGATTTCTTCGGTGCTCTGGTCGGTCTTGGCGATCTGGTAATTCAATGTCCACTTGATGTTGTCAGCCAGCAGGCTGTCCACGGCGAAGCGGTGGTCCAGGCCGAAGCGCTCGCGGGTGATGGTGTCGTTGCCGGTGCGCGACTGGTAGAAACCGAAGCCGCGTCCTGCGTTGAACGGACCACCCACGGCGCTCAGCTGATTGGTGTCGCGATCGTCCTTGTAGTGCTCGTACGTCAAGCCGAAGCGTGCATCGTCGGCGTAGTTCCAGCCTAGCTTGGCCAGCACGTTGGTGGTGCGCACGTCCTCGGGGTTGGCTTCGGTGCGGTCCAGGCCGGTTCCACCGGTTTCGCCGTAGGACTCGGTTTCATGACCGTTGCGCTGGCTCAGGTGCAGCAAGCCGTCGAAGTCGCCGGTGCGCCCAGCCACGGTGCCGGAGGTGAGCCAGCTATCATCGGCCGAGCTGTAGCCGGTCTTCAGGCGAGCACCGACGTCCTGGCCTGGCTTGATGATGTCGTCCGGGTCCAGCGTGTAGTAGCTGACCGCGCCACCAATGGCGTTGCTGCCGTACAGCACCGAAGCCGGGCCGCGCAGGATTTCCACGCGCTTGACGATTTCCGGGTCGACATAGTTGCGGTTGGTCTGGGCGTAGGGGCCGTTGAAGAAACCGTCGGGTACCTGCACGCCGTCGACCTGGGTCAATACGCGGTCACCATCGATGCCGCGGATGTTGTAGCCGGAAAGGCCCGCGCGGGTGCCAGTGCCGCCCACTGAAACACCCGGCTCGTAGCGAACCAGGTCCTTGATGTTATTGACGTTGTTGCGGTCGAGATCTTCGCGAGTCTGGACAGTGACGGTGCTGGGCACACTGTTGATGTCCTGTTCCTGGCGCGTGGCGCTGATGGTCACCTGTTCCAGGTTGAGGGCCCCGGCGACGGCGCGCCGCTCCAGCACGATGTTGTTGTTGCCGAGTTTGCGATAGCTCAGGTTGGTCCCCACCAACAGGCGGTCCAGGGCTTTTTCCGGCGGCAGCGATCCGCGCACGCCCGGTGAGTCGATGCCTTGCGCCAGTTCGGCCGAGAAACCAACCTGCCAGCCGGTCACCGTAGTGAACGCGTTGAGCGCCGACACCAGTGACTGCTGAGGAATGGCGAACGAGTAGTCGCCCATGTTGCGGCTCGGTGCGTCGGCAGGCGTGGCGGCCATGACCGGCGCAGTACCGGCCATCAGGATGGCGGCGGTCAGCAGCGACAGTACGCGGGAAGGTGAAGTGGCTGGGCGGGTAAGGCGAGAGGACATCGATAGCGCTCCGTGTCGCACGAATCTTTATAGTTGCTGATTGGCATTTAGAGATGCGAATCAATTGCATTGGCTATAACGAGACGTACGAGCTTTGGCTATCGAGTAAAAATAATTCTCATTTAGTTCAAGATGACCAGCGCAGGGTATTCCTTGAGCTGCGCGGAGGTGATGTGAGCCAGCGAGCGGACCACGTCCAGCGGCTGGTCGAGGCGATAATTTCCGGTGACGGCAACATTCGCCAATTGCTCGTTGTTGTTGATGATCCAGCCCGGATAGTAGCGACGCAGCTCCGCCAGCACCTGGCTCAGCGGGCAGTTTTCAAACACCAGGCGACCCTGGACCCAGGCCAGGTCAGTGGCGACGTCGAGTTTGGCCGGGCGGTCGAAACCATTGGGGCCGATGCGGATGCTTTCCCCGGCCGTCAGCCGAACCCGGGCGTCGTCGCCGGTAGCACGCAGGTCGACATCCCCGCGCTGCACCCGAACCTGCGTCACGCCGTCGAGGTAACGCACGGCAAATGCCGTATCACGGACACTCGCGGTGACCCGACCCGCGTCGATTTCCAGCGGCAGGCCGCGATGCGGCTGCACGTCGAAAAACGCCTCGCCCTGATACAGCCGGGCCACGCGCTTCTGGTCGTTGATGGTGCTGGAAAACGCCGAGTTGGTATTGAGCAGGACTTTCGAGCCGTCCTCCAGTTGCAGGCGCTGGCGTTCACCGACCACGGTCAGGTGATCGGCCTGCAGGCGCATCGGCAGATTGCTGAAGCTGAACAGGCCGAGGATCAGCACGGCGGCGGTGGCCAACGGCTTCCAGTGCGGGCGCAGGCGCGACAGTACGCTGACTTTGGCTGGGCGCGCCGCCAGTTTTTGCGCGCATTGCGCGACTGGCGCACCGTTCCAGATCGCCTGAGCCTTGGCGAACGCCTCGACATGGGCCGGGTCGGCCGCGAGCCATTGGTGGAACTGGCGAGTCTGTTCTTCGTTCGGGCTGTCCAGCACGATCAGCCAGTCCAGGGCCTGGTCCATCGCCTCGGCTGTGGCCTGCGCCGGGGAAGGCGAAGGGGCGCGGTGGGTGTCCGTCACGGTGTTTCCTCGGCGTGTCTGTGCACGGCTGTTTTTTTAGTGAAGCGCAAAAGAGGGCCAAGGGTAGCCCTGATGAACAAGGTCGTCGAGCCACGGGTGGCTCAGTGGCCGTTCGACCGGTCGGCCACGCCTATGCAGATGGTCATGATCAGTTTCAGCTCCTTCTGCACGGTACTGAGTGACACGCCGAGTTTCTCGGCGATCTCCAGATAGCTGTGGCCGTGCAGGCGGCTGAGGATGAAGATCTGCTGCTGGCGGGAGCTGAGTTGGCTGAGGCGCACGTTCAAACGCTCGAGCAATTGTTCGGCATGGGCGGCGTCCTCGGCGCTGCTGGCGGGGGCGGCGACGCTTTCCACCACGTCCAGCGGCACGTCGTCGACCATGGTTCGCGAATGGATGCGTCGCGCGCGCAAATGGTCCAGTGCCAGGTTGCGGGCGGTCTGGAAAACAAAGGGTTCGAGGTGATCGATGGCCCGCTCGCTGAGTGCACGGCTCACGCGCAGGTAGGTCTCCTGCAAGAGGTCTTCGGCGGTGCTGTGATTGTTGACCATCCGCTCCAGCGTACGCAGCAGAGAGATTCGCTGGTTGATGAAGACGTCGTTGAAGCGCGATTGACTCACGGGAGAACCTGATCCATTTCGAGTGAATGATAATGCTTATCATCCGCTCGAATGGTCAAGTACTGATTTGTGAAGGTTTACGCCCGACCCTGCAAATAGGTGGCGTAATCGGGAATCCGATGCCCGTGCGCCTGATCCATCAGCGGGCTGCTGAGCAGGTAGTCGGCGCTGCATTCGTTGCACGCCACCGGAATGTTCCAGACTGCCGCGACCCGTAGCAATGCCTTGATGTCGGGGTCGTGTGGCTGTGGTTCGAAGGGGTCCCAGAAGAACACCAGCATGTCGACCTGTTGCTCGGCGATTCGCGCGCCGAGCTGTTGGTCTCCGCCCAGGGGGCCACTGATCATGCTTTCCACGGGCAGGTCGAGACGTTGTTGCAATAACAACCCGGTGGTGCCGGTGGCGACCAGTTCATGTTGCGCGAGCCGGTCTTTCTGCCGCTCGGCCCAGTCCAGCAAAAACACTTTGCAATGGTCGTGGGCGACCAGGGCTATACGCTTGCGCGCGGCCAGGGTCTTTTGGGTAAAGGTGATGCCGATCATGGGTCGTTGCTCCAGAAATCACACGCACCTGTAGGAGCGAGCCTGCTCGCGATGAACATGAAAACGCCGCGGGGCATCAGGTTCCCCACGATATCGTTCACGACCATCGCGAGCATGCTCGCTCCTACAGGATTGGGGGCTGCTTATTCGGCGTTGCACAGCGCCAGGCAGTTATCGAGCATGCGGTTGGAGAAACCCCATTCGTTGTCGTACCAGGCCAGCACCTTGAGCAGCTTGCCGCTGGACTTGGTGTGGTTGGCGTCGAAGATCGACGACAGCGGGTTGTGGTTGAAGTCGCTGGAGACCAGCGGCAAGGTGTTGTAGCCGAGGATCTTCGAGTGCTGGGCGGCTTGCCTGAGCAGTTCGTTCACCTCTTGTGCGCTGGCTTCTTTTTTCAGCTGAACGGTCAGGTCGACCAGGGAGACGTTGATCACCGGCACGCGCACCGCCATGCCCGTCAGTTTGCCCGCCAGTTCCGGCAGCACCAGGCCGACCGCTTCAGCCGCACCGGTCTTGCTCGGGATCATGTTCTGGGTGGCCGAACGGGCGCGGTACGGGTCGGTGTGGTAGACGTCGGTCAGGTTCTGATCGTTGGTGTAGGCGTGGATAGTGGTCATCAAGCCACTTTCGATGCCCAGTTCGCGGTGCAACACCTGGGCCACCGGGGCCAGGCAGTTGGTGGTGCACGAAGCGTTTGAAATAATCTGGTGCGATTGGCGCAGAATGTCGTGGTTGACCCCATAAACCACAGTGGCGTCGGCGCCTGTGGCCGGGGCCGAGATAATCACTTTGCGGGCACCGGCCGTAATATGCGCGGCGGCTTTGGCACGGTCGGTGAACAGACCGGTGCATTCGAACACCACATCGATTTTTTCCGCGGCCCAGGGCAGGTCGGCCGGATTGCGAATGGCGCTGACCGCGATACGGTCGCCGTTGACGGTCAGGCTTTCCTTATCATGCTGGACATCGGCGTCGAACGTGCCGTGAACCGTGTCGTACTTGAGCAAGTGCGCATTGATCGCGCTGTCGCCCAGGTCGTTGATGGCGACGATCTGCAAATCCTGGCGATAGCCTTGGGTATAGAGTGCCCGGAGGACGTTACGACCGATTCGGCCAAAACCATTGATTGCGATTCGTAGAGTCATTTGTCAGCGCCGCCGTCGTTTTGTTGTTGGAATTACAAGATTATTCGCAAAAAAATAGAAAACAAGCCTTTTTAATGGCAATATTTTGTTCAATCTACAACGAGTGACCTGAATCAACTGGTCCGAATGGTCAAAAAAGCCGTCTGTCATCCCATCGACACCGGTGTTTGATCAGCATAGACAATCAGGTCGCCACATCCGTTAGCCTGGAGTTCTACACATGCATCCCCGCGTCCTTGAGGTCACCGAACGGCTTATCGCCCGCAGCCGCGCCACGCGTGAGGCTTACCTTGCACTGATCCGCGATGCCGCCAGCGACGGTCCGATGCGCGGCAAGCTGCAATGCGCCAACTTCGCCCACGGCGTGGCCGGTTGCGGCAGCGACGACAAGAACAGCCTGCGGATGATGAACTCCGCCAACATCGCAATTGTTTCGTCATATAACGACATGCTCTCGGCGCACCAGCCGTATGAAGTCTTCCCGGAGCTGATCAAGAAGGCCCTGCGCGAAATCGGATCGGTCGGCCAATTCGCCGGCGGCACCCCGGCCATGTGCGATGGCGTGACCCAGGGCGAGCCGGGCATGGAGCTGAGCCTGCCGAGCCGTGAAGTGATCGCGCTGTCCACCGCCGTGGCGCTTTCCCACAACATGTTCGATGGCGCGCTGATGCTCGGCATCTGCGACAAGATCGTCCCGGGCCTGATGATGGGCGCGCTGCGCTTCGGCCATCTGCCGATGATCTTCGTGCCGGGCGGGCCGATGGTGTCGGGTATTTCCAACAAGCAGAAAGCCGACGTGCGCCAGCGCTACGCCGAAGGCAAGGCCAGCCGTGAAGAGCTGCTGGAGTCGGAAATGAATTCCTACCACAGCCCCGGCACCTGCACCTTCTACGGCACTGCCAACACCAACCAGTTGCTGATGGAAGTCATGGGCCTGCATTTGCCGGGCGCGTCCTTCGTCAACCCGAACACGCCATTGCGCGACGCCCTGACCCGCGAAGCGGCGCATCAGGTGACGCGCATTACCAAACAGAACGGCGACTACCTGCCGATCGGCGAAATCGTCGACGAGCGTTCGCTGGTCAACTCCATCGTCGCCCTGCACGCCACCGGCGGCTCGACCAACCACACCCTGCACATGCCGGCGATCGCCATGGCGGCGGGTATCCAGTTGACCTGGCAGGACATGGCCGACCTCTCCGAGGTGGTCCCGACCCTGAGCCACGTCTACCCGAACGGCAAGGCCGACATCAACCACTTCCAGGCGGCGGGCGGCATGTCGTTCCTGATCCGCGAACTGCTGGATGCCGGGCTGCTCCACGAAAACGTCAACACCGTGCTGGGCCACGGGCTGCGCCGCTACACCATGGAACCGTTCCTCGATAACGGCGAATTGGTCTGGCGCGAAGGCATCACCGAAAGCCTCGATGAAAGCATCCTGCGCCCAGTCGCCCGGGCGTTCTCGCCGGAGGGCGGCCTGCGTGTGATGGAGGGCAACCTCGGTCGCGGCGTGATGAAGGTTTCGGCCGTGGCACTGGAAAACCAGATCGTCGAAGCACCGGCCATGGTGTTCCAGGATCAGCAAGACCTGGCCGATGCGTTCAAAGCCGGTTTGCTGGAGAAGGATTTCGTCGCGGTAATGCGCTTCCAGGGCCCGCGTTCCAACGGCATGCCGGAACTGCACAAGATGACGCCGTTCCTCGGTGTGTTGCAGGATCGCGGCTTCAAGGTGGCACTGGTCACCGACGGGCGCATGTCCGGCGCGTCGGGGAAAATTCCGGCGGCCATCCACGTCAGCCCCGAAGCTTACGTGGGCGGCGCTTTGGCGCGGGTGCAAGAGGGCGATATCATCCGCGTCGATGGCGTCAAAGGCACTCTGGAGCTTAAGGTGGACGCCGAAGAATTCGCAGCGCGCACGCCGGCAAAAGGCCTGTTGGGCAACAACATCGGCACCGGTCGCGAACTGTTTGGTTTCATGCGCATGGCCTTCAGCTCGGCAGAACAGGGGGCCAGCGCCTTCACTTCTGCCCTGGAGACGCTTAATTGAAACTGGCTTTGGTCGGTGACATCGGTGGCACCAACGCACGGTTCGCGTTGTGGAAAAACCAGCAGCTGGAATCGGTCCAGGTGCTGGCGACGGCCGACCATGCCAGCCCGGAAGAGGCCATCAGCCTCTACCTGAGCGGGCTTGGCCTGGCGCCGGGTTCGATCGGTTCGGTGTGCCTGTCGGTGGCAGGCCCCGTGAGCGGCGACGAATTCAAGTTCACCAACAATCACTGGCGCCTGAGCCGCCGGGGTTTCTGCCAGGCCTTGCAGGTGGATCAGCTGTTGCTGGTCAACGACTTTTCCGCCATGGCCCTGGGCATGACGCGTTTGCAGCCGGGCGAATTCCGCGTGGTCTGCGAAGGCACGCCAGAGCCGTTGCGCCCGGCGGTGGTGATCGGTCCGGGCACGGGTTTGGGGGTCGGCACGCTGCTTGATCTCGGTGAAGGGCGTTTTGCCGCGCTGCCGGGGGAGGGCGGTCACGTCGATCTGCCACTGAGCAGTCCGCGCGAGACTCAATTGTGGCAGCACATCTTCAACGAGATCGGGCATGTCAGCGCCGAAACGGCATTGAGTGGAGGCGGCTTGCCCCGGGTCTATCGGGCGATCTGTGCGGTGGACGGCCACGAGCCGGTACTCGACACCCCGGAAGCGATCACCGCTGCGGGGCTGGCGGGTGATCCGATCGCCCTGGAAGTGCTCGAACAATTCTGCTGCTGGCTCGGTCGCGTGGCGGGCAACAACGTGCTGACCACCGGTGCCCGCGCTGGTGTGTACATCGTTGGAGGGGTGATTCCGCGCTTTGCCGATTTCTTCCTCGAAAGTGGTTTCGCCAGGTGCTTTGCCGACAAGGGGTGCATGAGCGATTACTTCAAGGGGATTCCGGTGTGGCTGGTGACGGCTCCTTATTCGGGGTTGATGGGTGCGGGGGTTGCGCTGGAACAATCCATCCCGACCTGAAATGCGATTCCCTGTAGGAGCGAGCCTGCTCGCGATGGACGTTAACGATAACGCGTGCTTTCTGAATGCACGCGGTGCGTTTGAGTCCATCGCGAGCAGGCTCGCTCCTACAGTTGCTTTGTGGTGTTTGTAAAATCGGTGCTTAAGGCATAATCCGCACAATTCAAACAACAAGGACGCCGCCCCGTGAGCTCAGTCAACAAGTCGATTTTGTTGGTCGATGACGATCAAGAGATACGCGAGTTGCTGGACACCTACCTGACCCGCGCCGGGTTCCAGGTGCGTACCACGCCCGATGGCGCAGGCTTTCGCCAGGCCCTCAACGAGGCCCCCAGCGACCTGGTGATCCTTGACGTGATGCTGCCGGACGAAGACGGTTTCAGCCTGTGTCGCTGGATTCGCCAGCACCCGCGCCAGTCGCAGGTCCCCATCATCATGCTCACCGCCAGCTCCGACGAGGCCGACCGGGTCATCGGCCTGGAACTGGGCGCCGACGACTACCTGGGCAAACCCTTCAGCCCCCGCGAATTGCAGGCGCGCATCAAGGCCTTGCTACGCCGGGCGCAGTTCGGTCAGGAGCGCTCCGGCAGCGAAGTGCTGGCCTTCGATGACTGGCGCCTGGACATGGTCAGCCATCGCCTGTTTCACATCGATGGCGAAGAGGTGATCCTGTCCGGTGCCGATTTCGCCCTGTTGAAGCTGTTTCTCGATCACCCGCAGGAAATCCTCGACCGCGACACGATCGGCAACGCCACCCGTGGCCGCGATTTGATGCCCCTCGATCGCATCGTCGACATGGCGGTCAGTCGCTTGCGCCAGCGACTGCGCGATACGGAAAAACCGCCGCGACTGATTCGCACCGTACGGGGCAGCGGCTATCAGTTGGCAGCCAGTGTGGTTGCCGCCAATGGTCACTGATTTCCTGCGCAAGCTGGCCGGCCGCGTGCCGGTGCCGCGCTCGCTGCTCGGGCGCATGTTGTTGCTGACGTTACTCGCGGTGTTGTTCGCCCAGGCATTGTCGAGCGTGATCTGGGTTTCCCAACTGCGTGCGACCCAGCTCGAAGGCCTGGTCACCAGCGCGCGTAGCCTCGCGCACTCGATGAACGCCAGTGTCAGTTACCTGCGCTCGTTGCCGGTGGCCTACCGCCCGTTGGTGCTCGACCAGTTGCGCAGCATGGGCGGCACACGGTTCGTGGTGACGCTCAATGACAAACCCCTGGGCATGGAAGTGCTGCCGATCACGCCACGCAAGGAGGCGGTGATCAAGGCGGTGGACGAAGTGCTGCGCCAGTCCCTGGGGCAGGACACCGACATCTCGGTGACCTTTGTCAGCCCCGAAGACCTGCGGATCTTCAATGGCGGGCTCAAGCTCGACGAACTGCCGCGCTCCTGGGCCCACTACGCATTGACCCTGGAGCCGGTGAACCCGCCGGTACTGGTCACGCAGATCCAGATGGCGCCCGGCGAATGGTTGTACATCGCCTCGCTGTTGCCCGAACCCTACACCAGCCTTGAAGAGCAAGGCCTGCCGGCGCAGCAAGTGTGGTTCATCGTGCTCACCAGCGGCTTTTTGCTGCTGTTCATCGGCCTGCTGGTGCACTGGCAAAGCAGGCCGCTCAAGCGCCTGGCGCGGGCGGCGCGGGACCTGTCACTGGGCGCCGACGTCGAGCCGGTGGCCGAAGGCGGTGGCAGTGAAGTGGTCGAAGTCGGCCGCGCCTTCAACACCATGCGCGAGCGCATCAGTCGCTACCTGACCGAACGCAGCCAGTTGTTCAGCGCGATTTCCCATGACCTGCGCACGCCCATCACCCGCTTGCGCCTACGCGTCGAGTTGCTGGAAGACGAAAAGCTGCAAGCCAAGTTCGGTCGCGATCTGGATGAGCTGGAGCTGCTGGTCAAGGGCGCGCTGCAATGTGTGAAAGACACCGACATTCACGAAAACATCGAGCCGGTGGACCTCAATCATGTGCTCGAGTGTCTGGTGGAGCCGTACCTGTCACCCACCGGTAACGGTCGCGTGACCCAGCAAGGACGTGCCCTGGCGGCCTATCCGGGCAAACCGCTGGCGCTCAAGCGTTGCATCGGCAACCTGATCGACAACGCCCTGAAATACGGCCAGAACGCCCACCTGCACATCGATGATGACGACAGCGCGTTCGTCCTGCATGTCGATGATGAAGGGCCGGGGGTTCCCGAGCAGCGGCTGGAGCAGGTGTTCGAGCCGCACTTTCGTTTGGCCGGGCAGCAGCAGGGCTATGGGTTGGGGTTGGGGATTGCGCGCAACATTGCCCATAGCCATGGGGGGGAAGTGAGTTTGCAGAATTTGCGTGAGGGTGGGTTGCGGGTGACTCTGCAATTGCCGCGCAGTGTTGATTAGTTAGACCGCGTTATCGTTCATCGCGGGCAAGCCCGCTCCCACAGGGATTTTCTGTGAACACAATATTTGTAAACAACAGAGACTCTGTGGGAGCGGGCTTGCCCGCGATGGCGTCAGAAGATTCACTACATCTCAAGACAAATGTCACAACTTGGTGACATAACTCGCCCCCTTCGTTACAAGCCCGCCACGGCCCGTTGTTTAGACTGCCCCTCAGTCATAACAACAAAAAAGGCACTCCATGAACACCTTCCAACCCGCGTTCAGCAGTTGGCTGAATGCCCCCGCCCACCAGCAATGGCTCGCCGCCGAAGGCCTGCGCCTGCTGGCGTTTGCCAAGGCTTCGAAGTTGCCTGAAGGCTTTGGCAATCTCGATGAACGAGGTCACCTGCCGGCCAACGCGCAAGCACACACCATGAACACCGCGCGCATGACCCACAGCTTCGCCATGGCGCACATCCAGGGCCTGCCGGGTTATGCCGAGCTGGTGGACCACGGCATCCAGGCCCTGCGCGGGCCGTTGCGCGATGCCGTGCACGGCGGCTGGTTCGCGGTGGCCGAACACCGCGACGGTGACACCGGGAAAAATGCTTACCTGCATGCCTTCGTGGCCCTGGCCGCCAGTTCCGCAGTGGTCGCGCAGCGGCCCGGCGCGCAAGCCTTGCTCGATGACGCGATCGACATCATCGACAGCTGCTTCTGGAGCGAAGAAGAAGGCGCCCTGCGCGAATCCTTCAGCCGCGACTGGAGCAGCGAGGAAGCCTATCGCGGTGCCAACAGCAACATGCACGCCACCGAAGCCTTCCTCGCCCTGGCCGATGTCACCGACGACAAGCGCTGGTTGTGCCGCGCCCAGCGCATCGTCGAGCGGGTGATTCATGGTCATGCCGCTGCCAATGACTATCTGGTGATCGAGCATTTCGACCGCGACTGGCAACCCCTGCGCGAGTACAACCATGACAACCCGGCCGACGGTTTCCGTCCCTACGGCACCACGCCAGGTCACGGTTTCGAATGGGCCCGATTGCTCTTGCATCTGGAGGCCGCGCGGGTTCGCGCCGGCATGCTCACCCCGGGATGGCTGGTCACCGACGCGCAAAAACTCTTCGAGCAGAACTGCCGCCACGGCTGGGACATCGATGGCGCACCGGGCATGGTCTACACCCTCGACTGGGACAACAAGGCGGTGGTTCGCCATCGCCTGCACTGGACCCATTGCGAAGCCAGCGCCGCGGCCAGTGTCTTGCTCAAACGCACGGGCGATGAGCAATACGAACACTGGTACCGCCTGTTCTGGGAATTTTGTGAGGGTCATTTCATCGACCGCGAAGGCGGCAGCTGGCACCACGAACTCGACCCATTGAACCGCCCCAGCGGTGACATCTGGGCCGGCAAACCCGATCTCTATCACGCCTGGCAAGCCGTCCTGATCCCGCGCCTGCCCCTGGCGCCGAGCATGGCCAGTGCGCTGGCGGCATTGTCCCAGAGCGATTCCATGTAACCATGCGGTGACATTCGCGCGTCCCTTCGTTACCTGCGAAGGGGCGTCCCCTGTTTAGAATCCCCTGCAGCGCAAGCACCAGACTTGCATGCATAACAACAAGAAAGGTACTTCCAAGATGAATGCGATTTCTCGCCTCGCTACTGTCATTTCTCTCGTCTCCCTGTCTGCGCTTCCTCTCAGTGTGCTTGCCGCCGAATCCAAAGGTTCCGTGGAAGTCGTTCACTGGTGGACCTCGGGTGGCGAAAAAGCGGCGGTCGATGTCCTCAAGGCCCAAGTCGAAAAAGACGGCTTCACCTGGAAGGACGGCGCAGTCGCCGGTGGCGGCGGTTCCACGGCCATGACCGTGCTAAAGAGCCGCGCCGTAGCGGGTAACCCGCCGGGCGTTGCCCAGATCAAGGGCCCGGACATCCAGGAGTGGGGCAGCACTGGCCTGCTCAGTACCGACACCCTGAAAGACGTCGCCAAGTCGGAAAACTGGGACAGCCTGCTGCCGGTGAAAGTCTCCGACACCGTGAAGTACGAAGGCGATTACGTCGCCGTGCCGGTGAACATCCACCGCGTCAACTGGCTCTGGATCAACCCGGAAGTGTTCAAGAAAGCCGGGATCGACAAGGCGCCGACCACCCTCGAAGAATTCTATGCCGCTGGCGACAAGCTCAAGGCCGCCGGCTTCATCGCGCTCGCCCACGGTGGCCAGCCTTGGCAGGACAGCACCGTGTTTGAAGACGTGGTGCTCTCGGTCATGGGCGCCGACGGTTACAAGAAAGCCTTGGTAGACCTGGATCAGAAAACCCTCTCGGGCGCCGAGATGACCAAGGCCTTCACCGAGCTGAAAAAAATCACCACCTACATGGACCCGAACCGCGCCGGTCGTGACTGGAACATCGCCGCCGCCGACGTGATCAACGGCAAGGCCGGCATGCAGATGATGGGCGACTGGGCCAAGAGCGAGTGGACCGCGGCGAAAAAAGTCGCCGGCAAGGACTACCAGTGCGTGGCGTTCCCGGGCACCGAGAAAGCCTTCACCTACAACATCGACTCGATGGCGGTGTTCAAGTTGAAAGCCGATCGCAAGGGTGACATCGCCGCCCAGCAAGACCTGGCCAAGGTCGCCCTGGGCAAGGACTTCCAGAAAGTCTTCAGCATCAACAAGGGCTCGATCCCGGTGCGTACCGACATGTTGAACGACATGGCCGGCCTGGGCTTCGATTCCTGCGCCCAAGCGGCGGCCAAGGACTTCCTGGCGGACGAGAAGAACGGCGGCCTGCAACCGAGCATGGCGCACAACATGGCCACCTCCCTGGCCGTGCAGGGCGCGATCTTCGACGTGGTCACCAACTTCATGAACGACAAGGACGCCGACCCGGCCAAGGCCAGCGCCCAACTGGCGTCGGCCGTAAAAGCGGCCCAGTAATCCCTGACACCGCATGACCCTGATTGGAATGGGATTGTGTGGGAGCTGGCTTGCCAGCGATGCAGGCGACTCGGTTTGGCTATGAACCCGGTTGATCCCATCGCTGGCAAGCCAGCTCCCACAGGGTCCTGCTCCACAAGGGATCGGCGTGTCGATCATTTCTCTAAACCTGGATTATCCCGATGAGCTCTGTGGCGGTTTTCAGCAAAGCCTCACCGTTCGATGCGCTGCAACGCTGGTTACCCAAGTTGGTACTCGCGCCGAGCATGCTGATCGTGTTGGTTGGCTTCTACGGTTACATCATCTGGACATTCATACTGTCCTTCACCAACTCCAGCTTCATGCCGAGCTACAAGTGGGTCGGCCTGCAGCAATACATGCGCCTGATGGACAACGACCGCTGGTGGGTCGCGAGCAAGAACCTGGCGCTGTTCGGCGGCATGTTCATCGGCATCAGCCTGGTACTGGGCGTGTTCCTCGCCGTGCTGCTGGACCAGCGCATTCGCAAGGAAGGCTTCATCCGCACCATCTACCTGTACCCGATGGCGCTATCGATGATCGTCACCGGTACCGCGTGGAAATGGCTGCTCAACCCGGGCCTGGGCCTGGACAAGATGCTGCGTGACTGGGGCTGGGAAGGCTTTCGCCTGGACTGGCTGGTGGATCAGGATCGCGTGGTCTACTGCCTGGTGATCGCCGCCGTATGGCAAGCCTCCGGGTTCGTGATGGCGATGTTCCTCGCCGGCCTGCGCGGTGTCGATCAGTCGATCATCCGTGCCGCGCAAGTCGACGGTGCGAGCCTGCCGACCATCTACCTGAAGATCGTGCTGCCGAGCCTGCGTCCGGTGTTCTTCAGCGCCTTCATGATCCTCGCGCACATCGCGATCAAGAGCTTCGACCTGGTGGCGGCAATGACCGCGGGCGGTCCTGGCTACTCGTCCGACCTGCCGGCGATGTTCATGTATTCCTTCACCTTCAGCCGTGGCCAGATGGGCATCGGTTCGGCCAGCGCCATGCTGATGCTCGGCGCGGTGCTGACCATCCTCGTGCCGTACCTGTACTCCGAGCTGCGAGGCAAACGCCATGACTAATCAACTCGGAAAACCGTCGCTCAGCTTCAGCCGCATCGCGATCTACGCCACCTTGTTGCTGGCTGCCGCGGTGTACCTGATCCCGCTGATCGTGATGCTGCTGACCAGCTTCAAAACGCCAGAAGACATCCGCACCGGCAACCTGTTGAGCTGGCCGACCGTGATCGACGGCATCGGCTGGATCAAGGCCTGGGACGTGGTCGGCGGCTACTTCTGGAACTCGGTGAAAATCACCGTGCCGGCGGTGCTGATCTCGACCTTCATCGGCGCCATGAACGGCTACGTGCTGTCGATGTGGCGCTTCCGCGGCTCGCAGCTGTTCTTCGGCCTGTTGCTGTTCGGCTGCTTCCTGCCGTTCCAGACCGTGCTGCTGCCGGCCTCGTTCACCCTCGGCAAGTTCGGCCTGGCCAACACCACCACGGGCCTTGTGCTGGTGCACGTGGTCTACGGCCTGGCGTTCACCACGCTGTTCTTCCGCAACTACTACGTGAGCATTCCGGATGCGCTGGTCAAGGCCGCGCGGCTCGATGGCGCGGGCTTCTTCATGATCTTCTGGAAGATCCTGCTGCCGATGTCGATCCCGATCGTGATGGTCTGCCTGATCTGGCAGTTCACCCAGATCTGGAATGACTTCCTGTTCGGCGTGGTCTTCGCCAGTGGCGATGCCCAGCCAATTACCGTGGCCCTGAACAACCTGGTCAACACCAGCACCGGGGCCAAGGAATACAACGTTGATATGGCCGCCGCGATGATCGCCGGGCTGCCGACACTGCTGGTCTACATATTCGCTGGCAAGTATTTCCTGCGTGGGCTGACGTCCGGCGCGGTCAAGGGGTAGAACATGGCAACTCTCGAATTACGCAACGTCAACAAGACCTACGGCGCCGGCTTGCCGGACACCCTGAAAAACATCGAACTGAAGATCGATGACGGGGAATTCCTGATCCTGGTCGGCCCGTCCGGCTGCGGCAAATCCACCTTGATGAACTGCATCGCCGGCCTGGAAACCATCAGCGGCGGCGCGATCCTGGTGGACGATGCCGACATCAGTGGTATGAGCCCGAAAGATCGCGACATCGCCATGGTGTTCCAGTCCTACGCGCTGTACCCGACCATGAGCGTGCGCGACAACATCGCCTTCGGCCTGAAGATTCGCAAGATGCCGACCGCGGAAATCGACGAAGAGGTGGCACGCGTTTCCAAGCTGTTGCAGATCGAACACCTGCTCAGCCGCAAGCCGGGCCAGCTTTCGGGCGGCCAGCAACAGCGCGTGGCGATGGGCCGTGCGTTGGCGCGGCGGCCGAAGATCTACCTGTTCGACGAACCACTGTCCAACCTCGACGCCAAGCTGCGGGTCGAGATGCGCACCGAAATGAAACTGATGCACCAGCGCCTGAAAACCACCACGGTGTACGTGACCCACGACCAGATCGAGGCCATGACCCTGGGTGACAAGGTGGCGGTGATGAAGGACGGGATCATCCAGCAGTTCGGCACGCCGAAAGACATCTACAACAACCCGGCCAACCTGTTCGTGGCGAGCTTCATCGGTTCGCCGCCGATGAACTTCATCCCCCTGCGCCTGCAGCGCAAGGACGGTCGCCTGCTGGCGCTGCTCGACAGCGGCCAGGCCCGTTGCGAATTGCCGCTGGGCATGCAGGACGCCGGTCTGGAAGACCGCGAAGTGATCCTCGGCATGCGCCCGGAGCAGATCGTGCTAGGTAGCGGTGAAGCGAACGGTTTGCCGACCATCCGCGCTGAAGTCCAGGTCACCGAACCGACCGGGCCCGACACCCTGGTGTTCGTCAATCTCAACGACACCAAGGTCTGCTGCCGCCTGGCACCCGATGTTGCGCCAGCGGTGGGCGAGACCCTGACCCTGCAGTTCGATCCATCGAAAGTGCTGCTCTTCGATGCCAAGACCGGCGAACGCCTGGGGGTTGCCGGCCTGCCGAAAACTGAATCGCACACGGCCAATGTCGCCCAATTCAAAGGCCGCTGAAGATCAAGGACTGTGGGAATGCGGTTGTGTGGGAGCTGGCTTGCCAGCGATGCAAGCGACTCGGTTTGACGCCGAACCGAGGTGACGGCATCGCTGGCAAGCCAGCTCCCACAAAAAGCCGTTTCCACAGGGGGGAATACGTGACGGGTGGCCTGTCATCCGCCGCACTGGATGTAACCGCGTTAAACAAAAAAGTTAATAACAATAAGACGAGGAAGTAGGGATGAAGAAGAACAACAGCGCTCAGCTTATCTGCCAGTTATCGGCCGTTGCGGCCATGATGCTGGCCGGCAGCGTTCACGCGGCTGAAGCGTTCAGCGCCGATTCCGAATGGATGACCGGCGATTGGGGTGGCGAACGGACCCGGCTGATCGAGCAAGGCATCGACATCAAGATGGACTACGTCGGTGAAGTGGGCGGCAACCTCCATGGCGGCTTCAATGACGACAAGACTGCCCGTTACGCCGATCAGTTTGGTCTGGGCGCGGCGCTGGACCTGGAGAAACTGTTCGGCTGGGACAACACCCAGGCCAAGATCCAGCTCACCAACCGTAACGGTGAGAACATCTCCAATGACCGCATCGGCGACCCGCGTGCCGGCACCTTGAGTTCCTCCCAGGAAGTCTACGGTCGGGGCCACATGGTGCGGCTGACCCAGCTGTGGATCAAGCATCAATTCCTCGACAACAAACTCGACATCAAGGCCGGTTACTTTGGTGAGGGTGAAGACTTCAACAGCTTCCCGTGCGAATTCCAGAACCTGGCGTTCTGCGGCTCCCAGGTGGGCAACTGGGCCACCAACATCTGGTACAACTGGCCGATCAGCCAGGCCGCTATCCGCCTGAAGTGGAACATCTCGCCTGAGTTCTATGCGCAGATCGGCGCCTACAACCAGAACCCGACACAACTGGAACACGGCAACGGCTTCAAGCTCAGCGGCAGTGGTACCGAGGGCACCGTCCTGCCGGTCGAACTGGTGTGGTTGCCTAACCCTGGCAACCTGCCGGGCGAATACCGTGTCGGTTACTACAAGAGCACGGCCAAAGCCGATGACGTCCTTAAAGACGACAACGGCAATGATGCGGCCACCAGCGGCAACGCCTATCGCAGCCACAGCAGCAAGCACGGCTACTGGTTCGTTGCACAACAGCAACTCACCAGCCATAACGGTGACGCAACCCGCGGTCTGAACATTGCCGCCAACGCCACGTTCCACGACAAGGACACCAACATCGTCGACAACTACCAGTCGCTGATGTTTGTGTACAAGGGGCCGTTCGATGCCCGTCCCAAAGATGACATGGGGATCGGTTTCGCCCGTATCCATGTCAACGATGACGTGAAGAAAAACGCCGAGCTGGTCAACGCCTCCAATGGCGTCAGCGACTACAACGATCCGCTGTTCTCGCCCCTGCGTGACACCGAATACAACTACGAGCTCAACTACGGTTTCCACGTGACCAACTGGCTGACCGTGCGTCCCAACCTGCAATACATCACCCACCCAGGTGGCGTCGATGAAGTCGATGACGCTTTGGTCGCCGGCCTGAAAATTCAGTCGGTGTTCTAACGCGACTGCGATAAGCTCCTCACCATGTGCGCATTTTGCGGACGGCCAAGGCTGTCCGCTTTTTTTTGCGGGCCGCGCACCCCGGTAACAGATGATTTTCAGGACCGTGGCACATGCTTGAGCATCCGCTACAACGCTTCTTCAAATCCTTGCGTGAACGGCCGGTGTTCGCATGGGAGCGCTATCAGAAGCGCGACGTGCTGGTGATCGATCATCCGCTGTGTCAGGCGGTGTTCAGTCGTCAGGGCGCGCAGTTGCTGCACTTTCAGCCCAAGGGGCAGAAACCCTGGCTGTGGTGCGCGGCGAAGTGGCCGCAGGTCGGGGCCATTCGCGGTGGCGTGCCGGTGTGCTGGCCATGGTATGGCCGTCATCCCAGCGAAAACGCCTGGCCCTCTCATGGCTGGGCGCGTTTGCTCGACTGGAAACTGATCGACAGCGGCAGCGATGACGATGGCGTGCGCCTGCACTGGCGGCTTGAGCTGTGCGATTGGCAGGTGGACCTGTACGCGCATCTGGGCGAGCGCATGGAGTTGCGCCTGAGCACCGAGCATCAGGACGACATGCCGTGCCAGTTGAGCCAGGCTTTGCACGCTTACTGGCGTATTGGCGATGTCAGTGAGATAGCGCTGTCTGGGCTCGAAGGTGCGCAAGGTTACGACCAGTTGAACCGGCAGGTTTGCCAGCAGGAAGGCGAGTTGCGCGTCGATGGCGGATGCCAGCGGGTGTTCCAGCATGACGGCGAACTGCAGCTCAACGATCACGCCTGGGAGAGGGCGTTGTGCATCGATACCGGCGACACGGCGGACACGGTGGTCTGGCATCCGGGGTCACGGCCATTGCTGGGGGTGAGCTGGAATGAGATATCGGAATTCGTCTGCGTAGAGGCAGCAAGCGGCGGCACCGACAGCCTGTGCCTGAAACCTGGGGAGCGGGCGCATTTGAGTTTGCAGGCGCGGGTTGGAGCATGATTCAGCGGTGTTGCCGCTGACGTCTTCGCGGGCAAGCCCGCTCCCACAGTGTCCGCGTCGAGCACAAAATCTTCAATCGGCGCGGAACCTGTGGGAGCGGGCTTGCCCGCGAAGAGGCCAGAACAGGCAATAGAGATCTAGTTGAACTCATCTCCAACCGGATACCGGCTGGCATTCAAGCTCTCCTTGATCTTGCGCAAATGCGGCTGGAAATCCACCCCTCGGCGCAAGGTCATGCCGGTGGCGAGCACGTCCAGCACGGTCAGCTGGATGATGCGCGAAGTCATCGGCATGTAGATGTCGGTGTCTTCCGGCAGCGGAATGTTCAGGCTCAAGGTACTGGCCTTGGCCAGGGGCGAGTTCTCGGCGGTCAGGCCAAGTACCGAAGCACCGTTCTCCCGGGCGATGCGCGCCACTTCCACCAGTTCGCGGGTACGGCCGGTGTAGGAAATGATCACGAACAGTTCGCCCGTGTGCGCCACCGAGGCAATCATGCGCTGCATCAGCACGTCGGCATGGGCAGTCACGGCCAGATTGAAACGGAAAAACTTGTGCTGGGCATCCAGTGCCACAGGGGCTGAAGCGCCAAGGCCGAAGAAGTGGATCTGCCGGGCCTGGATCAACAGGTCGACGGCGCGGCTGATCAGGTTCGGGTCCAGGGCCTGGCAAGCGCTGTCCAGGGACGCGATGGCGCTGCCGAAGATTTTCTGCGTGTAGGCTTCAGGATTGTCATCGGCTTCCACCGCACGGCTGACGTAGGCGGCGCCACTGGCAAGGCTCTGGGCCAGCTGCAGCTTGAGCTCGGGGTAACCGCTGACGCCGAACGAACGGCAGAAGCGATTGACTGTCGGCTCGCTGACCGAGGCGGCCTGGGCGAGGGCGGCGATGCTGAATCGGGTGGCCTGCTGTGGATTGAGCAGGATCACCTCGGCCACTTTGCGTTCGGCCTTGTTCAGCTCTTCAAGGCGATTCTGGATCTGCTCCAGTAAATTTCGCACGCGGTCCATATAAGTATCCTTTACACCTGCGCCAACAAGCGCGCGGCTAATGCAAAAAGGGCCTTTGATGAGGCCCGTAACGGTGGCCTATCCTACTGATGGCTCCGACCGACCACCACTCGGAATCTGTATTTTGCGAAAATGTTGTGGTTATTACTACATTTTCCCTTGAGTGATGCCTTGAAAAAAGGTATTTGTAGCTTAACTTGATAAAAGAACAAACATCATGCCTTCGATTACGGTTGAACCGTGCACCTTTGCCTTGTTCGGCGCTTTGGGCGATCTGGCCTTGCGCAAGCTGTTTCCTGCCCTCTATCAACTCGATGGCGCAGGCCTCCTGCACGAGGACACGCGGATAATCGCGCTGGCCCGTGAGCCTGGCAGCGAGCATGAGCACCTGGCGTTCATCACGTCCGAGCTGCGCCGCTACGTCGGTGCCAAAGAGCTGGACGAAGCCGTGGCCGAGCGTTTTCTCGCCCGCCTGAGCTACCTGCACGTCGACTTCCTCAAGTCCGAAGACTACGTGGCCCTGGCTGAAGCGGCCGGCAGCGCGCAACGGGTTATCGCCTATTTCGCCACGCCGGCAGCGGTCTACGGCGCGATCTGCGAGAACCTGGCCAAGGTCGGCCTGGCGGAAAACACCCGTGTGGTGCTGGAAAAGCCCATCGGTTCGGACCTGGAATCCTCGCGCAAGGTCAATGACGCCGTGGCGCAGTTCTTCCCGGAGAACCGCACCTATCGCATCGACCACTATCTGGGCAAGGAAACCGTGCAGAACCTGATCGCCCTGCGTTTTGCCAACAGCCTGTTCGAAACCCAGTGGAACCAGAACTACATCTCCCACGTGGAAATCACCGTGGCCGAGAAGGTCGGCATCGAAGGCCGCTGGGGCTACTTCGACAAGGCCGGCCAGCTGCGCGACATGATCCAGAATCACCTGTTGCAACTGCTCTGCCTGATCGCCATGGACCCGCCGGCCGACCTGTCCGCCGACAGCATCCGTGACGAGAAAGTCAAAGTGCTCAAGGCACTGGCGCCGATCAGCCCGGAAGGCCTGACCACCCAGGTGGTGCGTGGCCAGTACATCGCCGGCTACAGCGAAGGGAAATCGGTGCCCGGTTACCTGGAAGAACCCAACTCCAACACCCAGAGCGACACCGAGACCTTCGTTGCCCTGCGTGCCGACATTCGCAACTGGCGCTGGGCCGGCGTGCCGTTTTACCTGCGCACCGGCAAGCGCATGCCGCAGAAGCTGTCGCAGATCGTCATCCACTTCAAGGAACCGTCGCACTACATTTTCGCTCCCGAGCAGCGCCTGCAGATCAGCAACAAGCTGATTATCCGCCTGCAACCGGACGAAGGCATTTCCTTGCGTGTGATGACCAAGGAACAAGGCCTGGACAAGGGCATGCAGCTGCGCAGCGGTCCGTTGCAGCTGAATTTTTCCGACACCTGGCGCAGCGCACGGATTCCCGATGCCTACGAGCGGTTGTTGCTGGAAGTGATGCGCGGCAATCAGAACCTGTTTGTCCGTAAAGATGAAATCGAAGCCGCGTGGAAGTGGTGTGACCAGTTGATCGCCGGGTGGAAAAAATCCGGTGATGCACCCAAGCCGTACGCGGCCGGGTCCTGGGGACCGATGAGTTCCATTGCACTGATCACGCGGGACGGGAGGTCGTGGTATGGCGATATCTGATTTGAAACTGCCCAAGGGCGTCCACGCACATGCGTTCAAGAGCCCGGTCTTGCTGGCTGAAAGCCTGGCCTTGAACGTGGCCAAGCAGCTGAGCGATGCCATTGAGGCCCAAGGTACGGCGACCCTGGTGGTTTCCGGTGGCCGCAGCCCGGTGGCGTTTTTCCAGCACCTGGCCAAGCAAGCACTGGACTGGTCGAACGTGGTGGTCAGCCTCGCCGACGAGCGCTGGGTGCCGGTCGAGCATGCCGACAGCAATGCCGGCCTGCTGAAAAAATACCTGTTGCAGGGGCCCGCGGCCAAGGCTCAGTTCTTGAGCTTGTACAGCGCCAGCGCCAACCTTGAGCAAGCTGCCGAGCACGCCGATCGATTGCTTTCCGAGCTGCCGGTGATCGACGTGCTGGTTCTGGGTATGGGGGATGACGGCCACACCGCGTCACTATTTCCAGGCAGCCCGAATCTTGCCGAAGCCCTGCAGGCCGATGGCACCCGTCGCTGCTACCCGATGCTGGCGCCGACCGTGCCGCATCAACGCCTGACCATGAGCCGGGCGCTGCTGGCCTCGGCCAAACACAAGATCCTGTCGATTTCCGGTCAGTCCAAGCTGACCACCCTGAGTTTCGCGCTGGCCGGTGACGATGTCGCCGAAATGCCGGTGCGCGCCTTTCTGCAACCCACGTTAGAGATTTACTGGTGCCCATGAGCCAAGGAACAGCCGCTATGACAAACCCATCCCCGACCGTTTCCATGGCGGATAAAGTTGCCCTGATCGACAGCCTCTGCGCCAAGGCGCGGATCCTGCCGGTGATTACCATTGCCCGCGAACAGGACATCCTGCCGCTGGCCGATGCCCTCGCGGCCGGTGGCCTGACCGCCCTGGAAGTGACCTTGCGTTCGCAGTTCGGCCTCAAGGCCATCCAGGTCCTGCGTGAACAGCGTCCGGAGCTGGTGACCGGTGCCGGCACCGTGCTCGATCGCCACATGCTGGCCGCGGCTGAAGCGGCGGGTTCGCAGTTCATCGTCACGCCAGGCATCACCCGTGACCTGCTCGAAGCCAGCGTCGACAGCCCGATTCCGCTGTTGCCAGGCATCAGCAACGCCTCGGGCATCATGGAAGGCTACGGCCTGGGCTATCGCCGCTTCAAACTGTTCCCGGCGGAAGTCAGCGGCGGCGTCGCGGCCATCAAGGCCCTGGGCGGCCCGTTCGGCGAAGTGAAATTCTGCCCGACTGGCGGTGTAGGTCCGGCCAACATCAAGAGCTACATGGCGCTGAAAAACGTCATGTGCGTGGGCGGTAGCTGGATGCTTGATCCGGAGTGGATCAAGAACGGTGACTGGGCCCGCATTCAGGAATGCACCGCCGAGGCCTTGGCGCTGCTGGACTGATCCGCTTCACCTGACACGTAGTTGTGTGTTTTACGGCTTTACGGTGCGCTTGGTCGGTGCACCGTTTTTTTTTGCCCGCAAAAAAAACCTGGTATCGGCGCGTTTCTCTGTAGGAGCAAGGCTTGCCCGCGATGGCGTCCTGTCAGTCGACATCAATGTTGAATGGGATGCCCTCATCGCGGGCAAGCCTTGCTCCTACAGATGGTCCGTTATCGCAGCTCAGTCAACGCCGTGGTCAACAACATCATGTCAGCCGCAGTCGTGGTCAGCCCCGGCGTGATGCGGATACACGGACCACAGGCCGCACCACTGCGCACTACGGTGAACAGGTTGTAGTCGCGCAGCAAACGCTCGACCATCGGCTGCTGCTCGGCATGGGCGACAAAGCGCATCGAGGTGATGCCGCAATACAGCCTTGGGTCGTCCGGCGTCATGACTTCGATCCCCGGCAGCTCGCGTGCCGGCTTAACCCACAGGTTGCGCAAGTAGTTGAGCCGCGCCCCCTTGGCCGCCGAACCGCCCATCGCATGATGTTCCTCGATGACCAGCGGCAAGGTCAGCAAGGCCGGAATGTTCGGTGTGCTGTAGGGTGTGCGGGCGCGGATGTCGGTGACCGGGAAATGCATCTCGCCCATGTCCGGGTCGATGTCGGCCAGGCGCTCGGGGGCGATGTAGATGAAACCCAGGGTCAGCGGCGCACCGATCCACTTGTGCAGGTTGTAGGCGGCGAAGTCGATACCCAGCTCATTGAGATCGAATTCGAACTGGCCCAGCGCGTGGGCACCGTCGAGGATCACGTCGATGCCATGTTCCCGGGCTGCGGCTGCAATCGCCTGGACCGGCATCACCAGGCCGGTGCGGTGGGTGACGTGGGTCAGGGCCATCAGCTTGAGTCGCGGGTAACGCGTGAAGGCGTCGCGGTAGGCGCCCAGCAGGCTGTCGAAACTGGCGGGATGCGGGTGTTGGATCTCGATCACTTCGACGCCGCGGTTGCGCGCCAGCCAGCGCATGGCGCCCTTGACCGTGTCGTACTCCAGGTCGCTGAACAGCACCTGGTCGCCTGGCTTCAAGCGGTTGTAATTGCGGATCAACGATTGCAACCCGTCCGTCGCGTTGCGGGTGAGGGCGACGCTCTCTGCGGCAACGCCAATCAAACCGGCCACCTGCGAGCTGATCTTCTGGCTCTCGCCCTGTTCGAAACGCTGGCGCACATACACCGAGTTGCTGCGGTTGATCAGCTCGATGTTGCGCTGGTATTCCTCGACCACCGTGCGCGACATACGCCCGAAGTAACCGTTTTCCAGGTTGATCGGGCCGGGTTGAACGTCGTAGCGGTCGGCAAAGGTTCGCCAGAAAGCTTCATCACGGGCGCGGCGGGTGTTATCGGGCATGGGTTACTCGGTTCAATGGCGGGGTGCGGGTTTGCCATGTTTGGCGCGCAAGGGTTCGAGCAACTCGGACAAGCCGTTGTGATCGATTTCCTGCATCAGGGCCAGCAAGCCACCCAGTTCGCCATGGGGGAAACCTTCCCGGGCGAACCAGTTGAGGTAGGGGCCGGGCAGGTCGGCGATGATCCGGCCCTTGTATTTGCCAAAGGGCATTTGCCGGGTAATCAGCAGTTCGAGCTTTTCGGGGTTCATCAATCTATCGCCTTGAATCAATCAGTCTGGAAAATACAGGCATTCTGCATGCAGGCCAAATGACAGATCATGCAAATAAAACGGATGCGAATTCCTAGGTTGATTTTAACTTATTGAAAAATAACAAATTACTGATCGGCTTCGGGCTGGCATGACGAGTGCAATAGCTATTGCATCTTTCATCAACCCGCAAGGAATTGAAAAATGACCGACATGAATAAAGAAGCGATTTCTGTACTCAACGACCTGATTGAAACCAGCAAGGACGGTCAGGAAGGGTTCAAGACTTGCGCTGAAGACATCAAACACCCTGAACTCAAAACCCTGTTCGTGCAACGCTCGGCCGACTGCGCCGCAGCGGCGGCAGAACTGCAGAGCGCCGTGCGTTCCATGGGTGGCGATCCGGAAACCTCCACCAGTGTCAGCGGTGATCTGCACCGTCGCTGGGTCGACGTGAAGTCGATGTTCACCGGCAAGGACGAAGAGGCCGTGCTCAATGAAGCCGAGCGTGGTGAAGACCATGCGCTGAAGGCCTACAGGGACGCCATGGAAAAAATCAACAAGCACAACCTGGTAGGCATTCGTGACATCGTTGAGCGCCAGTATCACGGCGTACAACGCAATCACGACCAGGTAAAAGCCCTGCGTAACCAGGCTCGCGCACGCTCGTAAGCGTTCGTTAGCTGTCAAAAACGCCAGCCAGTCTGGCGTTTTTTTGTGGGGTGGATTTATTGCTGGACGGGATATAGATAGCTAGCTAATAATTTGTTTTTCAAGTTACACGGCCCAAGCCGACTATCGTTAAATCGTCCTTCCAAGAGTCCATTCCGTGCCTATCACTCTGCAGGCCCTGTTCCTGCCTGACCGCCGCGCCGTGCAATTCGCGATCAAAACCTTGATCGGCGGGGGCGTTGCGCTGTGGCTTGCGTTGCGCTGGGGCCTGGAGCAACCGGCCTGGGCGTTGATGACGGCCTTTATCGTGGCCCAGCCGTTGTCCGGGATGGTCTTGCAAAAAGGCTTGGCGCGGCTGCTGGGGACATTGGTCGGGACAATCATGTCGGTGGTGTTCATGGGCGTTTTCGCCCAGACCCCCTGGCTGTTCCTGTTGGCGCTGGCGTTGTGGCTGGGGCTTTGTACCGCCAGCTCAACGTTGTTGCGCAGCGCCTGGTCCTATTCATTTGTGCTGGCCGGCTACACGGTGGCGATCATTGCCTTGCCCGCCATCAACCATCCGCTGACGGTGTTCGATCAGGCGGTGGCGCGTTGCACGGAAATCTGCCTCGGGATTATCTGCGCCACGGCCAGCAGTGCCTTGCTCTGGCCGCTGCGGGTCGAACGGCAATTGGCGGATCAGGCCCGGGCTGCCTGGCAAAGCGGCATCAAGGCGGCGCAGTCGACCCTGGCCGGTGATGCCCAGGCGCGCAAGGGGCTGCTGGAAATCCTCGGACGAATCGTCGCGGTGGACGCCCAGCGCGAACACGCCTGGTTCGAGGGCAGCCGCGGCCGCCAACGAGCGCGGGCCATCAGTGGCTTGAGCCAGAAGCTGTTGATGCTGCTGCGTATTGCCCGTTCGGTGCGCCGGCAGTGGAAGCAGTTGGCGGCGCAAGAGTCCGGGCAGTTATTGCCCTGGATGAACCAGGTTCAGGAGGCGCTGACCAGTGCCGATGGCGCGACCCTGCAAGCCTTGCGCCCGCGTTTGCTCGATGCTTCCCATGATCCGGGTATCAGTTCTGCGCAGAGTTACTGCCTGGTCCGCTTCACCTTGTTGATCGATACCGCCCTGGCGGCAAACGCGGCGTTGAAAGCGGTGGAGCAGGGCGGTGAAACACTCGACCCGCCGAGAACCCTGACACCGCACCGCGATCTGTCTTTGGCCCTGGTCTTCGGTGCCCGCAGCGCACTGGCCTTCCTGGTGGTGTCGTGCTTCTGGCTGGCGACCGCCTGGCCGGCTGCCGCCGGTGCACTGGTATTGACCTGCGTGGTATGCAGCCTGTTTGCCAGTCGTGAGAACGGTGCACAGATCGGCATGAGTTTCATGCGGGGGATTTTCCTGGCTATTCCGGCGGCGTTTATCGTCGGGCAAATTCTACTGCCGCAGTGGAGCAGTTTCGCGATGCTGTGCCTGGCCATGGGGGTGCCGCTGTTTTTCGGCGCGCTGGGCATGGCCAAGGCGCAGATCGGTGCTACTGCCACCTCGTTTTGCCTGCATTTCATTGTGTTGGTCGCACCGTTGAACCAGATGCAGTTCGACGTCGCAACGTTCTTCAACAGCGCGCAGGCCATGGTGATCGGTGTCGGTGCTGCGGTGCTGGCGTTCCATCTGCTGATCCTGCGTAATCCGGCCTGGCATGGCCGACGTCTGTTGGCGGCAACCCTGGACGATCTGGTGCGCCTGACCCGGCGCAACCTGGCCGGCGCCGAAAGCTGGTTCGGCGGGCGCATGGCCGACCGCTTGCTGCAACTGGCGCGGCACTATCCGGAACTGCCGGAACCGGCGCGCAGTCGTTGGGACGACGGCTTGCTCGGCCTGGACATCGGCGATGAATTGCTGCACCTGCGCTTGAGCCTGGCGGTGGCGCAAGTACCGGTTACGGAGCCGCAACGGCGTTATCTCGATGACTTGGAAAAAATCCTGCGCCAAGGCCCGGCCGGCAGTCGCGCCGAGGCATTGGCCGAGCCGAGCGCAGCATTGCTGCAAACCTTGTACGCCTTGCCCCCCGGTGATGCGGTGACGCTGGCCCAGGGTGCGGTGCTGCAATTGCAAAACAGCTGGCGTGCCTGGTGCCGCCAGCAGGAGGAAGTCGATGGGCTTGCGTGAGTGGTCGGTGGGCGGCGTGCTGCTCAGCCCGTTCCTGATTTATGTGGTGCTGGCACTGCTGGTGACCGGCGCATTGCGCCTGTTGTTGCGCCTGACCCCAGCGAGCCGCTGGATATGGCATGAAGCGTTATTCGATTGCGCCTTGTACGTCTGCGTATTGACCGCGATCACCGTCGTCCTCGGACCTTTGTAAGGAGTTGAATATGCGTACCTCCGTACGTGTCGCGGTCACCCTGTGCCTGGTGGCGGTGGCGATTTTTGCAGGTTTGCATTTGTGGCAGTACTACATGCTGACCCCCTGGACCCGCGACGCGCGCATTCGTGCCGACGTGGTGGTGATTTCCCCGGATGTGTCAGGCTGGGTGCGCGAGCTCAAGGCCTACGACAACCAGCAGGTGAAGGCCGGCGACCTGTTGCTGAGCATTGACCGCGACCGTTTCGAAGCCGCGCTGGAAAAGGCCCAGGCCGTGGTGCAAACCCGCCAGCAGCAACTCAGCCTGCGCGAGCGCGAAGCCAGCCGACGCGCCAGCCTCGGGCCGCAGGCAATCAGTGCGGAACTACGGGAAAACGCGCAGATCAACGCCGGCATTGCCCGTGGCGAGCTGCGTGAAGCCCAGGCCGAAGCCAAGGCCGCGCAAATCAATCTGGACCGCAGCCAGATCCACGCCCCGCGCAACGGCCACATCACCAACCTGCGCCTGGCCCAGGGTAACTATGTGAATGCCGGGCAATCGGTGATGGCCCTTATCGATGACTCGACCTTTTATGTGCAGGCGTATTTCGAAGAAACCAAACTGCCGCGCATTCGTGTCGGCGACCCGGTGAAGGTCTGGTTGATGAGTGCCGGGGATGCCTTGCAGGGGCGGGTGGAAAGCATCAGCCGGGGGATTACCGACCGCAATACCACGCCGGATGGCCAGTTGTTGGCAGAGGTGGAGCCGACGTTCAACTGGGTTCGGCTGGCGCAACGGATTCCGGTGCGGATCAAACTTGATAACGTGCCTGAAGGGCTCAACCTGAGTGCGGGGATGACGGCGAGCGTGCAGGTGCAGGAACCTTAAGATCAAAAGATCGCAGCCTGCGGCAGCTCCTACAAGTGAGCGCGAAACCCTGTAGGAGCTGCCGTAGGCTGCGATCTTTTAGCGGCATCAGCCAATGCTGATCGGCGGCAACTCGGTCAAGGTCACCGACTGTTGCTTGCGCGGGGCCAGGATCTGCGCCTCGCCATCCACCACCAGCTCATCGCGCTGGTTGAACACGCGAGTGGCGATGCGCACACGAAACTTCGGCAGTTTCTCGAGGATTTCCAGGCGCACCGTCAGGGTGTCGCCAATCTTCACCGGCTTCTGAAAGCTCATCTGCTGGCCGATGTAGATAGTGCCCGGCCCAGGCAGCTCGCAGGCGACCGCGGCACTGATCAGCGCACCGCTGAACATGCCGTGGGCGATACGCTCCTTGAACATGGTGCTGGCGGCGTATTCGGCGTCCAGGTGTACCGGGTTGTGGTCGCCCGACATCGCGGCGAACAGCTGGATATCGCGCTCTTCGACGGTTTTGCTGAAGCTGGCGGTCTGGCCGACTTCGAGGTCTTCGTAAGGGGTGTTGGTAACCTGGGTCATGTGTCTGGATTCCTGTGACGAATTAAAAAATTCACAAAAAACTATTCGGTTCGGTGTGGTCGTGGACTGCTCAACGCCTGGTTGATCCAGGCCAACACGTCGCTCGTCACTTCATCACGGTTGATGTCGTTGAACAGTTCGTGCCGTGCCTGCGGGTAAACGGTCAGTTGCAAGCTCTGGCTGCCAGCCTCGTGCAATGCGTTGGCCAGATCCTTCAGACGCTTGCCCTCGCTCACCGGATCACATTCGCCGCCAATCACCAGCAGCGGCAGGCCCGGGTCGATCTGGGCGAGATTGGACGCTTTGCTGATTTGCTGCAACCCGCCGAGCAAATCGAGCCATAGCTGGTTGGTGCAGCGAAAGCCGCACAGCGGATCGTTTGCGTACAGGTCGACTTCCACCGGGTCACGGCTGAGCCAGTCGAAGCGGGTGCGCGCCGGTTTGAATTTTTTGTTGAACGAGCCGAACGACAGCCATTCGATCAGGGCACTACGCCCCTTGGGGCCCTGGCGCAGGCGTTCGAGACGAGCGATTTGCCGGGCCGCTCGATAAAGCGCCACGGGCTGGAAATTCGAACCGCTGAGAATGGCCCCGTGCAGGCTGGCGCTGTGATGCAGCAGATAGGCCTGGGCGATGTAGCTGCCCATGCTGTGCCCCAGCAGCACGATGGGTGCCCCCGGGTGTTGCTGGCCGATGTGCTGGTTGAGGCACGCCAGGTCGCCCACCACTTTGGCCCAGCCGCCTTCGTCAGCGAAATGGCCGAGCGTCCCATCTTCGGCAGTTTTGCCATGTCCACGCTGGTCGGGTGCGTAGACGCCGTAGCCCTGTTCGCAGAGTTTTTCCGCCAGGCGCGCGTAGCGGCCGCTGTGTTCCGCCATGCCGTGAGCCAGCAAAATCACGGCCTTGAGCCCGCCAGCAGGCAGCCACTGGTTGACGAAGAGACGGCTGCGGTCACTGGTGGTCAGCCAGAACGTGTCGTGGATCATGGCGATTCCTTTCCATGCAGGGGGCGCGAGGTGGTTGCATTGTATAGCGCATAACGGCGCTGGCATCAGCCCACGCCACGGCGGGAAGATTCACACGATCAATGACGCCTTGGCCCATATTTGCCTGATTCACCATAGCTGCTAGTGTCCGTGAAGCTCCGCGTTCTGTTGTCGAGAAATGACAGACCAGCGGCCCCGGATAGGTTCAGGTAAAGAGGACAAGAACAATGCAACCTGATTTCTGGAATGACAAACGCCCGGCCGGCGTACCCCTGGACATTGATGTCGCTGAATACAAGTCGGTCATCGAGGTGTTCGAGCGTTCCTGCAAGAAGTTCGCGGATCGCCCGGCATTCAGCAACATGGGCGTCACCCTGACCTACGCCGAACTGGAACGCTACAGCGCAGCGTTCGCCGGTTACCTGCAAGCCCACACCGACCTGGTGCCGGGGGATCGCATCGCGGTGCAGATGCCCAACGTCCTGCAATATCCGATCGCCGTGTTCGGCGCCTTGCGCGCCGGGCTGATCGTGGTCAACACCAACCCGCTGTACACCGCGCGGGAGATGCGTCATCAGTTCAAGGACTCCGGTGCCCGGGCACTGGTGTACCTGAACATGTTCGGGGCCAAGGTCCAGGAAGTGCTGGCGGACACCGACATCCAGTACCTGATCGAAGCGAAGATGGGCGACCTGATGCCCGCCGCCAAGGGCTGGCTGGTCAATACGCTGGTGAGCAAGGTGAAAAAAATGGTTCCGGCCTATTCCTTGCCCCAGGCCATTTCCTTCAAAAGCGCCTTGCACCAGGGCAAAGGAAAGAGCATCAAGCCGCTGAACGCCGGCCTCAAGGATATTGCGGTGCTGCAATACACCGGCGGTACCACCGGCCTGGCCAAGGGGGCGATGCTGACCCACGGCAACCTGGTGGCGAACATGCAGCAGGCGCGGGCCTGCCTCAGCCAGTTCGCGGCCGACGGCCAGGCGCTGCTGCGTGAAGGCCAGGAGGTGATGATCGCGCCGCTGCCGCTGTACCACATCTATGCATTCACGGCCAATTGCATGTGCATGATGGTGACCGGTAACCACAACGTGCTGATCACCAATCCGCGGGATATTGGCGGCTTCATCAAGGAACTGAAAAACTGGCGGTTCTCGGCATTGCTCGGGCTCAACACGCTGTTCGTCGCGCTGATGGACCACCCGGATTTCAAGACCCTCGATTTCTCCAGCCTCAAGCTCACCAACTCCGGCGGCACCGCACTGGTCAAGGCCACGGCCGAGCGCTGGGAGCAGTTGACCGGTTGCCGCATCACCGAAGGTTACGGCCTGACCGAAACCTCGCCGGTGGCCTGCACCAACCCGTATGGCGACCAGTCGCGCATCGGCACGGTCGGTCTGCCGGTGCCGGGCACCACGTTGAAGGTCATCAACGACGAAGGTGTCGAACAGCCCTTGGGCGAGCGAGGCGAGTTGTGCATCAAGGGCCCGCAGATCATGAAGGGCTACTGGCAGAAACCCGAAGCGACCAACGAAGTGCTGGACGCCGAAGGCTGGTTCAAGTCTGGCGACATTGCGGTGATCGACCCGGACGGCTTTGTGCGCATCGTCGATCGCAAGAAGGACATGATCATCGTCTCTGGTTTCAACGTGTACCCGAACGAAATCGAAGACGTGGTCATGGCTCACCCGAAAGTCGCCAACTGCGCGGTGATCGGGGTACCGGACGAGCGCTCGGGCGAGGCGGTGAAGTTGTTCGTGGTGGCCCGTGAGGCGGGGGTCAGCCTTGAAGAGCTGAAGGCCTACTGCAAGGAAAACTTCACGGCGTACAAGGTGCCAAAGCACATCGTCTTGCGTGAATCGTTGCCGATGACGCCGGTGGGCAAGATTCTGCGGCGGGAGTTGCGGGATATCGCATAAGCGTTGAATGGCCGCGCTTCGCGCGGTTCGCGGGCAAGCCTCGCTCCTACAAGTTTGAGTCATTCACACTCCTTGTGAACGACACCAATCCTGTGGGAGCGGGCTTGCCCGCGATGCGTTTAAGGGAAAGCCCCGAATTTCGGGGCTTTCAGCGACATATAGGTTTTTTACTCTAAAATGACCGGTTTCTATTCTTGAGTCATAAAAGTGACCGTAGAGGCTGCTTTTGGCTCTAGTCGACCCAATTTAAAGCTGCTACTCTCGGCGCGCTTTGTGACTTCTCGGCCTAGTAAAAAGCCAGACTCACCTATAGACAAACACCAATAATAATCGCATCAAATGCGGTGTTGAATTCGCGTTGCTGAGGAGTGGGCTTCCATGATCGAAGACTTTTGGAAGGATAAGTACCCAGCTGGAATTGCTGCCGACATCAATCCAGACGAGTACCCGAATATTCAGGCAGTGTTGAAGCAGTCCTGCCAACGCTTCGCCAACAAACCGGCTTTCAGCAACCTGGGCAGGACAATCACCTACGGTGAGCTGTACGAATTGTCCGGTGCCTTTGCCGCTTACCTGCAACAGCATACCGATTTGCAGCCGGGCGATCGAATCGCCGTGCAACTGCCGAACGTGTTGCAGTACCCGGTTGCCGTCTTCGGTGCCATCCGCGCCGGCTTGATCGTGGTCAACACCAACCCGCTGTACACCGCACGGGAGATGGAACACCAGTTCAACGACTCCGGTGCCAAAGCCCTGGTTTGCCTGGCCAACATGGCGCACCTGGCTGAAACCGTGGTGCCGAAAACCGGGGTCAAGCACGTGATCGTCACGGAAGTGGCGGACCTGCTGCCACCGCTCAAGCGTCTGCTGATCAACAGCGTGATCAAGTACGTGAAGAAGATGGTGCCGGCCTACCACCTGCCCAAAGCCGTCAAGTTCAACGACGTGCTGAGCAAGGGGCATGGCCAGCCCGTGACCGAAGCCAGCCCGGCCAGCAGCGATGTGGCTGTGCTGCAATACACCGGCGGCACCACCGGCGTGGCCAAGGGCGCGATGCTGACCCACCGCAACCTGGTGGCGAACATGCTGCAGTGCAAGGCGCTGATGGGCTCCAACCTCAATGAAGGCTGCGAGATCCTGATCACGCCGCTGCCGCTGTACCACATCTATGCCTTCACCTTTCATTGCATGGCGATGATGTTGATCGGTAACCACAACATCCTGATCAGCAATCCGCGCGACCTGCCGGCGATGGTCAAGGAACTGTCGAAGTGGAAGTTCAGCGGTTTCGTCGGCCTCAACACCCTGTTCGTGGCCCTGTGCAACAACGAAGGCTTCCGTAAGCTGGATTTCTCAGGCCTGAAAGTCACCCTGTCCGGCGGCATGGCCCTGCAACTGGCAGCGGCGGAGCGCTGGAAAGCGGTCACCGGTTGCGCCATCTGCGAAGGTTACGGCATGACCGAAACCAGCCCGGTGGCCACGGTCAACCCGATCCAGAACATCCAGATCGGCACCATCGGCATTCCGGTGCCGTCGACCCTGTGCAAAATCGTCAATGATGCCGGTGTCGAGCAGCCGATGGGCGAAATCGGCGAGCTCTGTGTGAAAGGGCCGCAAGTCATGAAGGGCTACTGGCAGCGCCAGGACGCCACCGATGAAATCCTCGACAGCGAAGGCTGGTTGAAGACCGGCGACATCGCGCTGATCCAGCCCGATGGCTACATGCGCATTGTCGATCGCAAGAAAGACATGATCCTGGTGTCCGGTTTCAACGTGTACCCGAACGAGCTGGAAGACGTGCTGGCGACCCTGCCGGGCGTGCTGCAATGCGCGGCCATCGGTGTGCCGGACGAGAAGTCGGGCGAGGCGATCAAGATTTTCATCGTCGCCAAGCCGGGCGTGACCCTGACCAAGGAAACGGTGATGGAGCACATGCGCGCCAACGTCACCGGCTACAAGGTTCCGAAAGCCGTGGAATTCCGCGATGCGCTGCCGACCACCAACGTCGGCAAGATCCTGCGTCGTGAACTGCGTGATGAAGAGTTGAAAAAGATCAACGCGAAGAAAACCGCCGCGTAACAAAAAAGCCCCGCAGATGCGGGGCTTTTGTTGAAGCAAGATCAAAAGATCGCAGCCTGCGGCAGCTCCTACAGGGGAATGCGATCCCTGTAGGAGCTGCCGCAGGCTGCGATCTTTTGGTTATTGGCGGAACGGCGCGAAATTGACGTTGGTGCCCGCCGGGCGCATGTCCTGCAGGAACGAGTCCTTGTCGGCGCTCAGTTCCAGGCTCAGGGCCGCTTTGCGCTTGCCTTCGTTGCGTACCACCAGGCCTTCGAGCTTCTCGCGCAGGAACACCGTCGGCACTTTAAGGTGCAGCAGTTCGTCGGTGTCCGGGGTGTGCATCAGCAGGTGAATCCACTCGTACTGACCCACCGCCAGGCGCGACACCGGGATGTCGAACCACCAGATGTTGCGGTTGCGGTTCAGTTCGGTGAAGTGGCAATTGTTGACGCCAAGCACAGCACCGCCGAGTTCCTGATTTCTGCGGGCAATGGCCTGCTTTTTATCGAGTTTCATAACATTCCTACAAAATTGGATCTTCAGCGCCAGGGCCTGAATACGTTGCGCATTCTCGGGGGTTGCCGGGCAAACATAAAGCCCAACCTGCATTGAACGATGAAATGTCAGCGGAAAATAAATGAAACTCCCTGCAAACGCCCCCGGTCAACCTTGTGTAACCACTTTTTCTCATTGAGATGTTCACAGGAGAAACACCATGGGCAGCACAAGCGATAAAGTCAAAGGCATGGCCAACGAAGCCGCGGGTAACGTCAAGCAAGGCGTGGGCAAGGCCACCAATAACCCCAACCTGCAAGCCGAAGGCAAGGCTCAGGAAAGGAAAGGCGAGGCCCAGCAGGCTGTCGGCAAAGCCAAGGACGCGATCAAGAAAGGTGTCGACAAAGCGTAATACGGCCTTTTGTGAGCGTAAGAAACGGCCATCCACGGATGGCCGTTTTTGTGTCAGCCTGAACTTGAGCGACGAAATCGTTTCAAAGTCGCCAGGTAGGCTAGTTTGATCAATACAAGCGGCCCCTGAGTCGCCACGATCTCAACCCAACCCTGTATGCGGCGAATGGAGACGCGAATGATTTTCCCGGACATGAGAGGCCTGCCCCTGCACCGTGTGATGATGCGCACGGTCACCGAGTTCGTCGATGACGAGATGTCGACCTATGCCTCGGCGCTGGCCTATCAAATGCTGTTTTCGCTGTTTCCGTTCATCCTGTTCCTGATTGCCCTGATCGGCTTCCTGCACCTGCCGGATTTCTTTTCCTGGTTGCGCCTGCAATCGGAACTGGTTTTGCCACCCCAGGCGCTGGAACAGGTGAACCCGGTGATCGACCAGCTCCAGCAATCCAAGGGTGGCCTGCTGTCAGTGGGTATCGTGATTGCCCTGTGGACCGCCTCGGCCGGTGTGCGCCTGATGATGAGTGCGATGAACGCCGCCTACGATGTGGTTGAAGGCCGGCCGGCGTGGAAGCGCTTTCCGCTGTCGATCATATACACCGTCGGCATCGCCGGGATGCTGCTTATCGCTGCCGCCCTGATGGTGCTCGGGCCGCAGGTGATGAGCTGGATCGCGGCGCAAGTTGGTCTTGAGTACTTCATCGTCACGCTGTGGAGCATCGCGCGCTGGCCGGTGATCGTTATTCTGTTGATGGTCGCCGTGGCATTGATCTACTACGTTATGCCCGACGTTAAACAGGAGTTTCGCTTCATCACCCCAGGTTCGGTGCTGTCCGTGGTGGTGTGGATCATCGCGTCCCTGGGCTTCGGTTTGTACGTCAAGGAATTCGCCAACTACAACGCCATGTATGGCAGTATCGGTGCGATCATCGTGCTGTTGCTGTACTTCTACATATCCGCCGCCGTGTTGTTGCTGGGCGCGGAAATGAATGCGGTGATCGAGCACATGTCGCGCGAGGGCAAGGAACCTGGCGAGAAGGTCCCCGGCGAGCATGGCCCCGTCCATGAGGAAAAACACCACGTGTCGGGACTGGGCCGCGATCATTCAAAACCCAAACCGACCATTGACGAAACCTGACCATGATCCGTGAAATCCTGAAAATGGGCGATGAACGCTTGCTGCGCATTGCCCCGCAAGTGCCGGCCGAGATGTTCGACAGCCCCGAGTTGTGGCAACTGATCGACGACATGTTCCAGACCATGGAAAGCGTCGGCGGGGTTGGCCTGGCTGCGCCGCAGATCGGTGTCGACCTGCAACTGGTGATCTTCGGCTTCGAGCACAGCGAACGTTACCCGGACGCCGAAGCGGTACCGCAGACCATTTTGATCAATCCGCTGATCACGCCGCTGAGCCCGATCCTGGAAGAGGGTTTCGAAGGGTGCCTGTCGGTGCCTGGCCTGCGCGGCGCGGTGGATCGATATCAACACATCCGCTACGAAGGGTTCGACCCCAAGGGCGAGCCGATCGTGCGTATCGCTTCGGGGTTTCACGCGCGGGTGGTGCAGCACGAGTGCGACCACCTGATCGGTCGGTTGTACCCGTCGCGCATCAGCGACTTCAGCAAGTTCGGGTTTACCGAAGTGATGTTCCCGGACCTTGATCCCAACGCAGACGACTGAGCTGTTCTACGGCGCCAGGCCCATGGCGATCATCGGCTTGCTGCGGGCGTAGCGACTCAGACGCTCGACCATGGCGTAAGGCATCGGTGGATCGAAGGCAAAGCCACGACGTTGATAAAAATCACGCAAGTCCGGATGACAGAACAGCCATACCGGGCTTTCAATGTGGCGGGTGGCCGCGGCGATCAGTGCGGCGGCGACACCCTGTTCGCGACAGGCCGGGTCGACAAACAGTCCGGTCAGCCAATGCCCGCCGGACACAGGCCGCAAGCACAGCGCTGCGACGATCTCGTCGCGCCGCGCCACCCACAATTGTGCGTCGCGCACCGCCTTCATCGACGATTGGTGGGCGCGATAAAACTTGTTCATCAGCGGCCATAACGGCTCTTCGAGCCGGGTGTACTGGGTATCGGGCATGGTCTTGGACTGTCGGTGCTCAAAGCCTGGGATTATAAAAGAACACGTCGGCTGCGATAGGTGTATACCTGATCTCACATCCCCTGTCCGTGGAGTACGCATCATGTCCAAAGGTATGGATTCGAAGAAAGCAGCGAAGAAAAAACCGCTGAAAACCGCCATCGAAAAGCGCACGGAAAAGAAAGCCAAGAAGGTGGGCGTGTTCGGTCATTGAGCCCGCGCGGGTGATCGCTCCCATGCAACATGGGAGCGATCCTTATGAAATAATCTGCAAAATCTGCCCATACCCTTCAACCCTGTCCGAGAAAAGTTTGCATGGAGCTCAAGACCAACGCGGCGCTGATCATCATCGACCAACAGAAAGGCATCCTGCACCCCAAGCTCGGTCGGCGGAACAATCCCCACGCCGAGGAACGCATGCTGGCACTGCTGGGCCATTGGCGCCGCAGCGCTCGGCCGGTGATCCACGTGCAGCATCTGTCCCGTTCAGAGGATTCAGTGTTCTGGCCCGGGCAGTCCGGGGTGGAATTTCAGGAACGGTTCCTGCCTGCGCCTGGCGAACGACACATTCAAAAACAGGTACCGGATGCGTTTTGTTCGACGGGGCTGGAAGCCGTTTTGCGTGAGGCGGGGATCGCGCAACTGGTCATCGTTGGCGTGGCGACTCACAACTCGGTGGAGTCCACGGCGCGCACGGCAGGTAACCTGGGATTTGAGACCTGGGTGGTGGAGGATGGTTGCTTTACCTTCGACAAGGCCGACTTTTTTGGCAATGCCCATTCAGCCGAAGAGGTGCATGGGATGTCGCTGGGGAACCTGCATGGCGAGTACGCCACAGTCGTCAGCAGCGCACATATCCTGAATAACGACTGAAGCGTCGTAGGAGCCAGGCTTGCCGGCGAACCAGACAGCGCGGTATGTCAGCCTGCCGCTTTCTACAAGCCGGCGACCCGACAAGCCAGCCCTACAGTTCAGCCGATCAAGCGCCGTGGCACTTCTTGAACTTCTTGCCGTTGCCGCATGGGCAAGGGTCGTTGCGGCCAACGTCTTTCAAGGCGTTGCGCACCGGTTCCTGGTGGGCGTGGCCGCAGTTCGGGCCGTGGACATGGCCATGGTCGTGATCATGCTGGTGGTGGTCATGATCGTGGTTGCAGTCTGGGCCATGAACATGGGGTTGCTGGGTCATCGAGGTTGCTCCGGAGTTAGATCGGCGGGGATTATCACGCCATTACGTGCCAGGTGCACGTAGTGAGCGATGAATAAACCGGTTTCCATCTCACCTTCCAGACGATAGGGAACGGCCTGCTCGGGGTTTTTCAGCTGTTTGACCAGGTCCTTGACCTTGGGCCAGAGGTTGGTGCGGATCGGCACCTTGTAAAAACGGCTGCTCCTGGGGTTAACGGAGACCCAGTGCTCATGCTCGCCTTCGGCCAACAGGATGTCGCCCAAGTGGATGCGATATTCCAGGCCGCGCACGGTCAACTCGCTGTCGCGACGGTTGTCGATGCGAAAGTGCAGGACAAACCGTTGCTCCATCAGCTTGGCCCGCACGACTTCGACCTTGACCAGATGCACCTCGGGGTCTGGTTCATCGGTACTGAACCAGGATGCGCAGCCGCCGAGCCCCAAGCAAAGAGCCAGCGTGAGTAGAATGCGTGAGAGTTGCTGGGTGATCATGGTCGTTTGTCTCCCTTGAACCCCAGTCTAGCCGTTGACCTTGTATCAGCTACCAAAATACCCCGAACAGCACTTCTTGAACTTATGCCCACTGGCGCAAGGGCAGGCGTCGTTGCGCCCGATGTCCAGTTGCACGGTAGGGTCGATGAAGTACCAGCGTCCGGCATTCTGCACAAACGAGGAACGTTCGCGATGGCTGTGTTCGCCGCTGCCGTCGTGCCAGCGTGCGGTGAACGTGACGAAGGCATGCTCCGGCTGGCCGCCGAGTACTTCGGAGCTCTCGACTTCAAGGCCCAGCCAGGTGCTCTGGGCACTCCAGTCAGTGATCGATTGTCGATCGAGCCCGCTCTGCTGGGCGGGCAGGGTGGTGGCCACCAGGTAATCGATCAGGCCCAGCACGTAGGCGCTATAGCGCGAGCGCATCAGGGCTTCGGCGCAGGGTGCCGGATGCCCGGCATGGTAATGGCCGCAGCAGGCATCGAGCAGGGTGCCGCTGCCGCAAGGGCAAATGGATGTACTCATTGCGTTACCACCAGTATTTCCCGAAATTTTCCGGATTGGCCCAGAACCGCGAGTTGAGCCAGTCGGGTACTTGTTTGTATTCAAGCAGATCATAGGTGAACAGCGTCAGTACCTGTTCGTCACGCTGGAAGCGTTCACTGGCTTGCAGCGCCAGGGAGAAAAAATCCGTTTCCTGCCAGCCGCTCGCCGGCAGGTCGGCCAGCACCGCGATGCGGCTGGCGTTGAGGTTGCGAATGCCACCGAGCAGGTTCAGGCCATCACGCTTGGGCAAGTGTTCGAGGCAGTCGACCACCAGCGCCAGATCAAAGCGGCGCGCCGCCAGCTCAGCGGGCAACGGCCCGGGTGCCGTATGCGCGACGCTGGTGTCCGGGTGCGCAAGCTTGAAGGCCTCAAGCGCGGGGAACTCGCTGGCGCCAATCAACAACAGGCGCGCAGGGGCATAACGGTCCAGCAAAGCGGCCAACGCCTGCTGCGGCGTACGTGAAGAAATACCTGCAATCATCGAAGATCCTCAATCAGATTTGCCAAGACTAGCCTGCCCGCTTGTTCGATCCTAGAGCGGCTTTGCCTGAAAAGTCACGATCGCCTGTGAACACGGGACAAAACTGCTATGGCCTATTGCTGGCGGAGATTAAAACTCCGGTCTTTACTCCCTGAATCGGTTCTAAGCCGATCCTTCAGGAGAAAACTAGATGAGCATAGTTCGGACAGCATTACCCCTGGTTCTGCTAACCAGTGTGTTGACTGGTTGCGCAGGTTTGCAGAAAACCGACTGGCCGACCTGTGCCGCGGTCGGTGGTGTCGTAGGTGCGGGTCTCGGCGCGACCGAGAGTTCATCATGGGCCGGTTATGGCGCGTTGGTAGTCGGTGCTACGGCGGCAGCCTATTGCTGGGTTCACGGTGATGGTGACGAAGATGGCGATGGTGTGCTCGATAGCCGCGACAAGTGCCCGGGCACGCCAAGAGGCGTGAAGGTCGATGCCGATGGCTGCCCACCACCAGCGCCTGCTCCAGTGGTTGAAGAGGTCGTGGTGGTCAAGGAAGAAACCATCGTCATCCGCGATGTCAACTTCGAGTTCGACTCGGCCAAGCTGACGGCCGCCGATAAAGACAAGCTCAACACCATTGCCACTCGCCTGAAACAGGAAGCAGCCAGCGCCCGACTGACCGTGACCGGTCACACCGACAGCGTGGGCAGCGACGCCTACAACCAGAAACTGTCGGACCGCCGCGCGCATTCGGTGGTGGAATATCTGATCGAAAGCGGTGTGCCTCGCAGCAGCTTCGTGTCGGTCAGCGGCGCCGGGGAAAGCCAGCCGGTTGCCGACAACAAAACCGCTGACGGCCGCGCGATGAACCGTCGCACGGAAATCAAAATCAACCGCTAGACCCCTCGCATCCACCGCTTGTGCAGTCGTGGATGCGGGTCTTTACTCCTGTGTAACCGGCATCGGCCGGTGACACAGGAGCTTTCAAAAATGAGCAATTTCACACGGACCGTCTTGCCGGTTCTGCTGCTTGGCAGCCTGTTGACCGGTTGCGCTACTCACAGTGATGGCACCGCCCCCCTCAATCAACGTACCTGGCCAATCTGCAGCCTCATTGGCGGCCTGGTCGGTGGAGGCCTGGGCGCTATTGGAAGTAGCGGTTGGGCGGCCGGTGGAGCGGCGCTCGGGATCTTGAGCGGTGGCTTGATCTGTTATGCCCAGGATGGCGACGAAGACGACGATGGCGTGTTCGACCGTCGTGATCGCTGCCCTGACACCCCTGCCAATACACCTGTGGAACATCATGGCTGCCCACTGCCGCAATACCCGGCCAGCGTGAAAGCTGAACCTGTGCAAGCCGAAGTCATCACCCTGAGCGATGCCGATGATGTGCTGTTTGCCTTCAATAGCGCTGACTTGACCCCCAGCATGCAAAGCAAGCTGGATTCGGTCATGGGCAAACTGCAGGACCCCAGCGTCGCGAGCATCAAGGTGATCGGCCATACCGACAGCGTCGGATCGGATGAGTACAACCAGGAGCTGTCGCAAAGGCGTGCCAGCAGTGTCGCCGACTACCTGCTCAGCCAGCACGTTGCACCCGATAAAGTCACCAGCGAAGGCAAGGGTGAAAGCGAGCCTGTTGCCGATAATGAAACCGAAGAAGGCCGTGCGGAAAATCGCCGCGTGGAATTGCACATCAATCGCTGAACCCCGCGATAGAGCCGTCGGGCGATGATTGACGTCGTTCCGTCGGCCATTTGCCATCTTCCGGAAGAATTTTCGCTTGCCCTCTGGCTTATGCCGCGTGGAAGCCGTTACTGTGCGAGCAAATAATAATTCTCATCGGGGGCGGGTATGAAGGTGATATGGGGGCTGGGGAAGCTGTTGACCCTGGTGTTCTGGTTGGTGGTGCTGGTCAATCAGCTCACACCGTTCATCTATCCGCTGCACCCGCTGGTCGATCTGGCCGGCTGCCTGCTGGCGGGGCTTCATCTGCTGGAGGCGGTGTTCTGCTACCGCAGCCTCAGGGGCCGTGCCCATCCTTGGCTCGATCGCTTGAAAGTGCTCATTTTCGGCGTATTCCACCTGCAAACCCTCCCGGCTCCCACCGCACGTAAGGCTTCCCATGCGTAAATTCTGTCTGCTCGCCGCCCTCATCAGCCCATTGGCTTGCGCCCAGGTGGTGAGTGTCGAAACCAACTCGCTGATGCGCCTGCCCAACACCGCCAGCACCTTGCAACTGGAACGCCTGGAAGTGGCTGACTACGGCACCTTGCTGATTCCTTCGAACGTGACCGAGGTCAGTGTCGGTGAACTGCACTTGGGCCGTGACGCGCGGATCACCATAGTGCCCGGCGAACAGCCTCTGGAGCTGAAGGTCAACCGTGCCGAATTGTCCGAGGGCAGCCAGATCACCGCGCGCGGCGCACCGGGGACTTACCAGAAGGCTGCCCGCTCCGGGCGCAACCTGAACATGCAGATCAAGGCACTGAAGGCGCCGCAACTGCTGGTGGATGCCCGCGGTGGCACGGGCGCACCGGGCTTTGTCGGCCTCGACGGGGCCAACGGCCAGGCACCGGGTTGCGCCTGGGGCCAGGCGGGTCGCGGTGCCGACGGCAGCGATGGCAGCAATGGTCAGGCCGGTGCGCCTGGCGCGGCGGTGAGGCTGGCCGTACCGCGTGATTACCCGGCCGACCAGATCAAAGTGCAAGTGGCTGGCGGCGCCGGTGGCGTGGCCGGGCCTGGCGGCAAGCCAGGGGCGGGCGGCAAGGCCAAGGGCTGCCTGGTCTACAAGGCCGATGGTGGCAAGAGTGGCAAGCCTGGCGTTGACGGGCAGCCAGGGGTGGAGGGGGCTGCGGGTTCGGTGACGGTGCAGCGGTTGTAATCCCCCCCGTACCGATCGTTCCCACGCTCTGCGTGGGAATGCAGCCCGTGACGCTCCGCGTCACTGGACGCAGAGCGTCCCTTGAGGCATTCCCACGCAGAGCGTGGGAACGATCAAAGCGTCGGCCGAACCGCCGCAATCGCCACCAACACCAGGCCAACGATCAGATTGATCCCCACCAACCGGCGAATCCTTCCCAGCACCGCAGCCCCCGCCGGCCAATCCTGGGCCGTTACCGCGGTGCGCAACTCCGGCAACATCAACGCCTGGATCCGGATAAACAGCGCGGTCATCACTACATACAACCCCATCATCACCTGCACGTAACGCGGTGCGGTTTCAAAACCGCTGTACTGCAAATGAATCATGCCGACGCCACTGATCGGCAACAGCACCACCGCGACCCACACCCAACGAAAAAAACCCTGAAACACTTCCAGCCACAGCTTCAGCCGGGCAGGGCCCTCCAGTGCCTTCAAGGCCGCGGGGCGCAAGACCATCCAGGCGAAAAACATGCCGCCGACCCACACCAGTGCGGCGAGGACATGCAGGCTATAAATGAGGCTAAAAGGTGTCATTGGGTTACTCCGTTCTGCGCGGGATTAATTAGCGGGGTATGATAGCGGCCGAACCGAACCACTGAAAATTTATCCAGCGTTTTTTGCGCCCGACAATCATGATCAGCACTGAACTCAAAACCACGATCCAGGGCGCCTATTCGCGTTTTCTCGAAGCCAAGAGCCTCAAGCCGCGCTACGGCCAACGCCTGATGATCGCCGAAATCGCCAAGGTCCTCGGTGACATCGACACCGACGACGAAGGCCGGCGCAGTGGCGACCCCGCGATTGTCGCGGTGGAAGCCGGCACCGGTACCGGCAAGACCGTGGCCTACAGCCTGGCGGCCATCCCCACGGCCAAGGCGGCCGGCAAACGCCTGGTGATCGCCACGGCCACCGTCGCCTTGCAAGAGCAGATCGTCTACAAGGACTTGCCCGACCTGATGCGCAACAGCGGGCTGAATTTCAGTTTTGCGCTGGCCAAGGGACGTGGGCGCTACATGTGCCTGTCCAAGCTCGACATGTTGCTCCAGGAAGGACACGCACAAACCGCCACCGCCCAGCTGTTCGAAGAAGAAGGCTTCAAGATCGAGGTCGATGAGGCCAGTCAGAAGCTGTTTACCAGCATGATCGAGAAGCTCGCCGGCAATAAGTGGGACGGCGACCGCGACAGCTGGTCCACTGCCCTGGAGGACGCCGACTGGGCGCGCCTGACCACCGATCACAGCCAGTGCACCAACCGCCATTGCCCGAACTTCGGCCAGTGCGCCTTCTACAAGGCCCGTGAAGGCATGGGCAAGGTCGATGTGATCGTCACCAACCACGACATGGTCCTGGCCGACCTGGCACTGGGTGGCGGTGCCGTGCTGCCCGATCCGCGCGACACCATCTACGTGTTCGACGAAGGCCACCACCTGCCGGACAAGGCCATCGGCCACTTTGCCCATTACACGCGCCTGCGCTCCACCGCCGACTGGCTGGAAACCACCGCCAAGAACCTCACCAAGCTGCTGGCCCAGCACCCCTTGCCGGGTGACCTGGGCAAGTTGATCGAGCAAGTGCCGGAGCTGGCGCGGGAGATCAAGACCCAGCAGCAGTTCATGTTCACCGCCTGCGAACAGGCCGCCGATTTCAAGCCCGGCGAAGACGTCGAAGGCCGCGAACGCCCGCGTCACCGTTTCGTCGGCGGGGTGATTCCCGAACACATGCGCGAAATGGGCATCGAGTTGAAGAAAGGCTTTGCGCGCCTGACCGACCTGTTTACCCGTCTCACTGAGTTGCTCAAGGAAGGCATGGACGGCGAGGTCAATATCGGGATCGCCAGTAACCAGGCCGAAGAGTGGTATCCACTGTTCGGCAGCCTGTTGTCCCGCTCTTCGGGCAACTGGGAATTGTGGGTCGCGTTCACCGCCGAAGACCCGGAAGACAATCCGCCCATGGCCCGCTGGCTGACCCTGTCGGAAAGCGGCTCGCTGTTCGATATCGAAGTCAACGCCAGTCCCATCCTGGCGGCGGAAATGCTCCGGCGAAACCTGTGGAACGTGGCCTATGGCGCGCTGGTGACTTCGGCGACCTTGACCGCCCTGGGCACCTTCGACCGCTTCCGCATGCGCGCCGGCCTGCCGAAAAAAGCCGTGACCGCCGTGGTGCCGAGCCCGTTCCATCACGCCGACGCCGGTGTGTTGCGGGTGCCGAACCTGAACGCCGATCCGCGGGATGCGGCGGCCCATACCGCGGCGATCATCCGCGATCTGCCGGAATTGGTGGAAGGCTCGAGGGGCACGCTGGTGCTGTTTTCCTCGCGCAAGCAGATGCAGGACGTGTTCGACGGCCTGGACCGCGACTGGCGCAAGCAAGTGTTCATTCAAGGTAACCTGTCGAAACAGGAAACCCTGAACAAACACAAGGCGCGGGTCGATGGCGGTGATTCCAGTGTGCTGTTCGGCCTGGCGAGTTTTGCCGAAGGGGTCGACTTGCCTGGCGCGTACTGCGAGCACGTGGTGATCGCCAAGATCCCGTTCTCGGTACCGGATGATCCGGTCGAAGCGGCCCTGGCCGAATGGATCGAGGCCCGTGGCGGCAATCCGTTCATGGAAATTTCGGTGCCGGATGCCTCGCTGAAACTGGTCCAGGCCTGCGGTCGCCTGCTGCGTACCGAAGAGGACCGCGGCACCATCACCTTGCTTGATCGGCGCCTGGTCACCCAGCGCTATGGCAAGGCGATCCTCAATGCGTTGCCTCCCTTCCGTCGTGAAATTTCCTGATAAACCGGTGGGCAGTTTTGCCCGCCGCGTTGTCTATCTCTCTACCATCGCTTTTCCATTGGCCCGACCGGGTCGCTAGGGAGAATTCCGTTCTCATGATTCGCCGTTCTCTGCGTCGCTCGCTACCTGCCGTTCTTGCCCTGTTCGCAACGCCCTTGCTGGCCGCACCCGCAGGCCAACAGACGCTGTTCAACTTTGTGCGCCCCGCCGACGTGGTCCAGGTGGCGACCCAGGACGCCAGCCTGCCGCAGTCCAATGCCGAACAGACGCCTGAAGGCGAAGTGCTGCGCCGGGTGACGTTCAATCCGGTGGCCCGGCCAACCCTGCGCCTGTCCCCGCAGAGCGGGGCGTGGGACTGGTCGCAGTCGGGCGTCATGAGCCTGCGGATCCAGAGCGCGATGAACTGGGCCGTGACCCTGTACGTGACGATCCAGAGCAACGACGGCAAGACACTGGTCAGTCGCGTCGACCTTCCAGCCGGCCCGGCGCAGACCTTGCTGGTGCCCTTGCAGCCGACTTCACCGCTTAGCCAGGGCATGAAGGCGGGTCCGCCAATGCCGATGACGGTCGACGGTCAGCGCGTTTTGCTCGCCAGCAGTGCCGGTGAGCTGGACCGCAGCCAGGTGGTATCGGTCAGCTTGTCGATGGATCAGCCGAAAGTCGCCCAGAGCATCCTGCTGGAGCGCTTCGGCGTGCAGGACGGCGAAGGGGTCACCCAGGCGGTCTATGGCGCACTGGTGGACGCTTATGGCCAATCGACCCGGGTCAAATGGCCTGAAAAGGTCGGCAACGACGAACAACTGAAAAGCGCCGCCGCCAAGGAACAACAGCAGCTGAAAAACTGGCTGGGCGAGCGCGAAAAGTCCTCCCTGGACAAGTTCGGCGGCTGGACCACCGGGCCGACGTTCAAGGCCAGCGGCTTTTTCCGCACCGAGAAACGCGACGGCCGCTGGTACCTGGTGACGCCGCAAGGGCATCCGTTCTACTCGCTGGGGGTCAATGCCGTTACGGCGGACGTCAACCAGACCTATGTCGCCGGTCGTGAATGGATGTTCGAATCCCTGCCCAAGCCTGACGAACCGCTGGCCAATCACTACGGTGAAGGCGACAACCGCGGTGGTAACGGTGTCGATCAGGGCCGCGGCTTCAATGCCGGCAAGTGGTACGACTTCTATGGTGCCAATTTGCAGCGTCTGCATGGCGACCCTTGTGCATTGGGCAGCAATACCAAGGCAGGCGTCGCTGAAGCGGCGAAGGCCGACGCGGTAGAGGCAACGATTGAGAAGGCTGCCGAGCCCCCTGTCACGCCATCAACCGCCGAATCCGGTGTCGCCGAAGCCGCCCGCACTGGCGCTGTCGATGCGACGGTGGCGAAAGCGACTGAGCCAACACCTGCCGAGCCCTGCAAAACGACATTTGATGAGCAGCGCTGGACCGGCCACACCCTCGATCGCCTGCAAGCCTGGGGTTTCAACACCCTCGGCAACTGGAGCGCTGAGACCCTGGGTGGCGCTGAACGCGTTCCCTACACCTTGCCCCTGTCGATCGTCGGCGATTACGCCAGCATCAGCACCGGCAGCGACTGGTGGGGCGGGATGCCCGACCCGTTCGACCCGCGTTTCGCCATGGCGACCGAGCGCGCGGTGGCCATTGCCGCCCGCGACCACCGCGACGACCCTTGGCTGATCGGTTACTTCGCCGACAACGAACTGGCCTGGGCCGGTCCCGGCGATGACCCGAAAGCCCGTTATGCGCTCGCCTACGGCACCTTGAAAATGACCACCGACGTGCCGGCCAAGCGCGCGTTTCTCAAGCAGTTGCGCGACAAGTACCGCAACCAGGCGGGCTTGTCGAAAGCCTGGGGTATCGATCTGCCGGCCTGGGAGCTGATGGAAGACCCGGGCTTCGTGCCGCCTCTGCCAAGCGCCGAACACCCGGAAATCGAGGCCGACTTCAAATATTTCCAGAAGGTCTTCGCCGACACCTACTTCAAGACCATTTCCGACTCGCTCAAGTGGCACGCGCCGAACCAGCTGTTGCTCGGTGGCCGGTTTGCCATCAGCACCCCGGAAGCGGTTGAGTCCTGTGCGCAGTACTGCGATGTCCTGAGCTTCAACATGTACACCTTGCAACCCCAGGACGGTTACGACTTCGCCCAACTGCGCAGCCTCGACAAACCGGTGCTGATCACCGAATTCAACTTTGGCTCGACCGATCGCGGCCCGTTCTGGGGCGGCGTCACGCAACTGGCGAAGGAAGAAGACCGTGGCCCGGCCTACGCGAACTTCCTGAAACAGGCGCTGACCGAACCGTCGATTGTCGGAGTGCACTGGTTCCAATACCTCGACCAGCCCGTGACCGGGCGCTTGCTGGATGGCGAAAATGGTCACTTTGGCCTGGTAGGCATTACCGATCTGCCATTCCAGGGCTTCGTCGACAGTGTGCGCAAGAGCAATCTGGCGGCGCTCGAGCAGTTGCGCAAAGAGGCGCAGAAGGCTGCAGCCGAAGTCGACAAGGCGAACCATGACGCCGAGGGCGGGCGCAAGGCCGAGGCTGGCCAAAGCCCGGGGAAGGGCGCTGGTGGGCATTCCGGTAAAGGCCATTGAGTCCTGATCAGTTCTGCCAGTGATTGACCGCCCAGCCCGCACCTGTTCCCAAAACCCTCAAGGGCTGGAACAATGCGGGCCACTTTTACAGAACGTTTGCGGGGAGTTGCGGGTGCAGATTCAGGGTCATTACGAGCTTAAGTTCGAGGCAGTGCGTGAAGCGTTCGCGGCGCTGTTCGACGATCCTCAGGAACGTGGCGCCGCGTTGTGCATCCAGATCGGCGGCGAAACCGTCGTCGACCTGTGGTCCGGCACCGCCGACAAGGACGGGAGCGATGCCTGGCACAGCGACACCATCGCCAACCTGTTCTCCTGCACCAAGACCTTCACCGCCGTCACCGCCCTGCAACTGGTGGCCGAAGGCAAGTTGCAACTGGATGCCCCGGTGGCTCGCTACTGGCCTGAATTCGCCGCCGCTGGCAAAGAATCGGTCACCCTGCGCCAGCTGCTTTGCCATCAGGCCGGGCTGCCGGCGTTGCGCGAGCTGTTGGCCCCTGAAGCGCTCTATGACTGGCAAACCATGGTCGAGGCGCTGGCCGCCGAAACACCCTGGTGGACGCCAGGCGAAGGCCACGGTTATGCGGCAATCACTTATGGCTGGCTGATCGGCGAGCTGCTGCGTCGTGCTGACGGCCGTGGCCCGGGTGAGTCCATCGTGGCGCGGGTCGCCAAGCCTTTGGGCCTGGATTTTCACGTCGGCCTGGCCGATGAAGAGTTCCATCGCGTGGCGCACATTGCCCGCGGCAAGGGCAATGTCGGCGATGCGGCGGCCCAGCGCCTGCTGCAAGTGACCATGCGCGAGCCAACGGCCATGACCACCCGCGCTTTCACCAATCCGCCTTCGGTGCTGACCAGCACCAACAAGCCGGAGTGGCGGCGCATGCAGCAGCCGGCGGCCAATGGCCACGGCAATGCCCGCAGCTTGGCCGGGTTCTACACCGGGTTGCTCGATGGCAGCCTGCTCGAAGGCGAGCTACTCGACGAACTGACCCGTGAGCACAGCCTTGGCGAGGACAAGACGTTGTTGACCCGGACCCGCTTCGGCCTGGGCTGCATGCTCGATCAACCGGATGTGCCCAATGCCACCTTCGGCCTGGGCGCGCGAGCGTTCGGGCATCCGGGCGCTGGCGGTTCCGTTGGGTTCGCTGACCCCGAGCATGATGTGGCGTTCGGATTTGTGACAAATACCCTGGGGCCGTACGTCTTGATGGATCCGCGCGCACAAAGGCTTGTGCGGGTACTGGCCACTTGTCTGTAAATCACGCTTAAAGGTTCCGGAGCTGGAACCCGACAGCCTTTTCAGTTTCCAAGCGTCTGTTTATGCGGGCCGATTCGGCCTGATCTTTATTACTTCATTTTTGTGGATATCCAATGTCAACCAAACCCACCCTCGCCTTGGCACTGTGCTTCGCTATTACCGGTTGCGCACAGACTCCTAAAAGTGATGTAGACGGCGGCAGCTGGTGGCCGTTCGGGTCTTCCGACAAAGTCGCGACCAAGACACCGGCTCCAGCCCCGACCCCAACCCCGGCACCGCTGAAACCGGTGGCCGCGCCGGTTGCCAAGGCTGAAAGTTCCAGCCCTTGGTACTGGCCGTTCGGCTCCGAGGAAGCGCTCGATAAAAAACCGGAAGTAAAACCTGCGGCCAAGCCGGTCGAAGTGGCCAAGGCCAAGGCTGAGGCCGATGCGGGTGGCAAGTGGTGGTGGCCGTTCGGTGGCAAAGAGCAGAGCACTGCCAAAGCCGTGCCGATGCCGGATCCGAAAGTCACCCAGGCCTGGCTTGATGACTACGAGCCGCGCCTGCGTACAGCGATCAAGGACAGCAACCTGCAACTCGAGCGCCGTGAAAACGTATTGGTGGTCACCGCGCCGGTAGAAGGATCGTTCAACCCGGACCGTCCGGCCATGCTGCTGCCGGTGGTGCTCGGCCCGTTCACTCGCGTTGCGAAAATCCTTGAAGCCGACCCGAAGACGGCCGTGCTGGTACTCGGCCACAGCGATACCTCGGGTGCCGCGCCCGCTAATGTGAAGCTGAGTCAGGAACGTGCGCAATCGGTGGCTGCAATCTTCCGTCTCAGCGGTCTGCAGCGTGATCGCCTGATGCTGCGCGGCATGGGCGGCGAAGCCCCGCGTGCCGCCAACGACAGCGTTGAAGGTCGTGCCTTGAACCGTCGGGTGGAGCTGTTGGTCACGCCGCAAAACACCATGGTCGCGCTGCTGAGCAAGTACAATATGCCGGCTCCGGCGCCTGTGCGCATGGTCGCGGCCCAGGACATCAAACCGGTGGCCAAGCCTGTGACGCCAGCCCCTGCCGATGCAAAGAAAGCGGCTGCACCGGTCGCGAAAAAAGCGCCGGCCAAGAAAGCCGCCAAGGCTCCAGCCAAGAAGGCACCGGCTAAAACCGTGACACCTGCGAAAAAGACTGCACCGGCCAAAGCCGCTGCCGACGCGACGAAGGTCGCCGCCGATACCACAAAGAAGTGATTCGTTAACCATAAGGAATGCGCCATGACCAAGGCCCTGGCTGATATGCGCCGCGACTACACCCGTGATGGCCTGACCGAGGCGCAAGCGCCGGTCGAGCCGTTTGCGCTGTTCCACCAATGGTTTGCCGACGCGGTGAAAACCGAGCAGGCACCGGTGGAGGCCAATGCCATGACCTTGGCCACTGTCGACCAGGACGGACGGCCGCATTGCCGCATTCTGCTGCTCAAGGGCCTGGATGCGCAGGGCTTCACCTTCTTCACCAACTACGACAGCGCCAAAGGCCAGCAGCTGGAGGCGAATCCATTCGCCGCCATGACGTTTTTCTGGCCGACGCTGGAGCGTCAGGTGCGGATTGAAGGTCGGGTGGTGAAGGTCACGCCCGAGGAGTCCGACGCGTACTATCAGGTGCGCCCGCTGGGCAGCCGCCTCGGTGCCTGGGCTTCGCCGCAGAGCCGGGTGATAGCCGATCGCAACGAACTGGAGTCGCTGCTCAAGGATACCGAGCAGCGTTTCAGCGATACCCAGCCTCACTGCCCTGAACACTGGGGCGGTTATCGTCTGCTGCCAGAACGCATCGAGTTCTGGCAAGGTCGACCAAGCCGACTGCACGACCGCCTCAACTATCGCCTGCAGGGTGCCAGCTGGATTCTTGAACGTCTGGCGCCTTAAGCAGTCTACCGCTCGGGATAGTCTGCCGCGGCGGCCTCAAGCCACTGCGGCAGGTCTCGACGCTTGATTTTCTGCGCCTGGGCGCTCGCCAACCGTTCGAGCATGAAGGCTTTCTTCTGCTCGTCCTTGCCGGCCAGCGCCAACGCCAGGTCCCGGTCCATCCAGCGTCGGATGCGTACGTACAGCCAGCCATGGAAGTACAGTCCGGCGACGGTCGTCACGACAATGATAAAGTAATCCATATAAATCCCCGGTCAGTGGCGCAGTTTTGAGTAAAGGCCGCTACTGTGTGGTGAGTTCGCAGTCGGCCTGTACGGAGCCTGAATCGAAGCAATTTTCTCCGGGCAAGGCCGTGACAGGCGTCAAGCTGGGGAGTTTAATGGTTACTTGTCCTTTGGAGTTGATGCTATGCGTAAGTCTGTTCTGCTGGTTGCTTCCTTTTCTACCATGGCGATGTTGCTCACTGGCTGCCAATCGAGCCTGACCGGTGACTCCTATTCCCGTGACGAAGCGCGTCGCGTGCAGACGATTCGCATGGGCACCATCGAAGCCCTGCGACCGGTGAAAATCGAAGGTACCAAAACCCCGATTGGCGGCGCTGCGGGTGCAGTGGTTGGCGGTGTCGGCGGCAGTGCCATCGGCGGCGGTAAAGGCAGTATCGTCGCTGCAGTCATCGGTGCAGTTGCCGGCGGCCTGCTGGGCTCGGCCACTGAAGAAGGCCTGACCCGCACCCAAGGCGTGGAAATCACCGTGCGCGAAGATGACGGCAGCATGCGCGCCTACGTGCAACAGGTTCAGGAAAACGAAGTGTTCCGTGTCGGCGAGCGCGTGCGCATTGCCACCGTTGATGGCACCAGCCGCGTTTCCCACTAAACGGGAATATGGGTAAAAGAAACCCCCGATCAGGGTGACTGGTCGGGGGTTTTCTTTTGCGCCAGTTTCCCGCATCAGGCTACAAATCGCTGTTCTTCAGGGCCGTTTCAATGATCTGCTCCGGTGTCAGTTCTTGAGCGTTGTCTCCATCACCAAAGTACTCACCGGGCCAGAAAAAAAGATCGGAAATACGAGCATCTGGAATATTAAGTGCCAGCATTTTTAGCCAGAAGTCGGTGGTGTGTTCCGGGCTATCGGCATTCATGACTCTTCGAGCGATTTCGATCAGTTCAGATTGGGAGATATCCCTCAGGCGCCGTTCATAAGGAGCTGTCAGGATCTGGCGAACCCATGTGTCATGATCCTGGGCCCCGAAAACGCCTTGAAAATCGAGAAAGGTTAGATGGGTCATGGCCTCTCGATTGAATTCAGCCAACAGATTCCAGGCCCGATCCTGATCTGCGCCAGCGATTTCGGCAGCAAGGTCTGCAAGGCGAGCGACCTTCGCTTCGCAAAGATCCGGGGGCATTAGTTCCTGACGAAGCGTCATAACCCTCTCCAACATTACTGAATTTGACCGTGCCTGCATAAAGCAAAAGGCACGGGTCAGAAATCGCAAAGTTATCGAGAAAGGCCTGGAGATTTATGCAGGCAGCATCCGTAAAGATCGTAGGAAGAATCTGATGCGTTGTGCGAAAGCTGAACCTGTAGGAGCATGCTCGCTCCTACAGGATTTCCAGCATTGGAAGCTGTTGCTCCGTCCGGGGCTATGCAGCCTGTAGCACAGACCTGCGACTCGCCGCCGCTGTCACGGCATAACCTATCAGCGCCGCCAGAATCGAACCGGTCAGGATCCCCATGCGGTCCATCCCGGCGTAGTCACTGACGCCCGGCTCAAAGGCCAGCGAACCGACAAACAAGCTCATGGTGAAGCCGATGCCGCAGAGAATCGCGACCCCCAGCACCTGGCCCCAATTGGCACCCTGGGGCAGGGCGGCGATGCCGGTTTTCACCGCGAGCCAGGTCAGGCCATACACGCCGACGGTCTTGCCCAGCAGCAAGCCGATCGCGATGCCCATTGGCACGTCATGGGTGAAGCTCTCGACGGTCACGTCGGTCAGGGACAGGCCGGCGTTGGCGAAGGCGAACAACGGCAGGATGCCGTAGGCCACCCAGGGGTGCAGCGCGTGTTCCAGGGTCAGCAGGGGCGATGGTTCGGCGTTTTTCGTGCGCAACGGAATGCAGAAAGCCAGGGTCACGCCCGCCAGCGTGGCATGCACACCGCTTTTGAGCACGCAGACCCAGAGGATCAGGCCGATGATCATGTACGGTCCGAGCTTCACCACGCCTAGCCGGTTCATCCCGATCAGCGCCGCGATGCAGGCGGCGGCCAGGGCCAGGGACAGGGTCGACAGCGCGCCGGAATAGAAGATCGCGATGATGACAATGGCGCCGAGGTCGTCGATGATCGCCAGGGTCATCAGGAACAGCTTCAGCGACACCGGCACGCGTTTGCCCAGCAGCGCCAGTACACCCAGCGCGAAAGCGATGTCGGTGGCCGTCGGGATCGCCCAGCCATTCAGGGCTGGCGGGTTGTCCCGGTTGAGGAACCAGTAGATCAGCGCCGGCACGACCATGCCGCCAATGGCGGCCGCGCCGGGCAGGACGATCTGCGACGGCTTGGACAGTTGCCCGTCGAGGACCTCGCGCTTGACCTCCAGCCCGATCAGCAGGAAGAACATCGCCATCAGCCCGTCGTTGATCCACAGCAGCAGCGGCTTGGCGATTTTCAGCGCGCCGATCTGAGCGACGACGGGGGTTTCCAGCAGGTCGTTGTAAAGCCACGACAGCGCGGAGTTGTTGATGATCAGCGCGAGGACAGCCGCAGCGATCAATAGCAGACCGCTGGCAGCTTCCAGCTGAAAGAAACGCGTGAACGTGCTACGCAGAGGCAAGGTCGCTCTCCATCGATAAAGTCAAAAGGTGGCACACCCTAACCCGTACCGTTAGTTGTTAAAACAAAAGTTATATTCTTTTTTGTTATATGTCGTAACAGCACGATTCTGCGGCAAGGAGCTGAGCCTAGCAGTTGCCGGACGTATTGGAACTCAGCTGTATCTGTGCTGGATGTAGGATTTTTCCTAAGCTTGGAGGTTGAGGCTGTGACAAGGCCGCCTATTGCCCGACCCATCGAGAAAACCACCATGAGCGACAATCGACAGTGGTCCCGCGAAGCCATCCGGATCATCGAAGCCGATTTCCAGCGCAGCGCCGACACTCACCTGATCCCTTTGTCGCTGCCGGGTTTCGCGGGCATCGAGTTGTACTTCAAGGATGAGTCGAGTCATCCCACCGGCAGCCTGAAGCACCGTCTGGCGCGGTCGCTGTTCCTCTATGCGCTGTGCAATGGCTGGCTCAAGCCCGGAGCGCCGGTGATCGAGGCATCCAGCGGTTCGACGGCAATTTCCGAGGCCTACTTCGCGCGTTTGCTGGGGGTACCGTTCATTGCCGTGGTGCCAGCCAGCACGTCGAGGGAGAAGATTGCGCAGATCGCGTTCTATGGCGGGCAAACGCATCTGGTCGCGGACCCTACGCAGATATACGCCGAGTCCGAGCGCCTGGCGCGAGAACACGACGGCCACTTCATCGACCAGTTCACCTACGCCGAGCGCGCGACAGACTGGCGGGCGAACAACAACATCGCCGAATCGATCTTCCAGCAGATGCGCTACGAAAAGCACCCGGAGCCGAGCTGGCTGGTGTCCAGCCCCGGCACTGGGGGCACGACGGCGACCCTGGGACGTTACGTGCGTTATCGCCAGCACGCCACCCGCGTGTTGTGTGCCGATGCCGAACGCTCGGTGTTTTTCGATTACTACCAGAGCGGCGATGCCAGCCTGCGCCTGGATCACGGTTCGCGGGTCGAGGGCATTGGCCGGCCCCGGGTGGAGGCGTCATTCCTGCCCAAGGTCATCGATGCGATGGTCAAGGTGCCGGACGCATTGTCGTTGGCAGCCATGCACTACCTGGCCGAACGCCTGGGGCGTCACGTTGGCGGATCGAGCGGGACCAACCTGATTGGCGCCTTGATGGCGGCGCAGCAGATGGCGGCGGCGGGGGAGGTGGGGTCGATCGTGGCGATTCTGTGCGACAGCGGCGAGCGCTATGCCACGACGTATTACGATCAGGCGTGGCTCAAGGCCGAGGGGTTTGAACTGAGCGGGTTGATCGATGCGGTGGCAGCGACGGTCGAGCGCGGCGAGCCGCTGCCGGCTACAGTGTTGCGCGCCAATATCTAAGATCTTTCAGACGCTGAAAACCCCTGTGGGAGCCGGGCTTGCCCGCGATGGCGGATTCAAATTCAACACAAATGTTGACTGAACCACCGCTATCGCGGGCAAGCCCGGCTCCCACAGGTTTCGCATTGTTCCGGTGATTTGCGTGTCAGGCCTCAAGGCCCAGGATATCCCGCGCCACGGCTTCGGCAATGCGAATGCCATCCACACCCGCCGACAGAATCCCGCCCGCATAACCCGCGCCTTCACCGGCCGGGAACAAGCCCTTGACGTTCAGGCTTTGCATCGACTCGTTGCGGGTGATGCGCAGTGGCGACGAAGTACGCGTCTCGATCCCGGTCAACACGGCGTCGTGCAGCGAGTAACCGCGAATCTGTTTCTCGAACGCCGGCAAGGCTTCGCGAATCGCCTCGATGGCGAAGGCGGGCAAGGCCAGCGCCAAGTCACCCAGGGCAACACCTGGCTTGTAGGACGGTTCGACGCTGCCCAGCTCGGTGGACGGCTTGCCGGCGATAAAATCGCCGACCAGTTGCGCCGGTGCCTCGTAGTTGCTGCCGCCGAGCACAAAGGCGTGGGATTCCAGGCGTTCCTGCAACTCGATACCGGCCAGCGGGCCGCCCGGGTAATCGACTTCCGGTGTAATCCCGACAACGATTCCGGAGTTGGCGTTGCGCTCGTTACGCGAGTACTGGCTCATGCCATTGGTGACCACGCGGTTCGGCTCGGAGGTCGCCGCCACTACCGTACCGCCCGGGCACATGCAGAAGCTGTAGACGGAGCGGCCGTTCTTGGCGTGGTGCACCAGTTTGTAGTCGGCGGCGCCGAGTTTCGGGTGGCCGGCGTACTTGCCCAGGCGCGCGCGGTCGATCAGCGACTGCGGGTGCTCGATGCGGAAACCTACCGAGAACGGCTTGGCTTCCATGAACACGCCGCGGCCATGGAGCATGCGGAAGGTGTCACGGGCGCTGTGGCCGAGGGCCAGGATCACGTGTTTGGAGTGGATCTGTTCGCCGCCATCGAGTTCGACGCCAACCAGTTGGCCGTCCTCGATCAGCACGTCGGTCACCCGCTGCTGGAAGCGTACTTCGCCGCCCATGGCGCGAATCTGTTCACGCATGTTTTCCACAACGCCGGTCAGGCGGAATGTACCGATGTGCGGTTTGCTGACGTAGAGGATTTCTTCCGGGGCACCGGCCTTGACGAACTCATTGAGCACTTTGCGCCCGATGAACTTCGGATCCTTGATCTGGCTGTAAAGCTTGCCGTCGGAGAATGTCCCCGCGCCGCCCTCGCCGAATTGCACGTTGGACTCTGGGTTGAGCACGCTTTTACGCCACAGGCCCCAGGTGTCCTTGGTGCGCTGGCGTACTTCCGTGCCGCGTTCGAGGATGATCGGCTTGAAGCCCATCTGCGCCAGCAGCAGCCCGGCGAAAATCCCGCACGGACCAAAGCCGACCACAACGGGGCGCACGCTCAGGTCGGCCGGCGCCTGGCCGACCATCTTGTAGCTGACATCCGGTGCCACGTTGACGTTACGGTCATCGGCGAACTTGTGCAGCACCGCCGCTTCATCGCGAACATCGAGGTCGATGGTGTAGATGAAGCACAGCTCCGAGGACTTTTTGCGTGCATCGTAGCTGCGCTTGAACAGGGTGAAGTCGAGCAAGTCATCGCTGGTGATGCCCAGGCGCTGCAGGATGGCAGGGCGCAGGTCTTCATCGGGATGGTCGATCGGCAGCTTGAGTTCGGTGATTCGTAACATGGCGGGATCCGGTTCGCGGGGCGCACAACTGCGCCAGGGCGTTTGAAACCGGCGATTATAAGCCTCAAAGGCGCAGGCCCGTGAGGCTTAAACGATCAGTCGTCGCGCGATCCGCCGAAATACCCGCAACCACGTTGCACCTGGCCGTTGATTCGCAGTTCAGCACTCATGTGCTGAATGCTGCCGGTGCTGCTGTCGACGCAGCGTTGCGGTGCGACCCACAGTTCGATGTGCTGCTGGTTGGCTTCGGTGCTGAGGTTGAAGCGGCCATCGCCCAATTGCTCCTCGACGTAGGGCACGGCCAACGGTGCCTGGCCGGCGCGTTCGAGGACCATGCCTTTGCCGGTGACCTTCATGCTCCACTCGGGGGCATGGCCGGCGGCGCGCAGGATCAGCTTCTTGAAGTCGGGATCGGCACAGGCATTGCCCGAACGCTCGACGCGGTAGAGCTGTTCGAGGTCCAGTTGCCCGTCGCCGGAACCGGAAACGATCCGCCCGCGCACATCGGCAAACAGTTTGCCCTGGGCATCGGCCAGGCTCGCGGCCTGTTGCAGGACGCTGGTTCCGCCGGTGTCGTTGACCGCATAACGTTTCTGCTCGCCGCATGGCTGGAACATCAGCTTGCCGTCGGCGGCGCTCAACTGGCCCTGCATGCGGGTCTGGCCTGCGTGGGAAGCGCTTTCACGCGAGCCATCGAACAGCTGACAGGCGGCGAACAGCGGAAGAAGGGCAACGAGGACTAAGGATCGGGCAGCACGCATCTTGGGGTCTCCTGACAAGTGCCGTCACGTTACTCAGCCTGACCGTTCATCACAACCCATGAGTTGGACTTGCATGGGAAACACGCCGCGCATGAAACATTCAGCTGTACTTGAACCACCAGGGTGAAAGGATTTTGGCCGTAACCTTGTCGGTCTTTTTGATGCGGAGGTGTTATGAGGGGCTCAGGCAAGCTGCTTTGTGTGGCATTGGGAATGATGGCCGCGATGCAATGTCTGGCGGCAGACATTGATCTTTCGTCCAGATCCGACTTTTTGGAAATGAACCTGGAGCTCAAACGGGTCGATGACCCAAATCCGCAATCCATTGCGCTCAAGGTCGTACTTAGCCCCGATGCGCAAAGCCGTCTGGAACAGGTAACGCGTCAGGAATTGCACCAGTCTTTGCGCCTGTCCATCAACGGCATCATGGTGTCGACCTCGACGGTTCAATCGGTGATCAAAGGCCCCGGTCTGATGATATCCGTACCGCGCGAGATAGCCGGCAATCTGCTGCCTACGCTGCTGGAGCCGCCGGCAACCTGATGCGGCGCTGAGTCAGCGCCGCACCTTGGGTCTGTTCAGATGTGAAAGGTCTGGCCGGTCTGCAAGCCTTCGACACTCTTGGCGTAGGCCAATGCCACATCGGCTGCCGGAACCGGTTTGAAGCCGCGGAAGTACGGTGCGTATTTGCCCATGGCTTCGACCAGCACGTTCGGGCTGATCGAGTTGACCCGCAGGCCGCGGGGCAATTCGATGGCCGCGGCACGGACAAAGCTGTCCAGGGCACCGTTGACCAGCGCTGCGGAGGCGCCGCTGCGGATCGGGTCGTGGCTCAATACGCCAGTGGTAAAGGTGAAGGACGCACCGTCATTGGCGAACTCACGACCGATCAGCAGCAAGTTGACCTGGCCCATCAACTTGTCTTTCAGGCCCAGGGCGAAACTCTCTTCGGTCATTTCATCCAATGGAGCAAAGGTCACGTTGCCAGCGGCGCACACCAGTGCATCGAACTTGCCGGTTTGCTCAAACAGCTTGCGAATCGAGGCGCTGTCACTGATATCCACCTGGAAATCACCGCTGTTGCGGCCGATGCGCACGATCTCGTGGCGCTGGGACAGTTCCTTGTCCACGGCCGAACCGATGGTGCCGCCTGCGCCGATCAAAAGAATTTTCATGCTGGCTGATCCTCGTATCGAATGAGTGAGGCTTCAGTTTAGAGTGGTTTTTTCTGCGGATAAGCGCACTAATAGGCAACCTTTGGTTTTCAAATGGAAACAATCCATGAGCGAGATGGATGACCTGGCGGCATTCGCCGTGTTGGTCGAAGCGGGCAGTTTTACCTTGGCGGCGCAGCAATTGGGTTGCAGCAAGGGCCAGCTGTCCAAGCGCATCAGCCAGTTGGAAACCCAGTTTTCGGTGGTCCTGCTGCAGCGCACCACCCGGCGCTTGAGCCTGACGGCGGCGGGCGCTGCGTTGTTGCCTCAGGCCCAGGCGCTGGTGGTGCAAGTCGAACGCGCTCGGCAGGCCCTGGCACGGTTGAAGGACGACATGGCCGGCCCTGTGCGGATGACGGTTCCAGTGTCGCTGGGGGAAACCTTCTTCGATGGCTTGCTGCTGGAGTTCTCGGCCCAGTATCCCGAGGTGCAGATTGAGCTGGAGCTCAACAACAGCTACCGCGATCTGTCCCGTGACGGCTTCGATCTGGCGATCCGCTCCGATGTGGCGATCGACCTGCGCCTGGTGGCGCGCCCGCTATTGGCATGGCGAGAGTTGACCTGCGCCAGTCCGGCCTATCTGGAGCAATACGGAGAACCGCAGACCCCCCAGGCGCTGGCTGAGCACCGGTGCCTGCTCAACAGTCACTACAGTGGTCGGGAGGAGTGGTTGTATCACCAACAACACGAACTGTTGCGGGTGCGGGTTTCTGGACCGTTCGCGAGCAACCATTACAACCTGTTGAAAAAGGCCGCTCTGGCTGGCGCCGGCATTGCCCGTTTGCCGTCCTACGCATTGCCGGCGGAATTGGCTGACGGACGTTTGCGTTGGCTGCTGCGTGATTATCAGACCCGCAGCATGCCGATGTATCTGGTGCATCCGTATCAGGGTGGGTTGCCCAAGCGCACGCATGTGCTGGCGGATTATTTGATCGGGTGGTTCAAGCGCAGTGGCGAAGCACTGGACAGACTCTAAACGCTCACATAACCCCTGTAGGAGCGAGCCTGCTCGCGATGGACGTTAACGATGACGTGGGCTGTCTGGATGAACGCAGCGCCCTCCAGTTCTTCGCGAGCAGGCTCGCTCCTACAGTGGGTTTTCATTGTTGGCGGGATTGTGGCAGGCAAAAAAAACGGCCCGTGAAGGCCGTTTTTTTGTTTAACGCCGAGGCTTAGCCACCGAGGTACGCATCACGCACTTTCGGATCGGTCAGCAGCGCTTCACCGGTACCTGTCATCACCACCCGGCCGTTTTCCAGCACGTAGGCGCGGTCAGCGATTTTCAGGGCCTGGTTGGCGTTCTGCTCGACCAGGAACACCGTCACACCGTCCTTGCGCAGCTGTTCGATGATATCGAAGATCTGCTGGATGATGATCGGGGCCAGGCCCAGCGAAGGCTCGTCGAGCAGCAATAGCTTGGGCTTGCTCATCAGCGCACGGCCGATGGCGAGCATTTGCTGTTCGCCGCCGGACATGGTGCCGCCACGTTGGGCGAAGCGTTCTTTCAGGCGTGGGAAAAGTCCGAGGACCTTGTCCATCTGTTCCTGATAGTCGCCCTTGGCGGTGAAGAAACCACCCATGGACAGGTTTTCTTCCACGGTCAGGCGGGAAAACACCCGACGGCCTTCCGGCACCACGGCAATGCTCTTGCGCATGATCTGCGAGGAATCCTGCCCGACCAATTCCTCACCCATGTAGCGGATGCTGCCGCTGTGGGCCCGCGGCGAACCGCACAGGGTCATCAACAGCGTGGACTTGCCGGCACCGTTGGCACCGATCAGGGTCACGATCTCGCCCTGGCGGACTTCGACGTTGACGCTGTGCAGGGCCTGGATCTTGCCGTAGAAGGTGGAAACGTTTTCGAACTGCAGCATTTACGCTTCCCCCAGGTAGGCTTTGATCACTTCAGGATTGTCGCGGATCTGTTCCGGCGTACCGTTGGCCAGGGGCGTGCCCTGGTTGATCACGACGATGTGGTCGGAAATGCTCATGACCAGTTTCATGTCGTGCTCGATCAGCAGCACGGTGACGTTGTGCTCTTCACGCAACACGCTGATCAGGGCCTTGAGGTCTTCGGTTTCCTTCGGGTTCAGGCCGGCGGCCGGTTCGTCGAGCATGAGGATCCGCGGACGGGTCATCATGCAGCGGGCGATTTCCAGGCGCCGTTGCTGACCGTAGGCCAGGGTGCCGGCCGGACGGTTGGCGAACTCCTTGAGATTGACCTTTTCCAGCCAGTACTCGGCGAATTCCATGGCCTCGCGTTCGCTCTTGCGGAACCCCGGGGTCTTGAACAGGCCGGACAGGAAGTTGGTGTTCAGGTGGCGATGCTGGGCGATCAAGAGGTTCTCGACCGCGGTCATGTCCTTGAACAACCGCACGTTCTGGAAGGTACGCACCACGCCCTTGAGGGCGATCTTGTGGCCTGGCAGGCCTTCGATCTGCTCTCCATCGAGCAGGATGCTGCCGCCGCTCGGCTTGTAGAAGCCGGTCAGGCAGTTGAACACGGTGGTCTTGCCGGCACCGTTGGGGCCGATCAGTGCGACCACTTGTTTCTCTTTCACGCTCAAGGCAACGCCGTTGACCGCCAGCAAGCCGCCAAAGCGCATGCTCAGGTTTTCTACTTTCAGGATCTCGCGGCTCATTTGCGCAGCTCCATGTGAGGACGTTGCATGGGCAGCAGACCCTGAGGGCGCCAGATCATCATCAGTACCATCAAGGCACCGAACATCAACATGCGATATTCACTGAACTCACGCATCATTTCCGGCAGCAGGATCATCACCACGGCAGCCAGGATCACACCCAGCTGCGAGCCCATGCCACCCAACACCACGATGGCGAGAATGATCGCCGACTCGATGAAGGTGAAGGACTCCGGTGTGATCAGGCCTTGGCGAGCGGCGAAGAAGCTACCGGCGAAACCGGCGAAACTGGCGCCCAGGGTAAAGGCCGACAGTTTGATCACGGTAGGGTTCAGGCCCAGCGCACGGCAGGCAATCTCGTCTTCACGCAGTGCTTCCCAGGCACGACCCAGGGGCATGCGCAGCAAGCGGTTGATGACGAACAGCGCAGCCAGTGCCAGCAGCAGTGCAACCAGGTAAAGGAAGATCACCTTGTTGATCGAGTTGTATTGCAGGCCGAAGTACTCGTGGAACGTCTGCATGCCTTCGGCGGCTTTACGTTCGAAGGTCAGGCCGAAGAACGTTGGTTTCTCGATGTTGCTGATGCCGTTCGGACCGCCCGTGAGGCCGGTCAGGTTACGCAGGAACAGACGGATGATTTCACCGAAGCCCAGGGTCACGATCGCCAGGTAGTCGCCGCGCAGACGCAGCACCGGGAAACCGAGCAGGAAGCCGAAGGTGGCCGCCATCAGGCCGGCAATCGGCAGGCAGATCCAGAAGCTCAGGCCGTAGTAGTGCGACAGCAGCGCGTAGCTGTAGGCGCCGACGGCGTAGAAACCGACGTAACCCAGGTCGAGCAGGCCGGCGAGGCCCACCACGATGTTCAGGCCCAGGCCGAGCATCACGTAGATCAACACCAGCGTCGCGATATCCACCGCGCCGCGAGAGCCGAAGAACGGCCAGACCAGTGCACCGGCGATCAGCGCAATGATGAACCAGCGTTGCGTGGAGGGCAGGGTCAGGAAATTGCTGGCCTTGGCCGGAATCAGCGGCATGCTCGGCGAGGAACGCCAGGCCGAGCTGATCTGCTGGTCGAACAGGACACGCAGGAACATCAGCACCGAGCACACGGCGATGGTGATCAGCGTGGCGGTGCTGGTGCCATGGACTTCGAGGTGGATACCGACGATGGTCAGCTTCAGGCCCAGTACCGGATAGGCTACCGCCCACACCAACAGCGCGCTGAAGAGCGCTTGCTTAAGATTTCTAGTCATACCTTCTCAACCTCCGGACGGCCCAGCAGGCCGGTTGGCCGGAACAACAACACCAGAACCAGGAGACCGAAGGCCACGACGTCCTTGTACTGGTCGCCGAAGATATCGGCACCGAAAGCTTCTGCCACACCCAATACCAGCCCGCCGAGCATGGCGCCCGGAATGCTGCCGATACCGCCCAATACCGCGGCGGTGAAGGCCTTGAGGCCGACCAGGAAACCGGCGTTCGGGTTGATCACGCCGTATTGCATGCTCAGCAGCACGGCCGCGATGGCCGCCAGCGCGGCACCGATGACGAAGGTCAGGGCAATGATGTTGTTGGTGTTGATACCCAGCAGGTTGGCCATCTTGATGTCTTCGGCACAGGCGCGGCAGGCGCGACCCAGGCGAGAGCGGGAGATGAACAGCGTCAGGCCGAGCATGGCGACCAGGGTCACCACGAACACCACGATTTGCATGTAGGAAATCAGCACTTCATGTGCGCCACCTGGCCCGAAGGCAAAGTTGCCCGGAATCAGGTTGGGAATGGATTTGTCCTTGGAGTCTTGCGCCAGCAGAACGGTGTTCTGCAGGAAGATCGACATGCCGATGGCGGAGATCAGCGGGATCAGACGGTTGCTGCCGCGCAAGGGGCGGTAGGCGATCCGTTCGATGCTGTAGCCGTAGGCACTGGTGACGACGATAGTCGCCAGGAAAGCGGCGGTCATCAACAGCGGAACACTGTCGAGTCCCAGCATGGCCAGCCCGGCAATGGCGATGAACGCCACGTAGGAGCCGATCATGTACACCTCGCCGTGGGCGAAGTTGATCATTCCAATGATGCCGTAAACCATCGTATAGCCGATGGCGATCAGGGCATACGTGCTGCCAATGGTCAGACCATTAACCAGCTGTTGGAAGAAGTGATAGATGTCAGGCATTACAGCGCTCCTAAAAACCTGATACGCATTTCACTGGTGGAGTCATTTTCCCGCCCGATCCCGTGGATCTGCATCCACTTCGAATTCGGGGTTTGCCAGCGAACCGCTGATGACGGTTTTGAGATTTTCAGGTGGGGAGACTAGCGGATCACGCCAGCGCGGCCCAGATACGTTCGTAAAACAAAGCCCACGGCACGCCGTGGGCTTTATTGGCAGTCAGTCAGGCAGGACCTTACTGAGGCGAAGCTTCAGTTTTTGGCTTGCCGAAGTGCCACTCGTAGACCACGAATTTGAAGTCTTTCAGGTCGCCCTTGTCGTCGAAGCTCAGGTCGCCGGTCGGGGTCTTGAAGGTGCCTTTGTGGATGGCTTCAGCCACTTTGGCGGAGTCTTCGGACTTGGCAGCCTTGATACCTTCGGCGATCACGGTCACAGCCGAGTAGGCCGGGAACACGAACGGACCACTTGGGTCTTCTTTCTTGGCCTTGAACGCGTCAGCCAGGGCGACGTTGGCCGGATCCTGGTCGAAGGATTTCGGCAGGGTCACCAGCAGGCCTTCGGAGGACTTCTGGGCGATCTGCGAGATCGAGTCGTTACCCACGCCTTCCGGACCCATGAACTTGGCTTTCAGGCCTTTTTCATCCGCTTGACGCAGGATCAGGCCCAGCTCCGGGTGGTAGCCGCCGTAGTAGACGAAGTCGACGTTGGCTTGCTTGAGCTTGGCGATGATCGAGGAGAAGTCCTTGTCGCCGGCGTTGATGCCTTCGAACACGGCAACCTTGGTGCCTTTCTTCTCGAGGGTCTGTTTAACGGCGGTAGCGATGCCTTCACCGTATTGCTGCTTGTCGTGCAGGACAGCAACGATTTTCGGTTTGACGAAGTCGGCGATGTAGTTACCGGCGGCAGGGCCCTGGGCGCTGTCCAGACCGATGGTGCGGAACACCATTTTGTAACCACGGTTGGTGATGTCCGGGCTGGTGGCAGCCGGAGTGATCATGATCACGCCTTCGTCTTCGTAGATGTCCGAAGCCGGTTGAGTGGAGCTGGAGCACAGGTGGCCAACCACGAATTTCACGCCGTCGTTGACGACTTTGTTCGCGACCGCTACCGCTTGTTTTGGATCACAGGCGTCATCGTATTCAACGGCTTCGAGTTTCTTGCCGTCTACGCCGCCTTTGGCGTTGATCTGTTCAATGGCCATTTTGGCGCCGCTGAACTGCATGTCGCCGTATTGGGCTACAGGGCCGGTTTTAGGGCCGGCGATGCCGATCTTGATGGTGTCAGCTGCGAACGAATGGCTGGCAACCCCGGCCAGAACCATAGCGGCAAACAGTTTGGAAATCTGCTTAGTAGCCTTAGTCATAGTGCTCCACTCTTACTGTTGTAATTTTTATAGTCCTGGCGCCGCAGGCGGCAGAACCGGGTAAGTATCTACGACATTCCCCGGAAAAGCCCCTCGGCAACTGTACCGGTACAGTGTAGAGCGCCGATTGTCAGCCTGGGAAGCTGGCGCCAGGGGGCAAAACTTGGGGGTGTCGCTTTTTTGAAAGAAAAAGTCAGAATTGCGGCGGGGTTTTGACGGGCTTATAGCCATATTCCGTGCATTCCCTGGCATTCCTGCGCTTTTCATTCGGTGATGCAAATTGCTTCTGGGTTTTTCTGCCTGAGCACCGACGTTATCATTGCGTCGATTTCTTTTCCGGACCGGACCCATGACTGAAGAACCTAGCACCCTCTATGCCAAGCTGCTTGGCGAAACCGCATCTATTTCCTGGAAGGAGCTGGAGCCGTTCTTCGCCAAGGGTGCCCTATTGTGGGTCGACCCCAGCCTTGATTTGATCGCTGCCGCCGAGGCCATGGCAACCGACGACGGCGAGAAAGTGGCTGCCTGGCTGGCCGCCGACCAGGTCGCCAAGCTCTCTGAAACGCGGGCGCTGGATCTTTTCCAACGCGATCCACAGCTGTGGGCAGTGGTGGTTTCGCCGTGGATCATGATCCAGGAAAAGGCACAGGCTTGACGGATGCGCCTTATTGGTGCGATGGCTTGGCGGCGATAAGTGTGTAGCCGAGTAGCGTGATGGCACGTTGCCGTAGAGAAAGGCCACGCTTCACGGTGACGTAAACGTAACGGGAACAGTTGCGGGGACAATCAAACGGCCGCTCAATTGTTTCTGGATGTTGAAAAAGTGTTGTTCTTGAGGACGCCATCGCGAGCAGGCTCGCTCCCACAGGGATCGCATTCACTCAGAAGGAACGCGGTCAACTGTGGGAGCGAGCCTGCTCGCGATAGGGCCGACTCGGTGTTGCGCCGGGCTTAGAAAGTCTTGCCCGTATGGTTATTCAACGAAATAACCTTGGTCTTGCCAATCCGGTGACGATAGATCTCGCGCAGGTACTTGATCGCTTTTTTCACGCAGTCGCGGGACAGGCGGATGTCATTGATTGAGACAAACTTGTCCTTGTCGTTGATCAGCTCGCGATACTTCTTCTCGTACATCGGTTTGATCGCATACCAATTGGTATCGAGAATTTTCGCCGGGTTCTCGAACTCGTTGAGCAGGTCGTCGATCAGGCTTTCATCGAATTCTTCGTTGATGATGAAGTCCAGGACCGAGTTGTCCAGGGTGTCATCGAAGCGGTAAGGGGTTCGCGCAAAGCAACGCTTGATGAACGCCACGATCAAGGTCAGGAAATCGTCCGACAGGCACGGACTCTTGGCGATCAGGGTGGTCAGCGACAGGTTGGCCGAGGCGCCGATCACCAGCGCATAGCGCTTGAGCGTGGTGTTGGGGAACAGGTTGTTGAGGTGCGTCTTCAACCGGTTCAGGTCCATGTAGGACAGCTTGTAGTCCTTGGGCAGGGAAACGATCGACACCACCGACGAGCAGTTCTTGAAGAAGTGCAGGTCGTGCAGGGCCGCCGCGTCATACCCCGAATTCTTGTACTGCTCCAGCGACGCCCGATAGCGCTTGGACTCGATCGGCAACAGACTGATGCCTTCGATGGCCTGGGTAACCTTGTTGAAGTGCGGCAGGTCGATGGAGCGGAAGAACAGGTCGTCGATGTTCAGGCGCTGTGGCTCTTTCTCGAACACCTTGAACTTGTCGCCGGTAGGCGCCGGGGTTTCCGGAACCACGGACTCGGCGTAGGCAATCGCTACCGGGCCGGCCAGACTCATGAACAGGTCGTTGGCGTCCAGGCGAATGGTTTCGCCAATGTCGATGCCGGCACGGCGGAAATAGTTCTGGTCGTAGTCGGTCGTGACCGCCTGCGCGGTCAGGATGTTGAAGATCTGCTGTGAGATGTACTGGTTGGCATGCTTTTCCATCGCGTTGACGTCGATGTTCTGGATGTTGCCGTCATCGCTTTCTTCGGCATAGCGCATGATGTCGTTGGAAATCAGCATCATCGCGTTCCAAGGACGGATACGGCCCATGACACTGGCTTCGCTGCTGTCTTCGTTGGCGAAGTTGTAGGAAAAGTCCCACTCCTCCGACAGGTATTTGCACAGCAGGCGACCGGCGTTGATGTGCAGCGCTTCGGACATTTCACTGCGGTGATCGGAAATGTTTGGCAATACGCAGATGCCGCTGGTGAAGATCGGCTCGAAGACGAAGGCGTGGCCACTCTTGCTGTCATGCTCGTCCATCGGCTTGGTGTCGAACGTCTTGTTCATGTACGAGTGTTGCTGGGCCAGGCCGAACTCCGAGGCCATGCCTGAACCGGTGCCGCCGCCGGCACTGAAGATCGAGAAGTACAGGCGCGACTGGTTGGCCTTGATGCCGCAGCTGTCGATCAGGTACGAGTGGATCATCTTCCAGTCCGGGCTGGAGAAGCGCTGGGTGTCCTTGTTCAGGATGATCTTGGCCAGGTACTGGCCGAGGATCGGCGCGTTACCGGCACCCCCGGCATGGACTTCCGACAGGTCCATGATTTTCATTTTGCTGTAGTCACGCAGGAACCCGCTTTTTTCGCCTTTGCGCGAGAAGCGGATACGCCCGGCAATATCCTTGTCCAGGTCGCCCAGCATCACCAGCGGTTCTACCAGGAACACCGGTTTGGTGGCCTTGTTCGCCCCCAGGCGCAAATTGTTACGAATCCACTGGGCCGGGCTGTAGCCCTTTTCCGCATAGCGTTTGTCTGGCGAGAGGCGGTCTTCGTTGTTGAACTCGTTGAGGTAGAACTTGCGGGCGTTGTAGACCAGTTCCGCGACATCCAGCGCGATGTTCGAACCGCAGCGGCCCAGGCCAATCAGGCACACTGACGGGAACTGCTGGTCGTTGTGCTGTTCGTTGTCGCCTTCCAGATGCGGTGGGCGGGGGAACACCATGTCGCGCAGGCCGTCGAGGTTGTCGAGGATGCGATCGGTGTTGGTTTCGGTGAAGTACAGGTATTGCTGGGTCGCCAGTGGGCGCGACGGCGTCAATGGCTTCGAGGGTACGGGGCTGTTAGCCGCCGGGCTCAGCGTCAGGTCGGAAAGCGCAGGGGCCGGGTTGTTTTTGGAAGTCATTGTTCGCCATGTACCTGGGCTGGTTGGTCGCGGACTACTGTCGTCGACCATCACGGAATGAGAGCTCGCGTCTTTTATCAGCGCGTATTAGTCCCGGGCGGCGCAGTCAGCTTGCGCGTCGCTCGGCGGAATCCTTTCCTGCATCTTGATGAATCGGCCAATATTCGGTGTTCTTTAATCAAAAGGAGGCAAAATGATGTCAACGCTACCGGCCCTGGGTTTTGCCGGAATCGGCCTGATGGGCCTGCCAATGTGCCGGCGTTTGCTCGCCGCGGGTTACCCACTGACTGTGTGGAACCGCAATCCGGCCAAGTGCGCGCCGCTGGTCGAGGCCGGTGCACGCCAGGTCGCCACGCCTGCCGAGTTGTGCCAACACGCTGAGGTAGTCATGTTGTGCCTGGCGGATACGGCGGTGGTTCGCGAGGTGGTTTTCGGCAAGTCGGGCATTGCCGAGGGGGCGAAAAAGGATCAATTGCTGGTGGATTTTTCCAGCCTGGAACCCACGGCGACCCGGGAGATGGCGGCAGAACTGGGCAAGACCGGCATGGGGTGGCTGGATGCACCGGTGTCCGGCGGGGTGGTGGGCGCTGAAGCCGGCAGCCTGGCGATCATGGTCGGCGGCACCGTGGCGGACCTTGGACGCGTCAAACCGGTTTTGTTGAGTCTTGGCCAGCGCGTGACGCACATGGGCGCCGTGGGCGCAGGGCAGGTGACCAAGGTCTGCAACCAGATGATCGTTGCCTGCAACGCGTTGGTCATCGCCGAAGTGGTGGCCTTGGCGGAGCGCTCCGGGGTCGACGCCAGTCTGATCGCCGAGGCACTGGCCGGTGGGTTTGCCGATTCAAGGCCCTTGCAGTTCCTGGCTCCGCAAATGGCCGAGAGCCGTTTCGAACCGGTCAAATGGCACGTGCGGACTTTGCTCAAGGATCTGGACGGTGCGGTGAAGTTTTCCCGCGAACAAGGTTCGGCGACGCCGATCAGCGGCCTGGCTGCGCAATTGATGCGCCTGCACGGTGGGCAAGGTTTCCTGGAGAAAGACCCGTCTACATTAGTGCAGATGTACCGTGAACCAGACCCAGATGCGTGACGGTGTATGAATGCTTGCGCTGGTTGATTTCGTTCAGCACCGGCTGCAGTTCGGTTAGCGGAACCGGACGGCTGAGCAGGTAGCCCTGGACGAAGTCGCAGCCGTGGCCTTCGAGAAACCGGTACTGCTCGAAGGTTTCGACACCTTCGGTAACCACATCCAGATGGAGGGTGTGGGCCATGACGATGATGGCCTGGACGATCTCCATGTCCTGGGTGGATTTGGGAATGTCCTGGATGAATGAGCGGTCGATCTTCAACGTGTTCAGCGGCAAGCGCTTGAGGTAAGCCAGGGATGAATAACCGGTGCCGAAGTCATCGATCGACAGTGAAACGCCGAGGGCGCGTATCTGCTGCAGCAACACCAGCGTATCGGTAATGTTGCCCATCAGCGCACTCTCGGTGACCTCCAGTTCCAGTCGATGGGGCTCCACCCCGGCGCTGCGCAACGCGAGTGAGATTTCGTCGCTCAGTTCTTCGCGCGCCAGGGTCAGGGGGGAGCAATTGATGGCGATCTTCAAGTGCCCGCAACCCTGGCGCGCCAGCTCGCCCAGGTCTGCGCAGGCCTTGCGCAGCACCCAGTTGTCCAGTTCGGTAATCAGGCCATTGGCCTCGGCGATGCCAATGAAGCGGTCCGGGGCGAGGAAACCGTGGACGGGATGTTGCCAGCGGATCAACGCTTCGAGCTTGCTGACCTGGTTGGTCTTGAGGTCCAGGATCGGTTGGTAATAGAGCATCAGGCCTGTGTCTTCGCGCAGGGCATGGCGCAGTTCTTCCTCCAGTTGCAGCTCCAGCATGGCACGCGCCTTGAGGTTGGCACTGAAGAAATTCAGGCCGTTTCGACCACTGTCCTTGGATTGGTACAGCGCCAGGTCGGCGTTTTTCAGCAGTTCTTCACAAGTCTTGCCGTCCTCGGGAAACACGCTGATACCAATGCTGGTGGTCATGACCATGCGTCGCCCGGACAGCTCGATGGGTTCCTTCATTTTCAGCATGATGCGCTGGGCCATCTGCCGCGCCTCTTCACGGTCATGCAGGTCGATGAGAATGCAGAATTCGTCGCCACCAAAGCGTGCCACTACATCGTCATGACTGCGTACCGAGCTTTTGATGTGCCGGGCGAGGACCTTGAGCAGTTCATCGCCGGCATCGTGGCCGAGGCTGTCGTTGATACGCTTGAAATGGTCGATGTCGAGGAACAGCACCGCGAGCATGCCGCCTGAGTGAGTGCGCTCCAAAAGCTTCTCGGCGAAGAGCTGGTTGAACCCGCGACGGTTGACCAGGTTGGTCAGGGCGTCGTAGTGCGCCACCTGTTGCAGGGACATGCGCGCCTGGTCCAGTTGGCTGAGCAGCGAGTTGACCCGCAGCAGGTCACGGTCCTTGTGCTGCAGTTTCTTGTCTGCCAGCGCCGCGCTGATGCAACTGCCGATGATCAGTAGCGTCATGACGGTTACCGTCAGGCCCAGTTGCAGATGGTTGTTTTCGCCGGGCTCTGGCAACAGGCTGCCAGAAGGCAGCACCAGGTCGAAGGCGGCCATGCCGGTGAAATGCAGGCTGAAGATGCCTGCTCCCAGCACCAGGCTGGCGCCGCATTTGAGCAACTGATTGAAAAGTCCCGATCCGGTGCGCAGATAGCTCGCCAGCAGCAGCGCCGCCAGACTGGCGCCGATGGCGATCATGATGGAAAGGATGAACAGCGCCGGTTGGTAGTAGGCCGTCGCTTGTGAACGCATGGCAGCCATGCCCACATAGTGCATGGTGGCGATGCCCAGGCCGATGATGATCGACGCCTTGCAGCATTGGCGGACATTCAGGGTAGGCAGGCTCAGGGTGTGCATCGCCAGCCATGACGCACACAGGGCGATCAACAGCGACAGGAGTGTGATGGGCAAATGGTAGTGCACGTCGATCGGCACCTGGAACGCCAGCATGCCAATGAAGTGCATGGCCCAGATTCCGCCGGCCAGGCACCCGGCGCCGATCCAGCGCCATAAACGTTGCGACGCGGGTTTTTGCGCATGGCTGATGCGTTCGGCCATATCCAGCGTGGCAAAACAGCCGGCGCAGGCGACCAGAAAAGCCAGCAGCACCAGAAAAGGGTCATGTGCGCAATGGAGTATGACCTGTCCGCTTTCTGCTAGCTCTGTAGTGAAATGCAGACCAAGCCACTCCATAGCATGCCCCGTGGTTGTCTCCCTGGCCGGCAATCAACGCTGGCGAATGTGTTGGAGTATAGAGGCCGTGCATTGAACGCAAGGGATAGTGGCACATTGTCTCCCAATGATTTTGGAATGGACCTTAGTGCGTTTGGAAATAAAATGTTGCATGGGCCGCGTCTGTTCCCATGGGTGGGTATCAGCTTTACGAATAATTACAGACAGCCTTGGCCCGCCTGACTAGATTGCAGGTTCCGGGCTCGGATGCACTGGCAATGAAGCCCTCATAACAATAAAAGAGACGGACCCATGCAGAACTCGACCCAAGCGGCGAATGCCTGGCGCATTCTGTTCCTGCTATTCCTGGCCAACCTGTTCAACTTCTTCGACCGCACCATCCCGGCCATCATCATCGAACCGATCCGCATGGAGTGGCACCTCAGCGACTTTCAACTGGGCATCATCGGCACAGCCTTCACCATCGTCTACGCGATCGCTGGCCTGCCGCTGGGACGAATGGCCGATACCGGCTCGCGCAGCAAATTGATGGGTTGGGGCCTGGCGGCGTGGAGCGGCCTGACCGCCGTCAACGGCATGGTCGGCAGCTTCTGGAGTTTCCTGATCGTGCGCATGGGCATTGGCATCGGCGAAGCCAGTTACGCACCGGCCGCCAACTCTCTGATCGGCGACTTGTTCCCGGCGCATCGCCGGGCGCGGGCCATGGGCATTTTCATGCTTGGCCTGCCGTTGGGCCTGTTGTTGGCGTTCTTCACCATCGGCGCGATGGTCAAGGCCTTCGACAGCTGGCGTGCGCCGTTCTTCATTGCCGCGGTGCCGGGGCTGATCCTGGCGGTCTTCATGTTTTTCATCAAGGAACCGAAACGCGGCGCGGCTGAAAGCGTGCAGGTGTCGCAGGAGAAGGTTGACCGGCCTATCCGCCGTATCCTGGCAGTGCCGACTTTCCTGTGGCTGGTGCTGGCAGGGCTGTGCTTCAACTTCGCGACCTATGCCTGCAATTCGTTTCTGGTGCCGATGCTGCAGCGCTATTTCCTGATGCCGTTGCAGGAAGCGGCGGTGGCGACCGGGGTGATCGTCGGCGTGACCGGGTTGGTCGGCCTGACCCTGGGTGGCTGGGTCGCGGACAAGATTCATCAGCGAATTGCCAACGGTCGTCTGTTGTTCGCTGCGTTCAGTCTGATCATTTCAACCCTGTGCACGGCGTGGGCGCTGCATTCGGGGCGGATAGAGATTGGCGTGTTCGTGGCGGTGTTCAGCCTGGGCTGGCTGTTTGCTTATAACTTCTATACCTGCGTCTACACAGCGATTCAGGATGTGGTCGAACCGCGCCTGAGGGCCACTGCCATGGCCTTGTTCTTTGCCGGGCTGTACCTGTTGGGCGGTGGGTTGGGGCCAGTGGTGGTCGGTGCCTTGTCCGATCACTTTGCCCACACGGCGATGCTGGCGGAAGGTGCCGAACAGATGACCGAGGCGTTCAAGGCGGTCGGCCTGCATGACGCGATGTACCTGATTCCGGTGGCGCTGTTTTTTACCATGGTGTTTCTGGTGTTGGCTTCGAGGTGTTTTGTGAGGGATGCGAAGCGGATGAAGGAAGGGTTGGTGGCGGTGGTTGAGCCGGCGGGTTCTGTGGCGACTGCTTAAGATCAAAAGATCGCAGCCTTCGACAGCTCCTACATTGGATCGTGTACACCTGTAGGAGCTGCCGAAGGCTGCGATCTCTTGATTTTGATCTAAAAAAAGGCCCGCATCGCTGCGGGCCTTCTTTTTTACCGGTAGAACAGGGGGGCTTAACCCGCTACCAGCACCCGGATCGCTTCCAGTCGCAGCGCAGCCTTGTCGAGCATGGCCAGGCCTTGTTCGCGTTGCTTGCGCAAGGCAACCAGTTCGCTGTCGCGTACGGTCGGGTTGACCGCTTGCAACGCGGTCAGGCGTGCCAGTTCTTCGTCGGTATCGGCGGCCAGGCGGCGTTGCGCCTCGGCCACGCGTTCGGCGTGACGTGGGTAGATCTTGTCTTCGCCGGCGTTGATCCGTGGCGTCAGCTGATCGCGCTGGGCCTGGATGAACTTGTTGGCGCTGGCGCGCGGCACGCTTTCCAGTTGATCGTTCAAGGTCTCGAACGACACCCGGGCCGACAGGTCGTTGCCATTGGCATCGAGCAGGCAGCGCAGGGCGGCCGGCGGCAGGTAGCGGCCCAGTTGCAGCGAGCGCGGGGCAACCACTTCGCTGACGTAGAGCAGCTCCAGCAACACGGTGCCGGGTTTCAGCGCCTTGTTCTTGATCAGCGCCACGGCGGTGTTGCCCATGGAACCGGACAGCACCAGGTCCATGCCGCCCTGGACCATCGGGTGTTCCCAGGTGATGAACTGCATGTCTTCGCGAGACAGCGCCTGGTTGCGGTCGTAGGTGATGGTCACGCCTTCGTCGTCACCCAGCGGGAAGCTGGCGTCGAGCATTTTTTCGCTCGGCTTGAGGATCAGGGCGTTTTCCGAATGGTCTTCGCTGTCGATGCCGAATGCATCGAACAGGGTTTCCATGTAGATCGGCAGGGCGAACTGGTCGTCTTGCTCGAGGATGGCCTCGACCAGCGCATCGCCTTCGCCCGCACCACCGGAGTTGAGTTCCAGCAAGCGGTCACGGCCGGTGTGCAGTTCGGCTTCCAGGCGCTCGCGCTCGGTACGGGCTTCGTCGATCAGTGCTTGCCATTCACCATCGTCGGCTTCTTCGAGCAACGGCAGCAGGCGCGGGCCAAACTGATGTTGCAGGGCGTTGCCGGTCGGGCAGGTGTTGAGGAATGCGTTCAATGCTTCGTGGTACCACTGGAACAGGCGCTCTTGAGGGCTGGTTTCCAGGTACGGCACGTGCAACTCGATGGTGTGCTTCTGGCCGATCCGGTCCAGACGACCGATACGTTGTTCCAGCAGATCCGGGTGCGATGGCAGGTCGAACAGCACCAGGTGATGGGAGAACTGGAAGTTGCGGCCTTCACTGCCGATTTCCGAGCAGATCAGCACTTGCGCGCCAAATTCTTCGTCGGCGAAGTAGGCGGCGGCGCGGTCACGTTCGAGGATGTTCATGCCCTCGTGGAACACCGTGGCCGGGATGCCGGAACGCACGCGCAGGGCGTCTTCGAGGTCCATGGCGGTTTCGGCGTGGGCGCAGATCACCAGCACCTTGGTGCGCTTGAGCATTTTCAGCTGGTCGATCAGCCACTCGACGCGAGGGTCGAATTTCCACCAGCGCTCTTCCTCGCTGGCATCAGGCTGGGCCTGGAAGCTGACTTCCGGGTACAGCTCGGCGTGATCGCCCAGGGGCAATTCGAGGTATTCGTCCGGGCACGGCAGCGGGTAAGGATGCAGTTTGCGCTCCGGGAAACCCTGGACCGCGGCGCGGGTATTACGGAACAGCACACGGCCGGTGCCGTGGCGGTCGAGCAGTTCGCGCACCAGGCGGGCGCTGGCCTCGGTGTCGCCATCGTTGACGGCGGTCAGCAGGGCTTCGCCTTCGTTGCCGAGGAAGCCATGGATGGTTTCGTGGGCTTGCGGCGACAGGCGACCTTTTTCCAGCAGCTCCTGTACGGCCTCGGCCACCGGGCGATAGTTTTCGCTCTCGGCGCGGAAGGCCGCCAGGTCGTGGAAGCGGTTTGGATCGAGCAGGCGCAGGCGCGCGAAGTGACTGTCCTGGCCCAGCTGTTCCGGGGTCGCGGTCAACAGCAGGACGCCCGGAATCGTTTCCGCAAGCTGCTCGACCAGCGAGTATTCAGGGCTGACCTGATCTTCGTGCCACACCAGGTGGTGCGCTTCGTCGACCACCAGTAAGTCCCAACCGGCCGCGAACAGCGCGTCCTGGGCTTTCTCGTCGTCCACCAGCCACTCCAGGGCCACCAGGGCGAGCTGGGTGTCTTCGAACGGGTTGGAGGCATCGCTTTCGATGAAGCGTTCTTCGTCGAACAACGCGACCTGCAGGTTGAAGCGGCGGCGCATCTCCACCAGCCACTGGTGCTGGAGGTTTTCCGGCACCAGGATCAGCACGCGATTGGCGCGGCCCGAGAGCAGTTGGCGATGGATCACCAAGCCGGCTTCGATGGTTTTACCCAGGCCCACTTCGTCGGCCAGCAAAACCCGTGGCGCAATGCGGTCGGCCACTTCGCGGGCGATGTGCAACTGGTGCGCGATCGGTTGCGCACGCACGCCACCCAGGCCCCACAGCGACGACTGCAGTTGGCGGCTGGTGTGTTCCAGGGTGTGATAACGCAGGGCGAACCAGGCCAGGGGGTCGATCTGCCCGGCGAACAGACGGTCGCTGGCGAGACGGAACTGGATGAAGTTCGACAGTTGGGTTTCCGGCAGGGTGACCACTTCGTTCTGCCCGTCGAGGCCGTGATAGACCAGCAGACCATCGACGTCGTCGACTTCGCGTACGGTCAGTTTCCAGCCTTCGAAGTGAGTGATGGTGTCACCCGGAGAAAACCGCACACGTGTGAGGGGCGCATTCCGTAGCGCGTACTGGCGAGTGTCGCCAGTGGCCGGGTAGAGCACGGTCAGCAAGCGGCCGTCCTGTGCCAGAACGGTGCCCAAACCCAGCTCCGCTTCGCTGTCACTGATCCAGCGTTGCCCCGGTTGATACTGCTGCGCCATGCTGCCTGACTCCCACCTTGAAAAAGCGGGCTATCTTAACGGAATCAGGTCTCCAGACCAAAGGAATACCTGTGCAGGAACTGCCTTGAGCTGCGATCTTTTGATCTGGCCAGGCTGAACAAATCGTAGCCTGTGACAGTTCCCGCCGTGCCGATAGAGGCACAGTTTGCGACCGATGGCTCAAGTCGCCGCCGCTGCGGCCGACAGCCTGCTGACAGGAGACTGATAAATATGCTGCCACCGATGCTCCCCTTGAGTGCCGTGCCGATCACTTCACAGCACGACCCGGTCCGCCCGCGCCCGGATATCGCGCCCGTCGTGCCGATGCAGGAAAGTGCCAGCGACAGCACCATCGACCTGCAAAATCGTGATCCGGAGGAGGCTGCCCTGCTGCTGCGCGAGGAGCAGCGGCGCAAGCAAGAGCAGCAAAGACGCCGTCGTGAGGCCGACGAGGACCCAGAGGCGCACCTGCCGATCCCGGGCAACGAACTCAATGCCGACAACACCGTGCCGGTGGCTCCGTTGATGGAAGGCCAGCCTCGCCAAGGGCTGTGGGTCGATATCGAGATTTGAGCCGGTGGCTGGTCAGCGCCGTCGCCAGACCGCATTATTGGCACAATCCTGCCGAACCCTGCGGCAACTGAATTTCATTTCAAGCGATGCACTGACGCCATGAGCCAAGATGACAAGCTGATCGACCTTAATGCCGAACGCGCCAAGCGTGTCCATGACCTCAACGACAAGCGCCTGAATGAAGTGCGCCAGGCGTTTGAGCAGGCCATGCCGTTGGGCAAGGCGAAGAAAAAGCCGAAGAACAAACCGAAAAAGCGTTGAGTCCCACTGCATCGATTGATGCAGGTCAGTTTTCCCCTCCTTCTATGCCCGGCCCCGGGCAACATTGATCCCGGTCAATATTCTCTCCTGCCCGATTGGTTACCTTGGCTCCATCGCAACAGGGCAACTGCAGGGAGACGCGTCATGTTTTTCGACAACGTGGTGATCGCCGGAGTGCTGACCGTCAGCCTCATGTTGGTATTTTTTGCAGGGTTCGGATTTTTTATCTGGAAAGACTCGCACAAGCGCAAAAAGCCGTAGGTCTTTCTTGAGGCAATGAGCACGCAAGGCATTTTGGGCAACTTCGGTTGCCCTTTTTTTTTTGCCTGCGATTTCTATCGGGCACACAAAACATCTGTAGGAGCTGAGCTTGCTCGCGATAGCGGTTTAACATCCAACGTAGATGCTGAATGTTACGGCCTCTTCGCGAGCAAGCTCAGCTCCTACAGGTTTCGGGTTGTTTGCCTTTCTTGCGGCAATAAAAAAGGCGCGGTCCTCACGGAGCGCGCCTTTTTCGTACAGCTGCGTATCAGCTACCCAGCGCCTTCGACGCCAGCCAGAACAGGCCGGCCGACAGCGCCACCGTGGCCGGCAGGGTCAGGACCCAGGCCAGCAGGATGGTTTTGACCGTGCCACCTTGCAGGCCGCTTTTGTTGGCGACCATGGTACCGGCCACGCCCGAGGACAGGACGTGGGTAGTGGACACCGGCAGGCTGAAGATGTTGGCCATGCCGATCAGGCTCGCGGTGGTGATCTGCGCCGACATGCCCTGGGAATAGGTCATGCCTTGCTTGCCGATCTTCTCGCCGATGGTCAGTACCACGCGTTTCCAGCCAACCATGGTACCCAGGCCCAGGGCCAGGGCGACCGCCAGGATGACCCAGAACGGAGCGTATTCAGTGGTCGTGGTCAGGTCCTTGCGCAGCTTGTCCAGGTCGGCCTTTTCACGGGCGCCCAGGATTGGCAATTTGCTGACTTTCTTCGCCGTGTCATCCAGGCACAGCAGGTAGCGACGTACTTCGATGCGGCTTTCCGATGACAGCGAATGGTAGTCAGCTACACCTTTAAGGGTGCCCAGCAGTGCGTCGATGGTCGGTTCGGTCTGCTGCGGGTTGCAGCGGAACTTCTCCGGCAAATCGCCTTCCAAGCTTTTGCCCAGGGCCAGGAACTCGCCCAGGGAGTCGGCGTTGCGCTTGTAGAACTGGCTCAAGTGCAAGGTCGCGTCGCGGGTACGTTCGATCTGGTAGGTGGTGCTGTTCAGGTCGAGTACGAACTGCGCTGGCACAATACCGATCAGCACCAGCATGATCAGGCCGATACCTTTCTGACCATCGTTGGAGCCGTGCACGAAGCTCACGGCCATGGCCGAGATCACCAGTACCAGGCGGTTCCAGAACGGTGGGTGCTTCTTGTCGTCGATCTTGCGGCGCTGTTCCGGCGTCTTGTGCATCTTCGACAGCGGACGCCACCATTTAAGACCGATCAGTATCAGCGCGGCGATCAGGAAACCTGCCATCGGCGAGAACACCAGCGACATGGCGATGTCGATCGCCTTTTGCCAGTTCACCCCGTCGGCCAGCGGAATATCGTTGATCAGGGCATTTGCCAGGCCTACGCCGAGGATCGAACCGATCAGCGTGTGGGAGCTGGAGGCCGGGATACCGAAGTACCAGGTGCCCAGGTTCCAGGTGATGGCCGCTGCGAGCAGCGAGAAAACCATTGCCAGGCCGTGGCCGGTGTTCACGTTGATCAGCAGTTCAACCGGCAGCAGGTGGACAATGGCATACGCCACGCCAACGCCACCGAGCAATACGCCAAGGAAATTGAACACACCGGAAAAGAACACCGCCAGATGTGGAGGCATGGCTTTGGTGTAGATAACAGTGGCTACCGCGTTAGCGGTGTCATGAAATCCATTGATGAACTCGAAGGCGAGGACAAAAGCCAGGGCGAGCAAGAGGCTCACAAGCACCCAAGCATCCAGTCCGCTGAATAAATCGATCATGAAGGTTTTCTGACCCGGTCATAAGGGGGCGCGATTATGCCAGAAAAGACTGGAAATCGATGCACTTGCTGCTCATCGGTAACATTCTTCAACGAATTATTTTGCAACGGTGCCCATAACCCCGGTGAATTTCAGGGTTTTGCAAGTGATTGAATTTCTTTGGAAAGCCCGCAGGCACAGGGGTTTGCCTCACCTGTAGGGGGTGTGGGCATGCTTGTATGAAATTTCTGAAAAAAGGGTCAGATTCGAGCCTTCAACCTCGTCCGGTGGGCAAGGCGGCCGCTGCCCGCTCGTAGCGGGCGCAAAAGGCAACATCCATACATTCCGCTTTTAACGGATGCAATGCAGACCCCGGCAGGTATTCAAGCCCAGGCCATCATGGCTCCTCGGCTTTGAGTTCCTTTTCCATTTTTTCCAGTTCTTGCTTGAAAACCTGATCCTGAACGGTGGCACGTTTGCGCCATGGCTTGCGTTCCGGTTCTGGCTGGGCGGCGTAGGTGGTGACTTCCCCGCCGTAAACTTCCTTGTAACGTTGTTCCTGGCGCTCAAGTTCCGCGCGCAGTTCGTCTTTTGTCACGGTGCTACCTGATTGAGTTGAGATGAATTCTGGTGAAACGCGCTGCACTGATGTATTGACCGCACGCGTCGAATGCAAAAGCCCTTGCAAGCATCGCTTTTGCGACAGTGCGATCGTTACTTCCATGTTGCAGGCGGCCACGGCACCAGAGATAAACAGCTGACGTAGCATCAGAGCCTGTTTCAGCAAGCGCGTTGGCGCCATGCGGATGCAATCGGCGTCAGGTGCTTGCTGTGGAGAGCGGCGATGGAACATCGCGCCACCGGGTAGCGGCATCGGCCAATGAAAAACCGAATGGCTACTGAATTACATTATAGCGAGCGATTTAGAGAACACTATCACGATAGAGTTAAAAGTGGATCTTGATGTGTGATTGTTTTTTATCCATAACCGTTACTGGCAACTTGGGTATGGATGATGCCACTGTACGGCTATGCCTTTCTGGCGCCATTAAGTCGCACAACTAAAGACAGTTACATTGCACCTTGGAGTCTGCGGCGCCTGAGCAAAAACATGTACTGATGGCTGCATGACCGGTTGCATCATGAACAGCATGGATTGCGATTATCGAGCAATGGTTCGATAATCGCCCAGTGTCTTGGGGCCGGGCTTGTGTGCCCAGCAGCCAGTGCCCTGTAATAGCTCGCCGATCCGTCCGGGAAAAGGACCTTGTTATGAACGATCAACTGCGCAACTCCTTCGCTTCGGTGGCACCGCCGATCGTTGCTTCACCCGCCAAGCGGATCCAGGCCCTGACCGGTGATCCGGATTTCATGACCTCGCTGGCGCGTGGGCTGGCCGTGGTGCAAGCCTTCCAGGAGCGCAAGCGGCACCTGACCATTGCGCAGATCAGCCATCGCACGGAAATTCCCCGCGCCGCCGTGCGACGTTGCCTGCACACGCTGATCAAGCTCGGTTACGCCACCACCGATGGCCGTACGTATTCGCTGCTGCCCAAAGTGCTGACCCTCGGCCATGCTTATGTGTCCTCGACGCCGCTGGCTGTTTCTGCGCAACCCTACCTGGACCGTATGAGCGAGCAACTCCATGAGGCCTGCAACATGGCCACCCTGGAAGGCGATGACATTCTATATATCGCCCGCTCGGCGACCACCCAGCGCCTGATTTCGGTCGACCTTTCGGTGGGCGGACGCCTGCCGGCCTATTGCACGTCGATGGGCAGGATCCTGCTTGCCGCTCTCGATGACACGTCGTTGCGCGAGTATCTCGACCACGCCGACCTGCAAGCCAAGACCAGTCGTACCATTCATACCCCTGAGGCCTTGCTCGAATGCCTGCAGGAAGTGCGTCAGCAGGGGTGGTGCATCGTCGATCAGGAGCTGGAGCAGGGACTGCGCTCGATCGCCGTCCCGGTCTACGACGCTTCCGGCCAGGTGGTCGCAGCGCTCAACGTCAGTACCCACGCCGGCCGGGTCAGCCGCAGCGAGCTCGAGCAGCGTTTCCTGCCCGGTCTGTTGAGTGCCAGCCGCGACCTCAGCGCGCAGCTGTTTGCCTAAGGTGTTCGATAATCGCACGGAGTCGCTTTTAGTGAATTGACGCTGTTTCCTGCAGATTATTACTGTCGCGGCTGCGCCAACCTTTCGGCTGGCACCTGTTCGACTGTGTACTTTTGCGTGGAAAAATAATAATGAACCAGCCCCAGTCTGCTGTAGGTAACTGCCTCGACGTGCAGTCCTTCATCAATGCCCAGCCCATTTCGCGTTATCAATGGCGAGTGGTGATCCTGTGTTTCCTGATTGTCTTCCTCGATGGCCTCGATACGGCGGCCATGGGCTTTATCGCGCCCGCCCTGTCCCAGGATTGGGGTATCGACCGCGCCAGCCTGGGCCCGGTCATGAGTGCGGCGCTGATCGGCATGGTCTTCGGCGCATTGGGCTCCGGCCCTTTGGCTGATCGTTTCGGGCGAAAAGTCGTACTGGTGGGCGCCGTGTTCTTGTTCGGTGCATTCAGCCTGGCGTCGGCTTACAGTACAAATGTCGATCAGTTGCTGGTCTTGCGTTTCCTCACTGGCCTGGGGTTGGGTGCCGGGATGCCGAACGCCACCACGTTGCTGTCGGAATACACCCCGGAGCGCAAGAAGTCCCTGCTGGTGACCAGCATGTTCTGCGGCTTCAACCTGGGTATGGCCGGTGGCGGATTCATTTCGGCCAAGCTGATTCCGGCCTTCGGCTGGCACAGCCTGCTGTTGATCGGCGGGATCCTGCCGTTGATCCTCGGCGTCGTGTTGCTGTTCTGGCTACCCGAATCGGCGCGTTTTCTTGTCGTGCGTAATCGCGGCACAGACAAAGTACGCAAGACGCTGGCGCCCATCGACCCGGCGGTGGTGGCCCAGGCATCGGGCTTCAGCGTGCCGGAACAAAAAACCGTGAAGGCGCGCAACGTGTTTGCCGTGATCTTCAGCGGCACCTACAGCGTCGGCACCTTGTTGTTGTGGCTGACCTACTTCATGGGCCTGGTGATTGTTTACCTGCTGACCAGCTGGCTGCCAACCCTGATGCGCGACAGTGGCGCGAGCATGGAGCAGGCCACGTTCATCGGCGCGCTGTTCCAGTTCGGTGGGGTGTTGAGCGCAGTGGGCGTAGGCTGGGCGATGGATAGGTTCAATCCGCACAAGGTCATCGGCACGTTCTACCTGTTGGCCGGGGTGTTTGCCTACGCGGTAGGGCAGAGCCTGGGCAATATCACCCTCCTGGCGACCCTGGTGCTGGTGGCCGGTATGTGTGTCAACGGTGCGCAATCGGCGATGCCGTCGCTGGCGGCGCGGTTTTATCCGACTCAAGGACGTGCCACCGGGGTGTCGTGGATGCTCGGGATTGGCCGCTTCGGCGCGATCCTGGGGGCATGGATGGGCGCGACCCTGCTGGGGCTGGGCTGGAATTTCGAGCAAGTGCTGACGGCATTGGTGATTCCGGCGGCGTTGGCGACTGCTGCGGTGCTGATTAAAGGCGTGGTCAGTCATGCGGATGCGACCTGATAGCAGTTTTCAGAAACGGTAGCCTGACAACAATGTGTTCGATAAACGAACACTCAGTCGATTATCGGATTGTTTGGCGTATGGCAGGAGCTTAATCTTTAACCAATCCGGCGCTGCGCATCGGCGCCTTTTCACCACGTTGGTTAATAAAAAATGGGAGCCTGCCCCAATGGCTGAAATTCTTTCGCTGCACGACGCGGTGAAGCAATTCGTGAATGACGGCGATACGGTCGCACTCGAAGGCTTTACTCACCTGATCCCGACAGCGGCGGGTCACGAAATCATTCGCCAGGGCAAGAAAGACCTGACCCTGGTGCGGATGACCCCTGACCTGATCTACGATCAGTTGATCGGCGCCGGTTGTGCTCGCAAGCTGATTTTCTCCTGGGGGGGCAACCCTGGCGTCGGTTCGTTGCATCGTCTGCGTGACGCTGTCGAGAAGCAGTGGCCCCACGCCCTGGAAATTGAAGAACACAGCCACGCCGACCTGGCCAACGCCTATGTCGCTGGCGCATCCGGCCTACCGTTCGCGGTGCTGCGTGCCTACGCCGGTTCCGACCTGCCGAAGGTCAACCCGCTGATCAAGTCCGTCACTTGCCCGTTCACCGGCGAAGTGCTGGCTGCCGTGCCTTCGGTACGCCCGGACATCACCGTGATCCACGCGCAAAAAGCCGACCGCAAGGGCAACGTGCTGTTGTGGGGCATTCTCGGCGTGCAGAAAGAAGCTGCGCTGGCTGCCAAGCGCTGCATCGTCACCGTTGAGGAAATCGTCGATGACCTGAACGCGCCGATGAACTCCTGTGTCCTGCCAACCTGGGCCCTGAGCGCGGTTTGCCACGTCCCTGGTGGTGCTCATCCTTCCTATGCCCACGGTTACAACGAGCGCGACAACCGCTTCTACCAGGCTTGGGACCCGATTGCCCGCGACCGTGAAACCTTCACTGCGTGGATCAACGAGTACATCCATGGCAGCGCTGACTTCAGCGAGTTCCAGGCCAAACTGGCCGCCGCTTCGGAGGCGAAGTAATGACTTACACCACCAATGAAATGATGACCGTCGCTGCCGCCCGCCGCCTGAAGAACGGTTCTGTATGCTTCGTGGGTATCGGCCTGCCGTCGAAAGCGGCCAACCTGGCGCGCCTGACCTCCTCGCCAGACGTGGTGCTGATCTACGAATCGGGCCCGATCGGTGCCAAGCCGAGCGTACTGCCACTGTCGATCGGTGACGGTGAACTGGCGGAAACCGCTGATACCGTGGTCCCGACCGGTGAGATTTTCCGCTACTGGCTGCAGGGCGGGCGTATCGACGTCGGTTTCCTCGGCGCTGCGCAAGTCGACCGTTTCGGCAACATCAACACCACTGTGGTCGGTGATTACCACGCACCGAAAGTGCGTCTGCCGGGTGCCGGTGGCGCGCCGGAGATTGCCGGTTCCGCCAAGAGCGTGCTGATCATCCTCAAGCAGTCGTCGCGTTCGTTCGTCGACAAACTCGACTTCATCACGTCGGTCGGCCATGGCGAGGGTGGTGATTCACGCAAGCGTCTGGGCCTGCCGGGCGCAGGTCCTATAGGGATCATTACCGACCTGTGCATCATGGAGCCGGAAGCCGGCACCCACGAATTTGTGGTCACTGCACTGCACCCGGGCGTGACCCGCGAGCAAGTGGTCGCGGCTACCGGTTGGCCGATCCGTTTTGCCGACAACGTCGACACCACCGCCGAGCCGACCGAGGTCGAGCTGACCGCACTGCGCGATCTGGAAGCCCGCACCGCAGCGGCCCATGGCCAAGCACCAGGAGAAGCATAATGCGTGAAGTTTATATCTGCGACGCGATTCGCACCCCCATCGGCCGTTTCGGCGGAGGCCTGTCGGCGGTTCGCGCCGACGACCTGGCCGCCGTGCCGATCAAGGCCCTGATGGAGCGCAACCCGTCGGTGGACTGGAACGCAGTGGACGAGGTGTTCCTCGGCTGCGCCAACCAGGCCGGTGAAGACAACCGCAACGTGGCGCGCATGGCGCTGCTGCTGGCGGGTCTGCCGGAATCGATTCCTGGCGTGACGCTCAATCGCCTGTGCGCTTCGGGCATGGATGCCATCGGCACCGCGTTCCGCGCCATTGCCAGTGGCGAAATGGAGCTGGCGATTGCCGGTGGCGTCGAATCGATGTCCCGCGCACCGTTCGTGATGGGCAAGGCCGACGCCGCGTTCTCGCGCAACATGAAACTCGAAGACACCACCATCGGTTGGCGCTTCATCAACCCGTTGATGAAAGCCCAGTACGGTGTGGATGCGATGCCGCAGACCGCCGACAACGTCGCCGACGATTACGAAGTGTCCCGTGAAGACCAGGACGCGTTCGCCCTGCGCAGCCAGCAACGCACCGCTGCCGCGCAAGCCGCGGGCTTTTTCGCCGAAGAGATCGTCGAAGTGCGCATTGCCCACAAGAAGGGTGAAACAGTTGTCAGCCAGGATGAGCATCCTCGCGCCGACACGTCCCTGGAAACCCTGGCCAAACTCAAGCCAGTCAATGGCCCGGACAAAACCGTCACTGCCGGCAACGCTTCCGGTGTGAACGACGGCGCCGCGGCATTGATCCTGGCCTCGGCCGAAGCGGTGAAAAAGCACGGTCTGACGGCTCGCGCCAAAGTATTGGGCATGGCCAGCGCCGGTGTTGCACCTCGGGTGATGGGTATTGGCCCGGTGCCAGCGGTGCGCAAGTTGACCGAACGCCTGGGTGTGGCGGTCAGCGATTTCGACGTCATCGAACTCAACGAAGCGTTCGCCAGCCAGGGCCTGGCGGTGCTGCGCGAACTGGGGCTGGCGGACGACGCACCTCAAGTCAACCCGAACGGTGGCGCCATTGCCTTGGGCCATCCGTTGGGCATGAGCGGTGCGCGTTTGGTACTGACTGCTCTGCATCAGCTGGAAAAAACCGGTGGCAAGAAAGGTCTGGCGACCATGTGCGTCGGTGTCGGCCAAGGTCTGGCCCTGGCGATCGAGCGCGTCTGACGCGCTCGAAAAGACTTATAAGAACTGAGGAATGTTTCATGACTGACAAGCCTGGTTACCGTCGACCGCAGGAAGGCACCCAGCCTGCCTACCTGCACCCGACCTATCAATCCACCAACCTGCGCTCGCCGTCCAAACCGCTGGTGTTCCTGCCGCATTCGCTGTCGGAAATCACCGGTCCTACCGTGGGTGCCGAGCGCATCAACGAGAAGGACAACGACCTGACCGCCCAGCACGAGGGAGAGCCTCAGGGTGAGCGCATCATCGTCCACGGCCGTGTGCTGGACGAAAACGGTCTGCCGGTGCCGGGGATTCTGGTGGAGATCTGGCAGGCCAACGCCGCCGGCCGCTACAACCATGCCCGGGACCTGCACGACGCACCGCTGGACCCGAACTTCACCGGCACCGGCCGTACCGTGACCGACGCCGATGGCTGGTACCAGTTCCAGACCATCAAGCCTGGCGCGTATCCGTGGGGTAACCACCACAACGCCTGGCGTCCGGCGCACATCCATTTCTCGCTGTTCGGGCCGAGCATCCTGACGCGCCTGGTCACGCAGATGTATTTCCCCGGGGACCCGCTGCTGGCGTACGACCCGATTTACAACTGCGTGCCGGATACCAGTGCCAAAGAGCGTTTGATCGCCAGTTTCGATCTGGAAAAAACCATCCCTTCCTATGCCCTCGGGTATCGCTGGGACATCGTATTGCGCGGCCGCGACGCCACGCCGATGGAGAAATAAGATGACGCTGACTGCGACCACGTCCCACACCGTAGGGCCGTACTACCACATCGGCCTGACCTGGCTGAATCGCGAAAACCTGACCGTCGAACAAACCCTGGGCGAGCGCGTGGCGATCACCGGGCAAGTGGTCGATGGCAACGGTGATGTCGTCAACGACGCGATGCTGGAAGTCTGGCAGGCCAACGCCGCCGGCAAGTACGACCACCCTGAAGACGATCAGGACAAACCCCTGGACCCGAACTTCGAAGGCTTTGGCCGGGTGCCGGTGGACGCCGAAGGGCGTTTCCGTTTCACCACCATCAAGCCGGGCACGGTCGAAGGCCTCAAAGGCACGACCCAGGCACCGCACCTGGTGGTGCTGGTGTTCGCCCGCGGTTTGGTGAAGCACTTGCTGACGCGGATCTACTTCGATGGGGAACCCGCCAACGTGAACGACCCGCTGCTCGAATGCGTGCCGGCCGAGCGTCGCGGCACCTTGCTGGCGAAGCAGGATGCGAGCGGTGTTTATCAGTGGAATGTGATTCTGCAGGGCACTGATGCGGAGACGGTGTTCTTCGATTATTGATCGAACACCACATAACCTGTGGGAGCGGGCTTGCTCGCGAAAGCGGTGTGTCAGGCAACATTCATATCGACTGACACGACGCCTTCGCGAGCAAGTCGAATCGTCGCACCGCCGCTCCCACAGGGGGAATCGCGTCGCTGAACCATCTGCGGAACGGGACTGTTGCAAAGTGTGTCTAGACTCTCACTGTCCCCATTGAGTGAACAAAACAATGACAACCCCAACTACAGCTCCAGCAGCGCTCTACACCGGCGAAGAACGCAGCAAGCGAATCTTCGCCATTGTCGGCGCATCGTCGGGTAACCTCGTCGAATGGTTCGACTTCTACGTCTACGCCTTTTGTGCGATCTATTTCGCGCCAGCCTTTTTCCCGTCCGACAACCCCACGGTGCAGTTGGTCAACACCGCGGGCGTGTTTGCCGTCGGGTTCCTGATGCGCCCGATTGGCGGCTGGATTTTCGGCCGTCTCGCGGACAAGCACGGGCGCAAGAATTCGATGCTGATATCGATTCTGATGATGTGCTTCGGTTCGCTGCTCATCGCCTGCCTGCCAACCTACAAGGACATTGGCGTCTGGGCGCCGATCATGCTGCTGTTGGCCCGTTTGCTCCAGGGCCTGTCGGTGGGCGGCGAATACGGCACCACCGCCACCTACATGAGCGAAGTCGCCCTCAAGGGCCAGCGCGGTTTCTTCGCCTCGTTCCAGTACGTGACCCTGATTGGCGGGCAGTTGCTGGCGGTGTCGCTGGTGGTGGTCCTGCAACAGTTCCTCACCGAGGATGACCTGCGTGCCTACGGCTGGCGGATTCCGTTCGTGGTCGGTGCCATGGCGGCCTTGGTTTCGCTGTACCTGCGTCGTTCGCTGAAAGAAACCACCAGCAAGGAAATGCGCGAAAACAAGGACGCCGGCAGCATTCGCGCGCTGTTTCGCGACCATAAGGCTGCGTTCATCACCGTGCTCGGCTATACCGCCGGTGGCTCGCTGATTTTCTACACGTTCACCACGTACATGCAGAAATACCTGGTGAACACCGCTGGCATGCACGCCAAGACCGCCAGTTACATCATGACCGGCGCACTGTTCCTTTATATGTGCATGCAGCCGATCTTCGGCATGCTCTCGGACAAGATCGGTCGCCGGAACTCGATGCTGTGGTTTGGCGCACTCGGCACGCTGTGCACCGTGCCGATTCTGCTCAGCCTGAAAAGCGTCACCAGTCCGTTCCTGGCCTTCGTGCTGATTACCCTGGCGCTGGCGATTGTCAGTTTCTACACCTCGATCAGCGGTCTGGTAAAAGCCGAAATGTTCCCGCCTGAGGTGCGTGCATTGGGTGTTGGCCTGGCTTACGCGGTGGCGAATGCAATCTTCGGTGGTTCAGCGGAGTATGTAGCCTTGAGCCTCAAAGCGGTCGGCATGGAAAACTCCTTCTACTGGTACGTGACGTTGATGATGGCGATAGCGTTCCTGTTCAGCCTGCGTCTGCCCAAGCATGCGAAGTATCTAGAAAACGACCTTTGATCCACACCCGCGGGCCCGAGCGGCCCGCGCCTCCAGGGACTGTTTATGAACGAGCGACCGGGCAATCAATTGTTCGATGCCTATTTCACTGCCCGCGATATGCGCGAAGTGTTCTGCGATCAGGGCCGGGTCCAGGCCATGCTCGATTTCGAAGCGGCGCTGGCCCGGGCCGAAGCGCGGGTCGGTGTGATTCCGCATGCCGCGGTAGCGCCGATTGAAGCGGCGTGCCAGGCCGGGCATTACGATTTTGCCGCCCTCGGCGAGGCGATTGCCACGGCGGGTAACTCGGCGATCCCGCTGGTCAAGGCGTTGGGCAAGCAGATCGCCGCGAGCGATGCGCAAGCTGAACGCTATGTGCACCTGGGCGCCACCAGTCAGGACGTAATGGACAGCGGCCTGGTGCTGCAATTGCGCCGTGCGCTGGAATTGATCGACAGCGATCTGGCGCAACTGGGCGACACCCTCGCCACCCAGGCCCAACGGTATGTGGCCACGCCACTGGCCGGGCGCACCTGGTTGCAGCACGCGACGCCGGTCACCCTCGGCATGAAAATCGCCGGTTGGCTGGGCGCCGTCACTCGCAGCCGTCAACGCCTGCAAGAACTCAAGCCGCGCCTGCTGGTGCTGCAATTCGGTGGCGCATCTGGAACCCTTGCGGCCCTCGGTGAGCAGGCGATGCCGATTGCCCAGGCGTTGGCCGATGAGCTGCAACTGAGCTTGCCCGACCAGCCTTGGCACACCCAGCGCGATCGCCTGGTGGAGTTTGGCTCGGTACTCGGATTGATCGCCGGCAGCCTCGGCAAACTCGGCCGCGATATCAGCTTGTTGATGCAGACCGAAGCCGCCGAGGTGTTCGAACCTTCGGCGCCGGGCAAGGGCGGTTCTTCGACCATGCCGCATAAACGCAATCCAGTTGGCGCGGCGGTGCTGATTGGCGCGGCGACTCGCGTGCCGGGCCTGCTTTCGACACTGTTCAGCGCCATGCCACAGGAGCACGAGCGCAGCCTGGGGCTGTGGCATGCCGAGTGGGAAACCCTGCCGGAGATTTGCTGCCTGGTGTCCGGCAGTCTCAAGCAAGCGCTGTTGGTCGCGGGCGGGCTGGAAGTGGACGCCGAACGCATGGCCCGCAACCTCGACCTGACCCAGGGCCTGGTGCTCGCCGAAGCGGTGAGCATCGTCCTCGCACAACGGGTTGGCCGCGACACCGCGCATCACCTGTTGGAGCAATGCTGCAAACGCGCCGTGGCTGAAAAACGCCATCTGCGCGCCGTACTCGGCGACGAGCCGCAAGTGACCGCCGAGCTGTCGGCCACTGAACTCGATCATCTGCTGGACCCCGCCCATTACCTCGGTCAGGCCCGTACCTGGGTCGAGCGAGCGGTGGCTGAACATTCTGCATTGACTGCCTGAAGGAGACTGCTGTGGCTTTCGTTCAACTCGCCGATGGCGAACTGCATTACAAACTCGATGGGCCGGTTGATGCGCCGGTGCTGGTGCTGTCCAACTCGCTGGGCACTGACCTGCACATGTGGGACGCGCAGATTCCGGCGTTCACGGAGCACTTCCGTGTGCTGCGTTTCGACACCCGCGGCCACGGCCAATCGTTGGTGACACCGGGCCCTTACAGCATCGAACAACTGGGCCGTGACGTATTGGCACTGCTGGATGCCTTGCACATCGAACGCGCACATTTCTGTGGCCTGTCCATGGGCGGGCTGATCGGGCAATGGCTGGGGATCAACGCTGGCGAACGTCTGAATAAGCTGATCGTGTGCAACACCGCGGCGAAAATCGGCGATCCGTCGATCTGGAACCCGCGTATCGAAACCGTGCTGCGTGACGGTCAGGCGGCCATGGTCGCCTTGCGCGATGCGTCGATTGCACGCTGGTTCACCCCGGATTTCTCCGAAGCCAACCCGGCGGCGGCCAAGCAGATTACCGACATGCTGGCGGCCACTTCGCCTGAAGGCTATGCGGCCAATTGCGCGGCGGTGCGCGATGCCGATTTCCGTGATCAGTTGTCCTCGATCAAGGCACCGTTGCTGGTGATCGCCGGCACCCAGGATGCGGTCACGCCGCCGTCCGGCGGGCACTTCATCCAAGAGCACGTACCGGGCGCCGAGTACGCCGAGTTCTATGCCGCGCACTTGTCCAACGTCCAGGCCGGCGCTGATTTCAGCGATCGCGTACTGGCCTTCCTGAAGGCTCGCTGAGGAGAATTCCGTGGACGAGAAACAACGTTACGACGAAGGCATGAAGGTCCGTCGCGCCGTTCTGGGCGACGCCCATGTCGACCGCAGCCTGACGACCCTGACCGAGTTCAACTCGGAGTTCCAGGAAATGATCACCCGCCACGCCTGGGGTGACATCTGGACCCGTCCGGGCCTGCCGCGCCACACCCGCAGCCTGATCACCATCGCCATGCTGATCGGCATGAACCGCGAGGGTGAACTCAAACTGCACCTGCGCGCCGCCGCCAACAACGGCGTGAGCCGCAGCGAGATCAAGGAAGTGATCATGCAGAGCGCGATCTACTGCGGGATTCCGGCAGCTAACGCGACGTTCCACCTGGCGGAGTCGGTGTGGGATGAGTTGGGGATTGAATCGCGGGAGTGATCCCCGCGATATGCGGCGCCTGATCTGACGCCATCGCGAGCAGGCTCGCTCCCACAATTAACCGGGTTTTTCCTGAAGGAATGCGGTCGAATGTGGGAGCGAGCCTGCTCGCGAAGGCGTACTTGAGGTTTACAACAGGCTGATCGGGTAGCTGATGATCACGCGGTTCTCATCGAACTCGTTGTTGCTGTAATCGCGGCGTATCGTCGAGTTGCGCCATTTCACGTTCAGGTCTTTCAGCGCACCGCTCTGCACGGTGTAGCCCAGTTCACTTTCACGACCCCATTCCTTGCCATCGGTGATCGTGCCGGTGTGCACGTTATCGCCGCTGATGTAGCGGTTCATCAGGGTCAGCCCCGGCACGCCAAGGGCAGCGAAGTTGTAGTCGTGGCGCACTTGCCAGGATTTTTCCCGGGCGTTGTCGTAGCTGGAGTTGTAGCTGTCGTTGGCCAGGGTGCCGCCACTGGTGCCGTTGACCCGCATCCACGGGCTGTCGCCGGTGAGTTTCTGCAAGCCGACGTAGAAGGTGTTGCCGCCGTACTTGGCCGAGAGCAGGCCGTACATGGTTTTGTTGTCCAGCTCGCCGGCCCGGGCGCTGCCGTCATCCTTGCCGTAGAAGTAACCGAGGTTGGCACCGAGGGTCCAGGCGCCGATCGGTTGGCTGTGGGTCAGGTTGATGAATTGCTGGCTGTAGATGTCCTTGAGTTCGGCGTTCCACACCCCGATCTGGGTGCGTTTGTCGTTGAACAGGTATTCGCCGCCCTGGAAGTTGAAACGGTCGGATGTGAATGCGGCTTTGCCGGTCATCGACATGTCGCCCATGCTGCTGTCGTCGCGCGGGCTGTTTTGGCGGAACTGGCCGCCGTACAGGGTCAGGCCATCGATTTCCTTCGAGGTGAGCTGCCCGCCACGGAAGGTTTGCGGCAGCGAACGGCCGTCGTCCGAACGCAAGATCGGCAATACCGGCATCCATTCGCCGACCTTGGCTTCGGTCTGCGACAGCTTGGCCTTGAACGCCACGTTGGTGCGACCGAAGTTGTCCGCCGGGCGGCCGTCACTGTCCAGCGGCAGCAACTGGGTACCGCCCGTGCCTTTGCCGCCATCGAGTTTCACCGAGTACAGCCCCAGCACATCCATGCCGAAACCGACGGTGCCCTGGGTAAATCCGGACTTGGCATCGAGAATGAAGCTTTGCGTCCACTCTTCGGCCTTGCCCTGGGCCTTGGTCGGGTTGGTGAAGTTGCGGTTGATGTAGAAGTTGCGCAGGTTCAGGTTGACCTTGGCCCCTTCGACAAAACCCGACTCCTCGGCCTGGGCGGGCAGGGCTGCGCTCGCCAGGGCTACGGCGATCAGGCTGGGAACGAGATACTGCGCGGAAGAAGGTGTCATGGGCTCGGGTCTCTCTAATTCTTGGGGATGAAACAGGGGGATGCCGCAACCCGGGGTTGCAGACGTGCATTTGAAATCAGGACAAGCGAGGCGGATCAGCCGGACAGGGCAGGGCGCGGGGGCATGGCATCGGACCTGTTGTTATTGGTTTTGTGGATCGGATGGTGCGGTGAATGTACTAGGTAGTTCAATCTGTTAAAGCAGGTATTGGGCGATTATCGAACATCTTATTCAGTATGGTTGATTGCCCATATGTCGCGCTGCGTTTTAATTTTTTGAAGCCTGTTTTTATCAAGTCTTAGCGTTTTTTGTGGAATAAAAATTCTCACGTCTATTCAGATTAGTGCTGCTGAACTGTCATTTGTACCAGTAGAGGGTTAGTTTTGGTTGGTATAAGGTATTCGGGCAACAATTCGTAATTATATGGGGTGTCTATTGTTAGTTGAGGGTATGAAATGAGTTCGAATTTTGAAGTTGATATGAAAATATCCACCGCTACAGGTTCTGTGAATGTCACAGTTGAAAAGAGTGGTTTGAAAACGGAACTGACAGCTCAACGCATTATCTTGGATAATAATTTCACGCTTGGTGCTCATTTTGGCCCGAATGACGGGACTCGAGTGCCAGCATTGAATTTGGAGAGTTTTAGACGCCTTGAGGTCGGCAGCTACGAAATCGGTTCAGAGGGAGAGCATGTTCAGGCAATTTACGGGACGGGTCGGGGGTCTGTAATTTCAGGGGACTTAGGATATGGGTTGTTGAAGATCAATAAAATTGATAATCAGTCAGGTGTTCAGTACGTAGAAGGTTCTTTTGAGTTTATGTCTACGAATGACAATAATGAAATTTCGAAGATCGTCTGCAAAAAGTTTTGGGCCAGGCGCTAGCCGCAATGTTGAGACTGTGTTTTGAATACACTTGAGTGGCCGACGACTATTGGCCGGTCGCTAATAGTAATAAGCCCACCATTCGGTGGGCATTATTACTCAATGCAACATCAGAACAATTTCAACTTCGGTGCTTCTTCTTTCAACGGCTCGTTCTTCGCCGTCTGTTCATTCCAGCCACCGCCCAGGGCCTTGTACAGGTTGACCTGGCTGACCAGCTGGGCCAGACGGTCGGTGATCAATGCCTGTTGGGCACTGAACAGCTGACGCTGGGCATCGAGGAAGGTCAGGTTGCTGTCGACACCGATGCGGTAACGACGCTCGGCCAGGCGGTAGTAGTCCTGGTTGGCATTGACGAAATCCTGCTGTGCCTGCAACTGCTGCACGTAGGTCTGGCGCGCGGCCAGGCCGTCGGCGACTTCCTGGAAGGCCGTCTGGATGGACTTCTCGTAGTTCGCCACGCCAATGTCTTTCTGGATTTTCGAGTAATCCAGGCTGGCGCGCAGGCTGCCGGCGTTGAAGATCGGCAGGTTGATCTGCGGCTGGAACAGCCAGGTACCCGAACCACCCTTGAACAGACCGGACAGGTCCGGGCTCAGGGTCCCGGCGTTGGCCGTCAGGCTGATGCTCGGGAAGAACGCTGCCCGCGCCGCGCCAATGTTGGCGTTGGCGGCCTTGAGGTTGTACTCGGCTTGCAGGATGTCCGGGCGACGTTGCAGCAAGTCCGACGGCAGGCCAGGCGGCACTTCGGCCAGCAGGTCGTCGTTCAGCGGTTTGGCCGCTTGCAGGTTGGCCGGGATGCCGGTGCCGAGCAGCAGCACCAGGCTGTTTTCATCCTGGGCGACCTGACGGGTGTACTTGGCCAGTTGCGCACGGGCGTTTTCCACCGAGGTGCGCGACTGCGCCAGGTCCAGGGCCGAAGCGACCCCCACTTCGTTGCTGCGGGCGGTGAGCTTGTAGCTCTCCTCGAACGCGGCCAGGGTGTCCTGGGTCAGCTTGTACAGTTCCTTGTCGGCCTGCCAGGTCAGGTAGGCATTGGCCACGCTGGCCACCAGGCTGATCTGGGTGCTGCGCCGACCTTCTTCGGTGGCGAAATACTTCTGCAGGGCTTCTTCGTTCAGGCTGCGAATCCGGCCGAACATATCCAGTTCATAGGCGCTGATGCCGACGGTGGCCGAGTAGGAACTGGTGATGCCTGCCTCGCCGGATTGCGAAGCGTCAGCCGGCAAGCGCTGGCGGCTACCGGTACCGTTGGCCGAAACGGCCGGGAACAGATCGGCGCGCGAGATGCGGTACTGAGCCGCAAAGGCATCGATGTTCAAGGCCGCGACGCGCAGGTCACGGTTGTTTTCCAGGGATAGCTGGATCAGCTGCTGCAGTGCCGGGTCATGGAAAAACTGCTTCCAGCCCTGCTCGGCAGCGGCCTGCGCCGGTGCCTCGGCCGGCGAGTACGCCAGGCCCTGCGGGTATTGTTCTGCCACCGGTGCATCCGGCCGCTGATAGTCAGGTATCAGCGAGCAGCCACCGAGCACGAAGGCGGCGACTGCCAGGGAGAGTAGCGACTTGCTCATTAGCCAGCCTCTTTAGAAGGTTCAATGGCGTCTTGCTGGTCGACGTTTTTACGCTGACCCAGGGCCGACACGGTGACGAAGAACAGTGGGACCCAGAAGATCGCCAACACGGTTGCCGTGATCATACCGCCAATCACACCGGTGCCGATTGCATGCTGGCTACCGGAACCTGCGCCCGTGGAGATCGCCAGGGGTACCACGCCGAGCACGAACGCGAGCGAGGTCATGATGATCGGTCGCAGACGCATGCGGCAGGCTTCGATAGCCGCGTCGCGCAGGCTGCGCCCTTGTTCATGTAGTTCCTTGGCAAATTCGACAATCAGGATGGCGTTTTTCGCCGCCAGGCCGATGGTCGTCAACAAGCCCACCTGGAAGTACACGTCGTTGGACAGGCCGCGCAGGCTGGTGGCCATCAGTGCACCGATGATCCCCAGAGGCACCACAAGCATCACCGCGATCGGAATCGACCAGCTTTCATAGAGTGCCGCCAGGCACAGGAACACCATCAGCAACGACAGGGCGTACAGCGCGGGTGCTTGCGAACCCGACAGACGTTCCTCGTAGGACAGGCCGGTCCAGGAAATACCGACACCGGCCGGCAGTTTCTTGGCGATGGCTTCGACTTCGGCCATGGCTTCACCGGTGGAGTAACCCGGTGCCGGGGCGCCGAGGACTTCCACCGCTTCCACGCCGTTGTAACGGGCCAGTTTCGGCGATCCGTAGATCCACTCACCCTTGGCAAACGCCGAGAACGGCACCATGGTGCCGACGCTGTTGCGCACGTACCACTTCTGCAAGTCTTCAGGGCTCATGCGCGCACCGGGCTGGCCTTGTACGTAAACCTTCTTCACCCGACCGCGGTCGATGAAGTCGTTGACGTAGCTACTGCCCAGGGCGATCGACAGGGTGTTGTTGATGTCGGCGATGGTAATGCCCAGGGCACTGGCCTTCTCGTCATCGATTTCCAGCTGGTATTGCGGCTCATCGTTCAAGCCGTTCGGACGCACCTGCGTCAGGATCTTGCTTTGCGCCGCCATGCCGAGGAACTGGTTACGGGCTTCCATCAGCTTGTCGTGACCGATGCCGGCGCGGTCCTGCAGGAACACGTCGAAACCGGTGGCGTTACCCAACTCCAGTACCGCCGGAGGCGCGAAGGCAAACACCATGGCGTCACGGAAGGTGAAGAAGTGTTGCTGGGCGCGGGCGGCGACCTTGAACACGCTGTTGTCGGCGTTACGATCTTCCCATGGGCGCAGCATGATGAACGCCATGCCCGAGCTCTGGCCACGGCCGGCGAAGTTGAAGCCGGTCACGGTAAACACCGAGTTCACCGCATCGCCTTCACCGCCATCCTTGCCCGGACGCAGCAGGAATTCACGCATTTCGTCCACCACCACCTGGGTGCGCTGGGCCGTCGAACCGGCGGGGGTCTGTACTTGGGCGAACAGTACGCCCTGGTCTTCTTCCGGCAGGAACGCGGTTGGAATGCGGGTGAACAGCCAGATCATGCCAACGACGATGATAATATAGGCCAGCAGGTACGGCGCCTTATGGGTGAGCATGCTGCCCACGCCACGCTCGTAGCTTTTGACGCCACGGTCGAAGTTGCGGTTGAACCAGCCGAAGAAGCCGCGTTTCGGCGTGTGGTGCTCGCCTTTCGGAATTGCCTTGAGCATGGTGGCGCAGAGCGCCGGCGTGAAGATCAGGGCAACCAGTACCGACAGGGCCATGGCCGAGACGATGGTGATCGAGAACTGTTTGTAGATCACACCGGTGGAGCCGCTGAAGAACGCCATTGGCAGCAGTACCGCCGACAGCACCAGGGCGATACCCACCAGTGCGCCCTGGATCTGGCCCATGGACTTCTTGGTGGCTTCTTTCGGTGACAGGCCTTCTTCGCTCATCACCCGTTCGACGTTTTCCACCACGACGATGGCGTCGTCCACCAGCAAGCCGATGGCCAGCACCATGCCGAACATGGTCAGGGTGTTGATGCTGAACCCGGCTGCCGCGAGGATGCCGAATGTACCGAGCAATACCACCGGCACCGTCATCGTGGTGATGATGGTGGCGCGGAAGTTCTGCAGGAACAGGAACATTACCAGGAACACCAACCCGACCGCTTCGACCAGGGTGTGAACCACGCCCTTGATCGATTCGGTCACCACCGGCGTGGTGTCATACGGGAACACCACTTCCATCCCTTCGGGGAAGAACGGCTTGAGGTTGTCGATGGTCGTGCGCAGGGCCTTGGCGGTATCCAGGGCGTTGGCGCCGGTGGCCAGTTTCACGGCCAGGCCGGACGCCGGGGCGCCGTTGAACTGGGCGTTGATGCTGTAGTTTTCGCCACCCAGGCCGACGTTGGCGACATCCTTGAGGCGAACCTGGGAGCCGTCCTTGTTGACCTTGAGCAGGATTTTTTCGAATTGCTCGGCGGTCTGCAGGCGGGTCTTGCCGATGATCGTCGCGTTCAGCTGGGTGCCGGGCAGGGCGGGCAGGCCGCCGAGCTGGCCGGACGACACCTGGACGTTCTGTGCGGCGATGGCGGTTTTGACATCGATCGGGGTCAGGTTGAAGTTGTTCAACTTGGCCGGGTCGAGCCAGATGCGCATGGCGTACTGGGAACCGAACACCTGGAAGTCGCCGACACCGGCGGTCCGCGAGATCGGGTCCTGCATGTTGGACACGATGTAGTTGGACAGGTCGTCCTTGGTCATGCTGCCGTCACGGGAAACCACGCCGATCACCAGCAGGAAGTTCTTCACCGCCTTGGTCACGCGGATACCCTGCTGCTGCACTTCTTGCGGCAACAGCGGGGTGGCCAGGTTCAGCTTGTTCTGGACCTGGACCTGCGCGGTATCGGAGTTGGTGCCTTGCTCGAAGGTCGCGGTAATGGTCATGGTGCCGTCGGAGTTACTTTCCGAAGACACATAACGCAAGTTGTCGATACCGTTGAGCTGTTGCTCGATCACCTGGACCACGGTGTCCTGTACGGTTTGCGCCGAAGCGCCCGGGTAGGTCACGGAAATGGCGATGGCCGGCGGCGCAATGCTCGGGTACTGGTTGATCGGCAGCTTGAGGATCGATAGAGCCCCGACCAGCATGATCACCAGGGCGATTACCCAGGCGAAAATCGGACGGTCGATGAAGAATCTGGACATGAATTACTCCCCTTGGCCGCTGGAAGCCTGCTCAGCGGGCTTGGCGGGGGCCGGGTTTTTTGCGCCGACGTTGGTGGCGTCAGTTGGCTTGACTTCGATGCCAGGCTTGACGAATTGCAGGCCTTCGGTGATCAGGCGATCGCCGGCCTTCAGGCCGTCCTCGATCAGCCATTGGTTGCCCACGGTACGGTTAGCCTTGAGCTGACGCAGTTCGACCTTGTTGTCGGGACCCACGACCAGCGCGGTCGGTGTGCCTTTGAGGTCGCGGGTGACACCTTGCTGCGGCGCCAGGATCGCGGCGCTGTTCACGCCTGCCTGCAACTGGGCATGCACGAACATGCCCGGCAGAAGGGTGTGATCAGGGTTCGGGAACACGGCGCGCAGGGTGACGGAGCCGGTGGTCTGGTCAACCGAGACCTCGGAGAACTCCAGCTTGCCGTCGAGTTTGTACTGGCTACCATCCTCGAGGGTCAGTTTGACTTTCGCGGCGTTGTCGCCGGCCTTTTGCAGGCGACCGCTTTCCAGTTCGCGGCGCAGCGCAAGCAGCTCGACCGAGGACTGGGTAACATCGACGTAGATCGGGTCCAGTTGCTGGATCACCGCCATCGCTTCGGTCTGGCCGTTGCTGACCAGCGCGCCTTCGGTGACCGACGAGCGACCGATCCGGCCGGTCAACGGCGCATACACCTTGGTGTAACGCACGTTGATCTGGGCTGTTTGCAGGGCGGCTTCCGATTGCAGGCGGTTGGCCACGGCGGTGTCGTATTCCTGGCGGCTTACGGCCTGTTCGTCGACCAGTTGCTTGTAGCGGTCGGAAACCGACTTGGTCGAACGCAGGTTGGCTTCGGCGCTTTTGAGCGTAGCGTCATAAACCGACGGATCGATCTGATACAGCTGCTGGCCGGCCTTGACGTCGCCGCCTTCCTTGAACAGACGCTTGAGAATGATGCCGTTGACCTGTGGGCGCACTTCAGCAATGCGGAACGCACTGGTGCGGCCCGGCAGTTCGGACGTCAACGTAAACGTTTGCGTCTGCAGGGTAACAACGCCGACCTGAGGCGGTGGAGCGGCCGGCGGGGCTTCTTCCTTTTTGCATCCGCTGAGCAGCGATGCGAGGGCGACGGCGGCGACCAGAGCGGTAACAGCTGGCTTGAATTGCATGAAAATCCTCGGGTCAGGCGCGAAAAAAACGCACAAGAAAAGATTGAAGGTTAAAAAGTGAGGGCCGAGTGGATAAGTAGCATGCTAAGGAATATACTTACATTCATGGTTGTTTGTAAATAGCTGGGTCATGTAACCCAAGCCCTTACAACCGCCGTTGAAAGGTCCGAATCGTAGGTCCGGGGACGATACCCGAGAGCACTCGCCCCGCTTTTATTCAGCTGATATCCAGACATCGCTGAAGCATCCTGATTGAGGTTGTACTGCCATGGTCCGTCGTACCAAAGAGGAAGCTCAAGAAACCCGCAGCCAGATACTCGAAGCGGCCGAAAAAGCCTTTTTCGAGCGGGGTGTGGCGCGCACGACCCTGGCGGACATCGCGACCCTGGCCGGCGTCACCCGCGGGGCGATTTACTGGCATTTCAGCAACAAGGCGGACCTGGTGCAGGCCATGCTCGACAGCTTGCATGAGCCCCTTGATGAACTGGCCAAAGCCGCCGAAAGCGAAGACGAGCTCGACCCGCTGGGCTGCATGCGCCGGCTGTTGATTCATTTGTTTCATGAAGTTGCGCTGGATCCCAAGACCCGGCGCATCAACGAGATTCTGTTTCATAAGTGCGAATTCACCGATGAAATGTGCGACCTGCGCCAGCAGCGCCGGGAAGCGAGCCTCGAATGCAACACGCGCATCGGCCTGACCCTGCGTAATGCCGTCAATCGTGGGCAGTTGCCGGAAGATCTCGACACCGTTCGTGCGGCTGTCAGCATTCATGCCTATATAGATGGCCTGCTGTACCAATGGTTGCTTGCGCCGGACAGCTTTGAGCTGCATACCGAGGCCGAGCGTTGGGTCGATATCGCGCTGGACATGCTGCGTTTCAATCCCAGCCTGCGTAAGTGAAACAAAATGCGTATTCGGCTTCCTGTGTGTCAACCGTTGAAGCTGTAGATGAACAGTTCTTCACGGGCGTTACGGCGCAAGGGTGCTTTTATATACACCTGTTCGGTCGGTTGACAGGTAACAGGCTCAGTATTTTGTAGGGATTTTGTGTCGAGTCCGTAGGAGCGAGGCTTGCCCGCGAAGGCGGCCTGACTGCCGACCTGATTTTGCAGATGTACTCTAATTCCTGTGGGAGCGAGCTTGCTCGCGAAGGCGGCCTGATAGCCGACCTGACTTTTGTTGACTGAATACATATCCGTTGCTGCGGTAACGGCGGCTGGCGGTTTCGCCCTTACGGCGACTCACTTTTTTTACAAGCGCCTAAAAAAAGTAAGCAAAAAAACGCTCGCCCCAGCGTCCGGCCCCTCGCTAAGGCTCGGCGTTCCTTCGCTCCGGTTTCCATCCGGGGGCATCGCCCTCCGGTTGGCTTCGCTGGCACCTACATGCGATGTGTTCGACTGCGTCGAACGGCGCTGCGCGCCAATCCCCGGATGGACACCTCCACTCAGCCTCCCGAAGGGGCGGGTGGATCAAAATCAAAAACAGCCGAGGCGAGCTGACACTCGACCTCATTGTTGGCGCAGTCCCCCTGTAGGAGCTGCCGAAGGCTGCGATCTTTTGATTTTGATTTGGGTATGCCACCGTTGCTGAAGATCAAAAGATCGCAGCCTTCGGCTGCTCCAACAAGGCTAAAAAGCGATATCCAATTCTGAAAAGCCGCAATACGACACTTTATTATTTGCATGAGTTATCGCTGTTGCGTTGCCTGCCTACTCTTGCGATCAACCCCTCGCTCCAACACCTTCGCCACATCATCGATCACCGCTTTGCTCATCGCAGTCAGGTAATGCGCGGCCCAGGCGTGGCGGTCGGAGTCTTGGGTGTAAGCGGCATCCACGGTCAGGGACTTGGCGAGGAACAGCAGGTCGGAGGCTTGAGCCAGAGCGTCAGCGATGGGAACGTCTCGACAGACGTGGAACAGAGGCTGATTCGAGAGATACAGGAAGGGTGTGAGTCCGACGGTCTTCAGTTCTGAAGGTGAGCGCGGGTTTGTTTTGCTCATGGTGCAACTCCTTAATCCAAGAAGCCGCCACGTTCGTTTCCAAGCGAATGGGTGGCAGCTGTACGCGGGTTGGAAAACCGGGGATCAAGGAAACCGGCACGCCCGAAAGCGTCCCACGCACAGCTGCCATAACACTTATTTCGCAGTCGTAAAAAACGTCTGGAGTCGTGTTAGAGGTGCTGTTGCGCTGTGATCCGACGGGTTTCCAAGCCCGATCGCTGAATGGTCAGCGATGTCCGAAGACTATCCTTTCGAATAAAAGCGCAACAAGGCGGCAAAGTGCCAAAACGCAAGATTCGGAGTTTGCCTACAAGGTCCTGAGGCGTCATCCGATATTTCGATACCCTAAGTAAACGCAACTAAACATCCGGCATAAACAATCCGCATGAAAACCAAACTTCGGCGAAGTAATTCGAATTGATTTGATGCGTGGCAACCACTACAAAAAAAGCCCCGACTCATAAGAGTCCGGGGCTTTTGCGTTTCAGCGGGTGCCGATTACAACGTCGGGTAGTCGATGTAGCCAACCGGCCCTTTGGCATAGAACAGCTCTGGACGCGCCTCGTTAAGCGGCACATCGGCCTTCAACCGTGCCGGCAAATCCGGGTTGGCAATGAACGGCACGCCGAAAGCGACGGCATCAGCCTTGCCTGCGGCCAGCCAGGCGTTGGCGCTGTCCCTGGTGAAGCGTTCGTTGATGATGTACGGGCCACCGAAGGCTTCCTTGATCTGCGGGCCGAGGCTGTCGTCGGCTTCTTTTTCGCGCGAGCAGATGAAGGCGATGCCGCGTTTGCCCAGTTCGCGCGCGACATAAGTGAAGGTTTCGGCGAGGTTGTCGTCACCCATGTCATGGGAGTCGGCGCGCGGTGCCAGGTGCACACCGACGCGGCCGGCGCCCCAGACTTCGATGGCTGCGTCGGTCACTTCCAGCAACAGGCGGGCACGGTTTTCCAGGGAGCCGCCGTATTGGTCGGTGCGCTGGTTGGTGCTGCTTTGCAGGAACTGGTCGAGCAGGTAGCCGTTGGCGCCGTGGATTTCCACGCCATCGAAACCGGCGGCCTTGGCGTTTTCGGCACCGACGCGGTAGGCGTCGATGATGTCGGCGATTTCAGCGGTTTCCAGCGCGCGGGGCGTCGGGTAATCGGCCAGCGGACGCACCAGGCTGACGTGGCCTTTAGGCTGGATGGCGCTCGGGGCGACCGGTTTTTCGCCGTTCAGGTACGACTCGTGGGACACCCGGCCGACGTGCCACAGTTGCAGGAAGATCTTGCCGCCCGCGCCGTGGATCGCCTTGGTGACGTTGGTCCAGCCGCGCACCTGGTCGTTGGACCAGATGCCCGGGGTGTCCGGGTAGCCGACGCCCATCGGGGTGACCGAAGTGGCTTCGCTGAGGATCAGGCCGGCCGAAGCGCGTTGTACGTAGTACTCGGCCATCAGCGCGTTGGGTACGCGGCCTTCGTCGGCGCGGCAGCGGGTCAGCGGGGCCATGATGATGCGGTTGGCCAGTTCGAGGTCGCCCAGTTTGATCGGATCGAAAATAGTCGTCATGAAATAGCTCTCTTGTGAAGATCAGTTGGTAGCAGGGGCCAGTTCGGGGTCGCCGCTCTGACGGAAGGTGATCAGGGTCGCCAGCAGGGCGAGTACCGCCAGGGCCGCTGCCGCCAGGGGCACGCTGGTCAGGCCGAAACCGTGGGCGATGACGCTGCCGCCAACCCAGGCGCCCAGGGCGTTGCCGACGTTGAAGGCGCCGATGTTGAGGGTCGAGACCAGGTTCGGTGCGGCCTTGCCGTAGGTCACCACATTCACCTGCAGGGCAGGCACGGCGGCGAAACACGCGGTGGCCCAGAGGAACAAGGTGATTTCGGTCGGGATCAGCGCGACGCTGGTCCAGGTCAATACGGTGGAGACCACGGCCATGGCGATGAAGACGCCGATCAGCGTTGCCGCCAGGCCCTTGTCCGCCAGTTTGCCGCCGATGATGTTGCCGACGGTCAAACCCAGGCCGATGAGCATCAGGGTCCAGGTCACGCCGCGAGGCGAGACGCCGGTGACTTCGCCCAACAGTGGTGCCACATAGGTGAACAGGGTGAATACCGAGGCGGCGAACAGTGCGGTCATGCTCAGGGACAGCCAGATACCGGCACCCTTGAGGGCACGCAGTTCGGCGCGCATGTCGAGTTTTTCTTCATCGCGCTTGGCCGGCAGGAAGCGAACCAGGCCGATCAGTGCGATCACGCCGATCACGGTCACCGCCCAGAAGGTCGAGCGCCAGCCGGCCTGTTGACCGAGCGCGGTGCCCAGCGGCACGCCGAGGACGTTGGCCAGGGTCAGGCCGGTGAACATCAGGGCCACGGCCGAGGCGCGTTTGTTGGCCGGCACCAGGCCTGCCGCCACCACCGAACCGATGCCAAAGAACGCACCGTGGCACAGCGCCGTCACCACACGGGCAAACATCAGCACGTTGTAGTCGCTGGCTACCGCGCAGAGCAGGTTGCCGACAATGAAAATGCCCATCAGCGCCACCAGGGCGGCCTTGCGCGGCAACCGGGCGGTGGCCAGCGCCATGAACGGCGCACCAATGGCCACGCCCAGGGCGTAACCGGTCACCAGCCAGCCGGCGCCGGGAATCGACACACCGAGGTCGGCCGCCACATCGGGCAGCAAGCCCATGATGACGAACTCGGTGGTGCCGATGGCGAAGGCGCTCAAGGCCAGAATGAGTAGCGAGAGGGGCATCGTTTTATTCCTTTTGGCTGGCTGACGTTAAGGGTCAGAGCTCTTTGCTGAAGACTTTGAGGAACTCCTGAATGGTTTCCTCGTTGCGTTTGAAGAAGTGCCACTGGCCGACTTTTCGGCTGCTGATCAGGCCGGCGCGTTGCAGGGTGGCCAGGTGTGCGGACACCGTGGATTGCGACAGGCCGCAACGTTGATCGATCTGCCCGGCGCAAACGCCGTGCTCGTTGCTGTGAGACTGATCGGGGAATTCGACGGTCGGGTCTTTGAGCCAGTGCAGGATGTCTCGCCGTACCGGGTGCGCCAGGGCTTTTATTATTTCGTCGAGGTCAAGGTTCATGGTCGGGGCTCGTGATTAGTAAAACGCTATATCGCGATGAAGCGAACTTTAAATCGGTATTTCGCGATATACCAATATGATTTCGATCTGATGGCCGAACAAATCGGTATATCGGGTTATAACGATACGATGATTGTATAGGGACAGGGGCGCAGTGCTAAGCTGCGCCCATGAACTATCTCGCACATCTTCACCTCGGTGGCCAGCGTCCCGGTCAATTGCTCGGCAGTCTGTATGGCGATTTCGTCAAGGGACGGCTGCAAGGGCAGTTCGACCCGGAAATCGAAACGGCCATCCAACTGCATCGCAGCATTGACGTGTTCACCGATCGGCATCCGTTGGTGGATGTCGCGTTGTCGAGGTTTTCCCTGACGCGCCGGCGTTATGCCGGGATCGTGCTCGATGTGTTTTTCGACCACTGCCTGGCACGGGACTGGACGCTGTACGCAGACCGGCCGCTGGAGCTGTTCACCTCGGACGTGTACCGGGTGCTGTCCAGTCAACCGCAGTTGCCGGAGCGCCTGGCGAGGATCGCGCCGCACATGGTGGCCAATGACTGGTTGGGATCCTATCGGGAGTTCGAAGTGCTGGAGCAGGTATTGCGGGGGATTTCCCGGCGCTTGACCCGGCCGGAGGAACTGGCGGCGGCGATGCAGGAATTGCGGGTGTTGTATGAGCCGTTGAGTGAGGATTTTCGATTGTTTTATCCGCAGCTTCAGGACTTTGCGCAGAACTATCCAGCGACATAACCCCCTGTGGGAGCGGGCTTGCCCGCGATGGCGGTGTGTCATCCAACATCAATGTTGAAAGTTAAGCCGCTATCGCGGGCAAGCCCGCTCCCACAGGGATATGTTTTCAAGCTGCGATCGCGGGGCGCATTGGGGCTTGCTGTGTTTCTGGAATTGCCCCAAACAACGCCTTCTGCACCGCCTGCTGCGCGTCGAACGCCAGCGCTGCACGCTCACGGCCTTCGCAAGCAATCGGCTTGAGCAGATGAATCTCCACCGCGCCGCGGTCATTGGCAAACAGGCGCATCAGGTGCGACAACAGATCATCATCGCCAATGAACGGCGCCAGTGTGTCGGGCTCGCCGTTGCGCACATATCGGATCGCCACCGGTTGCAGCTTCACCTCTGAATCAATCGCCGCCGACAGCAGGCGACCGTGGAAGGTGCGCAGCGAGCGGCCATCGGTGGTGGTGCCCTCCGGGAACATCAGCAGCGGATGTTCGTGTTGCAGGTGGCGGGTCATCTGTTTGCGGATCAACTGGCTGTCACCCGAACCGCGACGGATAAACAGGCTGCCGGCCTTGGCCGCCAACCAGCCCGCCACCGGCCAGGTGCGCACTTCGGCCTTGGACAGGAACGACAGCGGCGTGAGCATCCCAAGCAGCGGGATGTCGGTCCAGGATACGTGGTTGCTGACCCAAAGCATCGGCGACTTCGGCAACTCACCGTGCACCGTCACATCGAAGGGCAGGGCGTTGCTCAGGCGCGCCATGAAAAACCGCGACCAGCGCTGGCGGCGCTCCATCGAATGGCTCAGCCCCAGGCGCTCGAAGACACCAAACACGGTGGCCATGCTCAGGCCGAGCCCGACCACCAGCGACACCCGGGCGATTCGCGCGTACACGCGCAACCGACGCATTACACAGCCGCCTTGAAGTGTTTGGCGTAGCGCGGGCAGAGTTCGTCGCGCTTGAGCAGGATGAACACATCGGCCACCTGGAAGTCTTCGTCCCAGCACGGCTCGCCGCAGATTTTCGCGCCCAGGCGCATGTAGGCCTTAAGCAGCGGCGGCATTTCAGCGATCACGTTCGAGGGAATATCCAGGGTCGGCAGCGGTTTTTTCGGTTCGGCCCGCAGGTGTTCGGTGCACAGGTAACGTTCGCGCAGACGCTGCATGATGGCGTGGGCCTGGATCCCGCCGTCCTGCATCGGAATGCTTGCGCAGCCCATCAGGTAGCTGTAGCCGCCCTGGTTCAAGACTTCCGCCAGCTCACCCCAGAGCACGGCGATGGTGCCGCCGTTACGGTAGGCCGGGTCGACGCAGGTGCGGCCTATTTCGAGAATAGGACCCTTCAAGTGAACCAGGCCGTGCAGGCGGAATTCTTCTTCGCTGTAGAACTTGCCCAGGCTGCTGGCGGCGGTGTGGTCGAGCAGGCGGGTGGTCGCCACCAGGCGCCCGGTGTTCAGGTCGCGCACGCCGATGTGGGTGCAGTGAACGTCGTAGTCATCCATGTCCAGACCCAGTTCCGCGCCTTTGAGCTTGGCGTTGAACTCGCCGCTGAACACGTTGAAGCGCAAGGCCTGTGCCTCTTGCAAAGCCTCGGCGCCGACAAGACGTTCGGCTTGCAGGCGGCGTTCGTTGCCGGTGTCGCTGATGCGGGCGATCTGAGTCATGGCGAATCTCCGTGCGGGCTGCTCACCCGTCTTGGGGGTTACAGCGAATCGACTTTCTTTATCCAGCCGTGTTGTGCAAAGTCAGGCTATGTAGCCCCGGTGTCATCGCCATGAAGCTTTGGTGATGCTTGTATGACAGCCCACAAGGAGCCTCTTATGCCCTGGCAAACCCTGTTGAACCGCCACGCTCGCTTGCCCGCCAACCCGGATCTGGGTGAGGGGTTCGCAACGTTGTTGCAGCAGTTGGGAAACGTCACGCCGTTTGAACTGGCCGTGGTCGGTGCACGCTTGATGGCGACGCCGGGGCTGGCGTTCCTGGTGGGTTATCAGGCGGCGTTGCGCATGCTGTGGCCAAGCGCGCCGTTGAGCCTTGGCGCGTTGTGCGCGACCGAGCAACGCAGCCTGCGGGTGGCTGACATGCAGACCCGTCTGCACGATTTGCGTTTGAGCGGACGCAAGGATTTCGTCACCGCAGGCGATGCCGCCGATTGGTTGTTGATTGCCGCTCGAAGCGAGCAGCCAGGAGAAGCGCCGCGCCTGAGCCTGGCGGTGGTTTACCCCGACGAGCCGGGCGTGCGGGTGGAAAAACTGCCGCCGATGCCGTTGATGCCGGACATCAGCCATGGCCGCTTGTTTCTCGATAACGCACTGTGCGAATTGCTCGCGGGGGACGGCTGGGATGCCTACGTCAAGCCGTTCCGGACCCTGGAAGACATCTATGTCTTGAGTGCCATGACCGCCTGGCTGTACGGCGTCGGCCAGGACAGTGACTGGCCGACGCCCTTGCAATTGCGCTTGCTGGCGCTGCTCGCCGGGTGTGCGGAGGTCAGTCGACATCCCCCCGTAAGTCCGGCGGGGCATGTATTGCTCGGTGGGTTGTTTGCGCAGTTCGAGGGGCTCAAGGCTGAAGTGAATCAGGCGCTGGCTGAAGGAGCGCCGGAGTGGGCGGCGATGTGGCAGCGCGATCAGGCGGTGATGGATCTGGCGGCGGGGGCCAGGGGGAAGCGGTTGGCCAAGGCATTGTTGTCGATCTGACGGGCCTCACCGCTGGCAAGCCAGCTCCCACAGGATCTGTGTCGAATGCCATTATTTTGCACACCAGTGATCCCTGTGGGAGCTGGCTTGCCAGCGAAGGCGGTCCTGAGGGCAACGCAAATCCCGGAACTGTCATCAACCTCGACTAGGCTCAGCAGGTTCATCGCCACGAGCCCCTGCCATGCCCAAAGGCCTGTCCTTGTTATTCATGCTGTTGCTCAGTCTCGCGGTCCACGCCGAAGACTGGCCCACCGAGCAATGGTCCACAGGCCCAACCACCACGGGGCCGGCGCTTCAGGCGCTAGAGGCATACACCTTCCCACCCCGCGACGACACCACCCGACAAGGCATCCGCACCGATGCCTTACTCGTCATCCGCGACGGCCGGTTGATCTACGAGCGCTACGCCGGTCCGACCACCGCCCAAACGCCGCACCTCACTTGGTCCATCAGCAAAAGCCTGATGGCCACGGTCCTCGGCGTGGCGTATAGCGAGGGCCGCTTCAGGCTCCAGGACCCGGTGGCCAAATTCTATCCGCCATTGCAAAAACACCCGGACCTGACCATCGCCGATCTGCTGCATTGGGCCTCGGGTATCGACTGGCAGGAAGACTACGAATACGCGCCGTTGAAGTCGTCGGTGGTGGCCATGCTCTACACCCGTGGTCACTCGGACATGGCCGCGTTCACGGCCGATCACGACACATACGCCGCACCGGGGCAGGCGTTTCGCTATTCCAGCGGTGACAGCAATCTGTTGTCCGCCGCACTGAAAGCCATCGTCGGTCCGGATCGCTACGCGGACTATCCGTGGACCGCGTTGTTCGAGCCTCTGGGCATTCGCCAAGCGGTCTGGGAAACCGACGCCACGGGAACGTTCGTCGCCTCGTCCTATGCCTACCTCACCGCCCGGGATCTGGCCCGCATCGGTCTGTTGATGGCGCGGGACGGTCGCTGGGGCGATAAACAACTGCTGCCCAAGGACTGGGTCGCATTCAACCGCGAACCCTTCGCGGGCTATCGCGCCAATCAGGACGATGCGGTGCCCGGCGGCCACTGGTGGCTCAATCGTGCAGCAGACGGGGGCGCCCGACCCTGGCCCGATGCGCCCGCCGACACCTTTGCCGCGCTGGGCCATTGGGGCCAGGCGATGTACGTGATTCCCGGCGCGAACCTGGTGATCGTGCGCTACGGCGATGACCGCGACGGCAGCTACCGGCACAACGAATTGCTCAGGCTGGCGCTCGAGGCTTTTGCCGGGAGGGAGCAGCCATGAGCGGTTTCATTCGTCGCCGTCCTTTCAGCTCGCTGCTGCTGGTGCTGTTGCTCGCGTTGCTCGGCTGGATCTGGCACGAGCGGGTGGCGCTATGGGCGTTCCCCGACATCATCAGCGCCTACACCGCGAAGGAATATTGCTCGTGCCGCTACGTGATGAACAACGACGCCGAGTATTGTCGTGGTTATGTCAAACAGTGGCTGCCCACCAGTGGGTTTGCCGATGATGTCGCCAGCAAGCGCATCACCGTCAGCGGCTTGGGGCGTAGCAACAGCGCTGAGTGGATTGGCGAACACCAGGGATGTCGCCTGAACCCCTGACCTGCAGGTTCCATCTAGTGGAACCACATTCGATTGTCCTCGCGCGTGACTCGCGGTTATCTGGTGGTGAACGCGACCTGCCTTTGATCTGTCGTGAAATCACAGCGAACAAAAAGAACGGGAATACACCCGGCCCGAGGAAATCCCATGACCCGACATCAGCACATTCTTGCCTGGCTCAACGACGTCGCCAGCGACTTGCATGCCACCCGCCAGGACATCCACGCTCACCCGGAGCTTGGCTTCGAGGAAAACCGCACTTCGGCGCTGGTCGCCAGGTCGCTTGAACAATGGGGTTACGAAGTCCACACCGGCATCGGCAAGACCGGGGTGGTGGGTATCCTGCGCAACGGCAGCAGCCCGCGCAAACTCGGGATACGGGCGGACATGGATGCACTGCCGATCATCGAGAATACCGGGGCGGTCTACAGCAGCCGGCACCAGGGCTGCATGCACGCCTGCGGGCACGACGGCCACACCACGATGTTGCTGGGCGCGGCGCGTTACCTGGCGGCGACTCGCCAGTTCGATGGCACCCTGACCCTGATTTTCCAGCCCGCCGAAGAAGGCCAGGGCGGCGCCGAAGCGATGCTCGCCGATGGCTTGCTTGAACGTTTTCCCTGCGACGCGCTGTTCGGCATGCACAACATGCCAGGCTTGCCAGCGGGGTATCTGGGTTTTCGCGAAGGGCCGATGATGGCTTCGCAGGATTTGCTCACCGTGACCCTCGAAGGCGTCGGCGGGCACGGTTCGATGCCGCACCTGGCAGTTGACCCCTTGGTGGCGGCAGCCAGCGTGGTCATGGCCCTGCAAACCGTGGTCGCGCGCAACATCGATGCGCAGCAGGCGGCGGTGGTAACGGTCGGTGCCTTGCAGGCCGGGGAGGCGGCCAACGTCATTCCGCAGGAGGCGATCCTGCGCCTGAGCCTGCGCGCGCTGAATGCCCAGGTGCGTGAGCAGACCCTCGACCGGGTGCGCGCGATCATCGAATCCCAGGCGCAAAGCTTCGGTTGCACTGCGACAATCGAACACCGTCCGGCCTACCCGGTACTGGTCAACCACGCCGCCGAAACCGAGTTCGCCCGGCAAGTCGGCGTCGAGCTGGTCGGTGCCGATGCCGTCGATGGCAACACCCCCAAACTCATGGGCAGCGAAGACTTCGCCTGGATGCTGCAACGCTGTCCTGGCGCCTACCTGTTCATCGGCAACGGCGTGTCGCGGCCGATGGTGCACAACCCCGCCTACGACTTCAACGACGACATCCTGCTGACCGGGGCTGCGTATTGGGGCGCGCTGACCGAGAGCTGGCTGAAGCCGGCCTGACCCTTTCACTTTCTACTGCCGCTGGACCGGGCGCGTCATGTCGCGCCCGGTATCACCCAACAGGTTTTTGGAGAGTTCCCCATGCACACTTCGAGCACAGGTGTTTCGCGCACCCGGCAGGTGGTCGCTGCCGTTATCGGCAACGCGCTGGAATGGTATGACTTCATCGTTTACGGCTTTCTGGCGAGCATCATCGCTCGGCAGTTTTTCCCCTCCGAGGACGAATACGCGTCGTTGCTGATGGCCTTGGCGACCTTCGGCGTCGGCTTCTTCATGCGCCCGGTGGGCGGCATCCTGCTGGGCATGTATTCGGACCGCAAAGGCCGCAAGGCGGCGATGCAGATGATCATCCGCCTGATGACCGTGTCGATCGCGCTGATTGCCTTCGCGCCCAACTACGCCGCTATCGGCATGGGTGCGCCATTGCTGATCGTGGTCGCGCGGATGCTCCAGGGTTTCGCCACCGGCGGCGAATACGCCAGTGCCACGGCGTTCCTGGTGGAAAGCGCGCCGGCGCACCGCAAGGGTTTGTACGGTTCGTGGCAATTGGTCGGGCAGTGCCTGGCGGTGTTTTCCGGGGCGGGCATGGTGGCGTTGTTCACCCATCTGCTGACCCCCGAGGCCCTGGACAGCTGGGGCTGGCGGATTCCATTCATGATCGGCCTGTTGATCGGCCCGGTCGGCCTGTGGATTCGCAAGCACATGGAGGAACCGGAAGAATTTCTCGAGGCACGCAAACAGGCCAAAGGCGAAAGCCCGGGTTTGCTGCAGGTGATCCGCGAACATCGCCGCGCCATTCTGGTGTCGATGGGCCTGGCATGCGGTGCGACGGTGTCGTTCTACGTGGTGTTGGTGAACATGCCGACCTTCGCCCACAAAAACCTCGGCTTGCCGCTGGATCAGGTGCTGCTGGTGCAAATGCTCGCGGTGGCGGTGATGACCGTGGTGATTCCGCTGTCCGGCGCGTTGTCGGACCGTCTTGGTCGGCGTCCGGTGTTGATGGCCTTCACCCTGGCGTTTTTCCTGATGGTCTATCCGCTGTACGTGTGGGTCGCGGCGGCGCCCTCGGTGGAGCGTTTGCTGGTGATGCAACTGCTGTTGTGCAGTTCGATTGGCGGCTTCTTTGGCCCGGCACCGACGGCGCTGGCCGAGCAGTTTCCGATTGAAGTGCGTTCCACCGGCGTGTCGGTGGCCTACAACGTTGCGGTCATGGTGTTCGGCGGTTTCGCTCCGCTGATCGTCACCTGGCTGAGCAAGGTGTTGGCCACGCCGGTGGCGCCATCGTTCTACGTATTGTTCGCTTGCCTGCTGACGCTGTTGGGCACTTACTGCATGCAGGAAGCACCACGGGCAAAGAGACCCGTTGCACTTAACCTTGGGGTGAAACCTTGAGCATGAATCCGATTGTTGAAATGAACGCCGACGCGTTGTCCCAGGCCATCCACGCTCGTGTGGTGTCCTGCCGTGAAGTGATGCAGGTCTATCTGGCGCAGATCGAACGCTTCAATCCGCAGGTCAATGCGCTGGTGTCGCTGCGACCGGCCGAGGAGCTTTTGGCCGAGGCCGATGCCTGCGACCGGCAACTGGACCAGGGTCAGTCCCGCGGCTGGATGCACGGCATGCCGCAAGCGGTGAAAGACCTGGCGGCCACCGCCGGGTTGCGCACGAGCATGGGTTCAACGCTGTTCGCTGAACAGGTTCCGCAGCACGATGCCATCAGCGTGGCGCGGGTTCGTGATGGCGGCGCGATCATCATCGGCAAGACCAACGTGCCGGAATTCGGCCTCGGCTCGCACACCTACAACAGCGTGTTCGGCACCACCACCAATGCCTACGACCCGACGTTGAGTGCCGGTGGCAGCAGCGGCGGGGCGGCGGTGGCGTTGGCGTTGCGCATGCTGCCGGTGGCCGACGGCAGTGACATGATGGGCTCGCTGCGCAACCCGGCGGCGTTCAACAACGTGTTTGGCTTACGTCCGTCCCAGGGCCGCGTGCCACATGGCCCGCAGCCGGAGGTGTTTGTCCAGCAACTGGCCACCGAAGGGCCGATGGGCCGCACCGTCACCGATGTCGCGCGCTTGCTCGGGACCCAGGCCGGGTACGACCCGCGCGTGCCGTTGTCGTTGAATCAGGACCAGCAGGTTTTCCATCAGTCGCTGGTGCAGGATTTCAGTGAGGTTCGCGTGGGGTGGCTGGGCGACTACAACGGCTATTTGCCGATGGACCCTGGCGTGATGAGCCTGTGCGAGTCGGCGCTGCAGGACTTTGCGGCCCTGGGCTGCAAGGTCGAAGCCTGTCAGCCGGATTTCTCCATGGAACGCCTGTGGCAGACCTGGCTGGTGCACCGCCACTGGCTGGTGCAGTCAGCCAGGCGGACAACCAGCACCCCCCGCAACAGCGCGAAGGCCTG
>NZ_AKJF01000062.1 GCF_000282475.1 Pseudomonas sp. GM78
GGTTACTTGGGGCTTTTCCAAGTGACTCGCCGTAAGGGCGAAACCCTGGGTGGCCGTTACCGCAGGAATGGATATGTACACCGGAAAAATGGATTTGCCTATCAGGCCGCCTTCGCGGGCAAGTCGGATCGCCGCACCGCTCGCTCCTACAGTAAATCAAGTACATCCGCGAGCGACTGGTCGACTGTAAGGCCGCCGTAATTGGAAGGACTCCCCCCCGTAATCAATCATTAGGCAGCGGCATCTGGTCATCATCGGGAATGCCATCACCTTTGCTGGGGTCGCGCCAGCCCTGGGGATGTTCGGTCGGCGCCACCGTCGGCCGTGCCAGCGGATCGCGCAACGGACTGTCTGGATCCATCACCGGATCCATATCCTGCTCGGGCGTGGTCGGTACAGTTTCCGGACGTTTGTCGTTGAAACTCGAATCGGTAGACATACGCACCTCCAATAGACCTAGGGTTTCAGATTACCCAGCGGATCGTAGGGTTTGGCCGGTGCCTTGGGGTTGTCACCCGGCTTCACATCCCGCGGCGCCTTGGCCGGCCCAATGGGATCGACCGCCGGATCAGCAAGGTCCGGGGAGTCGGGATCGAACCCCAATTCATCGCCAGACGAATGCTCGGACGAGTGAGGGCCCTCGGGGGAATTGGAATGCGCCATGGCACCTCCTCAAAGCCCGGGAAAATCCGGGCCTTTAGTATTAGAGGTTGGCAATGGACGCAGGTGCCCGGCGGGTGACGAACGGGCCTACTGCGCGCCTAGCGCCTGCCTGGCCTTGGTGGCCGCCTGTTCCCGACCTGCCTGGGCGAGGTCGTTGGCGGCCTTGAGCCAGCGCTGCTGATCGACCTGAGCGGGCAACTGGGACGGATTCTGGATCAACACCGCCCATCCACCGGCGTCCTTAAACGCCGATTCGAACGAACCGAACCCCATCATTAACCGCTGATCCATGCCTGCACGCAGCAAGACGGTCTGCTTCTGACGGTTGTATCCGCTCAAAATCGCGTAACGCGGTTCAGCCCAGAGCGCCGAGCCCTCGGTGAAACGCACCATCACCGGATAACCGGCCGCAACCTGGGTCAGCAAGGCCGGCAGATTGCTGTCGAGCGGATAGACCACCATCCCGTACTCGCGGGCGAGGTTCTGCATATTCTGTTGCAGTTGCGCCTCGCCGCCCGGCAGATGCAAGGGTTTATCGAGCAAGCCAGGGGTGATCACGATGCCCTGCTGCGACAACATGCTCGCCAGCACTTGCGGCCCGCTTTGATTCGCCACGCCCTTGTAGAAGCGGCCACTGAGCTCGACGCGCTCTGGCAGACGCTTGATCTGTGGCGACACGCTCCCGGCGCATCCCGCCAGACTGGCAACACAACCCACAATCAGTACCGCCGATAGCATTCGAGAAATTACTCGCACCATCATCTCTCTCTTAATCGACGCCAGGTAATCGCATTCCCGGCTTGGCCGTCGATAATAGGGCGCTGCACCGCCGCGGTATAGCCTTAACGGGCAGTTGATGGCATCCGATAGAGCAAACTGGTTGGTGACAGCCGACCTTTGGTCAATAGCCTGAAACACGCCAGCGACTAGACTGTCACTTGCATAGCGTGTGTGCCCGCTGCAGGGCAAAGAGGAGGCCTCGATGAGCCTGGCAATGACAATCGTAATGTTGATTTCTGGCTGGCTGGCGGTGGCCGCCGCCATGTTATGGGGCGTTCTGCGCATTACCCGCCGGCACCATCACCCTGTACAGCCGAAACCTCTGGCTAAAACCGACGAAGCCAGCGCATCACACGCCACAGTCCACTAAACGAGACTTCGGTCAAAAAAAAGGCCGCCTGGATTCCAGGCGGCCTTTTCATTTCAGCAAGGGTCAAGCCTCAGCGGTAACCCGCTTCTGCCGTGCCCGCCGGGACATCATGTTCAACACTTCGATCGCTGCCGAGAACGCCATCGCCGCATAAACGTAGCCCTTCGGTACGTGGGCGCCGAAACCTTCGGCGATCAGCGTCATACCGATCATGATCAGGAAGCCCAGCGCCAACATCACGACCGTCGGGTTGTCATTGATGAACTTGGCCAGCGGGTCAGCCGCCAGCAACATCACCAACACCGACACCACCACGGCAATGATCATGATCGGCAAATGCTCGGTCATGCCGACAGCGGTAATGATGCTGTCGATGGAGAACACCATGTCCAGCATCAGGATCTGACCGATCGCCGCGGCAAAGCCCAGGGTCACGGTCGAGGTGGCCGACTTCGGATCTTCCGGTGCCGGGTCCATGCTGTGATGGATCTCGGTGGTGGCTTTCCACAACAGGAACAGGCCGCCGGCGATCAGGATCATGTCCTTCCAGGACAACGCATGACCGAAGATCTCGATGACCGGTGCCGTCAGCTGGACGATGAACGCAATGGTACTCAGCAAGCCCAGTCGCAGGATCAGCGCCATGCCGATACCGATGCGCCGCGCCTTCTGCCGATGCTGCTCGGGCAGTTTGTTGGTCAGGATCGAAATGAAGATCAGGTTATCGATGCCGAGCACGATTTCCATCACCACCAGGGTGGCCAGGGCGACCCAGGCAGTGGGGCTGGCGGCTAACTGTAAAAGGTATTCCATGGGTCAGTCCTGACTCGCTGTAAGACGGTTTAGATTTCCTGGGAAGACGATGCGGATTTTTCCGCCTCTTTTTCCGATGATTCTTTTTTGCTGATCAGCCCGCCGGTGGCTTCGCTGAGCGCTTGCTCGGCGGCCTTGTGGGTGTCGTCGATTGCCTGTTTCGCGCTTTCGGCAGCCTTGCCCATCAACTGCTGGGCGCTTTTTTCGGCCTGGTCGCAACCGGCCAGAACCAGTAATGATGTGATCAGCAGTGCCGTGGCTTTGATTTTCATGGTGTTGTCCTCGATATAACAAACGCAGCCCAAACGATGGCCCGTTGATAGCGAGGGATTCTAGGGAATTGAATACTTCAGGAAAATTCGTATTTTCAGCGGTTATACTTCGAGTTTTACGAACTGTTGGATCCCATGCTCAACTATCGGCAATTGCATTACTTCTGGGTGGTGGCCAAGACGGGCAGCATCGTGCGCGCTTGCGAGCAGCTGAACCTGACGCCACAAACCATCAGCGGGCAGATTTCGCTGCTCGAACAAACCTATGGCATCGAGTTGTTCCGCCGGGTGGGTCGGCAGCTGGAACTGACCGAAGCAGGCCGGCAAACCTTGACCTACGCCGAGCAGATGTTTCAGCTGGGGGGTGAACTGGAATTGATGTTGCGGGCGCAGCCCAACGAGCAACAGATCCTGTTTCGCGTGGGCGTGGCCGACGTGGTGCCCAAATCCATCGTCTATCGCCTGATCGCGCCAACCATGGAATTGAGTGAGCCGCTGCGCATCACCTGCCGCGAAGACAAGCTCGAACGGCTGCTGGCCGACCTGGCCATCCAGCGCCTGGACCTGGTGATTTCCGATAGCCCGATGCCCTCGCATCTGGACATCAAGGGCTACAGCCAGAAACTCGGCGAATGCGGGATCAGTTTCTTCGCCACTGCCGAATTGGCGAAGCGTTACGGGCAGGACTTTCCCCGCAGCCTGCACGGCGCGCCACTGCTGATTCCCGGGCCGGAAACCGTGGTGCGCAGCCGTTTGCAACGCTGGTTCGCCGAGCAGCAGATCCAGCCGCAGATCGTCGGTGAATTCGACGACAGTGCCTTGATGCAGGCGTTCGGCCAATCCGGCAGCGGCATTTTCATCGGCCCGAGCGTGATCGCCGATGAAGTGCAACGCCAGTACGGCGTGCAGGTGATTGGCCAGACCGACGCGGTCAGCGAGTCGTTCTACGCCATTTCGGTGGAACGCAAGGTCAAGCACCCCGGCATTGTCGCCATTACCGAGGGTGCCCGGCGCGAGTTGTTTACCGAACTGTGAAGCCTCAGGCGCAGACTTCCCGGGGCTTGAACGTCATCAGGGCAATCGCCAGCAGGATCGAGGCGAGGATAAACGCGGCCGCCGCGAAGCCAAGGCCTTGCAACCCAACGCTGTCAATTACCCGCCCGCCGATCATCGCGCCCAGGCCAATGCCCAGGTTGGCGCCGGCGATGTTCAGCGATGCGGCGAACGCTGGCGCTTCAGGCGCGGCTTTCATCAAGCGCACGTGGCTGACCAGGAACATCGCCGCCTGGGTCACGCCCCAGATGCCCATCGCCGCCGCCAGGCCAAGGGGCGAATGGATGTTCGGCACCAGGGCCACCAGGCCGGCAATCATGAACGCACAGAACATCATCGACGCCATCAGCGGGTGACGATCCACCGCACGGCCCCCCAACGAGTTGCCGATCAACCCGACCGCGCCGAAGCCCATCAGGCACCAGCCGACCACGGTGCCGTTGAACCCGGCCAGGCGCTCAAGGATGTCGGCCAGATAGGTGTAGGCCGTGAACATGCCGCTGAACACAATCACCGACAGCAACACGTGACCGATCATCAACGGGCTGCGCAGGATCTTGAACTGCGACAGCAGGCTCACCTGATGCTGATGCAGATCCGTCTTCGGCAGGTAGATAAACAGCAGCAGCGCCTTGGCAAAGGCAATGACCGCCAGAATGGCGAAAGCACTGCGCCAGCCGAACGCATCGGAAATCAATGTGCCTACGGGAATACCGAACACAGTGGCACAGACAATGCCGAAACCGATCTTGGCGATGGCGCGGCCAGCGTAGTCCGGCCCGACGATGTCCACCGCGGTCTCACTGGCCAGCGCCCAGAACACCGGCAAGCCCAGCGCCGGGATCAACCGGGCAAACGCCATCACCCAGATGTTCGGCGCCAGCGCCGCCAGCGTGTTGGCCAGACCAAACATGACCAACACCGAGATAAACAGCTTGCGCCGCTCGAAACGGGCGAAGTACGCCGTGAGAAAAGGTCCGAACGCAGCAACGGTAAAGGCGAACAGGGTCACCAGTAACCCCGCTTGCGGGATGCTGACGTCCAGGTCGCGGGCGATGGCCGGCAACAGGCCGACGATGACGAATTCCGTGGTCAGCACCGTGAAGCCGGCGGCAGACAACAGAAGAATGGGCAACAGCATGCACAACTCCAGAAAAAACGACGACACCAGCGATAGCCCGAAGGCCCACTGGCAGACATGAAAATGAGGATGGCGAATATTAACAGAGTGATCACGCACGCGGTTGCACGAACCTGCAAATCGCGTTGCGCAGCCCGGCGGCAGTTCGTCACAGGTCTGAAGGATTGTGCCTACGCTGTGATAAAGTCCGCGCCCTGCAAAACGTACACCCGGTGATCATCGATCTTTCATGACGTCGATGACGCGACCCTCTTCGGTTTCCTGCCTGTGGCCTGGCCTGCAGCAGCGGCGAAGCCTTGCACTTATAAAAATCCGAGATGCCGTTTTATGACTGCTTCATCCCTTTCCCTATTCCAACGCCTGAAACGCCTGAGCCTGGTCACGCAGATCGTGATCGGCCTGATCGCCGGCATTGCCCTGGCCTTGTTCGCGCCTGAAACGGCGAAGTCCACGGCGTTCATCGGCAAAGTCTTTGTCAGCGCGCTCAAAGCGGTCGCGCCGATCCTGGTGTTCGTGCTGGTCATGGCGTCGATCGCCAACCACAAGCACGGCCAGGAAACCCATATCCGGCCGATCCTGTTCCTGTATCTGCTGGGGACGTTCGCCGCCGCCGTGGTCGCGGTGGTTGCCAGCATGATGTTCCCGTCCAGCCTGGTGCTGTCGACCCATGACGTTGCGGTGACCGCGCCGGGCGGGATTGGTGAAGTGCTGCAAAGCCTGTTGCTGAGCGTGGTCGATAATCCGGTCAGCGCGCTGATGAACGCCAACTTCATCGGTATCCTGGCATGGGCCATCGGCATGGGCATCGCCATTCGCCATGCCGGCGACACCACCCGTGAAGTGCTGGGCGACCTGTCCAATGGCGTGACCGTGATCGTGCGCCTGGTGATCTGCTTCGCGCCGCTGGGGATCTTCGGCCTGGTGGCCTCGACCCTGGCCACCTCCGGTTTCGGCGCCTTGATCGGCTACGCGCAACTGCTGGCCGTGCTGCTCGGCTGCATGCTGTTCGTGGCGTTGGTGATGAACCCCCTCATCGTGTTCTGGAAACTGCGCCGCAATCCGTATCCGCTGGTGCTGATGTGCCTGCGCGAAAGCGGTATTACCGCGTTTTTCACCCGCAGCTCGGCGGCGAACATTCCGGTCAATCTGGAACTGAGCAAGCGCCTGGGCCTGCATGAAGATACCTATTCGGTGTCGATCCCGCTGGGCGCCACCATCAACATGGCCGGCGCGGCGATCACCATCACCGTGCTGACCCTGGCCGCCGTACACACCCTGGGCATCGCCGTGGATATTCCAACAGCCATCCTGCTGAGCGTCGTTGCGGCGATCTGCGCCTGCGGCGCTTCGGGCGTGGCCGGTGGTTCCTTGCTGCTGATCCCGCTGGCATGCAGCCTGTTCGGCATCCCGAGCGAAATCGCGATGCAGGTGGTGGCGGTCGGTTTCATCATCGGCGTGCTGCAGGACTCGGCGGAAACCGCACTCAATTCATCCACTGATGTGCTGTTCACTGCAGCGGCGTGCCTGGGTGAAGAGCAGAAAGCCGAACGATTGGCCTGACCCGCCCTCCTACAGAACGCAGAAAAACGCAGAAAAACAAAAAGCCCGCCAAGGCGCAAACCTGGGCGGGCTTTTTTTGTACCTGGACGCTTTAGAACGCGCCCATGTAATCGCGTTTGCCCACTTCCACGCCGTTATGACGCAGCAACGCGTAGGTGGTGGTGACGTGGAAGAAGAACTGCGGCAGGCCGTAGGTCAACAGGTAAGCCTGGCCGGAGAATCGCTTCTCTTTCGGCGTGCCCGGACGGGTGACGATCTCGATGCCTTCCTTGCCATTGATCTGCTCGGGCGTGAACTCGCCGATGTAGGCCAGGACCTTGGCGATCAGCGCTTGCAGGTCGGCGAAGGTGGTTTCGCTGTCGTCGTACTTCGGCAGTTCGACTTCAGCCAGACGGGAAGAAACGCCTTTGGCGAAATCAACGGCGATCTGCACCTGACGCACCAGCGGGAACATGTCCGGGTACAGGCGCGCTTGCAGGAAAGCGTTCGGGTCGATGTTCTTGGCGGTGGCGTGGGCCTCGGCCTTTTTCAGTACATCGCTCAGGGCGTTGAGCATTTGCTGGAATACAGGCACGGAAGCGTCGTACAGGGAAATGGTCATGGCAGTCTCGTGTGATGACAGGAGGAAAACGTCGGCCGATTATAGCCGTGCGCGGCCCTCCCGAGATGGCTCTTTTTCATTTGCCCGGACGCGGTGAAATCGTCAGCCTTGCCTGGTCCGAACGAGCGATGCCGTGGACAATGAAGCGCTGCACGCCGGCAAGGCTCGACTAACCTCCATCAACGAGGTCTTATAAGCCGAGAAAATCCAGACCAACCGTTAGCGAGGTTCCAGACACTGTGAGTACTGAGCAAGAGACGACTTTCGACGAACCACGCCTGAACAGCACGGAAATCCGCATCCTGGGTTCCCTGATCGAAAAGCAGGCCACCAGCCCGGAAACCTACCCGCTGACCCTCAATGCGCTGGTGATTGCCTGCAATCAGAAAACCAGCCGCGAGCCGGTGATGAATCTCACTCAGGGCCAGGTTGGCCAGAGCCTGCGCGCCCTCGAAGGACGCGGCTTCGCCAGACTGGTGATGGGCAGCCGTGCCGATCGCTATGAGCACAAGGTCGACAAGGCACTGGAACTGGTGCCAGCGCAGGTGATTCTGACCGGGCTGTTGTTTTTAAGGGGGCCGCAGACGGTCAACGAACTGCTGACCCGCAGCGGGCGCATGCATGATTTCGAGGATGCCGAGCAGGTCGTGCATCAACTCGAACGCCTGATTGCCCGTGGCCTGGCGGTGCTGATCCCGCGTCAGGCCGGACAGCGCGAAGATCGTTATACCCACGCAATGGGTGATCCGGCGGATATCGAAGCGATCCTCGCTGCGCGTCAAAATGCGCCGGAGCGTGGTGCTGGCGGCGCGGTGTCGGTTGAGCGAATCGAGGAGCTCGAAGCACGCATCGCCGCGCTGGAAGAACGCTTGGCACGCCTCGAATAAAAGAGGACAAGCACGTTTGCGGGCGGCGTTTGCGGCTGCCCGTCAATCAATAGGCAAGGCTGCTGCGGGCAAACTCCACGGCTTTCTGAAACTGCTCATCGGTCGGGCGCACACCGGTATAAAGCACAAATTGCTCCAGTGCCTGGATCGCAATCACCTCGAGTCCGGTGATGACATGTTTGCCCTCGGCACGAGCGCACACGATCAGCGGGGTTTCCGCGGGCACCGCGACCACATCGAAGACGATATCCGCAGCCGCAATGGCTTGGACATCGAACGCCAACTGCTCGGCTTGCGGGCCGGTCATGCCGATAGGCGTGACGTTTATCAGCATTTGCGGGCGTTGCTCACCCAGTTCGGCCTGCCAGGGGTAGCCCAGCGACTTGGCCAACGCCTGACCCGCGCGCTCGTTACGGGCCACGATCAGGCCATTGTGGTAACCGCCATCGCGCAAGGCGCTGGCCACCGCCTTGGCCATGCCACCACTGCCAAGCAAGGCAAACGTGATGTCCTTGGACACCTGGTGGGTCTGCAGCAACTGGGCAATGGCGATGTAGTCGGTGTTGAAGGCCTTGAGATGACCGTCGGTATTGACGATGGTATTGATCGACTGGATGGCCGCGGCAGAAGGGTCCAGTTCATCGACCAGGGCAATGCAGGCTTCCTTGAACGGCATCGAGACGCCGCAACCGCGAATACCCAGGGCGCGGATGCCGCCGACGGCGCCTGGCAAGTCCTGGCTGGAAAACGCCTTGTAGTAGAAATTCAGCCCCAGTTGCTCATACAGATGGTTGTGAAATCGCAGGCCAAAGTTCCCGGGGCGCCCGGAGAGGGACATGCACAGCTGGGTGTCTCTGTTGGGGTTCATCTGCATGTGAATCTCCTTGCATTGCACTTTCGGATGGACGGGATTAGCCAGTCCATCAGGTTCTGATCAATCATATTCGCGTGCCCTGATCGATGCCGCGCGACCGTAAGGACGGCGACACAGACCTTACACAAAATTTACCCGGCGGCTGTGCTGATTTTCAAAAAAAAGCTGTCTTAGAAGTATCCCCGCGACATTCCTTGAGTCTATGGCAGACACAAGCGCCGGGGTGAAGCACCGAGGAATCATCATGATCCGTAAAATCCCCACAGTGGCTTTGCTGATCGGCGCCCTGGCTCTCGCAGGCCAGGCAGAAGCGCATGGCGGTGGCGGTTGGGAAGGTCCGGCGGTATTTGGCGCAATCGTCGGCTCGGCCATCGTTGGCTCGGCAATCATCAACAGCAACCGGCCTGTGTATGTGGCACCGCAACCGGTCTACGCCCAACCGGTTTACGCTCAACCACAACCGGTGTACATGGCACCGCCCCCACCGGTCTACTACCAGCCCGCACCGGTGTATGTGGGACAACCGATATACTATCGCCCGGCACCGGTCTATTACGGTCCACCCCGTGGTTACTATGGCCCGCCTCGCGGCTATTACGGCCCGCCCCACGGCTACGGCCGCTGGTAATCCCGCGCCCGCCATCCACCATTCGTCGTCGCTGGTCTGGAAAGATCCTGTCGGTGTCGCTATCGGGACAGTGTCGACCGTTGAAGTTGGCAAGATTGACTCGCCCTTCCCTTTGCGCCAGCCAAGGTCAATAACAACAAGGACGAGCTCATGCCCACGCAAAACCCGCACCGCATCAATGGCCTGTGCACTTGCAGCAAGGTCTACAACGCCCTGACCGAACTCAAGCAGCTCGAGGGCCATCGCAGCGCCAAGTTCCTTTCGCTGCTGACGCAGAACCTGGTGCGCAAGGGTCTGCTGAACGAGCAGGAAGTGGTCCATATGCTCGACCAGGTAGTCGCCTGAGCGTCAGCCGGCGGGCTGACCTCACTGGCATCAATGACCACTATTGAAAACGTTGATTTTCCCTCGACGCACCCGGGCCGTAAGGTGACTCCACAGATTGATGGAGTCCCTATGATGTCTCAGATCCAGATCATGTCCGTTATCGGCAGCGCCGTTCCCGCACCGCTCAGAGCGCTTGGCTTGCTCGCCTGCTGGTACCTGGTCCAGGACGGCGAACAAATCAGCGGCCCGCTTACCTCGCTGCCGGATGCCCAGGCGCTGTCCCTGCAAATCGGCACGGGACAGCCAGGCAAGCTCAGTGCCTAAGGTAGCTGAACCCGCGGTTTGGTTTCGAGGAAAATGTCCCAGCTCGACATGAACAGTGCCGCGATCAACGGACCGATGACAAACCCGTTGAGCCCGAACAGCGCCAGGCCACCCAGGGTCGAGATCAGGATCATGTAGTCCGGCATTTTCGTGTCCTTGCCCACCAGGATCGGGCGCAGCACGTTATCCACCAGGCCGATTACGAACACCCCGAACAACCCCAGCACCACACCCTGCCAGACCGCGCCGGTCAGCAGGAAAAACGCCGCCACCGGCGCCCAGACTATCCCTGCCCCGACCGCCGGCAACAACGACAGAAGCGCCATCAATACTGCCCAGACCAGTGCGCTGGGAATGTCCAGGAACCAGAAAATCAGTCCCCCCAAGGCGCCCTGGGTAATTGCCACCAGCAGGTTGCCCTTCACGGTGGCTCGCACCACGCGATTGAACTTGAGTTGCAAACGGCGTTTCTGGTGCTCCTCCAATGGCACCGCCATGCGCACCTTGCGTGCGAGTTCAGCGCCGTCGCGCAGGAAGAAAAACAGCAGGTAGAGCATGATGAAAAAGCTGACGATGAACTCGAACGTACCCTGGCCAAGATTGAACACCTGGTTCGTTACCTCACCGCCCGCCATAGCGCTCTTGACGATTTTCTCCCGCAACCCGTTCAACTCGCCCATGCCGAACCGATCGAGCAAATGCTGGAAATACGGTGGCAGGTGGTGCTTGAACTGCGTTACATACCCGGCAATATCCAGTTCACCGCTCTCGATACTCTTGTACAGCGCCGCGCCTTCCTGAACCAGCAGGAAACTGATGATGGTCACCGGCAGGATCGCAATCACCAGGCAGATGCTTAAAGTACAGAACGAAGTCAGATTGCGCTCCCAGCCGAACTTGAGCTGCAGCCGACGCTGCATGGGCGCAAAGACAATACCCAGGATCACCGCCCAGAACACTGCACCGTAGAACGGCAACAGGATCCAGATGAACGCGATGCTCACCAACACCAGCAAAACCGCCAGCGATTTATCTTTTAGCGTGTCTTCGTTCATGTCCGATCCTGGCCAGTCACCGGGACGCAACGTTGCGCCTTGATGCTTAGGCCATCACAGCGGGCGCGAGTGCCGTAGGTTTGTGCAAAAAGCCATATCTACGCTTGCTTGGCCGGCACTGTCAGCAGACCCGACTCAACCGAGGTCACGCCGAACGCGAACAACGCCCATCTTCAATCCAAACGGCTTGAACACGGCATTCAACGATTTCAGCGTCTGATTGCCTTCGCCGTGCTCGATATGTACCAACGTACGCACCGAAATCTTGCACATCTTCGCGAATTGAGTCTGGTGCAAGCCGGTGACTTCGACCCGCAATCGGCGAACCGCCTCGCCAATTTCAAGGGTGCCCTGGGCCAATGCCTCTTGAATGCTTTCTATGAGCACAGTGCGCTCGGCCACTGTCATGCTCATATCAACTCCCATGCTTTCAAACGTTGCGGCAGATTGTTCAAGGCAATTTGCGGGTGATTCATCGTTACGTCAGGCAGGCCGCTGGCAGCGAGAATATCGGGCAGTGCCATCAGCCTATTCGCCTCTTCGCGCAGGCGCTCAAAAGAGTCTTGCACGTCACTCAATGCGGCTAACGGATCATTCGGGTCAGCGATGTCGGCCAATGCCCTACACACGCCGCGCCAATCGACATCACCGGCTCTCTCCAGCTCCTTTGGCCACTTGGTGGTACGAGTCACGCCTTCGTCGTCCATCACCATGGGCGCCAAATCATAAATGGGCGCAAGCCGAAACGATGCGTTATCACGGATGATGGCGGTGTTTCGACCATGGTTATCCGAATTACCCAGGATTTTGTTTAGCAGATCCCGACGCAGGTAATCTGCAACGAGTTCCGGAATTTGATCCGCTTGCCCCACCTCCCGCCATAGCCCCGCCAGCAATCGGATAACGTCCAGGTGATCCAATGCACTACCCGGCATCGTGATGTTTGCCAGCGAGTAAATCGACTCCACGGCAAAGCGCTCGACACCCTGGTGAGTCACTTGACGGTCAAAACGCTGCATCCACAGGCTGGGTTTGGTCGACTCCTCCAGTGCGAGCCCCTCTGCTGCCACGGTCTCGATCCCCAGCGTCTGGAGTGCCTTGTAGTAGTGGTACTCGCTTCTCAGGATGACCTGATCAGTCGCTGACCCTTTATTGCGCGCGAACTTCACGAACCAATGCTGGGTGACGTCGGCGTCGTCCAACACTGCGTCGGGATACAACAAGCCTGCCTTGTTCTGGGCTAACAAAAGCTTCGGTGCCTCGCCCCCCGCCCCCGTTGCACCACCAATGGCCGCTCCCTGCTCATAGGCATACTCAAGAAAGCGATTGTTGCGATTGATGACGTCCTGACGCTCAAACCCTATCGGCTCACGCTGATCCACGAACTCGGCAGACTCCTTTATCCGCATGTTGCCAATCGGTGCCGGCGTGCTTTTGCCCAGTAGGTACAGGTCTGCATTTATTCCGGCTGGCTTGTCTTGCCCCATGCGTGCCAGCAGAAACCTTTTGGCCGCACCGGCAGGCGCAATGTCGTGCACAAATGCCGGGGCGTTGGATCGCCGGCCATCCCAATCCAATGGGAATCGCGCACTCACAGCTTTGGTAAACGGCGTCCCGATCTCTTCGTAATTGTCAAAAAGATAAGTTTGTTCGTAACCAAAACTGCATCGACTTTCGAATCCTTTTTCGGGACTGTCGAAGCTCAACACCATGGCGTCATGCCAAATCCCGGCCGTATAGATCTGTAGAGTCAGGTTGTACATCAGATGACACCTGCATTTAAATGCACTTAAAGCAAGGAAGTGAATCAATAACTGCAATATAGTGCATTCCAAGGCATGAAAGACAGGGCACACCTGCATTAAAATGCAGATTTATTAAATCCAGCGCAAAAAAAGGGGAGCACATGCCCCCCCGAGGTTTAAAGCGTTGTATCGCGGCCGTTAACTCAGCCTTCGATCTCGATCAGGATCTCGCCCGGATTCACCCGGTCGCCCTTGGCCACGTGAATGGCGGTGACTTTGCCGGCGATGGCTGCCTGGACTTCGGTTTCCATCTTCATCGCTTCGGTGATCAGCACAGCCTGGCCCGCCTTGACGGTGTCGCCTTCCTTGACCAGCACATCGACGATGTTGCCTGGCATGGTGGTGCTGACGTGGCCCGGGGCCGACGCCTGCTTGCGCTTGCTGCTGCCACCGCCGACGAATTCGTTGAGCGGTTCGAACACCACTTCTTCCGGCATGCCGTCGATGGACAGGTAGAAGTGACGCTTGCCTTCAGACTTGACGCCCACACCGGTGATGTCGACGCGGTAGGTTTCGCCGTGGACGTCGATGACGAACTCGGTCGGCACGCCTTCGCCGCCAGCCGAGGCGACGCCACCAGCTTCTGGAATCGGCAACAGCACTTCAGGGGTCAGGGTGCCCGCTGCACGTTCTTCGAGGAACTTGCGCCCGATGTCCGGGAACATGGCGTAGGTCAGCACGTCTTCTTCAGACTTGGCCAGGGCACCGATGTCGGCGCGCAGCTTGGCCATTTCCGGCTTGAGCAGGTCCGCCGGACGCACGTCGATCACTTCTTCGCTGCCAATGGCCTGGCGACGCAGTTGCTCGTTCACCGGGGCCGGCGCCTTGCCGTAGCCGCCTTGCAGGTACAGCTTCACTTCGTTGGTGATGGTCTTGTAGCGCTCGCCGGCCAGTACGTTGAAAAACGCCTGGGTGCCGACGATCTGCGAAGTCGGGGTCACCAGTGGCGGGAAACCGAGGTCTTCACGAACCCGGGGAATCTCTGCCAGCACTTCGCCCATACGGTTCAGGGCGCCCTGCTCTTTCAACTGGTTGGCCAGGTTGGAAATCATCCCGCCCGGCACCTGGTTGACTTGAACCCGGGTGTCGACGGCGGTGAATTCGCTTTCGAACTGGTGGTACTTCTTGCGCACGGCGTAGAAGTACAGGCCGATTTCCTGCAGCAACTCCAGGTCCAGGCCGGTATCGAACTCGCTGCCTTTGAGGGCGGCAACCATCGATTCGGTGCCCGGGTGGCTGGTGCCCGAGGCGAAGCTGGAGATCGCGGTGTCGATGTGGTCGGCGCCGTTTTCGATGGCCTTGAGCTGGCACATGGTTGCCAGGCCGGCGGTGTCGTGCGAATGGATGAACACGGGCAGCGACTGCTCGGCTTTCAACGCCCGGACCAGTTCGCCGGTGGCGTACGGGGTCAGCAGGCCGGCCATGTCCTTGATCGCCACCGAGTCGCAACCCATGGCTTCCATTTGCTTGGCCTGTGCCACGAACGCGTCGATGGTGTGCACCGGGCTGGTGGTGTAGGCGATGGTGCCCTGGGCGTGCTTGCCGGCGGCTTTCACCGCTTCGATGGCCACGCGCAGGTTACGCACGTCGTTCATGGCGTCGAAGATGCGGAACACGTCGATGCCGTTGACCGCTGCCTTGGCGACGAAGGCCTTGACCACGTCGTCGCTGTAGTGGCGATAGCCCAGCAGGTTCTGGCCGCGCAGGAGCATTTGCAGGCGCGTGTTAGGCAACGCGGCGCGCAATTGGCGCAGACGCTCCCACGGATCTTCCTTGAGGAAACGGACGCAGGCGTCGAACGTTGCGCCACCCCAGCACTCCAGCGACCAGTAGCCGACCTTGTCGAGCTTGTCGCAGATCGGCAGCATGTCTTCGGTGCGCATGCGGGTCGCGAGCAGCGATTGGTGGGCGTCGCGCAGGATGGTATCGGTTACATGAATCTTCTTGCTCATTATTCTATTCCTCACAGGCCTGCGTGGGCGGCAATGGCGGCAGCGATGGCCAGGGCCAGCTCTTCGGGTTTGCGCTTGATCGAGTAGTTGGTCAGTTCAGGGTGGCTTTCGACGAAGCTGGTGTTGAACTGGCCGCTACGGAATTCCGGGTTACGCAGGATTTCCTGGTAGTACGCCGCGGTGGTCTTGACCCCTTGCACACGCATGTCGTCCAGCGCGCGCAGGCCACGGTCCATCGCTTCTTCCCAGGTCAGCGCCCACACCACCAGTTTCAGGCACATGGAATCGTAGAACGGTGGAATGGTATAGCCGGTGTAGATCGCCGTGTCTGTCCGTACGCCCGGACCGCCGGGTGCGTAGTAACGGGTGATCTTGCCGAAGCTCGGCAGGAAGTTGTTTTTCGGGTCTTCGGCGTTGATCCGAAATTGCAGCGCGAAACCGCGGTGCTGGATGTCTTCCTGTTTCACCGAGAGCGGCAGGCCGGACGCAATGCGGATCTGCTCGCGGACGATGTCGATGCCGGTGATTTCTTCGGTGATGGTGTGTTCCACCTGCACCCGGGTGTTCATTTCCATGAAGTACACCTCGCCCTCGGCGAGCAGGAACTCCACGGTACCGGCGTTCTCGTAACCCACGGCCTTGGCTGCGCGCACCGACAGGTCGCCGATGTAGGCGCGCTGTTCTGGGGTCAGTTGCGGGCTCGGTGCGATTTCGATCAGCTTCTGGTTGCGGCGCTGGATCGAGCAATCACGCTCGAACAGGTGCACCACGTTGCCAAAGCTGTCGCCGAGGATCTGCGCTTCGATGTGCTTGGGGTTGACGATGCACTTTTCCAGGAACACTTCCGCGGAACCGAACGCCTTGGTGGCTTCGGAAATGACGCGCGGGAACGCCTGTTCAAGTTCTTCTCGGCTGTTGCAGCGACGGATACCGCGACCGCCACCACCGGAAGTGGCCTTGAGCATCACCGGGTAACCGATACGGTCGCCTTCGGTCAGGGCCTCTTCGATACCGGAGACGTTGCCTTCGGTACCCGGCGTGACCGGAACGCCCGCCTTGATCATGCTGCGGCGTGCTTCGGTCTTGTCACCCATGCGGCGAATGACTTCAGCCGATGGACCGATGAATTTGATCCCGCGTTCGGCGCAGATGTCTGCCAGCTCGGCGTTTTCCGAGAGGAAACCGTAGCCAGGGTGCAAGGCATCGCAACCGGTTTCCACGGCCAGGTTCACCAGCTTGCGCGGGTTCAGGTAACCGGCCAGTGGCTCGGCACCGATACTGTGGGCCTCATCCGCACGCTTGACATGCAAGGCATGACGATCGGCGTCGGAATAGATCGCGACCGAGCGAATGCCCATTTCGGCACAAGCGCGTACGATTCGTACGGCAATCTCACCGCGGTTGGCGATCAGGATCTTTTTTATCACTTGGAGTTTCCCTTGATCCGGTGGTACCCACGACCTGCTAGACCAGGTCGACGCGTGACCAAATGTTTCAATTTGGTCGCAACGCCACACTAGCGCTCACAAGGGATTAACAAAAATGAATAATTATTGGGTCATGCATAAGTAAAGACTTATAGTTGATGCACCAGCCTGTGGCCAGAGTGCTCAAATAATGCGTAAGTCCTTGATGCGTATGACATTACGTCAATTGCAGATCTTCAACGAAGTCTGTGACCTGAGGTCCTACAGCCGCGCAGCCGACGAAATGTCCCTCACACAGCCGGCCGTCAGCCTGCAGATTCGGCAGCTTGAGGAACTGGTGGGCCAGCCCCTGTTCGATTATGTCGGCAAAAAACTCTACATGACCGAAGCCGCGGAAGCCCTGCAACGGGCGAGCCGGGACATTTTCGGGCGCCTGGAAAACCTCGACATGCAGCTGTCGGACATGCAGGGATCCTTGCAAGGCCAACTGAAACTGGCGGTGGAATCGAGCGCCAAGTATTTCGTGCCGCACCTGTTTGCCGCGTTCAAGCGCCAGCATCCGGAAGTGAACCTGCAGCTTACCGTGGTCAATCGTGCCCAGGTGATCCGGCGCCTGTCGGACAACCGCGACGACCTGGTGATCATGTCCATGGTGCCACAGGACATGGGGCTGGAGTTTTTGCCGTTCCTGAACAATCCGATCGTGGCGGTGGCACCGCCCGACCACCCGTTGTGCCACCAGGGGCCCTTGCGCCTGCAGGACCTTGAGCCTTACACCTTGCTGATGCGCGAGGTGGGTTCGGGAACGCGATTGGCCTGCGAAGAATACTTCAAGGAGAAGCGCGTGCACTTCAACCAGACCCAGGAGGTCTCTTCGGCCGAAGCCCAGCGCGAATGCGTGCTGGCGGGTCTGGGCGTGGCGCTGTTGACGCGCCACGCCCTGAACCTTGAGTTGGCCACCGGCGGCTTGATCGAGTTGCCGATCGAAGAACTGCCGCTCTACCGCAGCTGGTGCCTGGTACAGGCCAAGGCCAAGCGCCTGTCACCGGTGGCTCACGCTTTCCTTGCGTTCATTCGTAGCGAAAGAATTCAGATCAGCGCGCTGGTTGAGCGCTTCGACGGGAAGTCGGCGCTGCCGCCTGCCAGTAATTGAGCTCCAGGTCGCCCGTAAAATCAGCGATCTCGGCCTGAAGCTGACGCTGCTCACAGCGATCTTCGATGGCACGGCGAAACGCCATGCGGCGCTGGTCTTCCTGCTGACGACGGGTTTTGACGGCGCTGTTGCGTTCTTCGTAGGGCTGGCCCATTTCGGTTCTCCCAAGTCGAGTACGGGAGTTTCAAGATAGGCGCGAGGAATGACGGTTTGGCGGCGAGCGGGTTACAGGGATGTGAATGTTCGGCGCCTTCGAGGACGCCTTCGCGAGCAGGCTCGCTCCCACAGGTCCGGCGCCCACTGCCGGTCAATTGTGGGAGCGAGCCTGCTCGCGATTAAGGTCGGAACGACCTTCCAGAGATTTCAGATCAGAATCAGTCGTCCAGCGCTTTCACCGACTTGGGCGACAGGCGCAAGCTGCGCAGGCTGCGCTTGACGCTCTTGAGGTGGTTGACCAGGCTCGGCCCGCGGGCCATGGCCACGCCCATGGCCAACACGTCGATCACCACCAGGTGGGCGATACGCGAAGTCAGCGGCGTGTAGATTTCGGTGTCTTCATGAACGTCGATGGCCAGGTTGACGGTCGACAGTTCCGCCAAAGGCGTCTGGCTTGGGCACAAGGTAATCAACGAGGCGCCGCTCTCACGCACCAGGTTGGCGGTGATCAGCAAATCCTTGGAGCGGCCGGACTGCGAAATGCAGATCGCCACGTCGCTGGGTTTCAGGGTGACCGCCGACATCGCCTGCATGTGCGGATCGGAATACGCCGCCGCCGTGAGCAGCAAGCGAAAGAACTTGTGCTGCGCATCCGCCGCCACCGCACCGGAGGCGCCGAAACCATAGAACTCGACGCGCTGGGCCTGGGACATGAGCGTCACCGCGCGCTGCAACTCCAGCGGATCGAGTTTCTCGCGAACCTCCATCAGCGTGTGCAGGGTGGTGTCGAAAATCTTCAGGCTGTAGTCCGCTACCGAATCGTCCTCATGGATCGCGAACTGCCCGAAACTCGCGCCCGCCGCCAGGCTCTGGGCCAGCTTCAGCTTCAAGTCCTGGAAACCCGAGCAACCGATGGCGCGGCAAAAGCGCACGATGGTCGGCTCACTGATCCCCACGCTGTGGGCCAGGTCAGCCATGGAACTGTGCATCACGGCCGCAGGATCAAGCAAAACGTGATCGGCGACCTTGAGCTCCGACTTGCGTAACAGGTGGCGAGACTGGGCGATGTGTTGCAGCAGATTCAAAGGGCTGGACTCTTTTTTATTTGGCAGGCGCCGGGGATGTAGCACGCTTGTAGTTATACTACATGAATCGCCTTTTTGCCTGCTGAATAAGTAACTGAATTGTCTTCGCCACACCCTGTTTAGGCGGGATGGACTGTATGTAGCAGCAAATCCGGCCTTTGCCGCCAAGGATTTTTTGCGAAAAAAAGCCCGCAGTGTGAGCGGGCGAAAGACCAAAGAAGCTATATGCGCAGTCGCTTCCAGGTGGAGAAAGCTGCTTGGGGGATCAGCTTCCTCGGTACGTTGAATAGCTGTAGGGCGAAATGAGCAGCGGCACATGGTAGTGATCCTGCTCGGCAGAGATGCCAAAACGCAGCACCACCACATCCAGGAATGCCGGCTCCGGCAACTGGACGCCACGGGCGCGGTAGTAGTCGCCCGCATGGAACTGAACCTGATAGACCCCGGTCCGGTAGTCATCGCCCTGCAGCAGCGGTGCATCGACACGGCCATCGCTGTTGGTTATCGCGCTGGCGACCAATTCCAGCTGCGAACCTTCAACGCGGTACAACTCGACCTTGATCGAGCTGCCCGGGCAACCATGTGCAGCGTCCAAAACGTGTGTAGTCAAACGTCCCATTGATTCTGCGCGCCTGCCTGCATGGAGCAGCCAGACTTCGCGCCTCCCGAAGTCAGATGAAAAGGAGACCGCACCGATTCGGAGCACGAAAAGCTGCGGCGAGCGATTGATTAAGACACTTTTCAAAAAAATTGTACACAATAAAAACGACATTTTTGCGGCTGACGGCGCCAACGATGAAAATCCCGCCGATTTCCCGGGAAACCTTACCTCCCCTGAAGCCCACAATCATTAACTGACCAGTCAGGCAGATTTCTTGCAGGTGCATGTCAATCGCACGCAAAGATGACCGTTAACGAAAAATGCAAAAAATCAGGCTTACAAAGTGAATATAAAGTTGTATACAATCAACCCATCGCTGTGACGCCAGCCAGTGATCCAACCTTTAGTCGCGTCACACCAACTGTCATCACGAATACAAGAAGGAAGACTGCAGTGAGCGCTGACTACCCTCGCGACCTGATCGGTTACGGCAGTAACCCTCCGCACCCACACTGGCCGGGCAATGCCCGCATCGCCCTGTCATTCGTACTCAATTACGAAGAAGGCGGCGAGCGCAACATCCTGCACGGCGATAAAGAGTCCGAAGCGTTTCTTTCGGAAATGGTCTCCGCCCAGCCGCTGCAGGGCGCGCGCAACATGAGCATGGAATCGCTTTACGAGTATGGCAGCCGCGCCGGCGTCTGGCGGATTCTGAAGCTGTTCAAGGAATTCGACATTCCGCTGACCGTCTTCGCCGTGGCCATGGCCGCCCAGCGTCACCCGGATGTGATCCGCGCGATGGTCGATGCCGGCCACGAGATCTGCAGCCACGGCTATCGCTGGATCGACTACCAGTACATGGACGAGAACCAGGAACGCGAGCACATGCTCGAGGCGATCCGCATCCTCACCGAAATCACCGGCGAGCGTCCGCTGGGCTGGTACACCGGTCGCACCGGCCCCAACACCCGCAAGCTGGTGATGGAAGAAGGCGGTTTCCTCTACGACTGCGACACCTACGACGACGACCTGCCCTACTGGGAACCGAACAACCCGACCGGCAAGCCGCACCTGGTGATCCCGTACACCCTGGACACCAACGACATGCGCTTCACCCAGGTCCAGGGTTTCAACAAGGGCGACGACTTCTTCGAATACCTCAAGGATGCGTTCGACGTGCTCTACGCCGAAGGCGCCGAAGCCCCGAAAATGCTGTCGATCGGCCTGCACTGCCGCCTGATCGGCCGTCCGGCGCGTCTGGCTTCGCTCAAGCGCTTTATCGAATACGCTAAAAGTCATGAACAGGTGTGGTTCAGCCGCCGCGTCGACATCGCACGCCACTGGCAGGAAACCCACCCGTACCAAGGGGCCGCGAAATGAGCGCCTTTCAAACGCTGAAACCCTCGACCTTGAGCCGCGACGCTTTCGTCAAAGCCTTCGCCGACATCTACGAACATTCGCCATGGGTGGCCGAGAAGGCCTTCGACCTGGGCCAGGACGCTTCGATCGACGAGATCGAAACCCTGCACCAGCGCATGAGCGACATCCTGTTGAGCGCCGATCATCAAAGCCAACTGGCCCTGATCAACGCTCACCCGGACCTGGCCGGCAAAGCCGCCGTCCAGGGCCAGTTGACCGAAGCCAGCACCAATGAACAGGCTGGCGCCGGTATTCACCAATGCACGGCCGAAGAGTTTACTCGCTTCACCGAGCTGAACGACGCCTACAAGGCCAAGTTCAAGTTTCCCTTCATCATGGCGGTAAAAGGCAGCAACCGGCATCAGATCCTCGCGGCGTTCGAAACGCGCATTCACAACCCGGAAGAGACCGAGTTCAAGTGCGCGCTGGCGGAGATCAACAAGATCGCCCTGTTCCGATTACTGACCCTATAGCGAGTTTTGCCCGAGTGTTAAAAACGCTGAAGCACCCAGGGCACTGCAAGCATCCCAAGCCAACTTATTAAAGGCAGACAAGAAGAATGAAAGCTTACGCCGTACCTTTCGAGAAGTTCGTCAACCTGGCCGACGCCCGCCTGGGCACCAAAATCATCTCGGTCACCGATGACTGGTTCGCAGACGCCAACCGTCTGTTCCAACCGACCCCGGCCGTGTGGAAGGAGGGCGTGTTCGATGACAACGGCAAGTGGATGGACGGCTGGGAGTCGCGCCGCAAGCGCTTCGAAGGCTTCGACAGCGCAGTGATCCGCCTGGGCGTGCCAGGTTCGATCAAGGGCGTGGACATCGACACTTCATTCTTCACCGGTAACTTCCCGCCGTCGGCTTCCCTGGAAGCCTGCTTCCTGGCCGAAGGCGAGCCGAACGAAAACACCCAGTGGACTGAAGTGCTGTCGGCCGTCGAGCTGCAAGGCAACAGCCACCACTACCACGAAATCAGCAACGACCAGGCCTTCAGCCACTTGCGCTTCAACATCTACCCGGATGGCGGCGTAGCCCGTCTGCGTGTGTACGGCATCCCGTTCCGCGACTGGTCCGCTGTGGGCGACAACGAGCAAGTCGACCTGGCCGCAGCCCTCAACGGTGGCCGCGCCCTCGCCTGCTCCGACGAACACTTCGGCCGCATGAGCAACATCCTCAACCCGGGCCGTGGCATCAACATGGGCGACGGCTGGGAAACCGCACGTCGTCGCACGCCAGGCAATGACTGGGTGATCGTCGCCCTGGGCCACCCGGGCGAGATCGAAAAAATCATCGTCGACACCCTGCACTTCAAGGGCAACTACCCGGACAGCTGCTCGATCCAGGGCGCGTTCGTGAAAGGCGGTACCGACAGCCAGATCGAAACCCAGTCGCTGTTCTGGCGCGAACTGCTGCCAAGCCAGAAGCTGGAAATGCACGCCGAACACACCTTCGCCGAGCAGATCAAGGCCCTGGGCCCGATCACCCACATCCGCCTGAACGTGTTCCCGGATGGTGGTGTGAGCCGCCTGCGCGTTCTCGGCAAGGTAGCTAAATAAGGGTGAACCCAATCGCTGGCAAGCCAGCTCCCACAGGTCTTGTGAACGCCACAGTCCACTGTGGGAGCGGGCTTGCCCGCGATGGCGATAGTTCTAACAACACAGAATTTTGGATAAGAAGACCAGCATGCGCACACTGACGATTGAACCGCTGACCAAAGAAGCCTTCGCCCCTTTCGGTGACGTGATCGATACCGACGGCAGCGATCACTTCATGATCAACAACGGTTCGACCATGCGCTTCCATAAACTGGCTGTGGTCGAAACCGCAAAGCCAGAAGACAACGCGATCATCAGCATCTTCCGCGCCGACGCGCAGGACATGCCGCTGACCGTCAGCATGCTGGAGCGTCATCCGCTGGGCAGCCAGGCTTTCATTCCGCTGCTCGGCAACCCCTTTCTGATCGTGGTCGCGCCACTTGGCGATGAACCTGTATCAGGCTTGGTCCGCGCCTTCGTCACCAACGGCAGGCAGGGCATTAATTACCATCGCGGCGTCTGGCACCACCCGGTGCTGACGATCGAAAAGCGGGATGACTTCCTGGTGGTTGATCGCAGTGGCACAGGCAATAACTGCGATGAGCATTTTTTCAAAGAGGATGAGCGTTTGATCCTCGCCCCCCACCAATAAGAGAAGGTCCGATCACTCGACAACAAGAGTGACGGGCGAGAGGTAAAGACTGTGGAAGCACATCTGTTGGAATGGCTGAACCTGAGCGTGCGCTGGGTTCACATGATTACTGGCGTGGCCTGGATCGGTGCGTCGTTCTATTTCGTCTGGCTGGAGAACAACCTCAATCGGGTCAACCCGAAAAGCGGTCTGGCCGGTGACTTGTGGGCGATCCACGGCGGCGGTATCTACCACCTGGAAAAATACAAGTTGGCCCCACCGACCATGCCGGACAACCTGCACTGGTTCAAATGGGAAGCCTACTTCACCTGGATGTCGGGGATCGCGCTGCTGTGCGTGGTGTTCTACTCCAACCCGACGCTCTACCTGCTGGCTCCGGGCAGCACCCTGAGCGGCCCTGAAGGCGTGGCCATCGGTATCGGCTCGCTGTTCATCGGCTGGTTCATCTACTCCTTCCTCTGCGACTCGGCCCTGGGCAAACGCCCTGCCCTGCTGGGTTTCATCCTGTTCGTGCTGATCATCGGCGCTGCCTATGGCTTCAGCAAGGTGTTCAGCGGTCGTGGTGCGTACCTGCACGTCGGCGCGATCATCGGCACCATCATGGTCGGCAACGTGTTCCGCATCATCATGCCGGCGCAACGCGCACTGGTGGCGGCCATCGCCGAGAACCGCACGCCCGATCCGGCGCTGCCGGCCAAAGGCCTGCTGCGTTCGCGTCACAACAACTACTTCACCTTGCCAGTGCTGTTCATCATGATCAGCAACCACTTCCCGAGCACCTATGGCAGCCAGTACAACTGGTTGATCCTGGCCGGGATCGCGGTGCTGGCGGTGTTGGTGCGTCACTACTTCAACACCCGTCACGACAGCCACAAGTTTGCCTGGACCCTGCCGGTGGCAGCGGTGGGCATGATCTGCCTGGCCTACGTGTCCGGTCCGAAGCCGATGTCCAGCGCGCCGGAAGTGGCCAAGGCACCTGCCGCGATCGAGTACCAGCCTCTGCCGGAAACAGCAGTGGGGGGTGGTTTGAAACCGGCTGACGCAAAACCTGCCGAGGCGCCAGCAACCGCGCCAGCCCAGGCGTCCAACGCCGGCCCTGGTTTCGACAAGGTGCACAGCGTGATTCAGGAACGTTGCGCGGTTTGCCATTCGGCCAAACCGACCAGCCCGCTGTTCAGCGCCGCTCCCGCCGGCGTGATGTTCGACACCCCCGAGCAGATCCGCCAGAACGCGGCGCGCATCCAGGCTCAAGCCGTCGCCACCCAGATCATGCCGTTGGGCAACATCACCCAGATGACCCAGCAGGAACGTGACCTGATCGGCGCCTGGATCGTTCAGGGTGCTCCGACCAACTAAGTAGCGAAAAGCATCGCTGGCAAGCCAGCTCCCACAGGGATCACCTAAATCCTGTGGGAGCTGGCTTGCCAGCGATTGGCCGCGATGCGGTCGCCCTGATGCAAAAAATCACAAGAATAAAAATGTTCCGAGGTGTTGCATGTCCGAGCTCTCCCAAGCACGCATCCCCGACGCACCCGCCATTCAGCGTTTGCCCCTTTTGCAACTGATCCTGGTCGGTCTGCAACATGTTCTGCTGATGTACGGCGGCGCCATCGCGGTGCCGCTGATCATCGGACAGGCCGCTGGCCTGAATCGTGAAGAAATCGCCTTCCTGATCAACGCCGACCTGCTGGTCGCCGGCATCGCCACCATCGTCCAGTCTCTCGGTATCGGCCCCATGGGCATCCGCATGCCGGTGATGATGGGTGCCAGTTTCGCCGCCGTCGGCAGCATGGTCGCCATGGCGGGCATGCCGGGCATCGGCCTGCAGGGGATCTTCGGCGCGACCATCGCCGCCGGGTTCTTCGGCATGCTCATCGCGCCGTTCATGTGCAAAGTCGTGCGCTTCTTCCCGCCCCTGGTCACCGGCACGGTCATCACCTCGATCGGTTTGTCACTGTTCCCCGTGGCCGTGAACTGGGCCGGCGGCGGTGCTGACGCCGCTCAATTCGGTTCGCCGATCTACCTGACCATTGCCGCGCTGGTGCTGGGCACCATCCTGCTGGTGCATCGCTTCATGCGCGGTTTTTGGGTCAATATTTCCGTGCTGATCGGCATGTGCCTGGGCTACGTGCTCTGCGGCCTGCTGGGCATGGTCGACCTCAGTGGCATGGCCCAGGCGCCATGGCTGCAATTCGTCACCCCGCTGCACTTCGGCATGCCGAAATTCGAGCTCGCTCCGATCCTCTCGATGTGCCTGGTGGTGGTGATCATTTTCGTCGAATCCACCGGGATGTTCCTGGCCCTGGGGAAGATCACCGGCCAGGAAGTCTGCCCACGGATGCTGCGTCGCGGCTTGCTGTGCGATGCCGGCGCCTCGTTCTTCGCCGGCTTCTTCAACACCTTCACCCACTCCTCCTTCGCGCAGAACATCGGCCTGGTGCAGATGACCGGCGTGCGTTGCCGCTCGGTGACCATCGTGGCCGGCGGCTTGCTGATCGTGCTGAGCCTGCTGCCCAAGGCCGCGTTCCTCGTGGCCTCGATTCCACCGGCGGTGCTGGGCGGCGCGGCGATCGCGATGTTCGGTATGGTCGCCGCCACCGGGATCAAGATCCTGCAGGAAGCCGACATCGGTGACCGACGCAACCAATTGCTGGTGGCGGTCAGCATCGGCATGGGCCTGATCCCGGTGGTACGTCCGGAATTTTTCGCCCACCTGCCGGTGTGGATGAGCCCGATCACCCACAGCGGTATCGCCATGGCCACGCTTAGCGCCCTGACCTTGAACCTGCTGTTCAACATCCTCGGCGGCGCCGAACGCGCGGCCATCAACGACTGCCACGCCCACTAAGACAGAAACGCCCAAACCCCTGTAGGAGCGAGCCTGCTCGCGATGGACGTAAAGACACCGCGTTTAACCAGATATCACGCGTAATCGTTAACGACCTTCGCGAGCAGGCTCGCTCCTACAGGGGGCAGGGGTTTCCTGCGCCTTGAAAATAACAACAAGAGGGAGCAACAGATGATTCGTACACAGAAAAACATGCTGTTGGGTGCTGGCCTCCTGGCCGCGAGCCAAGCCATGGCCGGCGATTTGCTGTTGTGGCAAACCAACAGCCTGAGCTATCTGTACGGCAAGGATTTCGCGGTCAACCCGTCGATCCAGCAGACGATCACCTTCGAACACGCCGATCGCTGGAAGTACGGCGACAACTTCATGTTCGTCGACAGCACCTACTACAACGGCGAGAAGGACCGCAACAAAGGCTCTCACGCCTACTACGGCGAGTTCAGCCCGCGCCTGTCCTTCGGCAAGATCCTCGACCGCCGTTTCGAATTCGGCCCGATCAAGGACGTGTTGCTGGCCATGACCTACGAGAATGGCGAAGACGACACCGAGGCCTACCTCATTGGCCCCGGTTTCGACATCGCGATACCGGGCTTCAACTTTTTCACCTTGAACTTCTACTATCGCCAGACCGAAGGCTCGCGTCCCGGCGACGATGTCTGGCAGATCTCGCCGGCCTGGTCCTACACCGTGCCACTGGGCAACTCGAGCCTGTTGATCGACGGCTACCTCGACTGGGTCGTCGACAACGACCAGAACTCGCGCGGCACCTATCACGCCAACCTGCACTTCAACCCGCAGATCAAATACGACCTGGGCAAAACCCTCGGCTGGCGCGAAAAACAGGTGTACGTCGGCGTCGAATACAGCTACTGGAAAGACAAGTACGGCATCGAAAACAACGGCAACTTCGACACCAATGAAAACACCACCAGCCTGCTGGTGAAGGTGCATTTCTAAGATGATCCGCAACCGTGCCCCAAACCTGTCGTCGGTGCGCTGTTGCGGGGCACTTGAGACCTGGCCGAGGAGTCAGTATTCTCCGCGGCCGCCTGAATCCGCTTTAAAAAAAAGCCCGGATTTAATTCCTGACCAGAAAGCCAACTTATCCCGGCTCTGGACGGTACCAAGGCATCCCCAAACCACTCTCAATCGACTGTTTTCAAGCAGCCGAGCGGGAGTTTTTTTGTTTTCTGAAAGCCTTGGCGCAGCTCTTGCTAACAGCACAAAGCTGACCGAATGGATGATTTTTTTGCAGCTACGGAAAAAGGCGCCACACCAGAGCGTCGACCTTAAAAAAATAACGTGAAACCACTACTTTTTGGGAGCAACCGAATGAAACGTACGTGCACTAGCCTGATGCTGGCAGGATCGTTGCTGGCAGGGGGTCAGGCCATGGCCGGCGACTTGCTGCAATGGCAGAACAACAGCCTGACCTACCTGTATGGCAAGGACTTCCAGGTCAACCCGCGCATCCAGCAGACGGTGACCTTCGAACACGCCGACGGCTGGAAATACGGCGACAACTTCTTCTTCATCGACAAAATCTTCTACAACGGCAAGGAAGACGCCTTCGCGGGCAAGAACACCCACTACGGCGAATTCAGCCCGCGTTTGTCGTTCAACAAGATTTTCGATCAGAAGCTGGAGTTCGGCCCGATCAAGGACGTGCTGCTGGCCATGACCTATGAGTTCGGCGAAGACGACACCGAGTCGTACCTGATCGGCCCGGGTTTCGACCTGGCCATCCCCGGTTTCGACTACTTCCAGCTGAACTTCTACAACCGCCACACCGAAGGCGACCGCCCGGGTGACGATGTCTGGCAGATCACTCCAGCCTGGTCCTACACCATTCCGGTGGGTGACTCGAGCATCCTGATCGACGGTTTCATGGACTGGGTGGTCGACAACGACGTCAACAAGAAAGGCGAATACCACGCCAACCTGCACTTCAACCCACAGATCAAATATGACCTGGGCAAGGCGCTGAGCCTGGGCGAAAAGCAGTTGTACGTGGGTGTCGAGTATGACTACTGGAAAAACAAGTACGGTATCGAAGACAGCCAGGGCTTCAAGACCGATCAGAGCGTGACCAGCTTCCTGGTCAAGGTGCACTTCTGATCCGGCGGCGCCTGTAAGGACGCCTTCGCGGGCAAGCCCGCTCCCACAGGTTTTTTCGTCGTACGAAGATTTTGTGTCCGACGCCAATCACTGTGGGAGCGGGCTTGCCCGCGATGGCCGCACCGCAGATCTCAAGCCGAAACCACAGGTTCCGCCAACCCGAGAAACCGGCAAATCTCCCCGCGCTTGGCCAACGCATCCCGCCGCCCCAGATCAATCAACTCGCTGCAATACCCCGCCTCGAACAGCAGATAACTCAACACCCCTGCCCCGCTTGTCCTGGTCGCCCCCGGCCCGCGCAAGAACAGGCGCAGCGCCGCTGGCAGCTCCTGGCGATGGCGTGCGGCGATCTCGTCGATCGGCTGACTGGGTGAAATCACCAGCACCTCGACTGGCGCCACCCCCAGCGTACGGATCGGCGTGCCATCGGGCATGAGGCGGCTGAACTGATTCAAGCGCTGCAAGAGCTCGATATCGCTTTCCAGGCTGTCGATGAACGTACTGTTGAGCATGTGTCCACCAATCTGCGCCAGGGTTGGCTGCTGACCCGTGTAGGCGCGTTGCAGCGGTTGCTCCGGGTCGAACCCACGCGGGTTGCCGCTGACGCCCACCACCAGCACCCGGTTGGCGCCCAGGTGCAGGGCCGGGCTGATCGGTGCCGACTGGCGCACCGCGCCGTCGCCGAAATACTCTTCGCCGATTTTCACTGGAGCGAACAGCAGCGGAATGGCCGAACTGGCGAGCAAATGGTCAACCGACAATTGTGTGGGAACGCCGATCCGCCGATGACGCAACCAGGCATCGATGGTGCCGCCGCCCTGATAGAACGTCACCGCCTGACCGGATTCGTAGCCGAACGCCGTGACCGCAACCGCCTGCAATTGCTTTTGCGCGATGGCGTGGGCAATGCCGCCCATGTGCAGTTTGTCGTCGAGCAACCCCCGTAGCGGCGAGCTGTTGAGCAACGCCACGGGCACCTGGCCACCAAGGCCCAACAAGCTGTGACTGACGAACCGGGTGGCCTGGCTGATCACGCCCGGCCAGTCGCTGCGCAACACCAGGTGGCTGCGAAAACCCTGCCAGAACGCCGTCAGCCGCTCGATGGCCGCGCGAAAATCCATCGCCCCGCTGGCCAGGCTGACCGCATTGATCGCCCCGGCGGAGGTGCCGACAATCACCGGAAAAGGATTGTCCGCACCCAAGGGCAACAACTCGGCAATCGCCGCCAGCACGCCCACCTGATAGGCCGCCCGAGCCCCGCCGCCGGAAAGGCTCAACCCCGTGACGGGTTCAGCAGGACTCATCGCAACACTCCATGGTGCATGTCGGGATCGGCCGTTCAGCCGCGTTTTGCGTACAGCTTCGGTTCGCCGGGCGGACGGCTCTTGAAGCGGCGATGGGCCCAGAGGTATTGCTCTGGACAATCACGCAAGACGCCTTCGATCCATTGGTTGATGCGCAAGCAGTCGGCTTCTTCGGTTTCACCAGGAAAGCCTTCGAGCGGTGCGTGGATCACCAGGCGATAACCACTGCCGTCCGCCAGGCGCTCCTGGGTGAACGGCACCACCAGTGCCTTGCCCAGCCGCGCGAATTTGCTGGTGGCGGTGACGGTAGCGGCCTGTATGCCGAACAACGGCACGAAAATGCTTTGCTTGGCGCCATAGTCCTGGTCCGGTGCGTACCAGATCGCGCGGCCGGCCCGCAGCAACTTGAGCATGCCACGCACATCCTCGCGCTCCACGGCGAGCGAATCGAGATTATGCCGCTCGCGACCGCGACGCTGTACATAGTCGAATAGCGGGTTCTTGTGTTCGCGGTACATGCCGTCGATGGTGTGCTGCTGGCCAAGCAGCGCCGCACCGATTTCCAGCGTGGTGAAGTGGACGGCCATCAGGATCACGCCCTTGCCTTCGCGCTGGGCATTCTTCAGGTGCTCCAGGCCCTCGACATGGGCCAGTTTCGCCAGCCGCTCGCGCGACCACCACCAGCTCATCGCCATTTCAAAGAAGGCGATACCGGTGGACGCGAAGTTCTCCTTGAGCAGGCGCTTGCGCTCGGCTGCGGATTTTTCCGGGAAGCACAGCTCGAGATTCCGCTTGGCAATGCGCCGCCGGTCGGCCGCTGCCCGATACATCAAGGCGCCCAGGCCCCGACCGATCCACAGCAATGCAGGGTACGGCAGCTGGACAATCAGCCATAACAGCCCCAGGCCGCACCAGAGCAGCCAGAAACGCGGCATCAGAAAAGTTGTTCGAAAACGCGGGCGATCCATTAAAGGTTCCGAAAAGACGTTGGCCGCGCATTCTACATCGTTCGACCCGGCTTGCGGCTCGCGGGCGTTCTCGTTATAAGTCTGGGCACTTTTAGTGACAAGTCGTTGTATGCCGACCATGAGCCAAACCGAACTGCTAGACCAAGATCCCGTGTTCCAGTTGAAGGGCAGCATGCTTGCCATAACGGTGCTGGAACTGGCCCGAAATGACCTTGAAGGCCTCGATCGGCAGTTGGCCGCCAAGGTCGCCCAGGCGCCGAACTTCTTCAGTAACGCGCCGCTGGTCCTGGCCCTGGACAAGCTCCCGGCCAACGGCGGCACCGTCGATCTGCCCGGCCTGATGCGCATCTGCCGCCAGCATGGCCTGCGTACCCTGGCTATCCGCGCCAACCGCATCGAAGACATCGCGGCGGCCATCGCAGTCGACCTGCCGGTACTGCCGCCGTCCGGGGCCCGTGAACGGGCGCTGGACCTGAACGAAGGCGTCGTGGCGAAAAAGCCGGAAAAACCAGCGGAACCGACCATCAAGCCGACGAAAATCATCACTTCGCCCGTACGCGGTGGCCAGCAGATTTATGCCCAGGGCAGCGATCTGGTGGTGATCTCCTCGGTCAGCCCGGGGGCGGAACTTCTCGCCGATGGGAACATCCATGTATACGGCGCGATGCGCGGTCGTGTGCTGGCGGGCGTCAAAGGCGACACCAAGGCACGAATTTTCTGCCAGCAAATGAGCGCTGAACTGATCTCCATCGCCGGTCATTACAAGGTCTCCGAAGATCTGCGCCGCGACCCGTTGTGGGGCTCGGGCGTGCAGGTCAGCCTGTCAGGCGACGTGTTGAACATCATTCGGCTTTAACGGATACTGCCGCATTTTCCAAGCATCTCTAAAACGTAGCGAAAACGGCTCAAACGAAGTAGGAAACAGGCTACAAACAGTGTTTACCGGGGGTAAATACCGTCTGCGGCCATATTCCAGCCAAGGCTGTCCCGCTGCTGTAGTTTTCAAGAGATGTTTTTCAGGGGCTAAAAGTCCTTTTTCCTTAGGGGTGAAACACCTTGGCCAAGATTCTCGTGGTTACATCCGGCAAGGGTGGTGTGGGTAAGACCACCACCAGCGCCGCTATCGGTACCGGCCTCGCTCTGCGCGGTCACAAAACAGTCATCGTCGACTTCGACGTCGGTTTGCGTAACCTCGACCTGATCATGGGTTGCGAGCGCCGCGTGGTGTATGACTTCGTCAACGTGGTCAACGGCGAAGCCAACCTGCAACAGGCCCTGATCAAAGACAAGCGCCTGGAAAACCTCTACGTACTGGCGGCCAGCCAGACCCGCGACAAAGACGCGCTGACGGTCGAAGGCGTGGAAAAAGTCCTGATGCAACTCAAGGAAGACTTCGAGTTCGTGGTCTGCGACTCCCCGGCGGGCATCGAAAAAGGCGCCCACCTGGCCATGTACTTCGCTGACGAAGCGATCGTGGTGACCAACCCGGAAGTGTCCTCGGTACGAGATTCGGACCGCATGCTCGGCCTGCTGGCCAGCAAGTCCCGTCGCGCCGAGCGCGGCGAAGACCCGATCAAGGAACACCTGCTGATTACCCGTTACCATCCAGAGCGCGTGAGCAAGGGCGAAATGCTCGGCGTCGAAGACGTCAAGGAAATCCTCTCGGTGGCGCTGCTCGGCGTGATCCCTGAATCCCAGGCGGTGCTCAAGGCATCCAACCAGGGCGTTCCGGTGATTCTCGACGACCAGAGCGATGCCGGCCAGGCTTACAGCGATACCGTTGACCGCCTGCTGGGCAAAACCGTGGAACATCGTTTCCTCGATGTACAGAAGAAGGGATTCTTCGAGCGCCTGTTTGGAGGCAACTAAACAATGAACCTTTTTGACTTCTTTCGTGCCAACAAAAAGCAAAGCACCGCGTCGGTAGCGAAAGAGCGTCTACAGATCATCGTGGCGCACGAACGCGGCCAACGCAGTACCCCGGATTACCTGCCAGCCTTGCAGAAGGAACTGGTCGAAGTGATTCGCAAGTACGTCAATATCGGGTCCGATGACGTGCACGTCGCACTGGAAAGCCAGGGCAGCTGCTCGATTCTGGAACTCAATATCACCCTGCCAGATCGCTGAGTCGATCCGGCTGGAACCACGGCGGTCAGGCCTGCAGGTCTGAACCGCCGTTGGCGTTTGTAACGAGGCTGTTTAATGCCGCTGTCCAATATCCACATCATCCATGAGGACGCCGCTGTCCTGGTGGTAAACAAACCCACCCTGTTGCTCTCCGTGCCCGGCCGGGCCGACGACAACAAGGACTGCCTGATTACCCGCCTGCAGGAAAACGGCTACCCGGAAGCGCGAATCGTCCATCGACTGGATTGGGAAACCTCCGGCATCATCCTGCTGGCCCGTGATGCCGACACACACCGTGAACTGTCCAGGCAATTTCACGATCGCGAAACCGAAAAAGCCTACACCGCATTGTGCTGGGGCCAGCCGGCCCTCGACAGTGGCAGCATCGACTTGCCGCTGCGCTACGACCCGCCGACCAAGCCACGCCACGTGGTGGACCATGAATTCGGCAAACACGCCCTGACCTTCTGGCGTGTACTGGAGCGCTGCGGCGATTGGTGTCGCGTCGAACTCACGCCGATCACCGGGCGCTCGCACCAATTGCGCGTGCACATGCTGTCGATCGGTCACCCATTGCTGGGCGATGGACTCTACGCCCATGAGCAAGCCCTGGCCGCCTGGCCACGCCTGTGCCTGCATGCGAGCATGCTCAGCTTCACTCACCCGCAGAGCGGTGAGCGACTGCGCTTCGAGTGCCCCGCACCTTTTTGAGCGAGTGACCACTGAAACTCTTTGAAACGCCCTTCCTTTGAAGGGCGTTGTCATTTGCCGTTACAAATAACCAATCATGGAAATTTCGTGAAATCATTGTCATAATTTTGTAATGAATCGTAAAATAATGGCAATTTGATACCAGGCAGGAAGCCCCGTGCTCAGCAGTAAAAAGCTTCAAAGCGACTACCCCATCACCTTTGTATCCGGCAATACCACCCTGCACCTGTGCCAGCCACCCAGCGTCGAAGCGCAACAGGCGCTTGAACAACTCATAAAAAAACGCAAAGCCAACAAGCTCACGCGGGCGAGTGCACCGCTGTCCTCTGGCCCCAGGCCGCTGTTTGCCAAGGTGCAGCCATTGGATACATTCAAGGCAAAAGTGCGCGTCACCCTGGGCAAACCACAGCGCAACGGTCGGTTCGACTGGCCACTGGAAGAGTTGCTGAACACCCGGGAAGCCCAGCGCCGCGGTGCTCCAATGCCCGCGCTGGAGGGATATGGCTATACACGGGATCGTCTGGGCCTGACCCGCGAATACTTCATCCTCACGCGCCTGCTCGATGAGCACATCGACGGTATGCGGTGGCTTAAACACAACCCGGACAAGGTCGTAACCTTCATTCTCAACGCGTTCGAATTGCTTGGCTCGCTGTCCCGAAAGAACATCACCCATATGGATTTCTGGGCCGGCAATATCATGATCCCCAAAAAGTCGCAAAAACCGTTGCAAGCCATAGACTTTGAAAACTGTTTTGCCGAGCCACCCCCTCACTTCAGTGCGACGCTCGGTTTTCAGTTGGGGTTCTTCTATCACCGCGAAATCTACAAACTGATTACCGAAGCCGACTATGACCACCTGGTTGATCAATACATCCAGGCGCTTCCCGGCGTTTCGCGAAAACAGTTCGATGAGGCTTATCACCCGAGTAAACACGAACATGTCGGACGTAAACAGCGACGTGAAGTCTTCCTCAGCGGCAAATTGATCACCGGTTGACAGCGGCACCTGGCCATTGGACCGGGTAGACATTTCCAGACGACAGCGCACCTGCATTGCCCCAGGCCAATACGGTCAACTTGCACTCCTGTTGCCTGGGGCTACTTTTGAGCTACGACTGCGAACGCCCGGACTACATCAAGCTCGGCCGCTGCCTGCAAGCCCATGGCATCTCGTCCAACAACAGTTTCAAGCTGTATAACATTGAGCACCTGGCCAGGCCTGGCGCTGAAAGCTCTTGTCCAATGCTTCGGGCCAATACGTTAAACTGGCGCCATTGCTGTCTGGAGCTACTTATGCGCGAAGAGTTGAACCAAGGCCTGATCGATTTCCTCAAGGCCTCCCCTACCCCGTTTCATGCCACCGCCAGCCTTGTTCAGCGACTGGAAGCGGCGGGCTTCCAACGCCTGGACGAACGCGAGCCATGGAACACCGAAGCCAATGGTCGCTACTACGTCACCCGCAATGACTCGTCGATCGTCGCGATCAAGATGGGCCGGCACTCGCCGCTGCACGGCGGCATTCGACTGGTCGGCGCCCACACCGACAGCCCGTGCCTGCGGGTCAAGCCCCAGCCGGAGTTGCAACGCCAGGGTTTCTGGCAATTGGGCGTGGAAGTTTATGGCGGCGCGCTGCTGGCCCCCTGGTTCGACCGCGACCTGTCCCTGGCCGGTCGTGTCACTTTCCGTCGTGACGGCAAGGTCGAGAGCCAGCTGATCGACTTCAAGGCACCGATCGCGATCATCCCCAACCTGGCCATTCACCTCAACCGTGAAGCCAACATGGGCTGGGCAATCAACGCCCAGACCGAACTGCCGCCGGTACTGGCGCAATTCGCCGGGGACGAACGCGTGGACTTCCGCGCCGTGCTCACCGATCAGCTGGCCCGCGAACACGGCCTGAACGCCGATGTCGTGCTGGATTACGAACTAAGCTTCTACGACACCCAAAGCGCGGCCGTCATCGGCCTGCACGGCGATTTCATCGCCGGTGCGCGCCTGGACAACCTGCTGTCATGTTATGCCGGCCTGCAAGCGCTGCTGACCACCGACACCGATGAAACCTGCGTCCTGGTCTGCAATGACCATGAGGAAGTCGGTTCCTGCTCGGCCTGTGGCGCCGACGGCCCGATGCTTGAGCAGACGTTGCGTCGCCTGCTGCCGGAAGGCGATGAGTTCGTACGCACCATTCAGAAATCCCTGCTGATCTCGGCCGACAACGCCCACGGCGTGCACCCCAACTACGCCGACAAGCACGATGCCAATCACGGCCCGAAACTCAACGCCGGCCCCGTGATCAAGGTCAACAGCAACCAGCGCTACGCCACCAACAGCGAAACCGCCGGGTTCTTCCGTCACCTGTGCATGGCCGAAGAAGTGCCGGTACAGAGCTTCGTGGTGCGCAGCGACATGGGTTGCGGGTCGACCATCGGCCCGATCACCGCCAGCCACCTGGGTGTGCGTACCGTGGACATCGGCCTGCCGACCTTCGCGATGCATTCGATCCGCGAGCTGTGCGGCAGCCATGACCTGGCGCATCTGGTGAAGGTGCTCAGCGCGTTCTACGCCTGCCGCGAGCTACCGTAACCCCCGTACCCGTTGGAGCCAGGCTTGCCGGTGAACAAGACGCTACGGTGCCCCTGGTACACCGCGTCATCGTTCTTCGCCGGCAAGTCGGATCGCCTCCTACGGAAAAACAGACGATGCGGTGTCCCTGGCACACCGCGTCATCGTTCTTCGCGGGTAAGTCGAATTGCCGCACGGCAGCCCCCACAAAGCCACCTAAACTTCACTTATCCCTTTCGACAAGGCAGTCGCCATGATCACAATGTCCTCGTTCCACGCCATGCTCATCCCCATTCTTATCGGGATGATCATGCTGGCAGTCGGCTTCAATTTTCGCGACAAGAACGCTGGCGTGCTCGCCATGTGGCTCGGCATGCTGTTGATCCTGGCCACGGTGATCTTCAAGATCCTCGCCAAACTCAACGAATAAATCCCCACCCCCGCTCGCATTGGTTTTGACGGGCTCGTACACTCGGTCGATCTGCCCATTTAGAGGTTGACCGCCTAGTGTTCGCTCGCCTGTTCGCCCTGCCGTGCCTTTTCCTAATCAGCCTGATGACACTGATGGCGCCAGCGCCTGCCCAGGCCGCCGGGCTGCCGAGCCTGCTTGGCAGCCCGGCAAAAACCCAACCTGAGGCGCAGGAACCCCTTGGGCAATCCCTGGACGAAGTCATCAAGTCGCTGGAGAACGATCAGCAGCGCAGCAAACTGCTGGCGGATCTGAAGAAGCTGCGCGATGCCACCAAAAAAGCCCAACCGGCCGCCGAAGAAGGCGTGCTGGGCCTGATTGGCGGAACCCTGGCCAGTTTCGAAAAACAATTCTCCGGCGCCGACAGCCCGATCACTCGCTGGTCCAGCGAGTTCGACCTGGCCAAGGATGAATTGATGGCGCTGGCACTGCCGGCCAGCGAGTGGCTGCCGATCATCTTCGCCTTTGCCATGATCCTGATGGTCTGGAGCCTGCTGGCGGCGGCGCTGATCTGGGTCAGCCATCGAGTCCGAATGCGTTTCGGCCTGACCGAAGAACTGCCGCAACACCCCAGGGCCCTGGACATGCTGCGTTTCGCCCTGCGCAAGCTGGGGCCGTGGCTGATTGCCCTGGTCATCACCGTCTACATGAGTTACGCCCTGCCATCGTCACTCGGCAAAAGCCTGGCCATGGTGCTGGCTTACGCTCTGGTGGTCGGCACCTGTTTCTCCGCGATCTGCGTGATTGCCTTTTCCCTGCTCGACGGCCCGCACCGTCACCGGGCCCTGTACATCCTGCGGCACCAGGCCTTCCGCCCGCTGTGGCTGATCGGCAGTTTCGCCGCTTTCGGTGAAGCCCTGAACGACCCGCGCCTGACGGAAAGCCTTGGCGTGCACCTGGCCCACACCGCGGCGACGGTAGCCAATGTACTGGCGGCATTGTCCACGGGATTGTTCATCCTGCGTTTCCGCCGCCCGATTGCCCACTTGATCCGCAACCAGCCGCTGTCCCGGCGCCTGACCCGCCGCGCCCTCAGCGACACCATCGAAATTCTCGGCACCTTCTGGTTTGTACCGGCGCTGGTGCTGGTGGGGATTTCCCTGTTCGCTACCTTCGTCTCGGCCGGCGACACCAGTACCGCGCTGCGCCAGTCGCTGATCTGCACCGTGTTGCTGGTGTTGTGCATGGTCATCAATGGCCTGGTGCGCCGCCACGCGCTCAAACCGCAGCGCGGCGCGAAGCGTCACGCCCTGTATTCGGAACGCCTGAAAAACTTCTTCTACACCCTGGCCCATCTGTTGGTATGGCTGGCATTCATCGAGCTGGGACTGCGGGTCTGGGGCATGTCGCTGATCAGCTTCACTGAAGGCGAAGGCCATGAGGTCAGCGTCAAACTGTTCAGCCTTATCGGCACGCTGATCTTTGCCTGGCTGATCTGGATCCTCAGCGACACCGCCGTGCATCACGCCCTCACTCGCTCGCGCAAAGGCCTGGCCAACGCCCGCGCACAGACCATGATGCCGCTGATCCGCAACGTGCTGTTCGTGGCGATTTTCATCATCGCGCTGATTGTCGCCCTGGCGAACATGGGCATGAACGTTACGCCACTGCTGGCCGGTGCCGGCGTGATCGGCCTGGCCATCGGTTTCGGCGCACAATCGCTGGTGGCAGACCTGATTACCGGCCTGTTCATCATCATCGAAGACTCCCTGGCCATCGACGACTACGTGGACGTCGGCGGCCACCTGGGCACCGTCGAGGGCCTGACCATTCGCACCGTACGCCTGCGGGACATCGATGGCATCGTCCACACCATTCCGTTCAGCGAAATCAAGAGCATCAAGAATTACTCCCGGGAATTCGGCTACGCGATCTTCCGGGTCGCGGTGCCTGCCAGCATGGACATCGACAATGCGATCAAGCTGATGCGCGACGTCGGCCAGAAAATGCGCACCGATCCGCTGCAACGGCGCAATATCTGGTCGCCCCTGGAGTTCCAGGGCGTGGAGAGTTTCGAGTCCGGCAATGCGATTCTGCGGGCCCGGTTCAAGACCGCGCCGATCAAGCAATGGGAAGTTTCACGGGCGTTCAACCTGTCGCTCAAACGGCATCTGGATGAAGCCGGGCTGGACCTGGCGACACCGCGCATGAGCATTCAGGTGGTGACGGCGGGTGGTGGGCCAGCTGCGGAATAATCCCAAAACCCATGCATAAAAAATCCCCGAACCAGTCGGGGATTTTTTATGTTCGATCAATCAGCCCGGGAGCGGATCAATCTTCGCGGTAGCGACGCAGCTTCAACTGCTTACCGGCAACGCGAGTGTCCTTCAGCTTGCTCAGCAACTTCTCAAGACCGTCTTCCGGCAGTTCGACGAGGCTGAAGCTGTCACGCACCTGGATGCGACCGATGGCTTCACGCGCCAGACCACCTTCGTTGAGGATGGCGCCCAGCAGGTTCTTGGCAGCGATGCCATCACGCGCACCCAGCGCGGTACGGCAACGAGCACGACCTTCGCCCAGTGGCATCGGAGCACGACGCTCGCGGTCACCACGCTCAGGACGATCACCGGAACGCTCTGGACGATCGCCACGCGGTGCGTTGTTCGGCACCAGTGGACGCTCTTTCTCGATAGCGGCCAGGTTCAGCGCTTGACCGTTGGTTGCCTTGCGCAGCAGGGCTGCGGCCAGGGCACGTGGGCTGCAACCGATGTCGGCGGTCAGGCGATCAAGCAGATCACCGTGGGTCGATTCGGCTTCGGCCACCAGCGGCGACAGGCTGTTGGTCAGCTTCTTGATGCGCGCATCCAGAACGGCTTGAGCGTCTGGCAGGCGAACTTCAGCAACCTTCTGACCGGTTACACGCTCGATCACTTGCAGCATGCGGCGCTCACGTGGAGTCACCAGCAGCAGCGCACGACCTTCGCGACCGGCACGGCCGGTACGGCCGATACGGTGAACGTAGGACTCTGGATCGTACGGCATGTCAACGTTGAACACGTGAGTGATGCGCGGAACGTCCAGGCCACGAGCAGCAACGTCGGTCGCCACAACGATGTCCAGACGGCCATCCTTGAGGGAGTCGATCACGCGCTCACGCTGGTTCTGGGCAATGTCACCGTTCAGCGCAGCGGCTTTGTAGCCTTTGGCTTCCAGGGCGCTGGCCAGGTCCAGGGTCGCTTGCTTGGTGCGCACGAACATGATCAGGGCGTCGAAGTCTTCCACTTCCAGCAAGCTGAGAACGGCAGAAGTCTTCTGGTCAGCGTGAACCAGCAGGTGAGCCTGCTCGATCGCGGTAACGGTCTGGGTCTTGCTCTGGATCTTCACGTGCTTCGGATCGCGCAGGTGGCGCTCAGCGATGGCACGGATCGATTGCGGCAGGGTAGCCGAGAACAATACGGTCTGACGGGTTTCCGGCATGGCCTTGAAGATGACTTCCAGGTCGTCCATGAAGCCCAGCTTGAGCATTTCGTCTGCTTCGTCGAGAACCAGGTGGTTCACGGTCGCCAGAACTTTTTCGTCGCGACGCAGGTGGTCGCACAGACGGCCCGGAGTGGCGACAACGATCTGTGCGCCATTACGGATTGCTTTCAATTGTGGGCCCATCGGCGCGCCGCCGTAGACAGCCACAACAGTGACGCCCGGCATTTGCTTGGCGTAGGTTTCGAAAGCGGTTGCAACTTGTAGCGCCAACTCACGAGTTGGGGCCAGGATCAGAGCTTGCGGCTCGCGCTTGGACGGATCAATGCGGTGCAGGATAGGCAGGGCAAAGGCAGCGGTTTTACCGGTACCGGTTTGCGCCTGGCCAATCATATCGTGACCGGCGAGAATGATCGGGATCGACTGCTGCTGAATGGCCGAAGGCTCTTCATAGCCGGTAGCGACTACTGCAGCGACAATATTAGGATGAAGTTCAAGAGCGGCGAAGCCGCCGATTTCCTGGGTCATGGGTCTGCCTCTAAGTGCATCCGCAAAGACCCATGCTCCAAAGCTGCGCATGCCGTGTTGAGACTCAAGAGTCGCCCTGGCAGCTTTGTCGGCGGGGATTTGCGAAAACGAATGAATGAAAGAATCGTTTAGGAAGAGTTCGCTGGGCGAACGTGCAACCGAATCTGACTTCGGGGAATTGCGCCACCTAAACGCGGCCCGGCTAAAGGCCGGCGCGCACTATACCGGAATTTGCCGAAAAAGGGAGCCTTTTTTTATCGCAAAACTCCCGCCCACGGCGTTCTGTCACAGGCTTTGCGGATAATCGCGCCAGCGTCTACTTTTCAAAGGCCCTGCCCTGCGGGCGATGTCGCTAAAACGGTTCACCCATCCGCCACAGACCTTGGGTCTGCGCGCCCTCAGCCGCTCGAGGAAATGCAGCATGAAAGAGCTCGATACCAGCCGCGTGAGTCGTGAAAAGCGTGGTCATGTCCTGTTGATCGGACTGGACCGGGTCGCCAAGCGCAACGCCTTTGATCTCGACCTGCTCAACGAATTGAGCCTGGCCTACGGTGAATTCGAAGCCGACAGCGAAGCACGTGTGGCCGTGGTCTTCGGGCATGGCGAGCATTTTACCGCTGGCCTGGACCTGGTCAGCGCCAGCGCGGCACTGACCGAAGGCTGGCAAGCCCCGCCCGGCGGCTGCGACCCGTGGGGTGTCTTCGCCGGGCCCAGGGTCAGCAAGCCGGTGATCGTCGCCGCCCAGGGCTACTGCCTGACCATCGGTATCGAGTTGATGCTGGCCGCCGACATCAACCTGTGCGCCAGCAACACCCGATTCGCACAAATGGAGGTGCAGCGCGGCATCTTCCCATTCGGCGGCGCGACCTTGCGCCTACATCAGGTGGCTGGCTGGGGCAATGCCATGCGCTGGATGCTGACCGGCGACGAATTCGATGCCCATGACGCCTTGCACCTGGGCCTGGTGCAGGAAGTCATGGCCAGCGAGGATTTACTGCCGCGGGCGATTGAACTGGCCGAGCGCATCGCCCGGCAGGCGCCGCTGGGGGTTCAGGCAACTCTGATGTCTGCCCGGCAGGCCCGCTACGAGGGCGAAACCGCCGCTGCACAAGGGTTGCCGGCGCTGGTGAAGAAGTTGCTGGTCAGCGAGGATGCTCGGGAAGGTGTGCAGTCGCTGGTCGAGCGGCGGCCCGGGGTTTTCAAAGGGTGCTGAGAGAAGCGGTGGCTGTTGGAAAGTCATCGCGAGCAGGCTCGCTCCCACAGGGGACCGCGGTCCCCTGTGGGAGCGAGCCTGCTCGCGATGGGGCCCGCCCAGACAACTAATGGATCAGGTGGCCGGGCGAATCGCCTTGATCAACGACTGCAACGAATACCCCAACCGCGGCGCCAGCGCTTCAGCCCGAGCGGTCAGGCTCTCCATGTCCAACACCTGATCCAGTTCCGATGGCACGATCAGGATCACGTTGCCCTCCTTCACCGGCAGCTCCCAGTAATGCCGATGATAAAGCCCGCGCAGCAACGCGGCGCCCAGTGGCTTGCCATCGTCGGTGGCCCATTGGTTGATCACCAGCCAGCCGCCCGGATTCAGGCGTTTCTGGCAGTTCTCCAGGAAGGTCCAGGCCAGATGCCCGACGCCCGGGCCGACATCGGTGTAGAGATCGACAAAAATCAGGTCGGCAGGCTCGGCGGTGTCGAGCAGTTCCAGTGCATCGCCCACGCGAATATACAGCCGCGGATCGTCGTCCAGCCCCAGGTACTCGATGGCCAGGCGCGGCACATCCGGGCGCAGCTCGATGGCTTCGACATCTTCCAGGGGCAGGAACTTGAGGCAGGCCTGGGTCAGCGTGCCGGCGCCAAGCCCCAGGAACAGTGCGCTTTCCGGCTGTTCATGGCACAGCGCGCCAATCAGCATCGCCCGGGTATAGTCGTACTCGAGCCAGCTCGGATCGGCGGTGAACACGCAACTTTGCTCGATGGCATCACCGAACTCGAGAAAGCGGTAATCGGCCACTTCCAGCACGCGAATCACGCCAAATTCGTCCTGCACCTCGGCGAGCAGATGCTCGACGCGCTCCTCAGTCATTTCGTCTCCTGATCGTCACCGGGCCCTCCTGGGCAAACAGCAACGCGATAAACCGCAGCGGAAGCGGCAAAAGCGCGATTGTCCGCGAAGCGACGGGAACAGGTCACGCACTAATTGCTGATAACATGGACGTCCGAGCGTAAAACACTAGAGATCATGATGAGCCAACCCTGGAGCCCTGACAGCTGGCGCGCCCTGCCGATCCAGCAACAACCCCAATACCCCGACGCAGCGCATCTGCAGCACGTCGAGCAGACCCTGGCCAGCTACCCGCCGCTGGTGTTTGCCGGGGAAGCCCGGGAATTGCGCCGTCAGTTCGCCGAAGTGACCCAGGGACGAGCGTTTTTGCTGCAGGGCGGCGACTGCGCCGAAAGTTTCGCCGAGTTTTCCGCCGCGAAAATCCGCGACACCTTCAAGGTGCTGCTGCAAATGGCCATTGTCATGACTTTCGCGGCCGGCTGCCCGGTGGTCAAGGTCGGGCGCATGGCCGGCCAGTTCGCCAAACCTCGCTCGGCCAACGACGAGACCATCGACGGCGTGACACTGCCGGCCTACCGTGGCGATATCGTCAACGGCATCGGCTTCGATGAAAAAAGCCGCGTGCCGGACCCGGAACGCCTGCTGCAGTCGTACCACCAGTCCACCGCCACCCTCAACCTGCTGCGCGCCTTCGCCCAGGGCGGGTTTGCCGACCTGCACCAGGTACACAAGTGGAACCTGGACTTCATCGCCAACTCGGCCCTGGCGGAAAAATACAGCCACCTGGCCGACCGCATCGATGAAACCCTGGCCTTCATGCGCGCCTGCGGCATGGACAGCTCGCCGCAACTGCGCGAAACCAGCTTTTTCACTGCCCACGAAGCGCTGCTGCTCAATTACGAGGAAGCCTTCGTCCGTCGCGACAGCCTGACCAACGACTATTACGACTGTTCGGCCCACATGCTCTGGATCGGCGACCGTACTCGTCAGCTCGATGGCGCGCATGTCGAATTCCTGCGCGGGGTGAACAATCCGATCGGGGTCAAGGTCGGTCCGAGCATGAACCCGCAAGACCTGATCCGTTTGATCGACGTGCTCAACCCCGAGAACGATCCGGGGCGCCTGAACTTGATCGCGCGCATGGGCGCGAACAAGGTCGGCGATCATTTGCCACAACTGATCCGCGCCGTGCAGCGTGAAGGCAAGCAAGTGCTCTGGAGTTCCGATCCGATGCACGGCAATACCATCAAGGCCAGTAGCGGCTACAAGACCCGCGACTTTGCGCAGATCCTTGGCGAAGTGAAGCAGTTCTTCCAGGTCCACGAAGCCGAAGGCAGTTACGCGGGCGGCATCCACATCGAGATGACCGGGCAGAACGTCACCGAGTGCATCGGCGGTGCGCGTCCGATTACCGAGGACGGCTTGTCGGATCGCTACCACACCCATTGCGACCCGCGAATGAATGCCGATCAGTCGCTGGAACTGGCCTTCCTGATTGCTGAAACCCTCAAGCAAGTCCGGCGGTAGTTTTTGATCGCCTGATGTACCGCTATCGCCAGCAGGCTGGCTCCCACATGGGATTTGTGCAGGACACAGATCCAGTGTGGGAGCCAGCCTGCTGGCGATTAGGCCAGATCAGTCACCCTCTATCTGTGCCAATGCCACCCGCAATCTTGCCGCACTCGCCCGCGGGCAATTCAACTGGACCCGCGCCAGCCCCAACCAATCCGCCATCTGCCGCAGATTGAACGCCAGGGCCAACATCCCCTCGTCATCCAATCCCACTTGCTCTTCATGCACCGCATGCACCGCCAACCGCCCGGCAGCCCGCTCCGCGCGCAGATCGACCCGTGCGGCAATGCGCTCATTGTGCAAAAACGGCAGGACGTAATAGCCGTAGATCCGCTTACCCGGCGGCGTGTAGATCTCCAGCCGATAGCGAAAATCAAACAGCCGCTCGGTACGGCTGCGCTCCCATATCAGCGAGTCGAAAGGTGAAAGCAACGCGCTGGCCTCGACCTTGCGCCGCACCTTCGGCTCAGGCAGGCAATAGGCAGGTTGCCGCCAACCCTCGACTTCGCAGCAGAGCAACTCACCGGCCTCGACCAACTCCGCCAGACGCGGACGACTGTCCGCGAGGTTCAAACGGAAATAGTCACGCAGGTCTTTCTCGGTGCCCACGCCCAAGGCCGACGCGGCATGCCGTATCAGCCCGCGCTGGGCCTCAGCCTCAGTGAGCCGCGGTTGCGCCAGAATCGCCGAAGGGATGACCCGCTCCGGCAGGTCATAAAGCCGCTCGAACCCACGCCGGCCGGCCACTGTCACTTCACCGGCGGCGAACAGCCATTCCAGCGCATGCTTTTCCGCGCTCCAGTCCCACCAGGGCCCTGCCCGCTCCTGGCGAGTCGACAGGCTGCCGGCGCCCAACGCGCCCTGCTCTTGAACGCAGGCCAGCACCCGGCGAACCGTGTCCTGCTGTTCACGACCGAAACGCGCCAGTTGTTGATAAATGTCTTCACCACGACTTGCCCGCTGCATGCGCCAGCGCATCAACGGGTACATCGACAAGGGCAGCAAGGACGCTTCATGCCCCCAGTATTCGTAGAGGGTACGCTGGCGCCCCTGGCTCCAGGCGGCCTGGTCGAGCAAGTCGGCAGAATACTGGCCAAGCCGGGAAAACAGCGGCAGGTAGTGCGAGCGCACCAGTGCGTTGACCGAGTCGATCTGCAAAATGCCCAGGCGCTCGATCAATCGGTTGATAGCGGCAGGCTTGACCGGCACTGACGGCTGGCGCCCGACAAAACCCTGGGCGGTCAGGGCCAGACGTCTGGCTTGCTTCAAGGAAAAACACAGGGATGCAGGCATCTGAAGGCTCATCGGCAAGGCTCTCCCCACCTTAGCGGCAGACGGGGAAAACGCCAATGCCAACGCCTCATCGCTTGAATGGATCATCCCAGAACGGGCGCGATGACTCCCGCAGGACATCGGCTCGACTCAAGCCAATATCGCGCAAGCGCTCGTCGCTCAATCGAGAGAGTTCGGTTCGGTCCCTGCTCAGTTGGCGCCAGCGCTGCAATTGCGTAATCGCTGCCCGGACTGGCTGCCGGAGCCGGTGCAGTGCATCGCGCACACCATGCCCTGCGCCACTCCCTTCAATGCCTTGTCGTTCCATGACACCACTCCTCAATGTTGGGGAGCGGATCTTCAGCCCGTTCGCATACAGGCTCCAGCAAAGCTCTATGACCATCTGTTTCGGGCTCGCGCCTACCCCGTCAGCCCGGGCTTTGACCGGGATGACGGGGTAGTCACAGGACATTTCCATAGGTCATCGAACCTACTTTCCATTGCCCATCGGGTCTTGCCAGAAGTGCAGATCAGCTTCATGTGCGACGTCGGCACGACTCAAGCCAATATCCTTCAACGCCTCATCACTCATGCTCGCCAGCATTTCGCGCTCACGGTGCAGTTCGTACCAGCGACCGAACTTGTGCAACAGATCGGATATCAGGTGAACCGAATGTTTTTCAGTGCCGTGAATTTCATGTTGACCTTTCATCTTGTTGCCCTCCGTTTGGATGGCCCAAGTCTCTGCCCGGGGCTAAGATCAATCCAACGAATGTTTCTGATGGTAACCATCTCGGAGATTGATGCATGTCGGCCTACCCGAGTATCGATACCGAAGTGCTGCGCACCTTCGTCGCCATCGCCGACCAGGGTGGTTTCACCCGCGCCGGTGAATTGGTCCATCGCACCCAGTCAGCCGTCAGCATGCAGATGAAGCGACTGGAAGAAGATATTCTGCAGCGCCAACTGTTCCAGCGTGACGGACGCCAGGTGCGGCTCACGGCCGAAGGCCAGGTGCTGCTGGGTTATGCGCGGCGAATCCTCAAGCTGCACAGCGAAGTGTTCAACACGCTGCGCGAGCCGCACATGGTCGGCACGGTACGCATCGGCACCCCGGACGACTACGTGATGCGTTTTCTGCCGGGGATCCTGCGCCAGTTTGCCCAGTCCTACCCGCTGATCCAGATCGAAGTGCATTGTGAATCATCAAAACAACTGCTGATGCGCCAGGACCTCGACCTGTCCATCGTCACCCGTGAGCCGGGCAGTGAAATCGGCCAGTTGTTGCGCAAGGAACGTTTTGTCTGGGCCGAGGCGCAATGCTACAGCGCCCACGAGCAGACGCCGCTGCCACTGGCGATGTTCAACAGTGATTGTTTCTGCCGTATCTGGGCCTGCAACGCCCTTGATGCCCAAGGACGTGATTATCGCGTGGCGTATAACAGCGACAGCCTGTCGGCGATCATGGCGGTGGTCAGCGCCGGCCTGGCTGTCACCGCGCAACTTGAAAGCCTGATCACCGCAGACATGCGCATCCTCGGTGAGGCCGAGGATCTGCCGGTGCTGCCCGAGGCCAGTATCATGCTGGTGCGCAACCTGCATAATCCGTCACCGATCACCGAGTGCCTGGCCGAGCATATCGTCGAAGGCTTCAAGCTTTAAACGCAAGCATCACCGCACAGCACAGCAGGAAACCGCAAAACAGGGCGCGCAGCAGACGCTCCGGCAGGCTGTGGGCGATCTTCACGCCCCAGCTGATACTCATCAGCCCGCCGATTGCCAGTGGCACACCGATCATCCAGTTCACCTGGTGATGCACGCCATAAGTGACCAGCGTGACGCCGGTGCTCGGCAGCGCCAGTGCCAGGGACAGGCCCTGGGCAACCACCTGGGTGGTGCCGAACACGCTGGTCAACACTGGTGTCGCCACCACTGCCCCGCCCACGCCAAACAGGCCGCCCATGGTGCCGGATGCGGCACCGAGCACGCCCAGCCATGGCCATGAATGGTTCATCTGCGCCGAAGGTGCTGCGCTGGCGAGGAACATCCGCACCAGGTTGTAGGCGCAAAGCGCGATCAGGAACGCGACAAAACCGATACGCATGCTTTGCGCATCGATCCCCACCGCCCAGATCGATCCGAGCCAGGCGAAGCAAAAACCCATCGTGGCCAGCGGCAGCGCGTGACGTAACTCGATCTTGTTGCGCTGGTGGTAGCGCCACAGCGCCAGCATCACGTTCGGCACCACCATCACCAATGCCGTACCTTGGGCAATCTGCTGATCAAGACCGCACAACACGCCCAGCAACGGAATGGCGATCAATCCCCCGCCGATACCAAACAGACCGCCGAGGGTTCCCAAGGCGGCGCCGAAAACCAGGTACAACACAAACTCAATCACGGTGTCTCTCTCCCAAACGTCAGGCGAGTCATCCTACGCAACTGCTTCTGGCGCGGAAACGCACAGCAACGCACAATGGCTATGCCAAACTCGCACAGGCATCGAGCCACACATGAATCCCAACCTACTGACCGAGCAACTGGGCCTGTTTCTCGACGTGCTGGAAAGCGGCAGTTTTTCCGCCGCGTCACGCCGTCATCCACTAACACCTTCGGCCGTGGCGCGGCGCATTGACAGCCTGGAAGGCGCCGTCGGCAGCCAATTGTTCATTCGCAGCACCCATGCGGTGCGCGCGACGCCGGCGGGGCTGGCGTTTGCCGAACGCGCGCGCAGGATCGTCGCCGAATTGCGCCTGGCCCGGGCCGAAGCAGTGTCCCTGAGCAGCGCACCGGAAGGCCTGATTCGTGTCGATGCACCGGCCGCGTTCGGGCGGCGACACCTGGCACCGGTGATTGCCGACTTTCTGCTGCTCTATCCCGGCCTCGACGTGCAATTGCAGTTGATCGACAGCTTTGTCGACATGCAGGGCTTGAACCTGGGAAAGGTCGATCTGGTCTTGCGCGCCGGGCAATTGGCCGATACCCGGTTGGTGGCAACGCCACTGGCGAGCATGGTGCGCATCGCCTGCGCCAGCCCCGACTACTTGCAACGCCGCGGCGTGCCGAATGATCCGGCGCAGTTGGTCGAACATGACGGCCTGGACTGGGCCGGCCTGGCCCCTCCCTTCGCCTGGCGCTTCGAAAGGGACGGCCAGATGCAACTGCATCGGCCGTCGCGCGTGCGCATGAGCGCCAACAATGCCGAAGCGTTGATCTACAGCGCATTGGCCGGCCTGGGCATCGCCCACTTGCCGACCTGGCTCGTCAGCGAATACCTGTTGCGCGGCGAACTGCTGCCGTTGTTCTGCGAGAACGGCCTGCCAAAACCGGAAAGCTCCGGGATCTACGCCTTGCGCCTGCAGCAGCAACCCAATTCCCGCAGTCGCCTGCTGCTGGAATACCTGAAAACCCGTTTCAGCCCCATTCCGCCATGGGACCTGGTGCTGCAAACCCATCTGGGCCGGCACTAGCCCAGAATTGTCTGGCGCGTTAAAGATTTGCCCGCTAGATTCATGAAGATCACTGATCAAGGCTTCCCAATGACCACCAAGCGCGACACCCCGGACAACTGCGACCACCTGCTGCTGGACAACCAGGCCTGCTTCGCCCTGCATTCCACTTCGCTGATGATGACCAAGGTCTACAAACCCTTGCTGCAGGCGCTGGGCCTGACCTATCCGCAATACCTGGTGATGATGGTGCTGTGGGAGAAGGACGGTTTGACCGTGGGTGAAATCAGCGCGCGCCTGTTGACCGATCCCGGCTCGCTCACGCCGCTGCTAAAGCGCCTGGAGGCCGAAGGCGTGCTCAGCCGCACCCGCAGCCGTGAGGACGAACGCGTGGTGATCGTCGAGCTCACCGAACAGGGCCGCGCCCTGCGCGACAAGGCCCGTGGCATTCCGCAATGCATCCTCGGCGCCAGCGGGATGACCCTGGAGCGACTGCAAAAGCTCCAAGCGGAACTGCAGGAACTGCGTCGCCATCTGCAAGACAGCCTCTGATTTTCAGATCCCCCGAAAATCCACTGTAGGAGTGAGCCTGCTCGCGATGGCGGTGTGTCAGTCAACATCGATGTTGAATGTGACACAGCTATCGCGAGCAGGCTCACTCCTACAGTCGTTTTGCGCCTGCGCTAAATTTTTTCAAAAATTTATCTTGCGCACTAATTATTGGCGCGATACATTCATTTCGCACTTACTTAGCGCGCAAACATTTAGCGCAAAACATCAAACCTGAACGAGGCTTTCACCATGCAAACTCTCTACACCGCCATTGCAACGTCCACCGGTGGCCGCGACGGTCGTGCGATCTCCAGCGACAACATTCTCGACGTCAAACTCGCCACCCCGAAAGAACTCGGCGGCGCTGGCGGCGCGGCGACCAACCCTGAGCAACTGTTCGCCGCCGGCTACTCCGCCTGCTTCATCGGTGCGCTGAAATTCGTCGCCAGCCAGACCAAACGCAAAATCCCGGATAACGCGTCGATCACCGCCCATGTCGGCATCGGCCAGATCCCTGGCGGCTTCGGTCTGGACATCGACCTGCACATCAGCCTGCCGGGCCTGGAACAAGCCGACGCACAAACACTGGTCGAGGCTGCCCACCAGGTCTGCCCGTACTCCAACGCCACTCGTGGCAACGTCGAAGTACGTCTGCACGTAACCGTCTAACGTCGCCTTCCACCCAGGCCCGAACAGGAAATGAACATGAACACTTTCAGCAAAGTCTTGACCGGTACCCTTCTCGCCCTGTCTGTCCACAGTGCATTCGCCGGCGACGTTGAACACAACACCCAGGCGTTTCTCGATGCACTGAATGCCGGAACCGGCAAACCGATGGAACAGATGACGCCCAAAGAGGCCCGCGCCGTGCTGGTGGGCGCGCAATCCGGGGTGAAGCTGACGCTGCCAAAAGCCGATGTCAGCGAGAAGACCATCCAGGTCGATGGCCAACCGCTGAGCCTGACCATCGTCCGGCCAGCCGGGGTCAAGGGCGAGCTGCCGGTGTTCATGTTCTTCCACGGCGGCGGTTGGGTCCTGGGCGACTTCCCGACCCACGAGCGACTGGTTCGGGATCTGGTGGCGGGTTCGGGGGCGGCGGCGGTTTTCGTCAACTACACCCCCTCGCCGGAAGCGCACTACCCGGTGGCGATCAACCAGGCGTATGCCGCGACCCAATGGGTGGCCGAGCACGGTAAAGAGATCAACGTCGACGGCAAGCGCCTGGCAGTGGCCGGCAACAGCGTCGGTGGCAACATGGCGGCAGTGGTCGCGCTGATGGCAAAAGACAAAGGCACACCGGCAATCAAGTTCCAGGTCCTGTTGTGGCCGGTGACCGATGCCAACTTCGACACCGGTTCCTATAACCAGTACGCCGAAGGGCACTTCCTGACCCGCAACATGATGAAGTGGTTCTGGGACAACTACACCACTGACGCCAAGCAGCGTAACGAGATCTACGCCTCACCGCTGCGGGCCACCCCTGCGCAACTCAAGGGGCTGCCACCGGCGCTGGTGCAGACGGCGAGTGCCGACGTGCTGCGCGATGAAGGTGAAGCCTACGCCCGCAAACTCGACGAGGCCGGGGTGGCGGTGACCTCGGTGCGCTACAACGGCATGATCCACGACTATGGCTTGCTCAACGTGGTGAGCCAGGTGCCGGCGGTGCGGTCGGCGATGTTGCAGGCGTCTGAAGAGCTCAAGCAACACCTGAAGTAACGTTTTCCCTTGTAGGAGCACGGCTTGCCGGCGATGGCGCTCTTGCGTACGCCATCGCCGGCAAGCCGTGCTCCTACAGGGATTGGGTGTATCCGACGCGCACAAAAAAGCCCGACTCAATGGTCGGGCTTTTTTATTCCTCAAGCAGTGCTTATTTAGCACGGCCTTTGTAGGAACCGCCTTCGCGGGTATCGATCTCGATCATGTCGCCGATTTCGATGAAGTCAGCAACCGACAGCTCGGTACCGTTCTTCAGTTTGGCAGGCTTCATCACCTTGCCGGAAGTGTCGCCGCGTGCGGAACCTTCGGTGTAGTCAACCTGACGCACGATGGTGGTCGGCAGCTCTACGGAAACCAGACGGCCTTCGAAGAACACGGCTTCGCAAACGTCGGTCATGCCTTCTTCGATGAACGGCAGAACGCTTTCGATGTCTTCGGCGTTCAGTTCGTACATGGTGTAGTCAGTCGTGTCCATGAACGTGTAGCTGTCACCGCTGATGAAGGACAGGGTCGCTTCTTTACGGTCCAGGATCACGTCGTCCAGCTTGTCGTCGGCGCTGTAGACGGTTTCAGTCTTGTAGCCGGTCAGCAGGTTTTTCAGCTTGGTCTTCATGATCGCGCTGTTACGGCCCGACTTGGTGAATTCAGCTTTCTGAACCAGCCAAGGATCGTTGTCGATACGGATCACGGTACCGGGTTTGAGTTCTTTACCAGTTTTCATTGCGAATATCCGAATTTGGATGGGATTTACAAAAATCTAGGCCGCGTATCATATCCAATTTACATAAAACTGTACCAGCGCCGCGGCAAGATCGGTGTGCAAGGCCTGTTCCAGACACCACGTCTCGGCGTGATTTTGCAGCTGTGGCCAGTGTTTGCGGGTTGATTGCCAGTGGTCGGTCATTGTCTCACCGGCATTCCAGGCCCGCCAGAGACCGCTGATCGCCTCGCCAGCCGCTGGCGAAAGGTCCTTGGTGTAGAGCGTGAGGAAGGCTTCGAGCTTGTCCAGATGGACATCTTCTTCCTGCTGATAGATGTGCCACAGCATGGGCCGACCCGCCCATTGCGCGCGGACAAAGGAGTCTTCGCCGCGTACGGCGTTGAAATCACAGCACCACAACAAGTGGTCATACTGGTCCTGTCGGACGAACGGCAACACCTGCACGGTCAAGGCATCGCGCACATGCAATGCCCCCGCCTGCAGATCCTGCACCCCCAGCCAACGCTCGACGTCGCCCAGGATCCGCCCTTGCGGCACCAGCAGATGAGTGGGCGTGGAGTCACTCGCCAAGGTGTCCAGCCAGCTGGCCAACCCGGCGTTTTCATAGGCAAACAGTGAAATCAGCAGCGCACCCGGCGCGCGGTCGACCCCCAGGCCTTGCAGGAAGCTTCGCTGAGCCTCGGGGCTCTGTTGAAACTGCCGACGCCGTTCGAGCAATCTGCTTTCACGCAGCAGGCCGCCCGTCCCCTTGTGAAACCCGGGGAAGAAAAAGTGCTTCTGCACGTGCTTGTATTTTACCGACGGCAAGCCGTGGCAGCCGATCACCCAGTCCTCAGCGCTCAAGTAGTCGAGGTTCATCCACAGCGGCGTCTTTTCCCGCAGGGCCATGGCGTCCATGTAGGCGCCTGGCAACTGACAGGCGAACGCGGCGATCACCACATCGGCAGCCTCCACCGGTTGCCAATCGGCCGACCAATGGCACACTTCGACACCCTGCTGCCATTGCCGGCCTGCATGAATGTCGATCTGCGGGCACAGGCGCTCGAAGGCTCGCAGATCGTCGACCCACAAACGCACCTCCACCCCGTGCTCGGCCACCAGTTGCCGAGACAGTCGCCAGGTCACGCCGATGTCGCCAAAGTTGTCGACCACGGTGCAAAAAATATCCCAGCGGGTTTTCTTATCAGGCATTCCAGGCTCCCGTTGGCAAAGGTGTCAATTGTCCGCATAAATCAGCCCGCGCAGAAGAGCCGACGCCGATTAATCTTCGTGCGACAATCGGCACTCGCCCGCGACCCCTCGCCAGGAGGCAACCATGCCCTACCGCCCTACTCCGCGCCGACCCATTGCGATTCACCTCAGCGCCCTGCAACTGACCGGCAGCATCGCCCTCGGCTTGTGGCTGGGTTTCATCGCCATCGTATTGACCGGCTGGCTGGTATCCCGGCTGTTTTTCAGCGAACAACTGGCACCGGTCGCAGCCGCGGTGGAGCAACTGGCCAAGCCGCCAGTGGTGACACGCCCGGTACCGGACATTCCCGCACAGAGCCCCTTGTTCGAGCAGTATGAAGAAAACCTGCGCAAGAACGAGCAGGCACAACGACTCGACCAGGCGCGCGGCAGCAACCGCAACCTGTCGAACCCCCGATGCCAGTTCTGGTTGCAACAGGACCAGACGGCACCCAGCGAAAAAAGCCGCGCCAATGTCCTGCAATTTTGCGATTGATCATGAATAAGCACACTGTCCACCAATTGATTCTCGACAAGCTGCGGGTCGATCTCGACATTGCCGAGCGCGCCGCGCAGACCGCGTACGAAACCGCGACCCACGAAGAAAACATCGCCGAAAACAAGTACGACACACTGGGCCTGGAGGCGTCCTACCTGGCCGCAGGCCAAGCCAGGCGAGTCGAGGAGATTCGCCAGTCACTGGCGCTTTGCCAGAACCTGGCAATGCGTCCGTATGACGAGCAACGCGGTATCGAGATAGGTTCCCTGCTCGGCCTGGAAGACGAAAAGGGCCGAGAGCAATGGCTATTCCTGGCGCCGGATGCGGCGGGCCTGAAGGTTGACCTGGTGGGGCAACTGATTACCGTCATCACCCCGCGCTCACCGCTGGGCAAGAGTCTGCTGGGCAAGTTCGCAGGTGACGAGGTGGAGATTCTGGTGGCGGGTGCTCGGCAACAGTTTGCTGTCACCGAGGTGGTTTGACCGGCTGCCCTGCCTGCGTGGCAGGATGCGCTATCAGTGAACCGGCAGCTCGACGCCGTCGAACAGCTCTTCCAGCTCCTGCTTGTTGTGGCACTGGATGGCCTTGGCCATGACTTCGCGGGTCAGGTGCGGGGCGAACTTCTCGATGAAGTCGCACATGAAACCGCGCAGGAAGGTGCCGCGACGGAAACCGATCTTGGTCACGCTGGACTCGAACAATTCGCTGGCATCGAGCACCACCAGGTCGTTGTCGAGCTTGGTATCAACCGCCATTTTCGCCACGATGCCCACACCCAGGCCCAGGCGCACGTAGGTCTTGATCACGTCGGCGTCCGCGGCGGTAAACACCACCTTGGGCGTCAGGCCGCGGTGGCTGAAGGCTTCGTCGAGCTTGGAACGGCCGGTGAAACCGAACACGTAGGTCACGATCGGGTATTCGGCCAGGGCTTCGAGGGTCAGCTTCGAAAGCTTGGTCAGCGGGTGACCCTGGGGCACGACCACACAGCGATTCCAGCGATAGCACGGCATCATCACCAGGTCGCCGAACAGCTCGAGGGCTTCGGTGGCAATGGCGAAATCCACGGTGCCGTCAGCGGCCATCTCGGCGATCTGCATCGGCGAACCCTGGTGCATGTGCAGGGCAACGTCAGGATACTGCTTGATGAAATTGCTGATCACCGGCGGCAACGCGTAGCGCGCCTGGGTGTGGGTGGTGGCGATCGACAGGGTGCCTTTCTTCTCGTTGGAGAATTCCTGGGCGATCTGCTTGATGCTTTCGACCTTGCGCAGGATCTCGCCAGCGGTGGTGATGATGCGCTCACCGGCCGGGGTCACGCGGGTCAGGTGCTTGCCGCTGCGGGCGAACACTTCGACGCCCAATTCGTCTTCCAGCAAACGGATCTGCTTGCTGATGCCCGGCTGAGAGGTGTAGAGACTTTGGGCGGTAGCGGAAACGTTGAGGTCGTGGTGCGCCACTTCCCAGATGTAGCGCAATTGTTGGAGCTTCATATGAATCCCTCAAAGCAGGTAGACGCCACGGGCATCAGCGACGGTATATAACTATATTAATGGTTTGAAGAATAAATCTAGAACTTTTTATCAAAATGCCATTATTCGTGTTCTAGCGATCCCCTTGGCGACGACGTTGCACCAGCGGCACCAGGTAGACCGGTACCTTGGACAGTTGCAACACACGCGCTGCGGTCCGGCCCAAAGGCGTTTCCGCACCCGCACCATGGCTGTGACTCCCTACGATCAGCAAATCCACCGAGAGTTTCTGCGCCTGGTCGAGAATCACCTGCGATGGATCCCCCTGCAGCACCCGTACCGCCTTGATCCGTTCAAGGTCGTGCTCCCCCTCGTCACCCAGCTCTTCGCGAAAATTGTCGAGTACCCGCTGCTCGATACTGGCGATCACCGTGTTAAGACCCTGGCTGTGAAATTCGTTCAACGCCTGCTCGTCGAGATAACTCTGCAGCACCGATTCGGCAAACAGCCCCATGGGCTCTACGGCGTGCACCACATACAGGTCGGCATTGAATGTTCGGGCCAGTTCCAGGGCATGCTGCATCACCACGGGTGCGTACAGCCCGAGGTCGGTGGCATACAGCATCGAGCGAATCATATGACCTCCTCACGTGCCGACAATGGCGGAGATTGATTCAGCTTAGCAGTGCCTTGGCGAGTTCGACGTCTGGCGTAACATGTTGAACGGCGGGCTTAAACCTTTTGCTCGTTGCTTATGCCATGTGGCACATGGCCGGTGGCGACCACTTCGCGGGCCAACTCGCAATGGCCGGCCTGATCGTCGAAAAACACATCGGCGGCAAAGGCTTCAAGAAAGGCCGACTTGGTCAGGCCTCCGAGGAACAGCGATTCATCCAGACGAATATCCCACTCGCGCAACGTGCGGATCACCCGCTCATGGGCCGGCGCCGAGCGCGCCGTGACCAGTGCCGTGCGAATCGGGCAAGCGTCATCCGGGAATTCGCGCTGCAACAGATTGAGGGCGGCGAGGAAGCCCTTGAACGGCCCTCCGCGCAAAGGCTCGCGGGCCGCTTCGCGTTCGCTGGCCTGAAACGCCTCCAGGCCACCGGCCTGGTAGACGCGTTCGGACTCGTCGGAAAACAGCACGGCATCACCGTCGAAGGCAATGCGCAGTTCATCGCTGGCTGCACGGCTGGCGCCACCGGACAGGATGGTCGCCGCGGCGAACCCGGCGTCCAGCGCACTGCGCACGTCTTCGGCGTGGGTCGAGAGAAACAGATCGCAGCCAAAGGCCTTGAGGTACGGATACGGGCTGCGCCCGCCAACAAACGCCGCGCGGGAAATCGCCAGCCCATAGTGGTGGATCGAGTTGAACACGCGCAGGCCGGTGTCGGCGCTGTTGCGCGAGACCAGGATCACCTCGACCCGGGCGCGGCCGAGGTGGGCATTGAGGTTCAGGAGTTTTTGCACCAGCGGGAAGGCGTCGCCGGGCTCGAGGATTTCCTCCTCGTGTTCAATCTGATATTGCCGGTAGGCCTCGACGCCACTCGACAGATAGACCTTGTGGCTTTCACTCAGGTCGAACAACGCTCGCGAAGAAATCGCCAGCACCAGCTTGTCGTCTATGGTCTTTGGCATCCCCTTCCCCCTCCGGTAGATCGACTCAGGTATTACGTCGATCGATAAAACTCAAGCTGCGATACATCGCCTCGATCCGCGGCAACTCACAGCCGACGGCCTTCGCCGCGGTCAGTGGCCGGGCGTAGATGGCCTCGAGCTCCAGTGGCCGCTTGTGCAGATAATCGTGGTACATGCTCGGCCAGTAGTCGGGCATTTTCTGCGTCACCTGCAAAAGATGCTCGGCGTAGCCCGCGGGCACGTCGTGACCACAGGCGATTGCGCCCTGGACCACTTCGGCCATCAGCGACCTGATCAGCTCACGGCTGTCGGCATCGGCCATCAACGGCGTGGTACTCGCCCCCAGCAACACGGACAGACCGTTGTACGGGATATTCCAGACCAGTTTCTGCCAGCGTGCCTGGTGCAGGTTCGCCATGGCCTGGGCGTCGATGCCAGCTTCAAGAAACAACCCCGCGCCCTCTTCGACAATCGCGGCACGCGCAGGCCCCTCGGACGCTGGCCCGCTGTGATAGCCGACATGCACCGCCCCCAGTGCCTGATGAGTAATGACACCGGGGCCCTGGCGATGGACGCAGATATAGCAGAGCCCGCCCAGCAGATGCAGCGCCTCGGGCAGCAGTTCACGCAGGCTGTCCTCGACATCCAGGCCATTTTGCAACAGCAGCACCCTGGCATTCGGCGCGGCGGCTTGCACGATGGCGGGCGCGAGATCACGGTTACTGGTGGTTTTTGCGCCGACCAGCAACCAATCGCAGGGTGGCATGTCTTCGGCCGCGGAGTAGGCCTGCACCGGATTCAACGTCAGCGCCCCATGTACTGCGCTGTGCAGTTGCAGCCCGCGCTCGGCCACCGCGCAAAACTCGCTGCGCAACAGAAAATGCACATCGAAGCCGGCCCGCGCCAGCATCGTTCCGTAGAACCCGCCGATTGCCCCGGTCCCGATAATTCCGATTGTCGGCTTGGCAACTGCACCCGTCATGGCAACTCCTCTGCTGTTCGACCCAGCGCCTGCCTCAAGGCGGCGTTGAGCTCGGCGCCGGTCAGGCGCGATTTTAGTGCCCCGTAGAATTCGCCGTCGCGTACGACAAACAGCGCCGGCAAGTGAAAGACCTGATAACGCTCGACCACCCCGCCATTGTTGCCGGCGTCGATCCAGCACAGGCGGTCGACATTCAAGTCGAGCGCAGGCAACTGCTCGCGGGCAAAACGACAGGAGGAACAGCCGACACTGGTGAAAACCACCAGCGATACGCCAGTCATCCCCAGCAGCCGTTGGTCGGCGTCGAAATCGGTCAGTTCCAATTCGACCACTATACTGGGGAGAACAATGTCAGATGGCCGACACATGGAGTCCGTGCTCATGGGACGTTTTATTCCTCATCCTGACGATATACCTGTCGAATTGACGTTACTCAAACCTGAATGCATTTCAAGGCAACAACTGCACACTATCAGCCTCGGGGGCATGGCTTGCAATTATCACCGCGCCTGGCGCCATGGCACGGCGCTGGAGGTGCGCATGCCGACCCTGAATCCGGACATGCGCTTCCTGGGCTATGTGGCCTGGTGCCTGCGACGAAAGCGAGGCTACCTGGTGGGCATTGCCTTCGTCGACGAACAGACGCTTTTCAGTGCAAGGATGGGTGAGCAGGTGTGCCAGATCGAGCGTTACTGCCGCCAGCATGATGCCCACAACGACCTGCAGGATATCCAGGCCCTGGCCCTTGAATGGGTCCAGCAACATGCCGACGAGTACTCCCACGACCGGGTCCACCAGGCATTTGCACAGGCCGTGCTGGATTAAACCGGGCCAGCCCATTGTCGAGCCACGGTGTAACGCGCTAAGGTTCTGCTCCCCGACGCGCTTAATTTGCTGTGCTCCGCCGCGCGGGTTCGCTGGCGGCCGGCACCCGTGACCTGACGAGTAAACGATGGCTGATTTACCGATCAACGACCTAAACGTCGCTTCCAACGAGACGCTGATCACTCCTGACCAGCTCAAGCGTGATATCCCCCTGAGCGATGCCGCCCTGCGCACCGTTACCAAGGGCCGCGAAGTCATTCGCAACATTCTCGATGGCACCGACCATCGCCTGTTCGTGGTCATCGGGCCTTGCTCGATCCATGACATCAAGGCGGCCCACGAGTACGCCGAGCGCCTGAAGGTTCTCGCGGCGGAAGTGTCCGATACCCTGTATCTGGTCATGCGCGTGTATTTCGAGAAGCCACGCACCACCGTTGGCTGGAAAGGCTTGATCAACGATCCGTACCTGGACGACTCGTTCAAGATTCAGGACGGCCTGCATATCGGTCGCCAGCTGTTGCTGGACCTGGCCGAAATGGGCCTGCCAACCGCTACCGAGGCGCTCGACCCGATCTCCCCGCAATACCTGCAGGACCTGATCAGCTGGTCGGCCATCGGTGCGCGCACCACCGAATCCCAGACTCACCGTGAAATGGCCTCCGGCCTGTCCTCGGCCGTCGGCTTCAAGAACGGTACCGATGGCGGCCTGACCGTAGCGATCAACGCCCTGCAATCGGTTTCCAGCCCGCACCGTTTCCTGGGCATCAACCAGGAAGGTGGCGTGTCGATCGTCACCACCAAGGGCAATGCCTACGGTCACGTGGTGTTGCGCGGCGGCAACGGCAAGCCGAACTACGATTCGGTCAGCGTCGCCCTGTGCGAACAAGCGCTGAACAAGGCGAAGATCAAGCCCAACATCATGGTCGATTGCAGCCACGCCAACTCCAACAAGGACCCGGCCCTGCAACCGCTGGTGATGGAGAACGTCGCCAACCAGATCCTCGAAGGCAATCAGTCGATCATCGGCCTGATGGTCGAAAGCCACCTGAACTGGGGCGCCCAGGCCATCCCGAAAGACCTAGCCGACCTGCAATACGGCGTGTCGATCACCGATGCCTGCATCGACTGGACTGCCACCGAAAACACCTTGCGCAGCATGCATGCCAAGCTCAAGGAAGTGCTGCCCAAACGCCAGCGCACCTGATCGGCGTTTACCGCAGACAAAAAAACGCCGGGCTGGACCCGGCGTTTTTTTATGCGTCGATTTTGTCGAGGGTCACTGGCTCAGCTTGGCCGCATGGCGCTGGTGACGCTCCATGTAGCGCTCGACGTAGGAGCACGAGGGAATGACGGTATAACCCATCTCCTCGGCGTACTCGAGCGCCTTCTCGGTCAGGGCCGCGGCGATGCCGCGACCGCGCAATGCATTGGGCACAAACGTGCGATAGATATCCAGGGTCTGTTTCCCCAGATCCATATAGGTCAGGTAGGCACGATGACCGTCCACATTGGTCTCGAATTGATGACCAGCCTGGTCATGGTGGATGGACAACGCCTCGCTCATCACTACTCCTCGCGGGTCTGGGATTCTGACCCCTACCTTACCGATGTTTTTCCGGCGAAGGAACAACTACGCCACCCCGTGCCTGAATCGACACCGAGAAGAGCTACACCGATCTCGCGCAACCGAGCACGTACAAATAGTAGGCGCCATTGGCAGAAATGCTCAAGGCTCGCTCGTCATCATGCGGGTTGGCCGGTGCTGCTGTGGATAACGCAGGAAACAGCTGGACCGACGGTCTTGCAGCGGTCGACAGCCTGAACATTGCCGGATGTTGAGACATAAGACGAGCGCCCCTCGTTAAAGTCACCTGAACATGGAGAAAGATATGAGAGACACCGCGCAAATTCCGAACAAAAGTGTAGACGAATCCATCTAGACGGACTTAAGACAAGACCGCAAAAAGAGCTTTGAGCCTGGGGAACTTTTCCTTGGCGGCTCGCTCAAAACGGGCCTTGTAGCTGGATATTTTTTATGCAACGCAGTTAAAAGTTGCTCGAAAAAGAATCAACGCCTACAATTTTTTTTGCTTCTTGCTTCACGTCAGTTTACTTACGACAAGTAATGGGTAGTATGTACGCCGGCTATTTCCTCACTCGGAGGAGACAGCCACTTAATAGAAAGTCCTTGAAGGGGAACACGATGAACAACGTTCTGAAATTCTCTGCTCTGGCTCTGGCCGCAGTTCTGGCTACCGGTTGCAGCAGCGCATCGAAAGAAACCGAAGCACGTCTGACCGCTACTGAAGACGCAGCAGCTCGCTCCCAGGCTCGTGCAGACGAAGCTTACCGTAAAGCTGATGAAGCTCTGGCTGCTGCTCAAAAAGCACAACAGACTGCTGACGAAGCTAACGAGCGTGCTCTGCGCATGCTGGAAAAAGCTAGCCGCAAGTAATAGTCCTTCGGGATTATTATCAAGCCGACCCATTTTTTGGGTCGGCTTTTTTATTGCCTGCTGTTTCCTGCAGCCAATAAAAAACCCGCCGACGCGGCCTGCGTCGGCGGGTTTGTTTAAAGCATTACTGCAGCGGGTCGATCGGCGCACTCGTCACCATCGGCGCGCTGGTGTTCGGCACGCCGATTTCCACCGGCAGGCCATCTTCGGCAGCCACTACATCACGCACCACATCCCAGTTCATGCGCAGGTTGTTGGTGATGTCTTCACGCTTGAGCATCGCGTTGATCACGGCAGTGTGCTTGTCGACCACCGACGGGTTGCCCTTGTCGTCCAGCGGCGTGTGCGCCTCCAGGTAGACCTTGCCGCCACTCACGCCGAACTTGTAGGAATCGTTGATGATGCGTACGGACGTGCCCACCGGCACCATGCCCGCCATTTCCAGCACGTTGTTGTTGAACATGCGGAAGCAGCCATGGCTGGTGCGCATGCCGATGCCGAACTTCTTGTTCGAGCCGTGGATCAGGTAGCCAGGAGTCCCCAATGTGAACTTGAACGGCCCCAGCGGGTTGTCAGGGCCGGCCGGCACCACGTTGGGCAGCGGATCACCGTCGGCGGCGTGCTCGGCCTTGATCGACGCTGGAGGCGTCCAGGTCGGGTTCGGCGTCTTGGCGACGATGCTGGTGTGGGCAATCGGCGAGCCCCAGCCTTCACGGCCAATACCCAACGGGAAGGTGTAGACCACGTTCCGGCCTTTCGGGAAGTAGTAGAGGCGGTATTCGGCCAGGTTGATGACGATGCCTTCACGGGGGCCGGGTGGCAGGATGAAGCGGGTCGGCAGCACGATTTCAGTGCCGGCGCCAGGCAGCCATGGATCGACGCCAGGGTTGGCGGCTACCATTTCCGAGTAACCCAGGTCGTAGGTCGTGCCCAGGTCGGCGAAGGTATCTTCGTACTTGGCCTTGATCACCTGTACCTGGCCAACGATGTCTTCACCGGGCGGTGGCAGGGGTAGCTCCAATGCTGCGACGGGACCCGCTACACAGAGAGCGGCAAGTGTCAGGCAGCGGGTGACGGCGGGAAAGCGCGGCAACATCCGGAAAATCCTTTGCATGATCGACAGAGGGTATAAGAACGCGATTGTACACCGCTGGCCGTTATTTCGGGGAGGTTGAGGGGGGTGTAGGCGATGCAAGGCATTTCCTGTCGCCTGCCATTCGACCTATTGTTTGCTAACGGAGTACATATCCATTCCTGCGGTAACGGCCACTTATGGTTTCGCTTTTACATGTAGGAGCCGAGCTTGCTCGCGATGGTCGTTAACGAAAACGCTGGCCGCCTGACTCCCCGCGGTGCTTGTGCCGGCGCGCCGCGATGGGCCATCCATGGCCCAGCGCGGCTAAACCGGAACGAAGCCTCTCGATGTGGCAAGAAAATCAAAAGCCAGATCAAGATCAACAGCCAAAACGAGGCGGCCTTAAAGCCGACCTGATCTTGCCGATACCCCCATTCCCCTGTGGGAGCCAGCCTGCTGGCGATGAGCGTCCAGACAACGCGTTCATCCAGACAGGGCGCGTTATCGTTGACGTCCATCGCCAGCAGGCTGGCTCCCACAGGGGATCGGGGACAAGCCTGTAATCAGGTCGGCTTTAAGGCCGCCTCGCTTTTGTTTTTGATCTGGGTGCCCCGTTAACCACGCTGGCCGAACGCAGGCATTGCGCAGTGGGGAAACCGGCAGGACGCCGGTTT
>NZ_AKJF01000063.1 GCF_000282475.1 Pseudomonas sp. GM78
CCGCCAGTGGCAGGTAGCCGCCGGTCAGGGCCTTGGACAGGCAGAGGAAGTCCGGCCGGATGCCGGCCTGTTCACAGGCGAACATCGTTCCGGTGCGGCCGAAGCCAACGGCGATTTCGTCGTGGATCAAGTGCACGCCATAGCGGTCGCAGGCTTCACGTAGCAGCTTGAGGTACACCGGGTGGTACATGCGCATGCCGCCGGCGCCCTGGATCAGCGGCTCGACGATCACGGCGGCGACGGTGTCATGGTTCTCGGCCAGGGTCTGTTCCATGGCGGCGAACATGTTGCGCGAGTGTTCTTCCCAGCTCATGCCCTCAGGGCGCAGGTAGCAATCGGGGCTCGGCACCTTGATCGTGTCGAGCAGCAGCGCCTTGTAGGTTTCGGTGAACAGCGGCACGTCGCCCACCGACATCGCCGCCATGGTTTCGCCGTGGTAGCTGTTGGTCAGGGTGACGAAGCGCTTCTTGTTCGGCAGGCCGCGGTTGAGCCAGTAGTGAAAGCTCATTTTCAGCGCGACTTCGATGCAGGACGAACCGTTATCGGCGTAGAAGCACCGGGTCAGACCTTCGGGCGTCATCTTCACCAGGCGCTCGGACAGCTCGATCACCGGCTGATGGCTGAAGCCGGCGAGGATCACGTGTTCCAGTTGATCGACCTGATCCTTGATGCGCTGGTTGATGCGCGGGTTGGCATGGCCGAACACGTTCACCCACCAGGAGCTCACCGCGTCGAGGTAGCGTTTGCCTTCGAAATCTTCCAGCCACACGCCTTCACCGCGCTTGATCGGGATCAGCGGCAGTTGTTCGTGATCTTTCATCTGGGTGCAGGGATGCCACAACACCGCGAGATCGCGCTGCATCCACTGATTGTTCAGGCCCATGTTCAGTCTCCTCGAGGCGGTCCGTGACACGCGCGGACATACAATCGCGCAAGCCTATGCAAAGCGTGCCTCGGGAACAACCCATTGTGTCGATTGAGCTACTTTGTATAGGGCGGTAGACGTTGCTGGCGGGCGTCTGACGGCTGACGTATCCTTCGCGGTTCTTGGGCCGCCTGGCTCGTAAAACCGCTATTTTTTCCTGAATTTCCGGAGTTCGCTGAATGTCTGTCGGTTGGCTGCGCGCCTGTGCGCTGGTGATGTTGGGGCTGTTCAGCGTGTCTGCGCTGGCCAAGGATAAAACCGCGATCGTGATCGGCGGCGGGGTCTCGGGCCTCACGGCTGCTTATGAGCTGCAGAACAAAGGCTGGCAGGTCACGCTGCTGGAAGCCAAGCCGAGCCTGGGTGGCCGCTCCGGCATGGCCACCAGCGAGTGGATCGGCAACGACAAGACCCAGCCAGTCCTGAACAAGTACGTCTCGACGTTCAAGCTGAGCACCACGCCAGCGCCGGAATTCGTGCGCACACCCAGCTACCTGATCGATGGCGTGTATTACACCGCGGCCGATCTGGCCACCAAGGATCCAACCACTGCCGAAGCGCTCAAGCGCTACGAAAAGACTGTGGATGACCTGGCGCGCTCGATCGAAGACCCGCTGAACCCGGCAGCCAACAACACGCTGCACGCCCTGGACCAGATCAACGTGTCCAACTGGCTTGATCGCCTGAGCCTGCCGCCGACTGCCCGTCAGCTGGTGAACCAGCAGATTCGTACCCGTTACGACGAACCTTCGCGCATCTCGCTGCTGTACTTCGCCCAGCAGAGCCGCGTTTATCGTGGCGTTTCCGACCGTGACCTGCGCGCTTCGCGCCTGGTCGGTGGCAGCCCAGTGCTGGCCCAGGCCTTCGTCAAGCAACTGAAAACCATCAAGACCAGCTCCCCGGTCTCGTCCATCAGCCAGGACAAGGACGGCGTCACCGTCAAGGTCGGCAGCGTTGGTTATCAGGCTGACTACGTCGTACTGGCCGTGCCTCTGCGTGCACTGAACAAGATCCAGATGACCCCGGCACTGGACGCCCAGCACCTGGCGGCGATCAAGGGCACCAACTACGGCTGGCGCGACCAGATCATGCTGAAGTTCAAGACGCCAGTGTGGGAAAGCAAGGCGCGCATGTCCGGCGAGATCTACAGCAACACCGGCCTGGGCATGTTGTGGGTCGAGCCTGCGCTGAAGGGCGGCGCCAACGTGGTGATCAACCTGTCCGGCGATAACGCACGCGTAATGCAGGCGTTCGGCGACAAGCAAATGGCCGATCAGGTGTTGATTCGCCTGCACGCGTTTTATCCACAGGCGCGTGGTTCGTTTACCGGTTATGAAATCCGTCGGTACAGTACCGACCCTTCGATGGGCGGCGCTTACCTGGCGTTCGGTCCAGGTCAGATCAGCAAGTTCTGGCGCCTGTGGGAACGTCCGGTTCAACGCGTAGCCTTTGCTGGCGAGCACACCGACGCCCTGTACCCGGGCACCCTGGAAGGCGCGTTGCGCACCGGTCAGCGTGCGGCAGGTCAAGTTGAAGACCTGGCGGCTGGCAAGTCGTTTGACCCGGCGAAGGCCGCTCCAGTAGCCGCGGCAGCTGCAGCCGGCGCGGTGGCGGCGAAGAAGGGCAACTTCTTCAGCAATCTGTTCGGCGGCTCGGATGACGAGAAGAAACCGGAACCGGTCAAGGCACCAGAACCTGTCGCACCGGCGCCTGCACCAGCGCCAACGCCGGCACCAGCAGCTGCACCGGTCGAGGCAGCGAAGCCTGCTGCACCGGTGAAGGCTGAGCCGGCCAAGAAAGCGCCAGCCAAAGCCCCGGCGAAGAAACCGGCAGCCAAGACCGAGGCAAAAAAAGCCCCGGCGAAAAAGGCTGAACCGGCGAAGAAGCCAGCGGCGGCCACTGTTACCAAGGCCCAGTAACGTTCAGGTGTAAAAAAAGCGCGGCCCCAGGGTCGCGCTTTTTTATGTCCGGAAAAAAACCGGGAGCGAAATCGAATAAATCTTTTGATACAGGTGTTCTCTGCTTTGTATTCACTTTTTCTCACAATTTCGACTTTAATCTTTCCTTAACCCGCGTGATTTAGGCTTTCGATCGCATTTCTCGATATTTCAAAGCGAAATTTTCGGCTTTAATTCGATGGATAAATCGATAGTCTTGGGCCAGCACATACAGGATCTAGGCAATGCAGCTACGAAACTCTACTTCCCGTTACGGCTGGGTCAGCATTTTCATTCACTGGAGTGTGGCGCTGGCGGTCTTCGGTCTGTTCGCGTTGGGGCTGTGGATGGTCGGGCTCGACTACTACAGCACCTGGCGCAAAGACGCGCCGGACCTGCACAAGAGCATCGGCCTGGTGTTGCTGGGTGTGATGGTGCTGCGGGTGTTGTGGCGTTTCATCAGTCCGCCGCCACCGACCCTGTCCAGCTACAGCCGTCTGACGCGCCTGGGCGCCCATTTCGGCCATGGCTTTCTGTATCTCAGTCTGTTCGCTGTGATGATTGCCGGTTACCTGATTTCCACCGCAGAAGGTGTCGGTATCCCGGTGTTCGGCTTGTTTGAAGTGCCTGCGCTGGTGTCCGGACTACCGGACCAGGCAGATACCGCCGGTGTGATTCACCTCTGGCTGGCGTGGGTGCTGGTAATTTTTTCCGGCCTCCATGCGTTGGCAGCATTGAAGCACCACTTTATCGACCGTGATGTGACCCTCAAGCGAATGCTGGGTCGCAAAGCCTGAAGTTCAACCTCGACTCCAAAGGAAAACAAAGCATGTTGAAAAAGACTCTGGCCGCTCTGGCAATCAGTTCCGCCCTGTTGTCCGCCGGTAGCGTCATGGCCGCTGACTACGTGGTCGACAAGGAAGGCCAGCACGCCTTCGTTGACTTCAAGATCAGCCACCTGGGCTACAGCTTCATCACCGGTACTTTCAAGGACATCGACGGCAAGTTCAGCTTTGACGCTGCCAAGCCTGAAGACAGCAAGATCGAGTTCAACGTGAATACTGCCAGCGTGTTCACCAACAACGCCGAGCGCGACAAGCACATCTCCAGCAAAGACTTCCTGAACGGCAGCAAAGCCACGTTTGTTTCCACCAGCGTCAAACCTACCGGCAAAAACGCTGCTGGCAAGGACACTGCTGACGTGGCTGGCGACCTGACTATCCTCGGTGTGACCAAGCCAATCGTGGTCAAAGCCACTTTCCTTGGTGAAGGCAAGGATCCATGGGGCGGCTACCGTGCAGGCTTCGAGGGTACCTTCAGCCTCAAGCGTTCCGATTTCGGCAAGCAGAAAGACCTGGGTCCATCGTCCGATGCAGTTGAAATGTACGTGACGTTTGAAGGTGTCAAAGCGAAGTAACTTTCGCTGCTGACAAAAACGCCCGCTGCTCTCCCGAGCGCGGGCGTTTTTTATTGCCGCACGCAACCCCCTTGTAGGAGCGAGCATGCTCGCGAAAAACCTATAGGCGCCGCTGGGCATCTGGTTTAACGCGTTATCGTTCACGTCCATCGCGAGCAGGCTCGCACCTACAGGTTTTGTATCGCTCAAAAAAATGCCCCGGACCTTTCGGTACGGGGCATTTTTTATTGCAGCGATAACTCAGCGATTGCGGGTCAGCAATGCCGGTTTTTCGCCACGAGGACGGCTTGGCAGTTGATCCAGCTGCTCAGGTGTCGGGAAGCGATCGGCTTTCGACTCCTTGTGCATGATCTTCGGCGCGGGGCCACGTGGGTTCTGCACGGCCGGTTCCGAACGCGATTGCTCGTCACGGGCCGGGCGGCGGTTGCGCGAGTCTTCGCGACGGGCCTGGCCATCACGTGGTGCGCCGCTGCGTGGACCGCTGCGCTTGGCTGGCGGGGTGCCGGTGCTGGCGCCATCGCTGTTGCGCGGACCGCTCTGGCGACCACCCTGTGGCTTGCCGCCACGTGGTGCGCCTGCACCTGCAGCTGTGCCTTGTGCCGGAGCACCTGGGCGACGGCCGCGGCCCTGGGCCGGTTTCTGCTGTGGCACGTAGTCGACGCGGTTACCGAAGTTATCGATATCGTCGTCCAGGAACTCGTCAGGAGCACGATCAGCTGCGGCGCGCGGCGGCTGGCTTGGCTGACGCTGTTCGCGGGCCGGGGTGCCTTCGCGCGGCTTTTGCTGACGGGCTGGGCGCTCACCGCGCTCGCCTGCCGGTTTTTCCTTGCCCTTGTCCTTGCCTTTGTCCTTGCGACCGCCACCACCACCGCTGCCATTCGGACCGTCGCCGCGCGGGCCACGTGGATTGCGCGGGTTGCGCATGTCCGGACGCTCGCGTGCCTCGGGTTTCTCGGCTTCCACGGCGCTGGCATCGAAGCCCATCAGGTCGCCGTCGGCGATTTTCTGCTTGGTCATGCGCTCGATGCTTTTCAGCAGTTTTTCTTCGTCCGGGGCCACCAGCGAGATCGCTTCGCCCGAACGACCGGCACGGCCGGTACGGCCAATGCGGTGCACGTAGTCTTCATCGACGTTCGGCAGTTCGAAGTTGACCACGTGTGGCAACTGGTCGATGTCCAGGCCGCGGGCGGCGATGTCGGTGGCAACCAGGATGCGCACGGTACCGGCCTTGAAGTCGGCCAGGGCTTTGGTGCGAGCGTTCTGGCTCTTGTTGCCGTGGATCGCGACGGCGCTCAGGCCGTGTTTGTCCAGGTACTCGGCCAGGCGGTTGGCGCCGTGCTTGGTGCGGGTGAACACCAGCACCTGTTCCCAGGCGCCAGCGGTGATCAGGTGCGCCAGCAGTGCACGCTTGTGGCTGGCCGGCAGGCGGAATACGCGCTGTTCGATGCGCTCGACCGTGGTGTTCGGCGGCGTGACTTCGATGCGTTCCGGGTTGTGCAGCAGCTTGCCGGCGAGGTCGGTGATGTCCTTGGAGAAGGTCGCCGAGAACAGCAGGTTCTGGCGCTTGGCCGGCAGACGGGCGAGGACTTTCTTCACGTCATGGACGAAGCCCATGTCGAGCATGCGGTCGGCTTCGTCCAGCACGAGGATTTCCACGTGGGACAGGTCGACGCTGCCTTGGCCGGCCAGGTCGAGCAGGCGGCCAGGGCAGGCCACCAGCACGTCTACGCCACGGGACATGGCCTGGACCTGAGGGTTCATGCCGACGCCGCCGAAGATGCAGGCGCTGACGAACTTCAGGTCACGGGCATAGACCTTGAAGCTTTCGTGCACTTGCGCCGCGAGTTCGCGAGTAGGGGTCAGGACCAGTACGCGCGGTTGGCGCGGGCCGTGACGCTGGGATTTGTCCGGGTGACCGTTGGGGAACAACCGCTCCAGGATCGGAAGGGCGAAACCGCCGGTTTTACCAGTACCTGTCTGTGCCGCGACCATCAGGTCGCGACCTTGCAACACGGCGGGAATGGCCCGCTGTTGCACCGGAGTAGGCTCGGTATAGCCCGCTGCCTCGATGGCGCGGACTAAAGCCTCGGAGAGACCGAGGGAAGCAAAGGACATGAGTAATCCTGTTTTAAGTTAGGGCTTGGCCCAATGGGAGTCTTGCCTGGCGCGAATGGCGTTTATGAGGAACGCAATCCCGTCCGGTCCTGCTTCGGTCACGAAGGCTCGTCTGGAGCGCTCGCGCGGGCTGAAAAGCTGCGCTGTAGCGGGGTCGAGATGCCTTGAACGGTTCCGAGCGTCCGGGCGTGAGCCTGGCGGGAAGGCCGGAGTATAACAGAGCAATCACTGCGCGCCGCTTTCCTGCTGCTCAACGGTTTTTTCCGTGTTGGCCGTGGTCCGTCCGGCGTTGGGGGTATCGGCCGGGGCGGCGCCATATCGCGCGCTGAGCTCGGCGTAGGCGGGTTCGCGCTTGAAACGTTTGAGTTCGGCGCCGAAGCGCTGCACCAGCAAGTCCATGCCGGCATTGCGTCGCACCGCCAGGAACTGGCTCTGCTGACTGATGACGACGGGATTTTCGGTGATCTGGTTGCGGATATTCAGTTCGTCGAGCAAGTGCTGGCCCACCCTGCGGTCGGTGATCAGCAAGTCGATCCGCCCGCGCACCAGTTTGCCGAAGTTCGCCTCATGGCTCGGCGCGGGTTCCCGGGTGAACAGGGTCGAGTTCCTGAAGTCCTGGCTGTACAGGTAGCCAGGAGAGATGCCGATGGTCAGGCCGCGCAGTTCGTCGAGGGTGCGAAACGGGTGGGGCCTGGCGTTGGCGTAGAACATCACGAACTGCACGTCCGACAGCGGTTCGCTGGGGTAGAGCAGGGTCGCATCGCGCTCATCGCTATGGAAGATGTCCAGCGCGCCATCGGCCTGACCGGTTTCAAGCATCGACAGACAGCGTTTCCATGGCAGGAACTGCCATTCCACTTCGATGCCCAAGCGCTTGAAGACGATGGCGGTGGTTTCGTAGTCCAGTCCCTGTGCCTTGCCGTTCTCCTCGTACACGTAAGGTGCCCAGGGTTCGGTGACAATGCGCAGCTTCTCGCCCCTAGCGGCAAAGCTAAGGCAAGTGAAAACAAGCAGGGCGACGAACTGCGTGATCAAAGGCATGGGCTTGAGATTACGACGAGAAACGCGAAAGAGCCAGAAACTGGCAGCAGATGCTCTAACTCCGTGGATTGCCGCACAATAAAAGTGCGTTGAAAGCAAAAATCGCAGCCTGCGACAGCTCCTACGTTGGAATGTTTATTTCCTGTAGGAGCCGTCGCTGGCTGCGATCTTTTGATCTTGCTTTGTTTAACGCGGCAACTTCAGGTTGTTCCACACCGCCAGGCTCGCTTCAGCCTGGTTCAGTGTGTAGAAGTGCAGCCCTGGCGCGCCGCCCTGCAGCAGGCGTTCGCACATCTCGGTGATGACTTGCTCGCCGAAACGCTGAATGCTCTGGGTGTCGTCACCGTAGGCTTCCAGCTGCTTGCGGATCCAGCGCGGGATTTCCGCACCGCAGGCATCGGAGAAGCGTGCCAGCTTGCTGTAGTTGGTGATCGGCATGATCCCCGGCACGATCGGGATGTTCACGCCCTTGGCCCGTACACGCTCGACGAAGTAGAAGTAGCTGTCGGCGTTGAAGAAGTACTGGGTGATCGCACTGTCGGCGCCAGCGTTGGCTTTGCGCACGAAGTTGTTGATATCGTCTTCGAAGTTGCGCGCCTGCGGATGCATTTCCGGGTAGGCGGCGACTTCGATGTGGAAATGGTCGCCAGTTTCTTCACGGATGAATTCAACCAGGTCGTTGGCGTGGCGCATTTCACCGCTGGCCATGCCCATGCCCGAAGGCAGGTCACCGCGCAAAGCGACGATGCGCTGGATGCCGGCGGCCTTGTACTGGCTCAGCAGGCCGCGCAGGTCGGCCTTGCTGTCGCCCACGCACGACAGGTGCGGTGCGGCCGGGACTTTGACTTCGCTTTCGAGCTGCAACACGGTGTTGAGCGTGCGATCGCGGGTCGAGCCACCCGCACCGTAGGTGCAGGAGAAAAAATCGGGGTTGTACGTGGCCAGCTGACGGGCAGTGGCGAGCAGCTTTTCATGCCCAGCGTCGGTCTTGGTAGGGAAGAACTCGAAGCTGTAGCGACGATCTTGGGACATGGAGGGGACCTCCAGCTACAAGCTACAAGCTACAAGCTGCAAGAGAAGCGGAGGTGCGCTTGTCTCTTGTGCCTGGAACCTGCTGCCTGAAACTGTTTTGGCAAATTGGGTCAAAGCGATCGGCTTCGCGCGGCAAGGTCGGCTTTTGGCACTTGCTTGCCGCTTGAAGCTTAAAGCTTGCAGCTGCTCTTAGTAGCGATAAGCGTGCGGCTTGAACGGACCTTCGACGGTCACGCCGATGTAGTCGGCCTGGGTCTTGGTCAGTTGAGTCACAACGCCGCCGAAACCGCGGACCATTTCCAGGGCCACTTCTTCGTCGAGTTTCTTCGGCAGTACTTCAACGGTCAGGCGCTCGGCTTTCTGGGCTGGCGACAGGTCGGCGTACTTCTGGCCGAACAGGAAGATCTGCGCCAGTACCTGGTTGGCGAACGAACCGTCCATGATGCGGCTCGGGTGGCCAGTGGCGTTGCCCAGGTTAACCAGGCGGCCTTCGGCCAGCAGGATCAGGTAGTCGTCGTTCTGGGCATCGAATGCACCAGCGCCGGTACGGTGGATCTTGTGAACCTGCGGCTTCACTTCTTCCCATGCCCAGTTCTTGCGCATGAAAGCGGTGTCGATTTCGTTGTCGAAGTGGCCGATGTTGCAGACAACAGCGCGCTTCTTCAGGGCCTTGAGCATGTTCGCGTCGCAAACATTGACGTTACCGGTGGTGGTCACGATCAGGTCGATCTTGCCCAGCAGGGCCTTGTCGATGCTTTCTTCGGTACCGGTGTTGATACCGTCGATGAACGGCGAAACCAGTTCGAAACCGTCCATGCAGGCTTGCATGGCGCAGATCGGGTCGACTTCGGAAACCTTGACGATCATGCCTTCCTGACGCAGGGACTGAGCCGAGCCCTTGCCCACGTCACCGTAACCGATGACCAGCGCTTGCTTGCCGGACAGCAGGTGGTCGGTACCGCGCTTGATTGCATCGTTCAGGCTGTGACGGCAGCCGTACTTGTTGTCGTTCTTGCTCTTGGTCACCGAGTCGTTGACGTTGATGGCCGGGATTTTCAGCTCGCCCTTGGCCAGCATGTCCAGCAGGCGGTGCACGCCGGTGGTGGTTTCTTCGGTCACGCCGTGAACGCGATCCAGTACCTGTGGGTACTTCTTGTGCAACAGTTCGGTCAGGTCGCCGCCGTCGTCGAGGATCATGTTGGCGTCCCATGGCTGGCCATCCTTGAGGATGGTCTGCTCCAGGCACCACTCGTACTCCTGCTCGGTTTCACCTTTCCAGGCGAAAACCGGAATGCCGGCAGCGGCGATGGACGCGGCAGCCTGGTCTTGAGTCGAGAAGATGTTGCAGGACGACCAGCGTACTTCGGCACCCAGGGCAACCAGGGTTTCGATCAGCACGGCGGTCTGAATGGTCATGTGGATGCAGCCGAGGATCTTCGCGCCCTTGAGCGGTTGCTCTTCGGAGTACTTGCGACGCAGACCCATCAGGGCTGGCATTTCCGATTCGGCGATGATGGTTTCGCGACGGCCCCAGGCAGCCAGGGACATGTCGGCGACTTTGTAATCGTTAAAATCTGCAGGCGTGATAACAGCGCTCATGAAGAGCCTCCATTCGTAATGTATGCGAATGGGCGCCGTTGTGCGTTTAGTGTCTGGCCGGTGATGGCCAAGCAACGCCCCATCCGAGCCTGACAGGCCTAGCCTGCTGCAGCGCCCCTCGGACAGGTGGCGGGAAAACGGTAGCAAGTGAAGATTACCGTTTTGAAACGGGGGCGATTATAGCGGGCTATGCTGATCTTCCAAAGGGTTTCTGTCGGTCAATGTGCGAACGGTAATGGTGGCCATAGAAGATGCCGAATAGAGCTCTGGCCCGGGGTCTGCCAAGATACCGTCCATCATTCGGCAAGACGCTCAGGAGTGCATATGAATTTCCACACCCGCAAATGGGTCAAGCCCGAAGACCTGAACCCCAATGGAACGCTGTTCGGCGGTAGCCTGCTGCGCTGGCTCGACGAAGAAGCGGCGATCTACGCCATCGTCCAGCTGGGCAACCAGCGCGTGGTCACCAAGTACATTTCCGAGATCAACTTCGTCAGCGCCTCGCGCCAGGGCGACATCATCGAGCTGGGTATCACCGCCACCGAGTTCGGTCGCACCTCGATCACCCTCAAGTGCGAAGTGCGTAACAAGATCACCCGCAAAAGCATCCTGACGGTGGAGAAGATCGTTTTCGTCAACTTGGGTGAAGACGGCTTGCCTGCGCCCCACGGGCGCACCGAGATCAAGTACGTCAAGGACCAGTTCAAGGATGAGGGCGCCGTCGAATAATGTTCGGCGTGTAAGAACGTAAGCTGAACCGCAGGGGTCGTAATTAAATCGCACGCCAGCGGTTCAGGAGTTCCATGGACACTAAAAAAGACGGCAAGACCCCCGACCTCTCGGCAAAAGAGCAGCACGAAGTCGAAAAGAACCAGCCACCGCGCGCGGCGGTGCTGCACGAAATCATCCGCACCCAGGGCGATCAGGAACTGGAACGCAGCGTTGCCGCGCTGTGGTGGTCGGCACTGGCCGCCGGCTTGACCATGGGCCTGTCGTTGATGGGCATGGGCTTGCTCAATTCCCGCCTGCCGGACGGCGAAGGTTTCAAGGTGATTGCCAGTTTCGGCTATTGCGCCGGCTTCCTCGCGGTGATTCTGGCCCGCCAGCAACTGTTCACCGAAAACACCCTGACCGCCGTGCTGCCGATCATGAGCAAGCCCACGCTTGGGAACTTCGGCCGATTGCTGCGGCTGTGGGGAGTGGTGCTGGTGGGTAACCTCTGCGGCACGATACTGGTGGCCTACGTCATGCTGGAGCTGCCGATTTTCGACAGCAAGACCGACGTGGCCTTCCTCGACATCGGCCGCAAGGTCATGGAGAACGACGCCAGCCAGATGTTCGCCAAGGGCATCATCTCGGGCTGGATGATCGCCACCATGGTCTGGATGATCCCGTCCATGGAGAGCGCCAAGATGTGGATCATCATCCTCATCACTTACCTCATGGCGCTGGGGGATTTCACGCACATCGTGGTCGGTTCGCTGGAGGTCTCGTACCTGGTGTTTGCGGGCCAATTGCCGTGGAAGGATTTCTGGCTGGTGTTCGCCGGTCCCACGCTGGTGGGGAACATCGTGGGTGGCAGCTTTATTTTTGCGTTGATCAGCCATGCACAGATTCGCAGCGAGAGCGGGGCGCCTAAAGACAAGGGGAGCGAAGCCAAGTCGACACCCGAGGAGCGCTAGGTAGCAGGCCGGATGAGGTTTCAGTGCTCGGCCGGCCTTTACGGAACTGTGCAGGTCTCAGATATCGCGGATGTCCATTCGTTTGATTGCCTCGGTCAACACCGCAGGCTTCGGACCCGGAGTTTCAGCATGCAGGCGTTTGACAGCTTGAAGCAGCTCCCGAAAGCCCGGGGCGCTTCTGTGGTTGAGCTTGATCGCCAGCCACGCGGTTTTTCCTGGTGTATCGCCAAGTTGATCCAGGTAATGCATCGCTTGGTGCATTTCTCCTGAGAGTTCCAATCTTTCCCTCGATATGGAAAAGGCGTCAATCACTGCCTGTTTCAAGTCGTCCAAGGCATGTTGAGCTTGCTGTCGGAAGGCGATGACTGCTTCGCAGGCTTGATCGTTCTGCAGCTCCAGCGTCGCCGCTTCGAACATTTGGTCATCGAGGGCCAAGAGAGCGTCACCCATGGAGTTGAAGGTGTATTTTTCGTTGGGTTCATGGCCGGAGAAGGCGAATCGTTGGGGGCGCTTGAGGTGTATTTCGACTACGCCGTTTTCATAGCGAAGGATTGACAGGCCTTGATCGCTCAATGACCGCAACAGGGTTTCGGCGTGGCCCTGACCGACTTGCGCCGACCCGCTCATGAAATCACTCCAGTGACTGTCAATCGGACCTGAAGATGAGCCTTGAGTGGCAGTGCCCTCGTTGATCGAGGGGAGTGTTGAAGGCGTTGTGGTAGGTATTGGGTTGCTCATAAGTGCCTCTTCCTTTGAGGGCGGTTCGGAAGCTGCACTTTAGGAGAGTGGTGAATGCCCGGGGAGCGCGATGCATTAACTTGAAATACTTGCCTGCAGTCGGTTGGGAAGCCCCCTTGGCATTACTCGAATGGCTCTGCCATGGGGCTTTCAGCTGGATTCAAGGCTATCGATCAAAAGACCTGAAGAAATGTCGCACAACGTGCGTCCAGATTACCTTGGTGTAAGGCAACCCGTTTCTGACCAGCTTGCGGAGGCCAGGTCAGCCGGCCGCATCCAGCGCAGCGGCACCACGCCTTTGCAGGTGGATAAAGTACAGCGCGGCCAACACGGTCAAGCCACTGACCAGTGCGCCGGTCCACGGCAGGTCCGCCAGATCTGCACCGCTGGCGACCACCAGCCCGCCGATCCAGGCACCTGCGGCGTTACCGAGATTGAATGCGCTCTGGTTCAGCGTCGAACCCAGGTTGGGCGCTTCATGGGCCTGATCGATGATCAGCAGTTGCAGGATCGGGCACAGGGCGAAGGCGAAAATGCCCCACAACACCAGGGTGATCGCTGCGGGAATCACTGAGTGGCTGGTCTGGCTGAACGCGGCCAGGACCACCACCACGGCCAGCGCCATGCCGACCAGTGAAGGCAGCAAGCGGCTGTCGGCCAATCGCCCGCCGAGCATGCTGCCCGCGGTCAGGCCCACGCCGAACAACAACAGCATGATGGTCACGCCATGGGGGCTGACACCGGTGATGTCCTGCAGGATCGGCGCGATGTAGGTGAATACGCTGAACAGGCTGGTCGAGGCCAATACGCTCATGCCCAGTGCGAGCAGCACGTTGGCCTTGCCCAGTACCTTGAACTCGCTCGCCAGGTTGGCTTTATCCATCACGATGTGCTTCGGCAGCCAGACCCACTGCGCAATGGCAGCGATCACGCCGATCACCGACACCGCCCAGAACGTTGAGCGCCAGCCGGCGTACTGCCCGAGCGCGGTACCCAGTGGCACTCCAAGCACGTTGGCCAGGGTCAGGCCGGTGAACATCATGGCAATCGCCTGGGCTCGTTTGTTCGGCGCCACAAGGCCCGCGGCAACCACCGAACCGATGCCGAAGAACGCGCCGTGGCACAGCGCGGTAATCACGCGTGCGGCCATCAGGGTGGCGTAGTTCGGCGCTAGTGCGCAAAGCACGTTGCCGAGGATGAACATAAGTGTCATGCCCAGCAGTGTCGCTTTGCGTGGCATGTTGGCCGTACCGACTGCGAGGATCGGCGCACCGAACACCACGCCCAGGGCATAGCCGGTGATCAGCAATCCGGCGTGGGGAATGCTGACCGCGAGGTCGCGGGCAACATCGGGCAACAAGCCCATGATGACAAATTCAGTGGTGCCGATGCCGAACGCGGCAACAGCGAGGGCAAGCAAAGCGAGTGGCATGCGCAGGGTCTCTGTCGGTAGTCTTGACGCTCTGATCAGGCATACGCATGCCAAAGGCCGATCTCGATGAGAACGGCCAAGGGCATTGTTATTGGAATTAGTCTGTGCGCAACTGAGTGCGGCGTGGTCGGTTGCAGTATAAACAGCTGCTGACATATGGCGAATCAATTCTCTGCCCAGACTCTGACCCTGTAGGAGCGAGGCTTGCCCGCGAACCAGTCACCGCGGTGTATCTGCTGTACCGCGTTATCGTTCTTCGCGGGCAAGCCTCGCTCCTACAGGGGGAGCGCGGGACAACAAAAGGAGTAGGCCGTGCTTGCGACGGCGTTGGTGTTGGTGGCGGCGCTGCTGCATGCGGCGTGGAATACCCTGATCAAGTTCAGTGCCGAGCGTTTGCTGGTGGTGGCCTGCATGGACAGCGTGGCAATGCTCTTCGTCGCGCTTATGTTGCCGTTCGTGGAGCTGCCGCCACTGGACATCTGGCCGTGGATTCTCGCCTCGGCGGCGTTCGAGTTGCTCTACCGTTACTTGCTGATCCAGGCCTATCGAGTCGGCGACCTCGGTCTGGTCTATCCGCTGATGCGTGGGCTGTCGCCGCTGGTGGTGTTGGCACTGACCCTGGTGTTTGCCGGGGAAGTGCTGACCCACCAGCAGATCTTCGGCATTCTGCTGATCCCGCTCGGCATGCTTTGCCTGCTCTGGCAGGGGGGAGGCGGTGCGCGCTTGCCGTGGTCGATGCTGCCTGTGGTCGCGTTGATCGGCTTGTGCATTGGTTGCTACACCTTCATCGACGGTCAGGCCTTGCGGCGCTGGTCGCATCCACTGGATTACCTGGTCTGGGTGACGTTGCTCAGTGCCTGGCCTTTTCCGTTGCTGGCCTGGGTGCGCAAGCGCCCGGCGTTCAAACTGTTCTGGCGCGAGCAATGGCGATTGGGGCTGGCGGTCGGGTTCTGCGTGTTGTTCAGCTACGCTCTGGTGCTGTGGGCCATGCAGCTGGGCTCGATTGCCGAAGCGGCGGCCTTGCGCGAGATCAGCGTGATTCTGGTGGTGCTGTTCGGCATGCGTTACCTGAAAGAGCCTTTCGGCGGGCCAAGGCTCCTGGCCTGCGGGCTGGTCCTGGTCGGTATGCTGGTGATGAAATTTTGACGGGTCAAAATCTGAGAAAGGGACTGCTGAATGAATGTTGCTCTGTGGTGCATTTTAATCGCGATCATCCTGCCGTATGTGTGTATAGCGGTGGCCAAGATCAGCGGCGGCTACGGTTTGAGACACAATCATGATCCCCGGGGATTCCTCGATTCCCTGGAGGGCTTGGGCAAGCGGGCGCATGCGGCGCAACTGAACAGCTTCGAAGTGGCCCCGGCGTTCGCGGCAGCCGTGATCGTGGCGCACCTGGTCGGCAATGCGGAGCTGGTGACCCTCAATGTGTTGTCGGTGTTGTTCATCACCAGTCGGCTTCTCTACATCATTTTCTATCTGGCGGACTGGGCGACCTTGCGGTCGTTGGTGTGGTTTGTGGGGATGGGGTTGATCATCAGCTTCTTTGTCGTTTCGGTTTAGAGGCAAGATCAGAAGATCGCAGCCTCGTTTCACTCGACAGCTCCTGCAGCGATCGAGTGCATCCACGATAATGCGGCGGATGCGGTCAATGTAGGAGCTGCCGCAGGCTGCGATCTTTTGATTTAAAGCTTGTCGGCGACTTGCGGCACCTGTGGCAGTGCCGCGCCTTTGGGCCATAACATCCAGATTTGCCCTTGCTGTTTCATGTCACCAGCCAGTTGCCCGGCTGCGTCGCCGGTACCCCAGAACAGATCTGCACGAACCTCGCCGGCAATTGCACCGCCGGTGTCCTGGGCAGCTACCGGGCGTACCAGTGCGGTGCCGTCCGGCTTGGTGGTGGACAGCCACAATAGGCTGCCCAGCGGAATCACCTTGCGATCCACCGCCGCACTGTAACCGGCCGTCAACGGCACGTTCAGCGAGCCGCGCGGCCCTTCGTTGCTATCGGGGTTTCTGGTGAAAAACACATAGCTCGGGTTGCTGCCGAGCAGTTCTGGAATGCGCGAAGGATTGGCCTTGGCCCAGTTGCTGATCGCCCCCATGGTCACGTCTTCTTTCTTCAACTCGCCTTGCTCCACCAACCAGCGCCCGATCGGTCGGTAAGGGTGACCGTTCTGGTCGGCGTAAGCGATTCGCAGCTGGCGACCGCCGTCGAGCTGGATCCGACCTGAGCCCTGGATTTGCAGGAACTGCAGGTTCATCGGATCGGTCAGCCAGGCCACGACCGGCGCCTTGACCCCGTTGCTGCCGATGGTTGCGGCATCGTCGTAAGGCTTGAGCACACGGCCTTCAAGCCGGCCGCGCAGGCGTTTGCCCTTGAGTTCCGGGTAGATGCTGTCCAGCGAGACGATGATCATGTCCTCAGGCACGCCATATACCGGGATGTTCGCCGTTGCGGTTTGGGTCAGGCTGCCGGGGTAGACCGGTTCGTAGTAGCCAGTGATCAATCCGTTGGGATTGTCGTTGGCGGCGCGCAGGCCGTAGACATCCAGGTTCTGCTTGAGAAAGCCGCGGATGTCGCTGGCGCTCTGCGGCACGTTGGCCGCCGCTGCGCAGGTGCCACCCCAGACCGGGTCGGCCTTGAGTCGGGTGCAGGCGCTGCGCCAGGAGCCGAAACCGGCCACGAGGTCGTTGTCGGAGACCACCGGCAACGCTTCCCAGGTGGCGCTGGAGTAGGTGGCCAGGGCGTGGGTCTTCGGTTGCTTGTCTTCGCCGCCGGTGCAGCCCGCGAGCACGGCCACTATTGGAAGCGTCCAGGCCAGGGGGTGACACCAGGCCTTGAAACGGCTGTTCATGGGGTAATTCCTTTGCCGGTTGCCTGAGTGTGGTGTGCGTTCATGCAATCCGTATTGATGATAGGGGTATTGGTGTTTGCCGGTGACGCGAGGATACTGGCCGACGTTTTCCGTGACCTGAAGCCACCATGACTCTTAAAAGACTTTCTGTTGTATTGCTGGCCTGCCTGACGCTGTCCGCTTGTGGCGGCGTCGACCCCAACTCGCCCCTCGGGCAGCGCAAGGCCATTTTCAAGCAGATGCTCAAGACCGGTGAAGACCTGGGCGGCATGTTGCGTGGCCGTATTGCGTTCGATGGCCCCAAATTCGCTGACGGCGCGGTGAAACTCGATGCGCTGTCCCGTGAGCCGTGGAAACATTTTCCGCAGGTGCGCGAAGAAGACCACACCAGCGCCAAAAGTGACGTCTGGGAGAAGCAGGCACGCTTCGAGCAAATGGCTCGCAGTCTTGAAACCGCGACCGGCGAGTTGGTAATCGCCAGTCAGGTTCAACCCTACAAGGCCAGTAATCTGGGGCCGGCGGTACAGAAGGTCGAAGATGCCTGCAGTGCGTGCCATAAAGAGTTTCGGGATCATTAAAGCGCTTGAAAAGCGCTTTTATTTATCCAGCTCATCCACCGCTTCCTGCAACTCCTTGCGGGACTCGGCGAGTTTGTCCTTGCGCTTGTTGATCTTCTCGGCGTCGCCTTGTTTCATGGCTTTGTCGAGGTCGGCCTGACGCTTGCTGACTTCGTGCTTGGCGTCGAGCACCTTGTTTTCCCGTTCTTTCTTCAGCGAGGCATCGGTGCAATTGGCGCTGACTTCGCTCAGGGCTTTCTCCAGGCCGGCCTGCTGTTCGGCATTGCCGTGGGATTTGGCCAGTTCGATCTGATTGATGATGCCTTGCTTCTTGGCGGCGCAGCCGGTCAGGCCCGGGGCCTCTTCGACAGCCATCAATGGAGTGGCCATAACGCTGCAAAGGGTCAACAGGGCCAGCGATGGAAGAAATTTCATAAAAGCTCCAGGTGAAAAAGCATTCGTGTCGATGCAGCGATGGCATGTTTGAGCCCATCGGGACTTCGGGGTTCCCGGGCGCAAGGGCATCACCGGGGCTAAAACTAAAAACCGTCCATGGCGGCCCGGCGCAGTGTTTCACTCAGGGCCAGGACCTGCGGATCGCGAAAAAATGCACTCAATTGCGCTGCGCGGCCTGGTCCGATGCCGGGTTGGGTCTGCCATTGCTCGATGTCTCGTTGCGCCAGCTCCCGCCATGAATCGCCGAGGTGCGCCTGGCCAGTCGGCGGCATGCCCAGGGCTTTAAGCCAGCGGGCGAATGGGCGTTGCCGGGCACCGTTGAAACTATTGGCCAGCCGGGCAGCGCTGAGCTCGCCTAAACCGTCAATGTTAGCAAGCTCTTGGGCATCGAGGGTCAACCAATCCAACAGGCTGTTCAGGCGACCTGTTTCAAGAAGTTTTTCCCATGTGCCGGGGCCGACATGGGGCAGGCCCAATCCGTGCTTGCCGCTGAGCCAGGTCAGGCGCGCGAGAAACTGGCTTTCGCATCCAGGGGTCGGCTGCCAGCAACTCAATGGATGAAAGTCGGCTGCCAGCGGTACATTCATTTCAGCGCGTTCGGTACTGCGCAGCACAACGCCATCGAGCCTGGGAATGGTCAGGCCGGCCAGGCTGATGGAGACCTGGTCGCCCGGTCGAATATCCAGCGTTTGCCAGCGCTGCAGGGAACTCACACTGACGCGCTTGACCTGCTGGTCATCAAGGGTCACCGGGACCAACTCCAGCACGGGGGTGATCCGTCCCGTGCGGCCAATCTTGAAATGAACCTTGCGCACCTCGGCCAGTGCCTGGGCGAAGGGATATTTCCAGGCAATGATCCAGTACGGCGCTTTTGCCTGCCAGCGCTCGGCGGGCGGGCGCTGCTCCTGGCGCAGGACAATCCCGTCGCTGGCAAATGGCAGGGGCGAGCGATACCAGTGATCACGCCAGCGCTCGACCTCGGCAATTGAACTGATGCGCTGGGTGTACTGTGCGGTGCTGGCAAAGCCGAGTTTTTCCAGTTCCGCGATACGGGCTGGCAAGCTTGTCGGCCCGTGGGGCCATTCCCAGGCAAACAGGCCGATCCCCTCGGCCTGCTTGATACTCAACGTCTTGCGGGCCATCAAGCCGGCTACCGTGCCGCGGGCGTTCAGGCTGCCGGCGATGGCTTGCACGTGGTCAGTCAGGCGCCAGTAGAGCTCGCCCTGTACCACCAGGTCCCGTGGCTCGGGCAGGCGTTGAGGAATGGCGCCGATCTGGCGGGCCGAGGCTGTCCAGTCCTGGCCATGCACACCATCGCCTCGACTGATCGCCTGAGTCAGCAGACCGTTGCGGTAGACCAGGGTTACCGCCACACCGTCGACCTTGGGCTGGGCCCAGACCTGCGCACGATCACGCAGCCAGTGTTCGACTGCGCCGCCGCCGGGCAGTTTTTCCAGGCCGGTATGCGGCACCGGGTGGGCCAGCGGGCCGCTCGCGGTGCGCAATGGATCGGTGCCCGAACCGGGACTGAAGCATTGGCGCCATTGGGTCAGTCGTGCGAAGGATTGATCGTAGAGTTCGTCGGCGACCAGCGAACGACCTTCACGGTGATAGCTGTCATCCCAGAGGTCGATTTGTTTTTGCAGCGCAGCGAGTTCTTGCGCGGCGCGCGCAGGGGGCCAGGCAGGACATTCGCCAGCAGCAGTGTTCAGGCACAGGCAGGTCAGGAGTAAGCCGGTCAGCAGGCGGGGCAGCATCGTGAGCTTCCTTGCTCGATGGAGGTGCCTGAAGGTTAGTCAGCGGCGGGCTGATGGGCTTAATGCTGTTTTTCGGATTGTTTCCACCCATTAAAAAGCCCCGCACGGCGAACCGTGCGGGGCTTGAGGTACCACTGGGAAGTCTTACAGGCCGGCAGCGGTACGCAGGTCGTCGGCGCGGTCGGTTTTTTCCCAGGTGAAGGTGGTGAAGGTGTCATCGCCAACCGTCTTGGTTGCCGGGGTGCGACCGAAGTGGCCGTACGCCGCGGTTTCCTGGTACATCGGGTGCAGCAGGTCAAGCATGGTGGTGATTGCGTAAGGACGCAGGTCGAACACTTCGCGGACCAGCTTGACGATCTTGTCGTCGCTGATCTTGCCGGTGCCGAAAGTGTTCAACGAGATCGAAGTCGGTTGAGCGACGCCGATGGCGTAGGACACCTGGATCTCGCAGCGCTCGGCCAGGCCGGCGGCGACGATGTTCTTGGCCACGTAACGACCGGCATAGGCAGCCGAACGGTCAACCTTCGATGGATCCTTACCGGAGAATGCACCGCCACCGTGGCGGGCCATGCCGCCGTAGCTGTCGACGATGATCTTGCGGCCGGTCAGGCCACAGTCGCCCACCGGGCCACCGATGATGAACTGGCCGGTCGGGTTGATGTGGAACTGAGTGTCCTTGGACAGCAGTTCGGCAGGCAGCACGTGCTTGACGATCAGTTCCATCACGCCTTCGCGCAGGTCGGTGTACGACACTTCCGGGTTGTGCTGGGTCGACAGGACCACCGCGTCGATGCCGACAACCTTGCCGTTTTCATAGCGGCAGGTCACTTGCGACTTGGCGTCCGGACGCAGCCAAGGCAGCAGGCCGGATTTACGGGCTTCGGCCTGACGTTGCACAAGCTGGTGCGAGAACGTGATCGGTGCTGGCATCAGCACGTCGGTTTCGTTGCTGGCGTAGCCGAACATCAGGCCCTGGTCGCCAGCGCCCTGATCTTCAGGCTTGGCACGGTCGACACCCTGGTTGATGTCAGGGGACTGCTTGCCGATGATGTTCATCACGCCGCAGGTCGCACCGTCGAAGCCGACGTTGGAGCTGGTGTAGCCGATGTTGGTGATGACGTCACGAACGATCTGCTCCAGGTCAACCCAGGCCGAGGTAGTGACCTCGCCAGCGATGATCGCCACGCCGGTTTTCACCAGAGTCTCGCACGCCACGCGGGCGAACTTGTCTTCAGCGATGATGGCGTCCAGCACCGCATCAGAAATCTGGTCGGCGATTTTGTCCGGATGCCCTTCAGACACGGACTCGGAGGTGAAAAGGGAGTATTCGCTCATCTCGATGTTTTCCTGAAATTACCGATGGTGAGTGTCGCCAGCCGACCGCTGAAAATGGCGGACCTGAATCTGGAAACCATTACGTAAGCCTACATAGAGGCTTTCTCCGGGGGCGAGCCCCGCAGCGGTGGCCCAACGGGCCAGATCGTCCTGTTCAAACCCCAACCAGAGATCACCGCAGGCCTCCTTGGCCCAACTCTGGTTGTGGCTACATAATTCTGTCACCAACAGGCTGCCGCCTGGTTGCAGCAAGTTGGCCATGTGCTTGAGCGCATCGGCCGGCGCGGCAAAGTGATGCAATACCATGTTCAGTACAACGCAATCGGCCTTGAGGCTGACACCGTTCAGGGCATCGGCCAGTTGCAGGCTAACGTTAGTCAGCGAATCGCGTTCGCATACCTGGCGCGCCAGTTCGAGCATCGCCTGGCTATTGTCCAGTGCCGTGACCTGAGTGAAGCGGCGTGCCAGTTCCGGCAGGAATGCACCGTCGCCGGGGCCGACTTCGATCGCCGTGGCAGCGCTGCAGAAGCTCAATTTGTCGAGCAGGGCCACCACGCTTTCGCGGTACTGTGGCAGGCCGGCGATCAAGTCTTGCTGAGCGCGAAATTTCTCGGCGACCCGTGAGAAAAAATCCTGGCTGGCCGCCTCGCGTTGCTTATGAACCTGGGTGATCCGCATCTGCACGTCGGCAGGCAAGGTCAGGTTGTCCACTTCTTCGAGCAAGGCCGCGTGCAGTTTGCCCCCTGGTAACTCGGTGTGGGGCAGGGCGCGACGGTAGAAAATCGCGTTGCCTTCACGGCGAGTAGCGACCAGATCGGCCTGGGCCAGCACCTTGAGGTGATGGCTCATGCCCGATTGGCCGATGCCGAAGATCTGCGCCAGTTCCAGTACGCCGAACGAATCGTTGGTCAGTGCGCGCAAGACATTCAGGCGCAAGGGATCGCCGCCGGCCTTGCACAAGGCCGCCAGCTCATCACAATCGTCTGGGCGAATGGAGGGCGCGCGTAAATTCATAGGGCGGCAGTCTAGTCACGCGCCGGAAGCATCGCAAGATCAATATCAAAAAGTTTTGATATTGATCGATAGATGGCACTTCTCACGAACTGGTTAACTCTACAAACCGATAGCGGAAAGGTTTCACCCGCCTAATCCGTCGTCAAGCGTTGGAAAAACGCCTCCAGATGACTTTCTGTCATTGCCCCGAGGCGTCCCGGTGAGGGAAAATGCTCGCCTTTTTTCCGTTTCATTTTTATCACTCTCGATTCAGAACCCGCAGGAGAACAGCGATGCCTAGCCGTCGTGAGCGTGCCAACGCCATTCGTGCCCTCAGCATGGATGCCGTGCAAAAAGCCAACAGCGGCCATCCCGGTGCCCCTATGGGTATGGCGGATATCGCCGAGGTGCTGTGGCGCGACTACCTCAAGCACAACCCGAGCAATCCATCGTTCGCCGACCGTGATCGCTTCGTGCTGTCCAACGGCCACGGCTCGATGCTGATCTACTCGCTGCTGCACCTGACCGGCTATGACGTCACCATTGATGACCTCAAGAGCTTCCGCCAGCTGCACAGCCGCACCCCGGGTCACCCGGAATTCGGCTACACCCCGGGCGTCGAGACCACCACAGGTCCCCTGGGCCAGGGCCTGGCCAATGCGGTGGGCTTTGCCCTGGCTGAAAAAGTCATGGCGGCGCAGTTCAACCGTCCTGGCCACAACATCGTCGACCACCACACCTACGTGTTCCTGGGTGATGGCTGCATGATGGAAGGCATCTCCCACGAAGTCAGCTCCCTGGCCGGTACCCTGGGCCTGGGCAAACTGATCGCCTTCTACGATGACAACGGCATCTCCATCGACGGCGAAGTCGAAGGCTGGTTCACCGATGACACGCCAAAGCGTTTCGAATCGTACAACTGGCAAGTGATCCGCAACGTCGACGGTCATGACCCGGAAGAGATCAAGATCGCGATCGAGACGGCGCGTAAAAGCCCGCAGCCAACCCTGATCTGCTGCAAGACCACCATCGGCTTCGGTTCGCCGAACAAGCAAGGCAAGGAAGACTGCCACGGCGCCCCACTGGGTGACGCGGAAATCGCCCTGACCCGTGCGGCGCTGAAATGGAACCACGGCCCGTTCGAAATCCCGGCCGACATTTATGCCGAGTGGGATGCCAAGGAAGCCGGCCGTGCGGTCGAAGCCGAGTGGGACCAGCGTTTCGCGGCCTACTCCGCGGCGTTCCCGACCGAAGCCAACGAACTGATCCGTCGTCTGAGCGGCGAACTGCCGGCCGACTTCAGCGAAAAGGCCGATGCCTACATCGCCGAAGTGGCCGCGAAGGGCGAAACCATCGCCAGCCGTAAAGCCAGCCAGAACGCCCTGAACGCGTTCGGCCCGCTGCTGCCAGAGTTCCTCGGCGGTTCGGCTGACCTGGCCGGTTCCAACCTGACCCTGTGGAAAGGCTGCAAAGGCGTCACCGCCGAAGACGCCAGCGGCAACTACATGTACTACGGCGTGCGCGAGTTCGGCATGACCGCGATCATGAACGGCGTTGCCCTGCACGGCGGCCTGGTGCCTTACGGCGCGACCTTCCTGATGTTCATGGAATACGCGCGCAACGCAGTGCGCATGTCGGCCCTGATGAAGCAGCGTGTGATTCACGTCTACACCCACGACTCCATCGGTCTGGGCGAAGACGGCCCGACTCACCAGCCAATCGAGCAACTGGCCAGCCTGCGCTGCACGCCGAACCTCGACACCTGGCGTCCGGCCGATGCCGTTGAATCGGCGGTGTCCTGGAAGTATGCGCTGGAGCGTAAAGACGGTCCTTCGGCCCTGATCTTCTCGCGTCAGAACCTGCAGCACCAGACCCGCAATGCCCTGCAGGTCGCCGACATCAGCCGTGGTGGCTATGTGTTGAAGGACTGCGCAGGCGAGCCTGAGCTGATCCTGATCGCCACAGGTTCCGAAGTCGGCCTGGCCGTTCAGGCTTACGACAAGCTGACCGAGCAGGGCCGCAAGGTGCGTGTGGTTTCCATGCCTTGCACCAGCGTGTTCGACGCCCAGGATGCCGGCTACAAGCAATCGGTCCTGCCGTTGCAGGTCAGCGCCCGTATCGCCATCGAAGCTTCGATCGCCGACTACTGGTACAAGTACGTCGGCCTGGAAGGCCGCGTGATCGGCATGACCACTTACGGCGAGTCGGCGCCTGCGCCTGCCTTGTTCGAAGAGTTCGGCTTCACCCTGGAAAACATCCTGGGTCAGGCTGAAGAGCTGCTGGAAGACTAAAACACGGCGCGGTGGTCTCACGACCACCGCGGTCCCTTGTAGGAGCGAGCCTGCTCGCGATGGTCGTTAACGATAACGCTGGGTGCCTGAATGCCCGCGTTGTCTGGGCCACCATCGCGAGCAGGCTCGCTCCTACAGGGGGTTGTGTTATTAACGAGATTTCGTCTGACTGCGTCTATCGAGAACCCCCATGCCTCAACCGCGTCCCTACAAAGTTGCACTCAACGGCTACGGCCGGATTGGTCGTTGCGTCTTGCGTGCGTTGTTCGAGCGAGGCGAAAAGGCCGGGTTCGAGATTGTCGCGATCAACGATCTGGCTGACATGGCCAGCATCGAATACCTGACACGCTTCGACTCTACCCACGGGCGCTTTCCCGGTGAGGTGAAGGTCGATGGCGATTGTCTGCATATTAATGGCGACTGCGTGAAGGTCCTGCGCAGTGCCACTCCCGAAGGCATCGATTGGGCGTCGTTGGGCGTCGATCTGGTGCTGGAGTGCTCCGGCGCTTACCACACTCGCGAAGACGGCCAGCGGTTCCTCGACGCCGGCGCACCGCGCGTGCTGTTTTCCCAGCCGATGGCCAGCGAAGCGGATGTCGATGCCACCATCGTGTACGGCGTGAACCAGGATTGCCTGACGGGTGATGAGTTGCTGGTGTCCAACGCCTCCTGCACGACCAACTGCGGCGTGCCGTTGTTGCGACTGCTGGATCAGGCCATCGGGCTCGAGTACGTGTCGATTACCACCATCCATTCGGCCATGAATGACCAGCCGGTGATCGACGCCTATCATCACGAAGATTTGCGCCGCACCCGTTCGGCGTTTCAGTCGGTGATTCCGGTGTCCACTGGTCTGGCGCGCGGCATTGAACGCTTGCTGCCGGAACTTGCCGGGCGAATTCAGGCCAAAGCCGTACGTGTGCCGACGGTTAACGTGTCTTGCCTCGATATCACGATGCAGACCGTGAGCGACACCGACGCCACCGAGGTCAACCGGATCCTGCGCGAGGCTGCCACCCGCGGCCCGCTCAAAGGCCTTCTGGCCTACACCGAGTTGCCCCACGCAAGTTGTGATTTCAACCACGACCCACATTCGGCGATCGTCGATGCCAGTCAGACCCGAGTTTCCGGCCCAAGGCTGGTGAACATCCTGGCCTGGTTCGACAACGAATGGGGTTTTGCCAACCGAATGCTGGATGTTGCGGAACACTATCTGCACACAGCCTCAACAAAACCTGCTCTCTAAGAACAGCTACTCAGGAAATGCGACCCATGACCGTGTTGAAGATGTCCGACCTCGATCTGCAAGGTAAGCGCGTACTGATTCGCGAAGACCTCAACGTCCCAGTCAAGGACGGTGCTGTCACCAGCGATGCGCGAATCCTGGCTTCGCTGCCGACCATCAAGCTGGCCCTGGAAAAAGGCGCGGCCGTGATGGTCTGCTCGCACCTTGGCCGTCCGACCGAAGGCGAATTCTCGGCCGAGAACAGCCTCAAGCCAGTCGCCGACTACCTGAGCAAGGCTCTGGGTCGCGAAGTGCCGCTGGTAGCTGACTACCTGGGCGGCGTCGAGGTGAAAGCCGGCGACATCGTGCTGTTTGAAAACGTGCGTTTCAACAAGGGCGAAAAGAAGAACGCCGACGAGCTGGCCAAGCAATACGCCGCCCTGTGCGACGTGTTCGTGATGGATGCCTTCGGCACCGCGCACCGTGCCGAGGGTTCGACCCACGGCGTGGCCAAGTTCGCCAAGGTTGCCGCCGCGGGCCCGCTGCTCGCCGCCGAACTGGACGCGCTGGGCAAGGCCCTGGGCGCACCGGCCCAGCCGATGGCCGCGATCGTTGCCGGCTCCAAGGTATCGACCAAGCTTGACGTTCTTAACAGCCTGAGCCAGATCTGCGACCAGTTGATCGTCGGCGGCGGTATCGCCAACACCTTCCTGGCGGCTGCCGGTCACCCGGTTGGCAAATCGCTGTACGAGCCGGACCTGCTGGACACCGCTCGCGCCATCGCCGCCAAAGTCAGCGTGCCGCTGCCGGTGGACGTGGTGGTTGCCAAGGAGTTCGCTGAAAGCGCGACGGCCACGGTCAAGTTGATCGCCGATGTTGCCGCTGACGACATGATTCTCGATATTGGCCCGCAGACGGCGGCGAATTTCGCCGAACTGCTGAAATCGTCCAAGACTATCCTGTGGAACGGTCCGGTTGGCGTGTTTGAATTCGACCAGTTCGGTAACGGCACCAAAGTGCTGGCCCAGGCGATCGCCGACAGCGCGGCATTCTCCATTGCTGGCGGCGGCGACACCCTGGCGGCCATCGATAAATATGGCGTTGCCGAGCAAATCTCCTACATTTCTACCGGTGGCGGCGCGTTCCTGGAGTTCGTCGAAGGCAAGGTGTTGCCAGCCGTTGAAGTCCTGGAAAGCCGGGCCAAGGCCTGAGGGTCGCCCGTTTGACCAGGCAAGGGAGTGTTGACATGGTCAAGACCTTAGCGCTGTTGATCGTCGCGGGTTCGCTGGCGGCTTGCGGGAGTAACCCCAAAGCCACGCCGGAACCCGCGCCGTCCGCGCCCCAGGGCGGTTGCTATCAAGCCGACTGGCAGGCGGAAACCAACCCGGTGCTCAACAAGCGTTCCGGGCCTGATGGCCTGGACAAATACGAGACACAGACTCCCGCCAAGGAACATGGTTGTCCTTGACGGGTCTGACTCTTTACTCAGGGCTGGCGGTGTTTGCCGTCAGTCGAGGGACACGGATGAAAGGCTTTATCGCCATTACGGCGCTGGCATTGCTGGGCGGGTGCGCTAACTTGAACCCGTTCCAGTCGTCCGCCCCGGCGGATGACTGGACCACCTGGACTTGCGACAGCCAAGCCAAGGTGGTGTGGCGCTACACCGACGACAGCCGCAACGAAGTCGATGTACGCCTGGGCGGCGCCGATCAGGTCCATCGCCTGAAGCAGGAGCCGGGCGCGTCGGGTTCGCTGTACAGCGACAACATGCTGGCGTTTCACATGAAAGGTGAGGAAGGCCTGGTTTATTGGGTCGCCACCAATGATTTGATTGGCCGTGGCTGTAAGGCGCAGTAACTGACACAACACCGAATTCGCAGCCCGGGACCAACCCTCGATCTGCAATAACTTGAATAGCCGCCGCCGCTACGGCAGGCTGGCACGATTAACGACCCAAACCGGGAGACACACACACAATGGCACTTATCAGCATGCGCCAGATGCTGGACCACGCAGCCGAGTTCGGCTACGGCGTTCCAGCCTTCAACGTCAACAACCTTGAGCAGATGCGCGCCATCATGGAAGCCGCTGACAAGACTGACTCCCCGGTGATCGTCCAGGCTTCGGCCGGTGCTCGCAAATACGCCGGCGCACCATTCCTTCGTCACCTGATCCTGGCCGCCATCGAAGAATTCCCGCACATCCCGGTGTGCATGCACCAGGACCACGGCACCAGCCCTGACGTCTGCCAGCGCTCCATCCAACTGGGCTTCAGCTCGGTGATGATGGACGGTTCCCTGGGCGAAGACGGCAAGACCCCGACCGACTACGACTACAACGTGCGCGTTACCCAACAAACCGTAGCCATGGCTCACGCTTGCGGCGTATCGGTGGAAGGCGAGCTGGGCTGCCTGGGCTCGTTGGAAACCGGCATGGCCGGTGAAGAAGACGGTATCGGCGCTGAAGGCGTTCTGGATCACAGCCAGATGCTGACCGACCCGGAAGAAGCCGCTGACTTCGTCAAGCGTACCCAGGTCGACGCCCTGGCCATCGCCATCGGCACCAGCCACGGCGCCTACAAGTTCACCAAGCCGCCTACTGGCGACGTGTTGGCGATCGATCGCATCAAAGAAATCCACAAGCGCATTCCGAACACTCACCTGGTGATGCACGGTTCGTCTTCGGTTCCGCAAGAGTGGCTGGCGATCATCAACCAGTACGGCGGCGACATCAAGGAAACCTACGGCGTACCGGTTGAAGAAATCGTCGAAGGCATCAAGCACGGCGTGCGCAAGGTCAACATCGACACCGACCTGCGCCTGGCGTCCACCGGTGCGATGCGTCGCCTGATGGCCACCAACCCGAGCGAATTCGACCCACGTAAATTCTTCGGCGCCACCGTGACCGCCATGCGCGACGTGTGCATCGCCCGTTACGAAGCCTTCGGTACCGCGGGCAACGCTTCGAAGATCAAGCCGATCTCCCTGGAAGGGATGTATCAGCGTTATCTGAAAGGTGAGTTGAACGCCAAGGTCAACTAAGCCTTCCGCGTTCTAGCCCAACCCAAAAAACCCGCAGAAATGCGGGTTTTTTTATCCAGATCGTTCCCACGCTCTGCGTGGGAATGCAGTCCGGGACGCTCTGCGTCCCTTCTGGAACTGGAACGCGGAGCGTCCCTTGAGGCATTCCCACGCAGAGCGTGGGAACGATCACTGTAAGGCTACTTATCGTGATCAATATCCAGCTTGCTGAACGTCACTTTCCCACCCTCACTGGTGTACCCGGTGTTGTCCTGCACATACACGCCGGCCTTGAAGTACAGCGGCTTGTCGCGCCAGGTGGCGCTGATATTGGTGTCCCACTGGTAGCCCGCCGCGCTGACGCCCAGTGCGCCGCCGGGGCTCAGGTGAATAAGGTAGTTGAACTCACGATTGAGCTTGATTCCGGTGGCAAGGGTGATGACCCTGCTTTCGGAGTCGTCGGGGTGCATGCGCACTTTGATGACGAGGTTGCCGGTCTCGGTTGATGTTTTGTATTGGTATTCGAGTTTGACCATCGGCTTCTGGCTTTTATAGGCGTGGATCTGCCCGATCACGATCTTGCCCGAGCTAGGGACCTGGTTCACTGCCAGGGTGGCGTGAAGCAAGTTGTCGGCATCCGGGTAGTACCAGTTGCGCAGCGTGCCGTTGCTATAGGTTTCACGTAGCTCAGTGCGGGGGTAGATCGCGTTTTCAGTGCGTGAACCGGTTACCGGTGACCAGAAAAACAGGGTGCCCGTGTCAGAATGGAAGTATTGATCCTTGAAGCCGTCCACCAGTTTTGAGGTTTCAACAGTGTATGGCGGGCTGCCGACAGGGACACTGAGATTCCAGGTTGCGAGGTCAATCATAGTCAAAGCTTCCGCGAAATATTTCTGCACGCACGTGCCAATGGCTCTAGCACGTGCCTTTTGGGGCGGTCTTTATAAGCGTAGCGGGTTATTTTGTTAACGCCCGCCGGGCAGTTAATTGGCGTCAACATCCTGTCGAAATGCCATCCTTCCCGGTTTTAGCGGGCTGCATGGCTGACCGTTAGTCGGCAAATAACGCTTCGGTCGAATGATGGCGCTCTGACACCTACTGCTTTCACTGATCACGGTCTAGAGTGAAGGCACAGTATCTGTCCGGTTTTCACGAGAAGTCGGCCTGACATCCAGACCTAGAGAAGCAGCATGGAATGCGCGCACCCAATGCCAGCTGAAGGCCATTCAACCCTGTTGATTGTCGATGATTACCCAGAAAACCTGGTCAGCATGCGTGCATTGCTGCAGCGCCAGGATTGGCAGGTCATCACCGCTGCCTCCGGTTTCGAGGCGCTCGGGCTGTTGCTTGAACACGATATCGACCTGGTGTTGCTGGATGTGCAAATGCCGGGCATGGACGGTTTCGAAGTGGCGCGCCTGATGCGCGGCAGTCAACGGACGCGTCTGACACCGATCATTTTCCTGACCGCCAATGAACAGTCCCAGGACGCCGTGATCAAGGGTTACGCCAGTGGCGCAGTGGATTACCTGTTCAAACCCTTCGACCCGCAGATTCTCAAGCCCAAGGTCCAGGCGCTGCTCGAACATCAGCGTAATCGCCGGGCCTTGCAGCGTCTTAGTCAGGACCTGGAGGCCGCTCGCGCGTTCAACGCCTCGGTGCTCGATAATGCCGCCGAAGGCATCCTGGTGGTTGGTGAGGACGGCCTGATTCGTTTTGCCAACCCGGCGATGTCGCGGCTGCTCAGCGCAACGGTGCAGGAGCTGCAGGGCAAGGAGTTCCTGGATTTCCTGCAAAAACCGCACATACCGGTCTGGGCCGATTCCGATCTGTTAACCGGCTACAAGCGCGGCGAGACCTTGCGCCTGCACGACGCATTGCTGCGTACCGCCCCCGGGCAACAGGTACCGGTGGCACTGTCTTGCGCGCCACTGCCGTCGGATCAGCACGCGATGGTGGTGACAGTGCTGGACATGTCGGTGGTGCGCCACCTGCATCAGCAACTCGAATTCCAGGCGGTCACCGATCCGCTGACCGGGCTGCTCAACCGTCGCGGCTTCTACCAGACCGTGGAAAACCTGCTGTTGCGCGGCGAACGCTCGGACAGCGCGTGGGTCCTGCTGTACCTGGATCTCGACGGCTTCAAGCGGGTCAATGATTCTCTCGGCCACGATGCCGGCGACCGGGTATTGCGCTGGGTGTCCGAACAGTTGAAGGCTTGCTTGCGCCCGTTCGATATCCTCGCCCGCATGGGCGGCGATGAATTCACGGCGCTGCTGGACCTGGAGTTTCCCGAGCAAGCGGCGAAAATTGCGGAGAAGCTCATCGAACGGGTGTCGATCTGCCAGCAAATCGACGGCCTGGATATCGTCCTTGGTGCAAGCATTGGCATTGCCACGTTTCCCGACTGTGGCGCCAATCTCGACGGCTTGATGCGCGCGTCTGACATCGCCATGTACGAAGCCAAACGCGCCGGTCGTCAACAGTATCGGTTTTACGATCACGAAATGAACGGTCGGGCGCGCTCGCGGCTGATGCTCGAAGAAAGCGTGCGCACGGCCATCGAGAATCGTGATTTTAATCTGGTGTATCAGCCCCAGGTGGCTGTTGCCGATGGGCGCACGCGCGGGTTCGAGGCGTTGCTGCGCTGGCAGCACCCGAGCGTCGGCGACGTTCCACCAGGATTGTTTTTACCGCTGCTGGAAGAGGCGCGATTGATCAGTCGCCTGGGCAGCTGGATTTACCAGCACAGTGCCGGGCAGCGCAAAGCCTGGGAGAGCCTGTTTGGCGAGGATCTGGTGGTGAGCGTCAGTTTGAGCAACACCCAGTTTGCCATGCCCAACCTGGTCACCGAGTTGCGCCAGGTCGTGGAACGGCATGGTTTGAAGTCGCGTCATCTGGAAGTCGAAGTGACGGAAGCGGCCTTGATGCATAACCCTGAGGAAACACGTAAACAGCTGCGTTTGCTGCGCAATCTGGGGGTGCGGGTGGCGCTGGATGATTTCGGCTCTGGCCCGTGTTCTTTGTCCCACTTGCGCGATCTGGAAATGGATACGCTCAAGCTCGACCGCCATCTGATCAGCCGTCTTCCTGCGTCCTCGAGGGATGCGGCCCTGGTGCGCAATGTGATCGACCTGTGCAAGGAGTACGGGATGCTGGTGATTGCCGAAGGGGTCGAAACCCTGGCGCAATACCAGTGGCTGCAAGCCAACGGTTGCGAATATGTGCAAGGTTTTCTGGTAGCCCGGCCGATGATGGCCGAAGACACCGAAAGCTTTGTACAGCCCTTCGACTGGGGCGCGCTGAGCCGCTGAATTCGCTACACTGGCCGCCTTTTGCTGATTTACGTTGCTGCCCAGATGACTGCGTTGAAATACCTCCAGGCCTACCCGGCCAGCTTGCAGGACCAGGTGCGTCAGTTGATCGCCGACGGCCGGCTGGGCGATTACCTGAACCAGCGCTACCCGCAAAAGCATGCCGTGCAGAGCGACAAGGCGCTGTATACCTATGCCCTGGACCTCAAGCAGGAATTCCTGCGTAACGCCCCATCCATCGACAAGGTGCTCTTCGACAACCGTCTGGACCTGACCCATCGTGCGCTTGGCCTGCACACCACGATCTCCCGGGTGCAAGGCGGCAAGCTCAAGGCCAAGAAAGAAATCCGCATTGCCTCATTGTTCAAGGAGGCGCCGTCGGAGTTTCTGAAAATGATCGTGGTGCATGAGTTGGCGCACTTCAAGGAATCCGACCACAACAAGGCATTCTACAAACTGTGCGAGCACATGTTGCCCGGGTATCACCAGGTGGAGTTCGATGTGCGGGTGTACCTGACCTGGCGGGATTTGCCGGCGCCCACAGGCGCGTAGGAGCTGCCGCAGGCTGCGATCTCTTGATCTTAAAAAGGAGCAAACGTGACAGAAGTAAGCAAGACCAGGAGCAGCTTCTACCGCCGCCTGTACGTGGCGTACCTGATCGACAGCGGCCTGGCCAGCAGCGTTCCGGCATTGACCGAAGTCACCGGCATGCCCCGGCGCACAGCCCAGGACACCATCGCCGCCCTGGCGGATCTGGATATCGTTTGCGAGTTCGAGCAGGAAGAGGGCGCGCGCAACCATGCCGGGCGCTATCGGATTCGCGGGTGGGGAGCGATTGATCGCGGCTGGATCGAGCGCAATCTTCGGCAGATCAAGGCGGTGTTGGAGTATCCCTGAATTTCCGCGGTGTTTGATCTGACTCCTTCGCGAGCAAGCCCGCTCCCATACAGATCTTCGGCGTAGCAAAGATCTACTGTGGGAGCGAGCCTGCTCGCGATGGGGGCCTCAGGAACGCCGCATGCCGATATGTGGAATCCCGTCCTCGACATACTCCTCACCCGCGACCTCAAACCCGTACCGCCCGTAATACCCCTGCAAATGCGCCTGGGCCGAGAGATAGACCGGCATCTCGGGCCAGCGCTTTTCAATCTGCTTCAGCGTCTGGGCCATCATCTCATGGCCCAGCCCGGTGCCTCGCGCCTGTGGCGCAATGATCACACGGCCGATCACCACATCTCCGCCCTGTAGCTCGGGATCGAGCAAGCGCAGGTAGGCCACCAGCCGATCTTCGTCCCAGGCCATCAAGTGGCAGGTATCGCCCTCCAGGTCCTGGCCATCGATGTCCTGATAGATGCATTTCTGCTCCACGACGAACACTTCGGCGCGCAGCTGCAAAATGGCATACAGCTGCTCTTTGCCCAGATCGCTGTGGTGTTTGCAGACCCAGTTGATTGTCATGTGTCGATTCCCTGAAAACGTCCTGGTGATACTAGGCGCCTCGACGACAGATGTCTTGATGGCGTAGGAATCTGAAACAATGACCAAAATGCCATCATTCATTTAACGCGACGCTGTCTTCTTTGTGTAATCTGAAATCAAGCGATGTGCAGTGCTGCAACGCGCTGACATCGAGGGCCTGGGGGTGCCGGTACGGGGTCTTGGCGTTTTGGCTGAAAACACGTCGGGCAACCCGCCCGCTAAGGATTTTCTGGCATGCCGCGATTGCATCGAGCCTTTGCCTTGATTGGATTGCTGTTGCTGACCGGAACGGTGGCAGCAGAAAAGTTGCGGCTGGTGGCGGATGCCTGGCCGCCCTTTACCGACGCCACGTTGTATAACGGCGGGCTGGCCACGGATATTGTCAGTACCGCCCTGGCGCGGGCCGGCTATGCCAGTGATTTCGAGCAGGTGCCCTGGGCCCGGGCCTTGCTGGGAGTGGGCGAGGGCCGCTATGACGTTCTGGTCAATGCCTGGTTCGACGAGGAGCGCACAAGGCTCGGTCAGTTTTCGGGCGAGTACCTGGTCAATCGCGTGCGCTTTCTCAAGCGTAAAGATGTGCCCATCGAATTCGCCAATTTGCAGCAGCTCTACACCTACCCGATTTCGGTGGTTCGTGGCTACGCCTACTCACCCAGCTTCGATCAAGATGTGTCATTGCAGAAGATTCCGGTACACAACTTCGCCATGGCTGTGCGCATGGTCGCTGCCGATAGGGTCAAGCTGACCCTGGAAGACGAATACGTCGCTCGTTACTACTTGGCCCGCGAGTCCCCCAAGGTCCGTAATGCGGTGGAGTTCTTGCCCAAGCCGTTGACCGAGAATGGCTTGCACATCCTGGTCAGCCTGAAAAATCCGCAGCATGAGCAGATCGTCGCCGGTTTTGACCGCGCCATAGCGGCAATGAAGGCCGACGGCAGTTATGCACGGCTGATGAAGCGACACGGAATGTAAGGTGTGGCTGCCACCACCGCGCTCAATCCTCGCTGGTGTCCTTGATCAAATGCGCCGCCAGCGTGCGCAACGGCCCCAACTGTCGGCAGATCAGCGCCAGTTGCGTCTGCACCAATCGCTGCCCCTCGTCGATTTCATCGGGCATCTGCTCGAGCGTGTTGGCCAGCGCTTCCTCCTCATCGCTCTGAATGGCAATGGCGGCTTTACTCGCCAGGCCTTGGGCGATTTCATCGATGCTGGCGGCCAGTTTCACCCCCGCGCCTTCAATCAGGTGTTCGCGTACATCCTGCGGTAATTGAGTTTCCCGGTGTGCGCCCAGCCCGGACAAATAACTGAGCAAGGTGTGCGACAACACCAGGAAGCGGAACCCGACATCCGCTTCCTTACGGAAATGCCCCGGCTCCATCAGCATGTTGGCCAGGGTGGTCGACAGCGCCGCGTCGGCATTGTGTGCGTTACGCCGCGCCAGGCGATACGCCAGGTCATCGCTTTTGCCGGCGGCGTATTGCTGCATGATCTGGCGCAGGTAAATGCTGTTGCAGGTCAGGGTGTTGGCCAGCACTTTGTTCAGGCGCCGACCCTGCCAGTCCGGGAGGAACAGGAACACCGCCAGGCCGGCGATCAGGCTGCCGAGCAAGGTATCGAACAGGCGAGGCAGGAACAGCCCGTACCCGTCGCCCACCTGGTTGAAGCAGAACAGCACCATCAGGGTGATCGCCGCCGTCGCCAAGGTATAACGTGTGGTGCGGTTGGTAAAGAACACCACCCCGGCGGCAATCGCGAAACACGACTGGATCAGCGGGTTGGGGAACAGGTCGAAGAGGGCCCAGGCCAGGGTCAGGCCGATCGCGGTGCCGATGATCCGCTGGCCGAGCTTGCGCCTTGTTGCGCCGTAGTTCGGTTGGCAGACGAACAGCGTCGTGAGGATGATCCAGTAACCTTGGGACGGGTGGATCAAATGCACCATCGCGTAGCCGATGCTCAAGGCCAGGGGCAAGCGCAGGGCATGACGGAACAGCAGCGAGGTCGGCGTCAGCTGCGTGCGCAAGCGTACCCAGACATCCTTCAAATTGCGTGGCGAGCGGTCGAGCAGGCTGCTGTCGGTAGCGTCGGCCAGGGTGTCGGGGTTGCTGGCATCGCTGAGCAGGCGGTCGAGTGTGCCCAGGTTGGCCGCCAGTGCTCGCAGTGAGCGCAGCAGCCCGCGCCAGGCGGGATTGCTCTGGATGCGCAGATGTTCGAGGGAGGCGTGCAGGTCGCCGAGGGCTTCGGCGAAACTCGCATCATAGGTGAATGGCTGGCGCATCTGGATCGATTCGGCCAGGGCGCGGCAGGCCTTGCCTTGCTGGCGCAGCAGGCGCTGGCAGCGGAACAGCACGTCGCTGTGAAAGAAGGCTTCGGCCAGGGCGTTGTAAGGGTAGTGCGAGGAACTGGCGCGTTCGTGGATGTCCTGGGCGAGGAAGTACAGCTTCAGGTAGCGGCTGACTTTCGAGCCGGGGCGACCGTTGCCGACCCGGTGCAGGATGATTTCCTTGGCCGCGTTGAGTGCCGCAACCACGCGGCCGTTCTGCTGGGCCAGTTCCAGACGACGGGCTTGCACGTCCATCTGGCGGATGGGCTCGAAGAGTGACGACTTCAATTTCAGGTAATAACCCAGCTCCCGGAACAGTTTCGCCAGGCTCTGCTGCACGGGCTGATTGGAAAACATCGCCTGCCACAGCACTGAGAGCAACCCGTACCAGGCGGCGCCCGCCACCAGCAGCACCGGCTCATGCCAGAAATCGGTGACCGCGCCGCCTCGCTGATCGACGCCGATCATGGTGTAGACCGAAAGAATCAGCGTCGCCGAGGCAATCGCCCCATAACGTTCGCCCAAGGCGCCGAGCATGGTCAGGCAGAAGGCGGCCAGGGCGAAGGCGATGATAAAGAGAACGGGGTAGGGGAACAGCAGTTCGACCGACAGCGCGGCGACGGCGAAACATACGAGCGTCACCGCCAGCGCGTTGAGGCGCCCCTGCCAGCTGTCATCGGTTTCAGCCAGGGCGCTGGCGATAATCCCCAGGAACAACGGGATCAACAGCCCCATTTCATCCTGATACCAGCACAACGCCATGGTGCCGGTCAGGGCGATGAATACCCGCACGCTGTAGCTGAATTTATCCAGCGCCCAAAGGCGGCGCAGAGACTGACGGAGCGAGGTCGATGACATGAAGTGCGAAGGCCTTCCGAGGCAATGACGCTAAATTGAGCCAGTAATGACGCCGACGCAATGGCGGCGATCACATCTGACAGCAAAATCTGTTCCTTTATCGATCAGTGCAAAATCAATGTGGGAGTGAGCCTGCTCGCGATGAGGCCGTTACATTCAACATTCATGTCGACTGTCAGACCGCCATCGCGAGCAGGCTCACTCCCACAGGTATTGCGTTGAATCAGACGTACTGCGCAGCCGCGTAACCGGAAGCCCAGGCCCACTGGAAGTTGAAACCGCCCAGGTGCCCGGTGACGTCGAGCACTTCGCCGATGAAATACAGGCCAGGGCTTTTCAGCGATTCCATGGTCTTGGACGACACTTCATTGGTATTGACGCCACCTAGGGTCACTTCGGCAGTGCGATAGCCTTCGGTGCCCGCAGGCACGACTTTCCAGCTCGCCAGTTTTTCCGCGACATCGGCCAGTTCGGCGTGGGTGTACTGCTTCATCGGTTTGGAGACGAACCAGTTGTCCGCCAGCAAATTGGCCATCTTCTTGGTGAAGATTTCACCCAGCAGGGTTTTCAGTTCGCTGTTCGGGCGTTCGGCTTGTTGCTGTTGCAGCCAGCTAGGTACGTCGTGGTCCGGCATCAGGTTGATTTCAACCGTATCGCCGGATTCCCAAAACGAGGAAATCTGCAAGATCGCCGGGCCGCTGAGGCCGCGGTGGGTGAACAGGATGTTTTCGCGGAAGCTCTGGTCGTTGCAGCTGACCAGGCAATCCACCGACGTGCCGGACAGCTCGGTGCACAGTTCCTTGAGCTGATCGGTGATGGTGAACGGCACCAGGCCGGCGCGGGTCGGGAGCAATTCGTGACCAAATTGCTTGGCCACTTGATAGCCAAAACCGGTGGCGCCCAGGGTTGGAATCGACAGGCCGCCGGTGGCGACGACCAGTGATTCGCAGGTGATCTGGCCCAGGGTGGTGTCCAGCAAGTAGCCCTTCTCAAGCTTCTCGATGGTCTGGATCGAGGTGTCCAGGTGCAGGCTGACACCGACCTGACTGCACTCATCGAGCAACATTTCGAGGATGTCGCTGGACTTGTTATCGCAGAACAGTTGGCCGAGCTTTTTCTCGTGGTACGGCACGCCATGCTTGGCGACCATGCCGATGAAATCCCACTGGGTGTAGCGCGCCAGGGCCGATTTGCAGAAGTGGGCGTTCTGCGAGAGAAAATTGCCAGGTTCTGTGTACATGTTGGTGAAATTGCAGCGGCCACCGCCCGACATCAGGATTTTCTTGCCGGCCTTGTTGGCGTGGTCAAGTAGCAGCACCTTGCGCCCGCGCCCGGCGGCGGTCAGTGCACACATCAACCCTGCGGCGCCAGCGCCAATGATCACGACTTCGGTAGAGCGCAAAACGGTGTCCTCTTAATGTGTCACCACAAAAAACTGTGGGAGCGGGCTTGCCCGCGATGAGGCCGGCACATCCAACATACATGTTGTCTGTCAGTCCGCTATCGCGGGCAAGCCCGCTCCCACAGGGGTACGTGCAGTTCTTACAGGATGCGCACGCGCAACGAACGGCCCTTGATCTTGCCGTCGTTCAGGCGCTGTAAGGCCTGCTTGGCGACGCCGCGCTCCACGGCCACATAGGCCTGGAAGTCGAAAATCGCGATCTTGCCGACCTGGGCGCCCGGGATGCCGGCTTCACCGGTCAGTGCACCCAGAATGTCGCCAGGACGCACTTTGTCCTTGCGGCCTGCGCCGATACACAGGGTGCTCATCTGCGGCAGCAGCGGGCCGCCGCCCTTGGAGGTGAGGTTGTCCACCTGATCCCAGGTCAACGGCGACTTCTGCAATTGCTCAATGGCTTGGGCACGCTGTGCTTCGGACGGCGCGACCAGGCTGATGGCCAGGCCTTTCTCACCAGCACGACCGGTACGGCCGACACGGTGGATGTGGATTTCCGAATCACGGGCCAGCTCGACGTTGATCACCATGTCCAGGGAATCGATGTCCAGGCCGCGCGCGGCGACGTCGGTGGCTACCAGGACCGAAGTACTGCGGTTGGCGAACATCGCCAGCACCTGGTCGCGATCACGCTGTTCCAGATCGCCGTGCAGGCCGACGGCGGAGATGCCCTTGGCCGTCAGGTGGTCAACGGTTTCCTGGACCTGCTGCTTGGTGAAGCAGAACGCCACGCAGGACGCCGGGCGGAAGTGGCCCAGCACCTTGGTCACGGCGCTCATGCGATCGTCCGGGGAAATTTCGTAGAAGCGCTGCTCGATCTGCGTATCGTCGTGGAACGCCTCGGCCTTCACTTGTTGCGGGTTGCGCATGAACTTCGCCGCCAGCTGCTTGATGCCCACCGGATAGGTGGCGGAGAACAGCAGGGTCTGGCGACGTTCCGGGGCCTGCATGATGATTTCTTCGATGGAGTCGTAGAAACCCATGTCGAGCATGCGGTCGGCTTCGTCGAGGATCAGGGTGTTGAGGCCGTGCAGGACCAGCGAGCCCTTGCGCAGGTGCTGCTGGATGCGCCCAGGGGTGCCGACGATGATGTGCGCGCCGTGTTCCAGCGAAGCGATTTGCGGGCCGAGGGACACGCCGCCGCACAGGGTCAGGACCTTGATGTTGTCTTCGGCACGGGCCAGGCGACGGATTTCCTTGGCGACCTGGTCGGCCAGCTCACGGGTCGGGCACAGGATCAGCGCCTGGCAACCGAAGTAGCGCGGGTTGATCGGGTTCAGCAGGCCGATGCCGAACGCGGCGGTCTTGCCGCTGCCGGTCTTGGCCTGGGCGATCAGGTCCATCCCCTTGAGGATCACCGGCAAGCTTTGCGCCTGGATCGGCGTCATCTGGGCATAACCGAGGGAGTCGAGGTTAGCCAGCATGGCGGCGGACAGCGGCAAAGTATTAAATTCGGTGGCGATGGTGGTCACGGGACTGGCCTGCAAAACAAAATGTCGCGCAGTGTACCAGTCCGATGGCCATTCGCCCTAAGGTTCGATGTGCTCTTCCGGACGCTTGACGCGCCGTCCGTCTTCCTTTGAGAGCTGGGAAAAGATCGTTGCGGCCAGCATGGCCATGATTCCGACGGTGACAAACGTCAGTTGGAACGCACCCAGCACGGTCTCGACGCCATCGTTCCCGATCCCTGCCGTGAAACCGCCGAGCAGTGCACCGGCGCAGGCCACGCCCAGGCTCAGGGACAATTGCGCCACCACCGACAGCAGGCTGTTGCCGCTGCTGGCACTGGCGTCGTCGAGGTCGATCAGGGTCACGGTGTTCATCGCGGTGAACTGCAAGGAGTTGATCGCCCCGAGGATCGCCAGCAGGCACAGCAGTAGCCAGTACGGTGTCTGCTCGCTGACCAGCCCCATGCTCGCCAGCATGATCCCCAGCGCCAGGGTGTTGCCTGTCAGCACGATGCGGTAGCCCAGGCGTTCGATCAGCGGTCGCGCCACCCCTTTGGCGACCATCGCCGCAGCGGCCAGCGGCAGCATGCTCATCCCGGCCTGGGACGGTGAATAGCCCAGCGCCACTTGCAGCAGCAACGGCACGAGGAAGGGCAGAGCGCCGCTGCCGAGCCGGGCGAAAAGGTTGCCGAGGATGCCGACGGCGAAGGTCCGGGTCTTGAACAGCGACGGCGAAAACAGCGGATTGTCGATGTGCCCGGCGCGCAGCCAGTAGGCCGCCAGGCAAGCCATGCCGGCGAACAGCAGCAACATCACCCGCAGGTGCGGCAGGTGCAGTTCGCCCAGGCCTTCCATGGCGATGGTGATCAGGATCATCGCCGCGCCGAACAGCAGGAAACCCAGGCTATCGAAGCGGGTACGCTCGGAGCCGCGCAGGTCCGGGATGAATTTCCACACGGCGTAGCAGCCCACGAGTCCCACTGGCAGGTTGATCAGGAAGATCCAGTGCCAGGTCAGGTACTGCACCATCCAGCCGCCCATGGTCGGGCCGATCAACGGCCCGAGCAGGCCGGGAATGGTGATGAAGCCCATGATTCGCACCAGCTCCGAGCGTGGGTAGGCGCGCAGTACCACCAATCGCCCGACCGGTAACATCAACGCACCGCCCAGCCCCTGGATGACCCGGGCACCGATCAGCATGCTCAGGGTGTTCGACATTGCACAGAGCAACGAGCCGAAGCTGAACAGCAGGATGGCGCCGAAGAAGATTTTCCGGGTACCGAAGCGGTCGGCGATCCAGCCGGAGGCGGGGATCAGCAAGGCGACGGTGAGCATGTAGGCAATGATCACGCCCTGCATGCGCAGTGGATCTTCCGCCAGGTCGCGGGCCATGGCGGGCAGGGCGGTGTTGAGGATCGTCCCGTCGAGGGACTGCATGAAGAAGGCAATGGCGACGACCCAGGGCACCCAGCGTGCGGTGACAGGGTCGAGAGGCGGGCGGTTGGGCATGGAACCTCTTGTCAGTGTGAATCAGGTAAACCGTGGGGGCTTCATCGCGGGCAAGCCTTGCTCCTACAGGTATTGCGTCGTCCGCAAAACCTGGGCAACTCCCGATCCTGTAGGAGCAAGGCTTGCCCGCGATGCTTTTACAGGGTCAATGTAAGCCTGCTGACAAGTGCCCCCGGCAACAACGCCGATGCCGTCGCCCGCTGGCTGTAGGTGCTCGCCGACAACAGCAATTCGCGCTCCGCGGTCAGCGCTTCCAGCTGTGTGCCCAGCAGACTGTAGGCGCTGTCATCGAAACGCATGGTGCTGACCGGTGCCTGGATCTTGCCATTCTCGACCCAGAAGGTCGCAAACCGCGTCATGCCGGTCAGGCGTGCCGCCGGTTGATCCGAGAAGTTCAGGTACCACAGGTTGCTGATGTACAAGCCGGTGCCGAGTTGCTTGAGGATTTGTGCCTCGGGCAAATCCCCGGCCTGCATGTTCAGGGCCGTTGGCGATTCCCCGCCACTGGCGCCGTTGGCGGTCAATCCGTACTCGGCGGCGCTGCGTGAGCCCACCAGTTGTGCACCGGCCTTGCCTTCGACAATCAGCCCCAGGTCGCTGCGTGGGTAGCCTTCGTCGGAGAATGCCGGGCTCAGCGAACCGCTGACTTTTTCGTCCAGCGAGACCAACGGGCTGAACGCTTGGTCGCCCCCATAGAGCTTCTGCAGCGGACTGCTTTTGCTGGCAATCGACTGCGCCGAAAAACCGCCCCAGCACAGCATGCCCATGATTTCTTCCAGCGCGGCGGGCGCCAGGTAGGCGCGGTACTGACCCGGCGCCAAGGTGCGCAGCGGCCGTCCCAGGTATTCAAGCTGTTCCCGTGCCTGCTGGAAGCGTTTGGCAAAGCCTTCGCTGTTCCAGTCGTGCCCGGCATAGCTGGCCTTCACCGCCTGGCCGTTTTCATGGAACAGGCTGAAATCGAAGTTGAAGCTGTTGGCCTGGTGCCAGCCGAAGGCGCCGGCGGAACTGGCGAAACCACGGCTGATCGGCCCGGCCGCATAGAACCCGACCAGATCCAGGCCTTCGGCGGCCTGGGTGATTTCGGCAACCACTTGCTCGGTGTCCGGCAGCGGATGCTCCTGCACGTTCTGGCTCTGCCAGCCGTTGTAGTTGAGCAGCAGGTAGGGGTCCTGGGGCAATAACGGCAGGGTTTCACGCAGTTGTTGCAGGCCTTCGGCCAGGCGCTGATGGTCGACTGCAGGATCGCCCGCCAGGGTGATTTGCAGGTCGGCGTGGCGGCCATCGTTGATCAGTTTCAAGCCGATGCTCGCCTGCTGCACCTGCCCGGCCTGACGCACCTTGGCGTGGTTGAAGCGCACGAAGGCCGACGATTCGGCTGCGTAGCTGAGGGTGAATTGCTCGGGCTCGCGCAACGCGTCGCGCAATCGGCTGACCAATGCCTTGAACGCATCGGCCTGGGCTTTCGACGTGGTCATCAGCTGTCTCCCCCAAAAACATCAACGTTGCTGAATACGCAGGCTGGCGAGGCATGGCCGACGCGAATCACCTGATTCGGTTCGCCCTTGCCACAATTGGGCGTGCCCAGGACCTTGAAGGTGCTGGCATCGCCGACTGCGCTGAGACTCTTCCAGAACTGCGCGGAAATCGCCCGGTAATTCGGGTTCTTCACCACACCCTTGAGTTCGCCGTTTTCAATCAACTGGCCCCATTCGCAACCGAACTGGAACTTGTTGCGCGCGTCGTCGATGGACCAAGAGCGGTTGGTGCTCATCAGGATGCCGTGTTCGATGTTGCCGATCAGTTGCGCAAGCGGCTGGTCGCCAGGCTCGATGTTGAGGTTGGCCATGCGGTCGATCGGCGGGCGGTTCCAGCCGCAGGCACGGCTGTTGGCGACACCGTTGAGGCCTGCGCGGAACTGCGAGAGGGCACCGCCCAAGGGGCGCAGTAGCAGGCCTTCGCGAATCAGGAACTGTTTGCTGGCAGCCGTGCCGTCGTCGTCATGGCCATAGCTGGCGAGCTGTTCGGGAATGTCCGGATCGAAGGTCACATTGAGCAGTTTCGAGCCGTATTGCAGGCGGCCGAAATCTTCGGCTTTGACGAAGCTGGTCCCAGCATAATTGCGCTCGTCGCCGAGGATGCGGTCCAGTTCCAGCGGGTGGCCGATGGATTCGTGGATCTGCAGCATCATCTGGTCGGGCATCAGCAGCAGGTCGCGCGGACCTTGCGGGGTGTTCGGTGCCAGCAGCAATTGCAGCGCTTGATCGGCGACCAGCGGGCCGGCACCGACCAGGCCGCAGCGATTGATCACATCCGCGCCGCCCTGTTGGCCGAAGTTCTCGCGACCCAGGCTGCGGGTCTGGCTGTCGTTACCGTCGTAGGCGGTGACGTCGAGACCCGGGTAGACGAAGCGCTGGGCCTGGCGCAGTTCGGCGCCGGCGCTGTTGAGGTAAATCTGCTCGACGTGGGTCATGCCCAGGCTGACCTGCCAGCTCACCAGGCGCTCGTCCTTGGGCACGGCGGCGGATTCGGCCCCCAGCAGCTGGTAGCAGTCGCTCAGGGAGGGGAAGGGCTGGTCGAGGGTCGGCGAGAAGTAATCGGCACGGTCGCTGGATACCGCTTGGTCGCGCAGGTCCAGCAGGGCGTGGGGCTTGAGTCGGCGCGCCTGCTGTTCGGCGCGCTCGAGGGCGGCTTGCAGGCCCTGTTGCGACAGGTCGTTGGTGGCCGCGTAGGCTTCGACACCGTTGACCCGTACAGTCAGCATGGCGCCTTCATCGCGGCTCAGGCTCGGCGGTTCGGCGACGTTCTTGCGCACCGACAGATACTGGCCGGACTCGCGCACATATCGCAGGGAAAAGAATTCGGCGCCCGTACGCAAGGCAGCAAAGCGCTGCTTGAGCTGGGGGTGGAAATCGAACATTCGGGAACCTCCTTGGTATGGAGTGGCGGTGCAGCGGTGCGGCGAGGGGATGGAACGATTGCGCGGCACTAGAGTAGGCCTGCATGGGGGGAGGATCAAGCTTGGATCGGTAGAGGTGCGCTGTTTGTAAGGGCCTCATCGCGGGCAAGCCCGCTCCCACAGTGGCCGGGGTGGATCACAAATCTGCAATCCAACCCGGTACCTGTGGGAGCGAGCTTGCTCGCGATTGGCCGTGACGCGGTGTTACGCGGGCTGGCTCACTTCACGCACAGGCTTGCCCTTCACCGGCGCATCGCCGGCCACATAGTAGGCGGCCTTGCTGCGCGGCAACGGCTTGCGCCCACGGATCTTGTCGGCGATTTTCTCGGCCATCATGATCGTCGGTGCGTTCAGGTTGCCGGTGGTGATGATCGGCATGATCGAGGCATCGACCACGCGCAGGCCTTGCATGCCATGCACGCGACCTTCGGCATCGACCACGGCCATCTCGTCGGTGCCCATCTTGCACGAGCAGGACGGGTGGAACGCGGTTTCGGCGTGTTCGCGGATGAACTTGTCCAGCTGCTCATCACTTTGCACGTCGATGCCCGGGCTGATTTCGCGGCCACGGAAGGCGTCCAGCGCCGGTTGCTGCATGATTTCACGGGTCAGACGGATGCCGTCGCGGAATTCCTGCCAGTCCTGCTCGGTGGCCATGTAGTTGAACAGGATGCTCGGGTGCTGGCGCGGGTCCTTGGACTTGGCCTGGATGCGCCCACGGCTTGGCGAACGCATGGAGCCCATGTGCGCCTGGAAACCGTGCTCTTTCACACCGTTGCTGCCGTTGTAGTTAATCGCCACCGGCAGGAAATGGTACTGGATGTTCGGCCATTCGAATTCCGGACGGGTGCGGATGAAACCGCCGGCTTCGAACTGGTTGCTGGCGCCGATGCCGGTGCCGTTGAACAGCCACTCGGCACCGATGGCCGGTTGATTGTGCAGGAGCAGCGACGGGTACAGCGACACCGGTTGGGTGCAGGCGTATTGCAGGTACAGCTCAAGGTGGTCCTGCAGGTTTTCACCGACGCCTGGCAGGTCGTGGACCACCGGAATGTCGAGCTTGTTCAGCAGCGCGGCCGGGCCGACGCCGGAGCGTTGCAGGATCTGCGGCGAAGCGATGGCGCCGGAGCACAGCAGCACTTCTTTGCGCGCCTTGGCTTCAACGCGTTCTTCAGCGTCGCCCACCAGGTAACGCACGCCGACCGCACGCTTGCCTTCGAACAGGATCTTGTCGGTCAGGGCGTGGGTGACGATGGTCAGGGTCGAACGCTTCTTGGCCACGTCCAGGTAACCGCGGGCGGTGGAGGCACGACGACCCTTGGGCGTCACGGTGCGGTCCATCGGGCCGAAGCCTTCCTGCTGGTAGCCGTTGAGGTCTTCGGTACGCGGGTAACCGGCCTGCACGCCGGCTTCGACCATTGCGTGGAACAGCGGGTTGTTGCCGGCTTTCGGTGTGGTCACGCTGACCGGGCCTTCACCACCGTGGTAGTCGTTCGGGCCGATGTCGCGGGTTTCCGCCTTGCGGAAATATGGCAGGCAGTCCAGGTACGACCAGTCCTCGAGACCTGGCAGTTTTGCCCAGCCGTCGTAGTCCATGGCGTTGCCACGGATGTAGCACATGCCGTTGATCAGCGAGGAACCGCCCAGGCCCTTGCCGCGGCCGCATTCCATCCGGCGACCGTCCATGTGTGGCTCCGGATCGGTTTCGTAGGCCCAGTTGTAACGACGGCCTTGCAGCGGGAACGCCAGGGCGGCCGGCATCTGCGTGCGGAAGTCCATGCGGTAGTCCGGGCCGCCGGCTTCGAGCAGCAGGACGGTGACGCCTTCGTCTTCAGTCAGACGGGTCGCCAGGGTGTTACCGGCGGAGCCGGCACCGATGATGATGTAATCGAATTCTTGGGACATTGAATGCACCCTCTTTGATAGTGGTCAGGTCGGGCCTCGGCGAGTGCTGCGCACTCGATCGCCAGCAGGCTGGCTCCCACAGTGGAATGCGTACTCCTGTGGGAGCCAGCCTGCTGGCGATGACGGCCTCGCAGGCGAAGCGGATATCGCCTTAGAACACCGAGACGTAATCGCCCAGCTCGACCTGTACCGATTTGATGCGGGTGAAGTTGTTCAGCGAGCTGATGCCGTTTTCACGACCAACACCCGACTGCTTGTAGCCGCCGACCGGCATCTTCGCGTCGGACTCGCCCCAGGCGTTGATCCAGCAGATACCGGCTTCCAGTTGGTGAATCACGCGGTGGGCGCGGTTCAGGTCCTTGGTGACGATACCGGCGGCCAGGCCGAAGTCGGTGTCGTTGGCGCGACGGATCACTTCTTCCTCGGTCTCGTAGGTGAGGATCGCCATCACCGGGCCAAAGATTTCTTCACGCACGATGGTCATGTCGTCGGTGCAGTCGGTGAACACGGTTGGCGCGACGAAGGCGCCCTTGGCGAATTCGCCGTCGGTCAGGCGTTCGCCGCCGCACAGCAGGCGAGCACCTTCTTCCTTGCCCTTGGCGATGTAGCCCAGCACGCTTTCCATGTGGGCGAAGCTGACCAGCGGACCGAAGTTGGTGTTTTCGTCTTCCGGGTTGCCGACGCGGATGCGCGCGACACGTTCAACGATCTTGGCTTCGAAAGCGGCTTTCAGGTGCGCCGGTACGAACACGCGAGTGCCGTTGGTGCAGACCTGGCCGGAGCTGTAGAAGTTGGCCATCATCGCGGTGTCGGCGGCGCGGTCGAGGTCGGCGTCGTCGCAGATGATCAGCGGCGACTTGCCACCCAGTTCCATGGTCACATCCTTGAGCGAAGAGCTCGAAGCGCTGGCCATGACTTTCTTGCCGGTGTCGGTGCCGCCGGTGAACGAGACTTTCTCGATGCGCGGGTGCTCGGTCAACCAGGTGCCGACTTCACGGCCGCTGCCGGTCAGGACGTTGAACACACCCGCTGGCAGGCCGGCTTCGGTGTAGATCTCGGCCAGTTTCAGGGTGGTCAGCGAGGTGACTTCGCTTGGCTTGAAGATCATCGCGTTACCGGCGGCCAGGGCCGGTGCGGATTTCCACAGGGCGATCTGGATCGGGTAGTTCCACGCGCCGATACCGGCCACGACGCCCAGCGGCTCGCGACGGGTGTAGACGAACGAAGTGGTGCGCAGCGGGATCTGCTCGCCTTCGATGGCGGGTACCAGGCCTGCGTAGTATTCCAGCACGTCGGCGCCGGTGACGATGTCGACGTAGCGGGTTTCGGAGTACGACTTGCCGGTGTCCAGGGTTTCCAGGGCGGCCAGTTCATCGTTGCGCTCGCGCAGGATGTCCACGGCGCGACGCAGGATGCGCGAACGCTCCATGGCGGTCATCGCGGCCCAGATTTTCTGGCCCTTTTCGGCGCTGACCACGGCGCGCTCGACGTCTTCCTTAGTGGCACGTTGTACTTTTGCGAGGACTTCGCCGTTAGCCGGGTTGATGGCTTCGAACGTGGCGTCGCTGCCAGCGTCACTGTAGCCGCCATCGATGTAGAGTTTTTGCAGTTCGAAACGGGCCATAAAGTCCTCGCAAGTGCATAAAGTGATTGGCGCGTTCGGGGGTTGAGCGTTCTGTTGTGCTCTAACTCACCCGCTTGGCCAGTTGGATATCCATGTATTCGTAAGCGATCCGTTGCGCCTGCTCGGTGTCGAAAGCATCTCCCGACAGCGCGCCGCGCAACCACAAGCCGTCAATCAACGCTGCCAGGCCCCGGGCCGCACTGCGCGCTTCGACAAGCGGCAACACGCGGCGGAACTGGCAGCACAGGTTGGAATACAGACGGTGATCGTTGATCCGCTGCAACCTGTGCAAAGACGGCTGGTGCATGCTGGTGGCCCAAAAGGCCAGCCAGGTTTTCATTGCCGGGCCATTGACCTGGCTGGCGTCGAAGTTGCCTTCGATGATCACCTGCAGATGCGCCCGCGGGCTGTCATCTGTCAGCGCCAAGCGGCGCGCGGTGACGTTCTCGCTCAGGACCGTCATCAGGTACCCCATGGTGGCGGCAATCAGGCCGTTCTTGTCCTGAAAGTAATGACTGATGATGCCATTCGAGACACCGGCCAAACGGGCGATCAGCGCAATGCTGGCGTCCCCCATTCCGACCTGGTCGACCGCCAGCAAAGTGGCTTCGATCAACTGCTGGCGACGGATGGGTTGCATACCGACCTTGGGCATCTTGCACATCTCCTTAGGCCTTCCGGCAGACGCAAGACGTCTATCGGATTGAGGGCCAGTCTATTTTGTTTTGATTGAACGTTCAATCAACAAAGAATAAGATCTGCGACAAATCGTCGCTGCCTACAGATTTTTCCTACGCGTAGCGGCGAAAAAAACGACTTCCGAAAATGCTCGAAACCCACGCGCTACGGCGTTAAAGGGGGTTCGAGCTTTGTCGGGCTGTCTTTATATCACCCGCTGGTCGGCTGCCCACTAAGCGATTGGTCGGGTAACACGTTTGTCTTGCGTTCTTCTCTCGCACTGCCCGGAGCATCTGTGCCATGAGTTCTGCCTCGCTAATAAAGACCCCACCCGAGAAGGTGACGGTCAACGGTTGGGTGTTCTACACCTCTACCGCGTTGATTCTGTTGTTGACCGCCATTCTGATCATCGCCCCGCAAGAGGCCGGCAGACTGCTCGGTACGGCGCAAGCCTGGTTGTCCCGCAGCTTCGGCTGGTACTACATGGTGGTGATTGCCGCCTACCTGATCTTCGTGGTCGGCCTGGCGTTCTCGTCCTACGGCAAGCTCAAGCTGGGCAGCAAGGACGACACCCCGGACTTCAGCTACGGCGCCTGGGCGGGGATGCTGTTCTCGTCGGGTATCGGCATCTCGCTGCTGTACTTCGGTGCGTCCGAGCCGCTGGATCACTATTTCAACCCGCCCGAAGGCGTGGCCGGCAGCAACCTGGCCGCGCGACAGGCCGTGCAGCTCACCTTCCTGCACTGGGGCCTGCATGGCTGGGCGATCTACGCCCTGGTCGGCCTGGCGGTGGCGTACTTTGCCTACCGGCATAACCAGCCGCTGGCGTTGCGTTCGGCGCTGTATCCGCTGGTGGGCGAGCGTTGGGTCAAGGGCGCAGCAGGTCATGCGGTGGACGGTTTCGGCATGTTCGTGACCCTGCTGGGCCTGGTGACCAACCTGGGGATTGGTTCGCTGCAGGTGTCATCGGGCCTGGAAAACCTGTTCGGCATGGAGCACAGCAACACCAACCTGCTGATCGTGATCATCGTGATGAGCACCGTGGCGACCATCGCTGCCGTGTCGGGCGTGGAAAACGGCATCCGTCGTCTGTCCAACCTGAATATCGTGCTGTTCAGTGGCCTGCTGATTTTCGTGCTGCTGTTCGGCCCGACCCTGCACCTGCTCAACGGCTTCGTGCAGAACGTCGGCGATTACCTGAACGGCGTGGTGCTGAAGACCTTCGACCTCTATGTGTACGAAGGCGACAGTGAGAAGTCCGACCGCTGGTTGGGCCTGTGGACCCTGTTCTACTGGGCGTGGTGGATTTCCTGGGCGCCATTCGTAGGCATGTTCGTCGCGCGTATTTCCCGTGGTCGCACGGTGCGTGAAATGGTCGCTGGCGTGCTGCTGATTCCGCTGGGTTTCACCCTGGCGTGGCTGTCGATCTTCGGTAACTCGGCCCTGGACCTGGTGATGAACCATGGGGCGGTGGAGCTGGGCAAGACGGCGCTGGAACAGCCGTCCATGGCGATCTACCAGTTGCTTGAGCATTACCCGGCATCGAAAGTGGTGATCGGTGTCTCGATTTTCGTGGGCTTTGTACTGTTCCTGACGCCGGCGGATTCCGGTGCGGTGATGATGGCCAACCTGTCGTGCAAGGGCGGTAACGTCGACGAAGATGCGCCGCACTGGCTGCGGATCTTCTGGTCGGTGGTGATCACCCTGGTGACCATCGGCCTGCTGTTCGCCGGTAACTTCGAAGCCATGCAAACCATGGTGGTACTGGCCGGCCTGCCGTTCTCGGTGGTGTTGGTGTTCTTCATGTTCGGCTTGCACAAGGCCATGCGCCAGGACGTGCAGATCGAACAGGAGCAGGCGGAACTGGCGGCACGCGGTCGTCGTGGCTTTAGCGAGCGTTTGACGCAGCTGGACCTGCAACCAAGCCAGTCGGTGGTACAACGCTTCATGGACAAGCATGTGAGCCCGGCTTTGCAGGATGCGACGACGCAAATGCGTGCCCAAGGCCTGGAAGTGCAGACGCTGCTGGGCAAGTCCAAGCGTTGCATGGGCGTGCGGGTCGAGATGGAAGAGGGCAACCCTTTTGTCTACGAAGTCAGCCTGGACGGCTACCTGGCGACGCCAACCGAATCGGCGCAATCCGATGAGGCGCGTCAGCGTTACTACCGCGCCGAGGTGTACCTGCACAACGGCAGCCAGGACTACGACTTGATGGGTTTCACCCAGGATCAGATCACCCGTGACGTGCTCGATCAGTTTGAAAGCCATCGGCAGCTGCTTGGCCGGGTGTATAGCTAAGTTCTGAACTGATGCGGTGCTTCTGTCTGAAGCACCGCGTCAGCATCATCGCCAGCAGGCTGGCTCCCACATTGGAATGCATTCCCCTGTGGGAGCCAGCCTGTTGGCGATGGGACCTACAACTTCAACACGGCATCGCCCGCTGTCCCGATAAACAAAAACGCCGCGATCTCTCGCGGCGTTTTTGTGTCTGTTGCCTTACCCCAGGTTCTTGCCGAGCAGCGCGTGGTACAGCTCGCTGTCGCCGAGAATCCCGACCACTTTGTTGTTGTCGTGCAGCACCAGTTTGTTGCCCGTCTGATAACGGATCTGCAGCGCATCGCGCATGCCGATGTTGGAGTCCACCAGCGTCGGCCGGCGGCCCAGGCCTTCTACCGCCTGCCCTGGAATCCAGTTCTGCAGGTCCAGGCTCGCACCGTTCTGGCGTGCGCCCTTGATGGTGTTGCCTTCAGCCAGGTCCAGCCACGAATCGCCGCCCGGATCAAGGCACACCGAACCGTTGATGCGTTTGCAGTTGTCCAGGGTACGCATCAGGCTGCGCCCGCACAGTACGTTCAGCGGGTTGGTGTGGGCCACGAAGGTCCGCACGTAGTCGTCCGCGGGATTGAGGACGATATCTTCAGGCTTGCTGTACTGGATGATCCGGCCGTCTTTCATGATCGCGATACGGCTGCCGAGCTTCAGGGCTTCATCGAGGTCGTGGCTCACGAACACGATGGTCTTGCTCAACTTGCGTTGCAGCTCCAGCAGTTCGTCCTGCAGGCCCTGGCGGATCAGCGGGTCAAGCGCCGAGAACGGTTCGTCCATCAGCAGGATGTCGGCGTCCATCGCCAGTGCGCGGGCCAGGCCCACACGCTGCTGCATGCCACCGGACAGTTCATCGGGTTTCTTGTTGCGCCATTGGGTCAGGCCTACCAGTTCGAGTTTTTCGTCGACCAGTTTCTTGCGTTCCTTCTCCGGACGGCCCTGCATTTCCAGGCCGAAGCTGATGTTCTCGCGCACCGTCAGCCAAGGCATCAGGGCGAACTTCTGGAACACCATCGCGATGCGCTTGGTACGCATCATTTTCAGTTCGGCGGCAGTGCAGGACGCAATGTTGATCTGCTTGCCTTCGTGCTCGACGAACAGCTTGCCACGGCTGACGGTGTTGAGGCCGTTGATGCAGCGCAGCAGGCTGGATTTGCCGGAGCCGGACAAGCCCATCAGCACGCAGATTTCACCTTTTTCGATATCCAGGCTGGCCTTTTCGACGCCAACGATCTGCCCGGTCTTTTTCAGGATCTCGCTGCGGGTCAAGCCTTGGTCGAGAAGTTTCAGTGCTTCGCGTGGATCTTTGGTGAAGATTACGTCGACGTCTTCGAAGCGAATTATGCTCATGCGTCACCCCCTACTTTGGCGTCGGGTTGTTTGCAGATACGGTCGAGCATGATCGCCAGCAGTACGATCGCCAGGCCCGCTTCGAAGCCCAGGGCGATATCAGCAGTGTTCAGTGCGTTGACCACCGGTTTACCCAGTCCGTCGGCGCCCACCAGTGCCGCGATCACCACCATCGACAGCGACAGCATGATGCACTGGGTGATACCGGCCGCGATGCTCGGCATGGCGTGGGGCAGTTCGATCCGTGTTAGCAGCTGGCGACGCGAGCAGCCAAAGGCCTTGCCGGCGTCCATCAGTTCTTGCGGGACATCGCGGATGCCCAGGTAGGTCAGGCGGATCGGCGCGGCAATCGCGAACACCACCGTGGAGATCAGGCCCGGGACCACACCCAGCCCGAAGAGGGTCAGGGTAGGAATGAGGTAAACGAAGGTCGGTACGGTCTGCATCAGATCGAGTACCGGTCGCATTACAGTGTAGAACATTGGCTTGTGCGCGGCGACGATACCCAGCGGTACGCCGATGACCACGCAGACCAGGGTGGCGAACAACACCTGGGCGAGGGTCTCCATGGTTTCCTGCCAGTACCCCAGGTTGAGGATCAGCAGGAAGGAGGCGATGACAAAAACGGTCAGCCCCCATTTGCGCTGGATGAAGTGGGCCAGGAGGGCGATGAGGCCGATCAATGCCAGCGGGTTGAACCAGGTCAGCGCGAAAGTCACGCCGTGGATCATCGTTTCCAGCGACACGGCAATGGCGTCGAATGTGTTGGCGCCGTGTTGCGTCAACCACTCGACAAAGCTCGCGATGTGCTGGCCTAAAGGGATTTTCTGATCAATCAGCATGGTAGTGAACGTCCGCATGCAAGGAAATTAACAGCCCGGACGGCGTGAGCCGCCCGGCATAAGCGATGCTCCCTGATTCAAGGCGCGAGTTTGGCTTTCACGGCTTCCAGGCCTGGTTTACCGTCAATGGTGGTCACGCCAGCGAGCCAGGTATCGAGCACCTGTGGATTCTTTTTCAACCAGGCCTTGGCGGCCGCGTCAGGCTTCATCTTGTCGTCCAGGATGTTGCCCATCAGTTCGCTCTCCATGTCGACAGTGAACTCCAGGTTTTTCAGCAGCTGGCCCACGTTGCTGCATTCCTCGGCGTAACCCTTGCGGGTGTTGGTCGCCACGGTGGCGGCACCGAAATCCGGGCCAAAGAAGTCGTCGCCGCCGGTCAGGTATTGAATCTTGAAGCGCTTGTTCATCGGATGCGGCGCCCAGCCGAGGAAGACCACGGCGGTGTCGCGTTTCTGTGCGCGGTCGACCTGGGAAAGCATCCCCGCTTCGCTGGACTCGACGACCTTGAAGCCTGCGTCCTTGAGGCCGAAGGCGTTCTTGTCGATCATGCTCTGGATCAGGCGGTTACCGTCGTTGCCCGGCTCGATGCCGTAGATCTTGCCGTCGAGTTCTTTCTTGAATTTGGCGATGTCGGCGAAGTCATGCAGCCCCTTGTCATACAGGGCTTGGGGGACGGCGAGGGTGTACTTGGCGCCCTTGAGGTTGGTGCGCACGGTTTCCACGGTGCCAGCGTCGCGGTAGGCCTTGATGTCGTTTTCCATGGTCGGCATCCAGTTACCCAGGAACACGTCCATGTTCTTGCCGTCGGCCAGGGACTTGTAGGTCACGGGTACGGAAATCATGGTGGTCTTGGTCTTGTAGCCGAGGGCGTTGAGCACGACGCTGGTGGTGGCGGTCGTTGCGGTGATGTCGGTCCAGCCGACATCGGAGAAGTTTACGGTGTTGCATTGCGCCGGTTCGGCGGCTTGCGCCAGAACCGGCAGACTAAGCAAAGCGGCCAACAACAACGACGGGGAACCTTTCATGGATGGACTCCTTGGTGTTTTTTTTGGCAGTGTTTCCGACTGGAACCACCGCACTTATAGGTTGCGGTTGGATGGCGTTCTGGAGACATCTCTACCACGGCGCCTTGCAATCGAGTCGATACGATCATGTACCAGTGAAAATCTGACGCCTACAGGGTGCGTCGTAACCAGTACAGGGATGGTCGCATCCAGTGTCGGTGACGTCGTTTACAGATGTTTTCAGCCACTTTTGTCCGTCTGAGCCGCAAAAAAACGGCGAAAACACGACGTGAAAGACACGCGGCGTTCGTGGACATGAGTGCGTCGGTGTGAGACGTCGAACGACAGGATAAAAGCCTGATGATGCGGCCATCCTGACGGATTGCAGCTTGAGCGTAGCAGCTCCGTCACCGGGCGCTTCTGCGCCTGGAGTTGGCACATCCAGGAGTCCGGCAGTAATGGCTATCAGTGTTTTCGACTTGTTCAAAATCGGCATCGGCCCTTCCAGTTCGCACACCGTGGGGCCTATGCGGGCAGCGGCGCTGTTCGTGCAGGTTTTGCGCGAACGGGGGCAGCTCGAGCAGGTTCGGCGTGTCGAAGTGCAGCTCTTTGGTTCGCTATCGGCCACCGGTATTGGCCACGGTAGCGACAACGCAGTGATCATGGGGTTGATGGGTGAGTGGCCGGACGCGATCGATCCGTCGCAAATCGGCATTCGCATCGCCACCTTGCGTGAAACCGACACGCTGTTGCTCGATGGTCGCCTGCCTGTCCCGTTCATCTGGGCTCGGGACATGCGCCTGATCGACGAAAACCTGCCGTTCCACCCTAATGCCATGACCCTGGTTGCCGAAGGTGAAGACGGCGAGCTGCATCGCGATACCTACTATTCAGTCGGCGGCGGTTTTGTCGTCGATGAGGCGCAAGCCAGCAGTGGTGTGGTCGATATGGATCGCACCGTGCTGCCGTACGATTTCTCCAGCGCCGCCGAGCTGCTGGAGCTGTGCAAAACGCACAACCTGCGCGTGGCTGAATTAATGATGGCCAACGAGAAGGTCTGGCGCAGCGAAGAGGAAATCCGCAGTGGCCTGATGCACCTCTGGCGCGCCATGCAGGATTGCGTCGAGCAAGGCCTCAAGCACGAGGGCATCCTGCCCGGCGGCCTGAATGTGCGCCGTCGCGCGGCCAAATTGCATCGCAGCTTGCAGGAGCTGAACAAGCCCAACGTGATCGGCTCGACGTTGAGCGCCATGGAGTGGGTCAATCTGTTCGCCCTGGCGGTCAACGAAGAGAACGCCGCCGGCGGGCGCATGGTCACGGCGCCGACCAATGGCGCGGCCGGGATCATCCCGGCGGTGTTGCACTATTTCATGAAGTTCAGCGAGGACGTGACCGACGCCAATGTCGTCGACTACATGCTCGGCGCGGCGTCGGTCGGGATCCTGTGCAAGAAGAACGCTTCGATCTCCGGTGCCGAAGTCGGTTGCCAGGGCGAAGTCGGCTCGGCTTGCGCCATGGCGGCGGCGGGCTTGGCGGAAATTCTTGGTGCCACACCGGAACAACTGTGCAACGCGGCGGAAATCGGCCTGGAGCACAACCTGGGGCTTACGTGCGATCCAGTGGGTGGTCTGGTGCAGGTGCCGTGCATTGAGCGCAACGCGATTGCCGCGGTGAAGGCGATCAACGCGGCGCAGATGGCCTTGCGCGGCGATGGCCAGCACTTTATCTCCCTGGACCGGGTGATTCGCACCATGCGCGATACCGGTGCCGACATGCATGACAAATATAAGGAGACGTCGCGGGGTGGGTTGGCGGTTAGCGCGGTGGAGTGCTGAGACCGCATCGATCCTATCGCCAGCAGGCTGGCTCCCACAGTAGATTTGTATCGACCACAAAATCTGTGGGAGCCAGCCTGCTGGCGATAGGGCCAGACCAGTCAAAACTGCGCGTAAAGTGAACATCCGATTTGAAACGCGCCACCTTTTGGCGCGTCGCTAACAGATAAATTGCCTCACCGGCGATCGGGTAAAATTGCTGCTCCGACCGCCCGTCACCCGTGCCTGCGGTGACACTCTTCCCAGGCTGCTCGCAGCCCTGTTCCCACAAGTGCTACCGATTTGCTCACACGCAACGGGGCAGAGCACTTGCCGCCCTTGATGGCACTTATAACCCCTACTCCCTGCGCGTCATATATAGACACATTCCGACGTCGTTTTTAGGAGTTATTGAACGCGTAATCAAATTTAGGCATGGCAATTGCTCTGTCATTACAAAGCCCGTCTCCCACGCGAGAACGATGGCAATAACAAGAGCCTCCGCCTGAGGCCATCACCCGCTTTGTGTGAGGAGATACCGCGATGACGACGTTCAACTCCGGGGCCCAACCCCAGAACCGTGCGCCTCAATCCATCGGCTTTCTGCTGCTGGACAATTTCACGCTGATTTCCCTGGCTTCCGCAGTCGAACCACTGCGCATGGCCAACCAGTTGTCCGGCCGCGAGCTGTATCGCTGGACCACCCTCACCGTCGATGGCGGTCAAGTCTGGGCCAGTGACGGTCTGCAAATCACCCCCGACGCCTCCATGCACAAAGCGCCTCCCATGGACACCGTGATCGTCTGCGGTGGTATCGGCATTCAGCGCACTGTTACCCGCGAACACGTGTCCTGGCTGCAGAGCCAGGCGCGTCAGTCCCGTCGTTTGGGTGCGGTCTGCACCGGCAGCTGGGCCTTGGCGTGCGCCGGCCTGCTGGACGGTTTCGATTGCAGCGTGCACTGGGAATGCCTGGCGGCGATGCAGGAAGCGTTTCCGCGGGTAGCCATGAGTACCCGCCTGTTCACCCTCGACCGTAACCGCTTCACCAGCTCCGGTGGCACCGCGCCGCTGGACATGATGTTGCACCTGATCAGCCGCGATCACGGTCGTGAACTGTCCGCCGCGATCTCGGAGATGTTCGTCTACGAACGCATCCGCAACGAACAGGATCACCAGCGCGTGCCGCTCAAGCACATGCTCGGCACCAACCAGCCGAAGTTGCAGGAAATCGTCGCGCTGATGGAAGCCAATCTGGAGGAGCCGATCGACCTCGACGAACTGGCGGTGTACGTCGCCGTGTCCCGTCGTCAGCTGGAGCGGCTGTTCCAGAAGTACCTGCATTGTTCGCCTTCGCGGTACTACCTGAAGCTGCGCTTGATCCGCGCTCGGCAACTGCTCAAGCAAACGCCGATGTCGATCATCGAAGTGGCGTCGGTGTGTGGTTTCGTGTCCACGCCGCACTTCTCCAAGTGCTACCGCGAATACTTCGGCATTCCGCCGCGCGATGAGCGTGTAGGCTCCAACACCACGCAACAAGTGGCGATGATGCCGCTGCCGCAGGCATTGGTGCTGTCGCCGTTGTCCGGGCCGTTGTCGGCGTTGAGTCAGGCGCGTAATGAGTCGACTTTCGCCAGCGTAAGGCTCTAAAACCGAGTCGCATTCATCGCGGGCAAGCCCGCTCCCACAGGTACAGCGCCGGTTCGAAAATGGCGCATTTCCTGTGGGAGCGGGCTTGCCCGCGATTGGTTTTAACGGGCGACGTGACTTTGTTGATATTCCGCCAACGCTGGCAGCAACTGCTTGTCGATGGCCTGGCGCACAGCCGGCAGGATCGTCGCGCTGCTGGTGTACATCTGCTTGACCATGGTGCGCAGCACGATGGCCCGTTCGTTGTTCAAACCTCGCACAGCAAACTCACAAGCCTGCTCGGCCGTGGCGCCGCTCGGCACTTGAAAGCCCAATGACTTGAGCTGGCCCAACAGGTCTTCCTGGTCTATCAAATCAGCGTGCATCATGACGCGAATCCTTCTTCTGGGAATGGTGTCGTGGCTCGATTCTGGTAGTGGCACGCAGTGGCGGCAAGGGCGATTTGTCGTAATGGCAACATTGACTATGAACAGGTCGTTTTCGGGCTATAAACCAGCCATGAGAACCGGCACACTGGACCCAGCTTGCTTCACGAGGGTTTGGTCACCTTCCCGCGGCAGCTCCTCAACAGTACCCTCTGCCTCGATCCTGTCACGGCTTGATCGGGGCTTTTTTTGCCTGGTCAAAAACAAAAGATCGCAGCCTTCGGCAGCTCCTACAGATGTCCGTAAACCTATGTAGGAGCTGCCGAAGGCTGCGATCTTTTTACGGTTTAGCGCTGCAACACGAGGATTCGAGACAACAACTCATCCCGATCCACATAACAGCCCTGGAAATGCCGCGCCCCGGTTGCTGGATCGAAGGCATTACGCGCATGCAGCGTACGGCGATTGTCGAAGCACCAGAGCTCACCCGGATTGAGCCTTTGCATCACGCGAAAGCGATCCTCACGAGTCATCGCAATGAAGCGGCGATAGGCACGATATAGCTTGGGCATCTGCTCCACCGACGCATCGAACGGGCCGCGCAAAAAGTTCGCCATGCGGATTTCCGACACCTGCCCCAAGGTATCCAGGGCGATGATCGGTGCGAGGCAACGGTAGTCGCTGTGGCGGTCCTTGTTACGGAATTCCACGGGGATCTCGCACAGGCTCTGGAACGACTCGGGGTCCTCCTGGCGTAACGCTTCGGCGATGGCAAAACCGTCGACGAAAATGCTCTCGCCACCCATCGCGTCGTTGACCAGGCAATGCAGGAATTGCAGTCCCGGTTGCAACTCGCGGGTTGGCAGATCGCTGTGCAACGGGAGGTTGAAAGCGGTGTAGGCGTTGCTGTCGGCATCGGCCTTGGATTGCACGTTGAACAACACACCGAAATTGCTCTCGCGGATGAAGGAAATGCGCTGCGCGACCAGCTTCAGCGAGCCGGGCTCGGTGGGTACGCCACGGACCTGGGTCAGGCCGGTGTCGCGCACGGCCAGCAGCCATTGCAGCAGCGCCTGGTTGTCGTTCATCAGCGCTTGATACTCGAACACCGGCAACTGCAAATCACTGCGCCAAAGCCTGGCTTTGGGTTTGCCTGCCAGGCGCTCGGCGCGGGACTCGTCGTCGTAGGCATGGGCGCGCAGCCAGCCAGGGTCGAAGCGGCTGAGGTGGCCATCCTGCCACTGCACGTTCAGGCAGCCTTCAGCATCGATACTGGTCTGGACAGGCATCAGGTTTTGCGGCACATCGACGATTTCCAGTACCTGTTCGCGAGTCACCGTGTAGACGCATTGCGGGCACGGGCAGTTGTCCCGCAGCCATGGGTGGTGGAAGGGGCTGACACGGTTGTCGGCCCACTTCACCAGGACACGATCCGCCATGGCCTGCACGCCTGCCAGCGCGCTGATCAACGGATAAGTACGAAAGTCAGCAAAAGCGGCGGCGGTGTTCATGGGATCTCCTTGTTATTTTTTTGGCGGTAAAGCGATCACTCGGCCGATGTAGGCGGGGGCGGGCAGGTCGGTCTGCTCGGCGACGATGGCCTGCAGTTTGCCCAGGGTCACCTCGCGAAATGGCGTGGAGTTTGGCCCGGCGAGGTCAACGTGCAGCAGCATCTGTTCGTTGCCCGCCAGCTCCTTCGCATCGCCCACCAGGTGCAGGCTGTGGTAGAGGTGCAGGCGTTTGGCGTCGTGGCCGATGATCTGCGTGTGCACCTCGACCTCGGCGTCTAGCTTCACTTCGTGCAGGTAGTTGAGGTGCAGTTCCAGGGTGAACAGCGAGTTGCCGCTGGCTTCGCGGTTGCTGCTGTCCATGCCGAGGCGGTCCATCAGGGCGTCGGTGGCATAGCTGAAGATCAGCAGGTAGAACGCGTCGCGCAGGTGGCCGTTGTAGTCGACCCAGTCGGGAATGATTCTGGTTTGGTAGGTGGTGAGGGTTGGCATGGTGAGGGATCCAATATGTATGGTGACTGGGCTGCCGGCCGCTTTCGCGGGCAAGCCCGCTCCCACAGGGTTCTGCTCAGTGAAAAAAATTGTATTCACACTGCAAATCACTGTGGGAGCGGGCTTGCCCGCGATGAGGCCGGTCTTGCTGGCCTCAAAGCTTGAGGGTTACTCGCTGAAGGCCATTCCATGCTTCTCTTTGGTGGTCTTCACCGCCTCCAGCACCGCCAGCAGGCAGTCATCACGATAGCGTTCCAGCGCCGAAATGCTGTGTTTGCCCAATTGATCGCTGGTGCCATCCACCACATCGTCGATCAGTTTGTCGGTCAACTCCGGCGCCGGCAGATAAGTCCACGGCAACTGCAGGGCCGGGCCGAACTGTGCCATGAAGTGGCGCATACCGGCGTCGCCACCGGCCAGGGTATAGGTCAGGAATGTGCCCATGAACGACCAGCGCAGGCCCGCGCCAAAACGGATCGCGTCGTCGATTTCGCCGGTCGTCGCCACGCCGTCATTGACCAGGTGCAGCGCCTCGCGCCACAGCGCTTCGAGCAGGCGGTCGGCGATGAAGCCTGGCACTTCCTTGCGCACGTGCAGCGGGCGCATGCCGAGGGATTCGTAGACTTTCATTGCCGCCTGCACGGCTTCGGGGGCGGTGTTCTTGCCGCCAACCACTTCCACCAGCGGCAGCAGGTAAACCGGGTTGAACGGGTGGCCGACCACGCAGCGTTCCGGGTGGGTCGAACTCTCGTAGAACTCGCTTGGCAACAGGCCCGAGGTACTGGAGCCGATCAAGGCATTGGGCTTGGCTGCGGCGCTGATCTTGCTGTGCAGTTCCAGTTTCAGTTCAAGGCGTTCGGGGGCGCTTTCCTGGATGAAGTCGGCGTCGCGCACGCATTCTTCGATGGTCGCGACAAAGCGCAGACGGTCTTGCGAGGCACCGGGTGCCAAGCCCTGTTTCTCCAGCGCGCCCCAGGCATTGGCGACGCGTTTGCGCAGGGCGGCTTCGGCACCGGGGGCCGGGTCCCAGGCCACCACGTCGAGGCCGTGGGCGAGGGCGCGGGATACCCAGCCGCTGCCGATGACACCGCTGCCCAGGGCGGCGAAGGTTTTGATTTCGGTGATAAAGCTCATGGCGATTTCCTGAATTTGGCTCGTAAAAACTGTGGGAGCGAGCCTGCTCGCGATGACGTCGGTACATCCGATGCATCATTTGAGACAGGTAATCCGCTATCGCGAGCAGGCTCGCTCCCACAGGGGGAAAAGGTGATTTGGATCAGCCGCGCTGCTTCAGGCCCATTTTCTTGCGGCCTTCCGCCGGGGTCAGGACCCGGGCGCCGAGGCGGCTGAGGATTTCGCTGGCGCGTTCGACCAGTTGGCCGTTGGTCGCCAATACACCCTTGTCCAGCCACAGGTTGTCTTCCAGACCAACCCGCACGTTGCCGCCCAGCAGTACCGCCTGAGCAGCCATCGGCATTTGCATCCGACCGATGCCGAAACCGGCCCAGACCGCATCGGCCGGCAGGTTGTCGACCATGGCTTTCATAGTGGTGGTGTCGGCCGGGGCGCCCCACGGGATGCCCAGGCACAGTTGGAACAGCGGGTTGTCGAGCAGGCCTTCCTTGATCATCTGCTTGGCGAACCACAGGTGACCGGTGTCGAAAATCTCCAGTTCAGGCTTGACGCCCAGCTCTTGGATACGCTTGGCGCCAGCTCGCAGCTGCGCCGGGGTGGAGACGTAAATGGTGTCGCCATCGCCGAAGTTCAGCGTGCCGCAGTCGAGGGTGCAGATTTCCGGCAGCAGCTCTTCGACGTGGGCCAGGCGGGTCAGCGGGCCGACCAGATCAGTGTTCGGGCCAAACTCCATCGGGTTCTCGCCGGCGCCGATTTCCAGGTCGCCACCCATGCCGGCGGTGAGGTTGACGATGATGTCGACATCGGCTTCGCGAATGCGCTCCATCACTTCACGGTACAGCGCCACGTCACGGCTGAACTTGCCGGTTTGTGGGTCGCGAACGTGGCAGTGAACCACGGTGGCGCCGGCCTTCGCGGCCTCCACGGCGGCGGCAGCGATTTGTTTCGGGGTGACCGGCACGTGTGGGCTCTTGGCGGTCGTGTCGCCAGCACCGGTGAGTGCGCAGGTGATGATGACGTCGTGGTTCATTTGGCGGTTTCCTTCAGGCGTGGTGGTCCCGTTCGCAGCCCGTTCGGGCTGCGAATCGGTGGTTCAGTTCAGGGTTACTTGGTGGTCAGCTTGAGGTTTTCAGCCGCCGGTTTGCCATCGAAGGTGGTCACGCCCTCGAGCCAGCGTTGCTTGTCTTGCGGGTGATCCTTGAGCCATTGCTTGGCCGATTCGAAGGCGTCCTTGTGATCCAGCAGCGGCTGCATCATCCGGCTCTCGTCTTCGGCGGTGAACGTCAGGTTGCTCAGCAGGCGACCGATGTTCGGGCACTGTTCGGCGTATTTCGGTGCGGTAACGGTCCAGACCGTGGCCATGCCTTCGTTCGGGCCGAGGGCATCTTCACTGCCGGTGAGATAGGTCATCTGTACGTTGACGTTCATCGGGTGCGGCGCCCAGCCGAAGAACACCACGGCTTCCTTGCGGCGCACGGCGCGATCCACGGCGGCGAGCATGCCGGCTTCGCTGGATTCGACCAGCTGGAACTTGCCGAGGCCGAACTGGTTCTTGGCAATCATCGCCTTGATCTGGGTGTTGGCGCCCGAGCCTGGCTCGATGCCGTAGATCTTGCCGCCCAGCTCTTTTTCGAACCTGGCGATGTCAGCGAAGGTTTTCAGGCCCTTGTCAGCCAGGTAGGTCGGCACGGCGAGGGTGGCGCGAGCGTCCTTGAGGCTTGGCGCTTCAAGCACCTTGACCTGATTGGCGTCGACGAACGGGGTGATGGTCTGGGTCATCAGCGGGTTCCAGTAACCCAGGAACAGGTCCAGGCGCTGATCGCGGATCCCGGCGAAGATGATTTGCTGGGAGGCGCTGGTTTGTTTGGTGTTGTAGCCGAGGCCGTCGAGCAATACCTGGGTCATCGCACTGGTGGCGATCACGTCGGTCCAGTTCACCACGCCCATGCGTACGTTCTGGCACGACGCAGGTTCGGCTGCCATGACACTGGCGCTCAGCAAAGCGGTACCACTGAGTGCAAGAACACAGCTGCTGATCAGTCGTTTCATTCTCAGGTTCCTCGGCAGTTTCATTATTGTGGGTCCGGTCGTCTGTGCGCCGGTGATGTCACGTTACGCAGCTAATGTGGCACGAAAGCGCACTGCGGCGACCGACTCTTGCACTGCAGCGACCTGTGCTCTTGAATGCCTGTTGCAAGTGGCGTATCAACGTCATCACGCTACAGCCCTCTCGTTACCTGCCTATCGAGTGCGCTCCATGTCCCAGGATTTCTATTTCTTGTTGATGCCGGGTTTCTCGGCCATTGGATTCATCTCGGCCATCGAGCCGTTGCGGGTCGCCAATCGCTTTCGCGGCGAGCTCTATCGCTGGCACGTGCTGAGCGCTGATGGCGGGGCGGTGCTGGCCAGTAACGGCATGTCGGTCAACGCCGATGCGGCGCTGGAGCCACTGAAAAAAGGCGCGACGTTATTGGTGGTCGCCGGCTTCGAACCGCTGAAGTTCGCCACCCCCGCCCTGGAACATTGGCTGCGTCGCCTGGACAACGAAGGCGTGACCCTCGGCGCCATCGACACCGGCAGCTTCATCCTCGCCGAAGCCGGCCTGCTCGACGGCCATCGCCTGACCCTGCACTGGGAAGCCATCGACGCCTTCAAGGAGTCCTATCCGCAGTTGAGCGTCACTCAAGAGCTGTTCGAAATCGACCGTCGGCGCATCACTTCTGCCGGCGGCACCGCCTCGATCGATTTAATGCTGGATCTGATCGCCCAGGCCCACGGCCCGGAATTGGCTATCCAGGTCAGCGAACAGTTCGTGCTCGGGCGCATCCGCCCGCGCAAGGACCACCAGCGCATGGAAGTCGCCACGCGCTACGGCATCAGCAACAAGAAGCTTGTTCACGTGATCGGCGAGATGGAGCATCACAGCGAACCGCCGCTGAGCACGCTGGAACTGGCGGAATCGATCAAAGTGACGCGCCGGCAGCTTGAGCGGTTGTTTCGCCTGCATCTGAACGATACGCCGAGCAATTTCTATCTGCGCTTGCGGCTGGAGAAAGCCCGGCAGCTGCTGCGCCAGACCGATATGAGTGTGTTGGAGGTGAGTATTGCGTGCGGGTTTGAATCGCCGTCGTATTTCACCCGTAGTTATCGGGCGAAGTTCGAGCGGTGCCCGCGAGAGGATCGGCGCACCGCAAAAGCATGAACACCCGAAAACCCTGTGGGAGCCAGCCTGCTGGCGATAGCGGTCTGCCAGACACATAAATGTCGACTGATGCACCGCCATCGCCAGCAGGCTGGCTCCCACAGGTAATTTGCTCTGTCAGGACGACCGATTACTTCTTCATCAGCGCCGAACACGCAGCCTTGTACGCCTCATGCTGATACTTGTTCAGCGTCTCCGGCAGCTCAAAACCATGCTTCTTGGCCTGAGCATTGATCGTCTGCGGCGACAGCAGCATCACCTCGCAACTCTCCAGCAACTGAAAAACGCCCTCGATCTTGAACGTGGTCGGCCCACCGGCAAATTCACCTTTCTTGCTGCGCTTCTTGATCGCGATTCGATCTATCGAGTTCTCGCGAACAAAGGACGCGACCTGAGCGGCGAACACTTTGACGTTGGCGGCTTCATCGTCATCGTCCAGGGCGATTTTCTTGGTGGCGAGCGCCACGTGGCTCAGAGTGGAACCCTCGAGAGCTGCCACGGCGATGATTGCTTCGCTGCCCTTGATTTCGATGCCGCAGACTTTCATGTTGAATCCCTTTTCTGGCTGAAGGCGTGAAGCTTACAGCTCCAGTTGATTGGCGGTGATGCCGAACGCCGCAGCAATTTTTTCGCGGGTGGCCTTGCGCGGCTTCGCGACGTTTTCCTGCTGGGCGAAGGCCGGTTGGGAGATTCCCATGCGTTTGGCCACTTCATCCTGCGTAAGGTTCAAGTGTTCGCGCCAGGCGCGAATCGGCGTCGCGCCATCGACGATGCGGCTGACCACTTCATGGGGAATCAGATCGGGCTTAATCTTCTGCGCGACATACTGCGCGTAGGGGATGACCACGAAAGCAGGATTTCCGTCTGCGTCGTTGATGATTTGAACGTCAGTAGGTGCGTTCATCGCGTTTTTTGACCTCTTGAATACTGACCACTTTGATTGCGCCATCCCAGTCGAACATCACTCGGTAGTTACCTACTCGAAGTCGATAGGCGTAGTCATGACCAACCAGTGCTTTGACGTTGCCTATATCAGGCATATTCGTCAGCGCCGAGACGGCATCACGAACCTGGATCTGGTGTGCGCAATGCAATTTCAAAAGCTGCTTAACGGCCTTTCGAGTCCAGTGGATGCTGTTCATGAGAGAATATAAGTCTTTTATAAGATATTCCAATCTTTACTTATATTTCTCTATTGGCCAATAAACGAAGCATGTCGGGATGTTGCTCGGCTCACTCCTGCCCAATCAACTCCAAAAACTCCGACCGCTCGTCACTCATCCGCGCCACGCAATCATTTTGCGCGATGGTGTATGCCTTGCTGCCGGCGGTGGCCGGGAAGGCTTCGATGGCGCAGTCGGCGTCGCGGGTTTTCAGCCATTGTTGCTGGGCGGCTTTGATCTTGGCCGTGATGTCGGCCAATTGCGACGGGTTCTTGCCGTAGAGCGACTGCATGCGCTCGTTCAGGCTTTTGTAGTTTTCGCTCAGCAAATCTTCGGCGGTGGTTTTGCTGAAGGCGGAGCATTCCAGGGTCTGGACGTCGTTTTCGACTTTGTCGCAGGGGGTGTCTTCAGACTCCTCGGCGGCGTGTACGCCAGTCGCAATCAGTGCCAAAGCCAGGACGATGAATTTCATGTGGTTGCCGCTCCCATCCAGTGAAGCATCAAGAGATGTGGCGAATTCTGGCCCAAGCGGACAGCCTTGAACAGGTCGGCAATTGTGCCTTGCGACGACCCTTTGTCGCGGATTGACGCTTTCGGCAATTCCCCTGTCGTTTTTGCACCCGGCTGCCAATGCACCGAGGCATATGCTGGCCCCAAAGCGCCGGCACACGATTCGGCGCATGAATCGCCAACAAGGGGACAGCCTGATGAGCCCAGCCGAATTGCACGCCGACAGCATCGTTATCGACGGGCTGATTATTGCCAAGTGGAACCGCGAGCTGTTTGAAGACATGCGCAAGGGCGGTCTGACCGCGGCCAACTGCACCGTGTCGGTGTGGGAGGGCTTCCAGGCCACCGTCAACAACATCGCCGCCAGCCAGAAACTGATTCGCGAGAACAGCGACCTGGTGATTCCGGTGCGTACCACCGCCGACATCCGCAAGGCCAAGGAGCAGGGCAAGACCGGCATCCTCTTCGGTTTCCAGAATGCCCATGCCTTTGAAGACCAGATCGGCTATGTCGAAGTGTTCAAGCAGCTGGGCGTCGGTATTGTGCAGATGTGCTACAACACCCAGAACCTGGTGGGTACCGGCTGCTACGAGCGTGACGGCGGCCTGTCGGGCTTCGGTCGCGAGATCGTCGCCGAGATGAACCGTGTCGGCGTCATGTGCGACCTGTCCCACGTCGGTTCCAAGACTTCCGAAGAAGTCATCCTCGAATCGAAAAAGCCGGTGTGCTACTCCCACTGCCTGCCGTCGGGCCTCAAGGAGCACCCGCGCAACAAGTCCGATGAAGAGTTGAAGTTCATTGCCGACCATGGCGGTTTCGTCGGTGTGACCATGTTCGCGCCATTCCTGGCCAAGGGCATCGATTCGACCATCGACGACTACGCCGAAGCCATCGAATACACCCTGAACATCGTCGGCGAAGACTCAATCGGCATCGGCACCGACTTCACCCAGGGTCACGGCCAGGACTTCTTCGAGTACTTGACCCACGACAAGGGCTACGCCCGTCGTCTGACCAGCTTCGGCAAGATCATCAACCCACTGGGCATCCGCACCGTCGGCGAGTTCCCGAACCTCACCGAGACCCTGCTCAAGCGCGGCCATTCCGAGCGCGTGGTGCGCAAGATCATGGGCGAGAACTGGGTCAACGTTCTCAAGGATGTCTGGGGCGAGTAAGCCGCAGCTCTTCTGAATCTTTTCCCCCGGCCATCCGCGCCGGGGGCATTACCAAAATTTTTCTGGAGTTAAGTTTCCATGGCCAAGATCGCCCCGCAATTGCCTATCGAAGTCGACAGCGAGACCGGTGTCTGGACGTCCGACGCCCTGCCGATGCTGTACGTACCGCGCCATTTCTTCGTCAACAACCACATGGGCATCGAGGAAGTGCTGGGTGCTGAAGCCTATGCCGAGATCCTCTACAAGGCCGGCTACAAGTCCGCCTGGCACTGGTGTGAAAAAGAAGCCGAATGCCACGGCCTGGAAGGCGTCGCGGTGTTCGAACACTACATGAAGCGCCTGTCGCAGCGCGGCTGGGGCCTGTTCAAGATCCAGGACATCGACCTGGATAAAGGCACCTGCAGCGTCAAGCTCGAACACTCGGCATTCGTCTACGTGTACGGCAAGGTCGGGCGCAAGGTCGACTACATGTTCACCGGTTGGTTTGCCGGCGCGATGGACCAGATCCTCGCCGCTCGTGGCAGCAAGATCCGCACCGTGGCCGAGCAAGTCTACGGTGGCTCCGAAGAGGGCCACGAAGACGGCTTGTTCATCGTCAAGCCGTTGTAAGTCGAGGAACCCGCCATGGCTTTCGAAGCAATGTTCCAGCCGATCCAGATCGGCAAACTGACCATCCGTAACCGCGTGCTCAGCACCGCGCACGCCGAGGTCTACGCGACCGACGGCGGCATGACCACCGACCGGTACGTCAAGTATTACGAAGAGAAGGCCAAGGGCGGGATCGGCCTGGCGATCTGCGGCGGTTCGTCCGTCGTCGCCATCGACAGCCCGCAGGAATGGTGGAGCTCGGTGAACCTGTCCACCGACCGCATCATCCCGCACTTCCAGAATCTGGCCGACGCCATGCACAAGCACGGCGCCAAGATCATGATCCAGATTACCCACATGGGCCGTCGCTCGCGCTGGGACGGCTTCAACTGGCCGACGCTGATGTCGCCGTCGGGCGTGCGTGAGCCGGTGCACCGTGCTACCTGCAAGACCATCGAGCCGGAAGAAATCTGGCGGGTGATCGGCAACTACGCGCAAGCGGCCCGCCGCGCCAAGGCCGGTGGCCTGGACGGTGTCGAACTGTCGGCGGTGCACCAGCACATGATCGACCAGTTCTGGAGCCCGCGGGTCAACAAGCGTACTGACGAATGGGGCGGCACCTTCGAAGGCCGCATGAAATTCGGCCTGGAAGTGTTGAAAGCCGTGCGCGCCGAGGTCGGTGACGATTTCTGCGTGGGCATGCGTATCTGCGGTGACGAGTTCCACCCGGATGGTCTGTCCCATGAGGACATGAAGCAGATCGCCAAGTATTACGACGACACCGGCATGCTCGATTTCATCGGCGTCGTGGGCTCGGGTTGCGATACCCACAACACCTTGGCCAACGTGATTCCGAACATGAGTTATCCACCGGAGCCGTTCCTGCACCTGGCTGCCGGCATCAAGGAAGTGGTCAAGGTTCCGGTGCTGCACGCGCAGAACATCAAGGACCCGAACCAGGCCACCCGTATCCTGGAAGGCGGTTACGTCGACATGGTCGGCATGACCCGCGCGCACATCGCCGACCCGCACCTGATCGCCAAGATCAAGATGGGCCAGATCGACCAGATCAAGCAGTGCGTCGGTGCGAACTACTGCATCGACCGTCAGTATCAAGGCCTGGACGTGCTGTGCATCCAGAACGCCGCGACGTCCCGTGAATACATGGGCTTGCCGCACATCATCGAAAAAACCACCGGCGTCAAACGCAAGGTGGTGGTGGTCGGCGCCGGTCCTGCCGGTATGGAAGCCGCCCGTGTGGCTGCCGAGCGTGGTCACGACGTGACCCTGTTCGAGAAGAAGGAATTCATCGGCGGGCAGATCACCACGGCGTCGAAAGCGCCGCAGCGTGACCAGATCGCCGGTATCACCCGCTGGTACCAGCTGGAGCTGGCTCGGTTGAAAGTCGACCTGCGCCTGGGCGTGGCGGCCGATGCGCCGACCATCATGGACCTGCGCCCGGATGTGGTGGTGCTGGCGGTCGGCGGTCATCCGTTCATCGAGCAGAACGAGCACTGGGGCGCGGCTGAAGGCCTGGTGGTCAGCAGCTGGGACATCCTCGACGGCAAGGTTGCACCTGCCAAGAACGTGCTGGTCTACGACACCATTTGCGAGTTCACCGGCATGTCGACCGCCGACTTCCTCGCCGACAAGGGCAGCCAGGTCGAGATCGTCACCGACGACATCAAGCCAGGCGTGGCGATCGGCGGTACGTCGTTCCCGACTTACTACCGCAGCATGTATCCGAAAGAAGTGATCATGACCGGCGACATGATGCTGGAGAAGGTCTACCGCGAAGGCGACAAGCTGGTGGCGGTGCTGGAAAACGAATACACCGGCGCCAAAGAGGAGCGGGTGGTGGACCAGGTGGTCATCGAGAACGGCGTGCGTCCGGACGAGGAGATCTACTACGCGATGAAGGAAGGCTCGCGCAACAAGGGCCAGATCGACGTCGAAGCCTTGTTCGCGATCAAGCCGCAGCCATGCCTGGAACAGAAAGGCGACGGCTACCTGCTGTTCCGCATCGGCGACTGTGTGGCCCAGCGTAACGTGCATGCGGCGATCTACGACGCGCTGCGGCTGTGCAAGGATTTCTAACGGCTTGCGCATAACCCTGTGGGAGCGGGCTTTCCCGCGAATGCAATCTGTCTGCCGACATTGATGTCGACTGACCCACCGCTTTCGCGGGCAAGCCCGCTCCCACAGGAACCGAGTCAGGCATCTCGACCTGCAAGACCCTGCGGTCTTTGGGAGCAACACCTATGTTGAACACCCTTCTTCCAATCCTGTTGTTCGCTGCCCTGGGCCTTGCGGTTCTGGGCGCGTTGCGGCGGGTAGCCATGTGGCGCCGGGGCCGGGCCTCGAAGGTCGATCTGATCGGCGGCCTGTTTGCCATGCCCAAGCGCTACATGGTCGACCTGCACCACGTGGTGGCGCGGGACAAATACATTGCCAACACCCACGTCGCCACGGCCGGCGGCGCGGTAGCGTCGATCGTGCTGGCGATCCTCGTACATGGTTTCGGCCTGCATAACCGCATCCTTGGTTATGCGCTGCTGTTGATGTCGGCGGTGATGTTCGTCGGCGCCGTCTTTGTTTACCTGCGTCGGCGCAACCCGCCGGCGCGCCTGTCGAAAGGCCCGTGGATGCGCCTGCCGAAAAGCCTGATGGCGTTCTCGGTGTCGTTCTTCCTGGTGACCCTGCCGGTGGCCGGTATCCTGCCGGAGAACTTCGGTGGCTGGCTGTTGGCGGTGATCCTCGGGGTTGGCGTGCTGTGGGGCGTGTCCGAGCTGTTCTTCGGCATGACCTGGGGCGGGCCGATGAAGCATGCCTTTGCCGGTGCCCTGCACCTGGCCTGGCACCGTCGCGCCGAGCGCTTTGGCGGCGGTCGTTCCACCGGTCTCAAACCGCTTGATCTGAACGATCCGGCCGCACCACTGGGCGTGGAAAAACCCAAGGACTTCACCTGGAACCAGCTGCTCGGCTTCGACGCCTGCGTGCAGTGCGGTAAATGTGAAGCCGCGTGCCCGGCCTTCGCCGCCGGCCAGCCGCTGAACCCGAAAAAGCTGATCCAGGACATGGTCGTCGGCCTGGCTGGCGGCACCGATGCCAAGTTTGCCGGCAGCCCGTATCCAGGCAAGCCGATTGGCGAACACGCGGGCAACCCGCATCAACCGATCGTCAATGGTCTGGTGGATGCCGAAACCCTGTGGTCGTGCACCACCTGCCGCGCCTGCGTTGAAGAATGCCCGATGATGATCGAGCACGTCGATGCCATCGTCGACATGCGTCGCCATCTGACCCTGGAAAAAGGCGCCACCCCGAACAAGGGTGCCGAAGTCCTGGAAAACCTGATCGCCACCGACAACCCGGGCGGCTTCGCTCCAGGTGGTCGGATGAACTGGGCAGCGGACTTGAACCTCAACCTGATGAGCGAGAAGAAGTCCACCGACGTGCTGTTCTGGGTCGGCGACGGCGCCTTCGACATGCGCAACCAGCGCACGCTGCGCGCGTTCGTCAAAGTACTGAAAGCGGCGAAAATCGACTTCGCCGTACTCGGCCTCGAAGAGCGCGACAGTGGCGACGTGGCCCGACGCCTGGGCGATGAAGCGACCTTCCAGTTGCTGGCCAAGCGCAACATCCAGACCCTGGCCAAGTACAGCTTCAACCGCATCGTCACCTGCGATCCGCACAGCTTCCACGTGCTGAAAAACGAATATGGCGCTTTCGACGGCAACTACCTGGTGCAGCACCACAGCACCTACATGGCGGAAATCATCGACGCCGGCGCGCTGAACCTCGGTCAGCACAAAGGCGACAGCGTGACCTATCACGACCCGTGCTACCTCGGCCGCTACAACGGCGAATACGAGGCGCCGCGTCAGGTCCTGCGTGCGCTGGGCATCGAGGTCAAGGAAATGCAACGCTCCGGTTTCCGCTCGCGCTGCTGCGGCGGTGGCGGCGGTGCGCCGATCACCGACATTCCGGGCAAGCAGCGTATCCCCGACATGCGCATGGAAGACATCCGCGAGACGGGCGCCGAACTGGTGGCCGTGGGCTGCCCGCAGTGCACCGCGATGCTTGAAGGTGTGGTCGAACCACGACCGTTGATCAAGGACATTGCCGAACTGGTGGCCGACGCGCTGCTGGAGGATCAGGCCCCAAAGTCGGCTACGCCGGCCAAACGTGAACCCGCGGAGGTGCACTGATGAGCGACATTATCCGCCGCGACCCCCGTGCCGAATGGATTGCCCGCAACCGCCTGCACCCGTTGCACGCGGCCATGCAACCGGCGCAACACAGCTGGATGGGGCCTAACGGTGTCATCCGCAAGAATCCGCACGGCATCGGCTTCATCGGCCCCAACGGTATCAAGCGCATCGACCGCAGCGGCGCTCAACAAGGCGGGGCGACCAAACGCTCGGCCGCCGTTGAAGTGCAATTGCCGCTGCATCAGGTGCCTGCGCCAGCGTTCTACATCTGCGTGGTGCCGGACATGGTCGGTGGCCGCTTGAGCAGCCACGACAAGGACTTGCTGGGCCTGGCCCATCAACTGGCCGGCAGCGACGGCGCGGTATTGGCCGTGGTCTTCGGCGAACACAAGGAAAACGCGTTTTCCACAGCCGGCGTCGATCGCTTGCTGGTGCTCGAAGGCGAAGAATTCAGTGGTTATGCACCGGAACAACGGGTCCAGGGCCTGCGGGCTGTGGATAACCAGTTCAGCCCGCGTCACTGGCTGCTGCCGGACAGTCGCAGCGGCGGTGGCGAATTGGGTCGGCGCTTTGCCGCGGCCCTGGGCGAACGCCCGGCCACGCGAGTCTGGCAGGTCAAGGACCAGGAGTGCATCGGCCGTGCCGGCGCCGGCTTGCAAGACCTGGCGCGCCCGGTTGCACGCTTGATCCTGGCCGCCGTCGAATGTGCCGAACCGGTCAGCGAAACCCGTCACGAAGCCTTGCCGGTGGAGTTATCCACAGCCATCGCCCGCAGTCTCTCGCGCATCGAGGACCTGGGGGCGGTGGCGGTGGACCCGGCGGCGATTCCCATGGCCGAGGCCGAATTCATTTTCTCCGGCGGCAACGGGGTCAAGGATTGGAACTTGTTCCACCAGACCGCCGCGGCCCTTGGCGCCACCGAAGGCGCGTCACGGGTGGCGGTGGACGATGGTTTCATGGCCCGCGACCGTCAGGTCGGCGCGTCCGGCACCTGGGTTACCGCGCGGGTCTACGTGGCGGTGGGGATTTCCGGGGCGATCCAGCACCTGCAGGGCATCGGTGCCTGCGACAAGGTGGTGGCGATCAACCTCGACCCGGGCTGCGACATGATCAAACGGGCCGACCTGTCGGTAATCGGCGAGAGTGCCGAGATTCTTCGGGCCTTGATCGCGGCGGTAGAGGCTTACCGCAACGACGCCAAGCGCGATGCGGCTTAAGGGAAGGAAAGGGTTATGAGCACGAAAATCATCAGCCTGGTGTCCATCGGCGCCCACCCGACTTCCGGTCGACCACGACGTGCGGAGCAGGATGCGCGGGCAGTGGAACTGGGCTTGCAACTGGCTGGGGATAACTTGCAGGTACTGCACGCCGGCGACATCGCCGAGCCGGCCTTGCGCGCTTACCTGGGCATGGGGCTGGAACAATTGCATGTACTGGAGCAACCAGAGGGCGCCGATGCGCTGCCGGCCTTGACCGCTTATTTGCGCGAAGCCGGCGCTCAGGTCGTTTTGACCGGTAGCCAGGCGGAAACCGGCGAAGGCTCGGGCATGTTGCCGTTCCTGCTGGCCGAAGGCCTTGGTTGGCCGCTGGTGGTGGGGCTGGCGCAGGTCGAGTCCATCGACGGCGGTTCGGCGCTGGTGCTGCAGGCTTTGCCGCGCGGTCAGCGGCGTCGCCTAAAGGTTCGCTTGCCGTTTCTCGCCACTGTGGATAACGCCGCGCCCAAGCCACGGCAGAGCGCCTACGGCCCGGCCCGGCGCGGGGTATTGCAGGCCAAGGACGTGGAAGTCGTCGACGATGAGTTGCTCGCTGTTGCCACCCTGCAACCGGCCAAGCCACGCCCAAAACGCTTGAAGGTGATCAAGGCCAAAAGCGGCGCGGACCGCATGAAAGCCGCAACGGCGAAAGCCAGTGGCGGTGGGGGACAAGTGCTCAAGGGCGTAACGGCGCAAGCTGGGGCTGAAGCAATTCTCAAGTTGCTGATAGAAGAAGGTGTGGTCCGCTAGCGGTCAGTTTTGGGGGCAGGTCAATGGCAGTAGAATTTCGTCCGGCAGTGCGCGCGGACGCGCGCGAGATTGCGCGTTTGTTCCAGATTTCATCGGAGGGGGCTTCGGATTACATCTGGAGCCAGATAGCAGAACCCGGGCAGGATCTGCTGGACGTCGGGGCCCTGCGTTACGCCCGTGACGATGTGGATTTCTCCTGGCAGAACTGCCTGATCGCCGAAGCCGAAGGTGAAGTCATTGGCATGCTGCACAGCTACGTGATGCGTCACGATCCTTTCGCAGCACCGGTGAGCGACCCGGTGCTGGCGCCGTACGCCAAGATGGAAATCCCCGACACCCTGTATATTTCCAGCCTGGCGCTGCATGAGGGCTGGCGCAATCAGGGGCTGGGCAAGCAGTTCCTTGCCTACGCGTATGACCGCGCCAACCGGCTCGGGCTCAATGGCCTGAGCCTGATCGATTATGCCGCGAACACCGGTGCCAGGCGGTTCTATGAGCGCCATGGTTTTCGCATCGTCGATACCTGCCAGATCACGCCGCATCCGATGATTCGGGTCACGGGTGAGGCCTATTTGATGTATCGACCATAGCGGGCTCCTGGGTGAAAGGGGGGACCCTAGCAGAACTGATAGTGTTGGCTTTACCGGCGGTTTGTTAGGGTACTGAGCAGTTGGTACCCGCCTTCTCGAGACCGGCCGTTCAGAGCCAGGCATCTCATTGCGGGTTATCAGGTCTCAACAAGGACGCAACTGATGCCTATCGCCCGCAAACCCCAACCTGCAAAACCCTCGTCCGCAGCCGATGCGCGGTCCCTGCGAACCCTGTTGCTCGCTAGCGACCTGCAACGAAGCGTACTCGCCGAACTGGATCGCAGCGGGCCGAACCCCTTCGCCTATTCCCCCTATGGCCTGCAAAGCGCCCCCAGACGGGCGGGGACGCATTTGGGCTTCAATGGGCAGTTCAAGGAAGGTACTACGGGTTGGTATCACTTGGGCAATGGCCATCGGGTCTATAACCCGGTGTTGATGCGGTTTCACAGTCCGGATCGGTTGAGTCCGTTCGGGAAAGGGGGATTGAATGCGTACGCATATTGCTCCGGCTCCCCCGTTAATCGCGTCGATCCAAGCGGAAGATCTTGGCTTGCACTCCTTGGAAGCGCTGTGGGTTCTTTTCTGAACGCCATTTTTGCCGGAACGGCAATTAGCAGGGCTGCGGCGTATATCGTGAAAAGCGAGCCTCAGAGCAGGATGTGGCGTATTGGCAATACCATGGCTTTTTGGGGCGGTGCTTCAGGTTTGCCATCGCGTGCAGTGGGGTTACCCGATAACATTCTCGCGCGAATGCCTGACACCAGTTCGTTGCTGGGTTCGAATCTGGGTGTCATTGGCGGTCAGGGACTGACAGGGGGAGGTGCGCTCCTCTTGAATTACAGTAGCACCCGGACATGGATGTCGAACGCAGCCAGTAATGGGCAGTCGAGGTGGCGCGTGCTGTGGGAGGCAACCAAGGAGGCCAGTGGGTGGAACCTGCTGCGCGGGCAGCCACAGGGACATGTCCCGGGCAGGATTGCCAACACGCCTCTGGAGGTGGGTACAGTAGAGCCTCGGCAGATTGATCCCGTTGTTCAAGGTCAGGAGATCAGAGGCGTAAACAGCACAAACTTGTGAGCTATAGTTTTTCTGTGCGCTGCTACAGGGGCAGGGGGGCTTTGCGACGTTCAGCGCTTACTCATAAAACTTGTTTTTATGAATGGGTTGAATATGAAGGCTTTCAATCGGGCGTTGGCGCTCCTTGTGTCAGTGTCTGCGAGTTTGATGGCAGCCCCCCAAACAAGGTCTCCAGCGGTCGATTTTTATCATTGGGTCGAATCTGCACAAGGGCAAAAAGCATCCATTGCACAGCTAAGGCAGCAATGTGAAAACGTACTGGATGCCGAGAAAAACCTGAGTTGTTCCGTATCCGTTCTCGCCAGGATTTTCGAGGTTAAAGCCGCCAATGAATTGCCTGATTACTACCTGGCGATCAAGCGTAAACACGCTCAGGCGATAGAGGCCGATAAAGAGCTGAAGGCATTGTTCTCGATGTTCGGTAACCAGTCGCTTGCGACCCTGAGGGCGAGCGGCGATTTCACGGTAAAAAGAACTTCACGCCGACAAGTGCTCAGGATTCATCCGTATTCCAGTGACCATTTCATTGCCGAAGAGGTGCTGCCCTTCATCGATGTTGACGCGGCCAATGGTCATTCCGCACGTTTCGTTCTCGACACCGGCGCTCCGCAAACCCGGGTCAATGCCGAAACGGCCAGGCTGATGGGGATCAAGTTGTTAACCGACTCCCACTACGCCTACAGCACGTTCTACGGCGAGAAAGACCTGTCTGCCCGGCTCGGAATTCTTGATTCCTTGAAAGTGGGCAAAAGCGAATTCCACAATGTGCTGGTGTTTGTCAGTGATCGGGACAATTTGCTGGGACTGGACCTGATCAGCAAGTTGGGGCGACTTAAAATCACCCGCAAAACCCTGGTGCTCAATCCCGCGCCTACCGCGCAATGTGACTCACCGATCGCCTACACCCGCATGGATCTCAATCAACGCCTGACGATCGCTGTACGGCTCGATAACAGGGCCACGCTGGCGATAGTCGACACCGGGAACGTCGATTACCTGACCTCCGCCTCACCTGGGGATCGGGCCAATGTCGTAATGACCCCGGGTAACTCACTGATCGACGCAGCGCACAAGCAGCGTTACCAAACCTTCAAGGGCATGTTGAATTTGCCGGGCGGTGCCATGGCGATCAACTACAGGTTTTATCCTGGCTTCACCATTCCGCCTTCGTGGGTGCAGGGACAGTACGTGCCTTCGATTTTGCTGGGCTGGCGTGCGTTCGACGAGTTTGAATTGAACCTCGACATCGAAGCTGGGCGTTCATGTTTCAACAGGGTTTGACGTGTTTACCCACAATCCCTGTTAGCGCTTCTGTGGATAACATGTTCGCCCCTCGCTGAAGCCCATGCAAACCGCAGGCTGCAAGGCTTAGATCAAATAGTAACCAGCGTAAGTTGCGGTTTTTCCGCGTTTTTTTATCAGCGGAGGCCGATACTTGCCCCCAATCTCTGTTGGCGCTTCTGTGGATAAGATGTTCGCTTACCGCTGGGGGCCTTATAAACAGAGGCTTTCAAGATTCTGGTTAAATATTGACCAAGTCCGGGTTTTCAACTGTTATACCCCGCGCAAACCCTGAAAAATCGCGGCTTTCAGAGCTTTTCCACAGAGGCATAATAGTTGCCCCCAAAGTCTGTTGGCGCTTCTGTGGATAAGGTGTTCGCCATCCTCTGCAGGCCACGTAATCCGTGCTCTTTAGAGGATTGGTCAATAAATGATCAGCAACTATGGAAAACCCGGTTTCTGGATAAGTCACGGATTTTCTTTGGTTTGTGTGGAGAAAGTTTTGCACATTTCCACAGTTGTCCCCATTTGCTGTGGGTGGAGGTGTGGATAACTTGTTTGCGGAAGGCTGGGAGCCTTATGGGGTATAGCGCTGAACGGAATAGGTCATATTTCGTACAGATCTATAGGGAGGGGAGTATCACGAGCAAGCCCCCTTGTAGGAGCGAGCCTGCTCGCGATGGTGGTGAACGATGATGCGTAAAGTCAGATGCCCAGCGGCGCTCTTGAGTTTTTCGCGAGCAGGCTCGCTCCTACAGTAGATGGGTTTTAGCCCTGAACTGGGACGCCTTTGAGGTAAGGTGCAGGCTCGGCCCCAAGGTTGCTCAGCAAGCGCTCGCTGTACCAATCCACGAAGTTCACCACGCCGAACTCGTAAGTCTTGGAGTACGGTCCTGGCTGATACGCGGTGGAGTTGATGCCACGCTGGTTCTCTTCGGCCAGACGACGGTCCTGGTCGTTGGTGGCGTCCCAGACCTGGCGCATGCGCTCCACGTCGTAGTCCACGCCTTCAACGGCATCCTTGTGCACGATCCACTTGGTGGTGACCATGGTTTCCTGTGCGCTGATCGGCCACACGGTGAACACGATGATGTGGTCGCCCATGCAGTGGTTCCAGGAGTGTGGCAGGTGCAGGATGCGCATCGAGCCCAGGTCCGGGTTCTTGATGCGGCCCATGAGCTTGGCGCAGCCTTGTTTGCCGTCCAGGGTCATCGACACGGTGCCCTTGAGCAAAGGCATGCGCACGATGCGGTTACGCAGGCCGAAGCTGGCGTGGGCATAAGGGATCTTCTCGGCTTCCCAGGCAGCGGCAGAGGCGGCCACGTGGTCCTTGAATGCCTGGTCGGCGCGTGGGTCGGTGACGTCGTCCCATTCCAGCAGGGTTTTCAGCAGTTCCGGGTGCGACGCGTTGCAGTGGTAGCACTCGCGGTTGTTTTCCAGCACAAGCTTCCAGTTGGCTTTCTCCATCAAGGTGGTGGTGATTGCCACCTTGGTGTTTTCCATGTCGTACGGTTCCATGTAATGGCTGAGCGTCGACAGGAAGTCATCGATGGCCGGCGGGTTCTCCGCCAGGCTGATGAAGATGTAGCCACCGGCGGTCTTCACGTTCACCGGTTTGAGGCCGTACTGCTTCATGTCGAAGTCGGCGCCCATTTCGGTACCGGCGAACAGCAGGCGACCGTCGAGTTCGTAGGTCCACTGGTGGTAGTGGCAGACCAGTTTGGCGACCTTGCCCTTTTCGCTGGTGCACAGGCGCGAACCGCGGTGGCGGCAGACGTTATGGAAGGCATGCACCACGCCATCGGCACCACGGATCACGATGATCGGGTTCTTGCCCACTTGCAGGGTCAGGTAGTTGCCCTTGGTCGGGATTTCGCAGGTCATGCCGGCGATCAACCACTCTTTCTGGAAAATCTCCTGCATGTCGATATCAAACAGGCGCTCGTCAGAGTAAAACGGCTGCGGCAGCGAGAAGGTGCGCTCGCGCTCTTGCAGCATCTGTGCGGTGGCCTTGCGTGCGGGTTCCAGCGGATCGCCCAGGCTCAGGGTAGTAGTGACGTCCATCGTTTAATCCTCAAGGCCATCTGCGTGGCCGGCGAAAGTGGCTAATCAGGTGTACTGCTAAGGGTTGCTACGCAAGGTGTAAAGATTGTGTCTTGGTATGGGGCGAGTGTGGGGCCGGCGCTGGCCAGAACCTTATCCATGGGCGACATGGTGCAATCTGTTCCCGACGCGCAAGCCCCGGTCGTTGGGGGCTGGTCGCGATAAGCATGTGAATGTCGCAGATAGGTAAATGGGTGTTTCGCGCTATACGCAGAATCGCCAACATGAAGGCCGACAGTCGGCCGTGGAGATCAGCATGTCCAACAGCTTCCTGAACCCGGTAACCACCCAGACCTGGGCCAATGGTCGGCACATCGTCCGGTGTGTCAAAGTCATCCAGGAAACCTGGGATGTGCGCACCTTCTGTTTCATGGCCGACCAGCCGATCATGTTCTTCTTCAAGCCCGGGCAGTTTGTCACCCTGGAGCTGGAAATCGAAGGCCAGCCGATCATGCGGTCGTACACCATTTCCAGCTCGCCGTCGGTGCCGTACAGCTTTTCGGTAACCATCAAGCGTGTGCCGGGCGGCAAGGTGTCCAACTGGCTGCACGACACCCTGCACGAAGGCCAGGAGCTGGCGGTGCACGGGCCGGTCGGGCTGTTCAACGCCATGGACTTCACCGCGCCAAAGGTGCTTTACCTTAGCGGTGGCGTCGGCATCACGCCGGTCATGTCCATGGCGCGCTGGTTCTACGACACCAACGGCAATGTCGACATGGTGTTTATCCACAGCGCCCGTTCGCCCAAGGACATCATTTACCACCGCGAACTGGAACACATGGCGTCGCGGATCGACAACTTCAGCCTGCACCTGATCTGCGAGAAGCACGGCATGGGCGAGCCCTGGGCCGGTTATCGCGGTTACCTCAACCACCGAATGCTGGAACTGATGGCGCCGGACTTCCTTGAGCGGGAAGTGTTCTGCTGCGGCCCGACGCCGTACATGAATGCGGTCAAGCGCTTGCTGGAAGCCGCGGGCTTCGACATGAAGCGTTATCACGAGGAATCCTTCGGCGCGACGCCGCCAGAGGCGCGTGCCGACGCTGTGGAGCATGCCGAACAAGCGGCCGAAGCACCGGAAGTCGACGTGGCGGATCTGCACCAGGTGGAGTTCATCTCGTCCGGCAAGAGCATTCGCGTGGCGCCTGGCGAAACCGTGCATGCGGCGGCGGCCAAGGTCGGCTTGCTGATTCCCAAAGCCTGCGGCATGGGTATCTGCGGTACCTGCAAGGTGTTGAAACTGGGCGGGGAAGTGGAGATGGAGCACAACGGCGGAATCACCGAGGAAGACGAAGCCGAAGGGTACATCCTGTCGTGCTGCAGCGTGCCGAAGGGCGATGTGCGCATCGAGTTCTGATAAACGCTATAGAAACCTGTGGGAGCGAGCCTGCTCGCGATTGCGGTGGATCAGCCAACATTGATGTTGGATTTGATTCCGTCATCGTCGGAACGCCGCCCGGAGCCGGCTCACTCCCACAGAGTTTGTGTGAACCCCTGTTTTAGTGGGACATCACTTCCCGAATATCCCGTGCCAATTCCCGTACGCGCTCTTCTTCGGTGTCCCACGAGCACATGAAGCGGGCGCCGCCGTTGCCGATGAAGGTGTAGAAGCGCCAGCCCTTGGCGGTCAACGCGGCGATGGCCGGTTCCGACAGTTGCAGGAACACGCCGTTGGCCTGCACCGGGAACATCAATTCCACGCCAGGAATGTCGCTGACCAGTTCGGCCAGCAATTGCGCGCAGCGGTTGGCATGGTTGGCGTATTTGAGCCAGGCGTCGTTTTCCAGGATGCCGACCCACGGCGCCGACAGGAAGCGCATCTTTGAAGCAAGCTGCCCAGCCTGTTTGCAGCGGTAATCGAAGTCTTCAGCCAGCTTGTGGTTGAAGAACAGGATCGCCTCACCCACCGCCATGCCGTTTTTCGTGCCGCCAAAGCACAGCACGTCGACGCCGGCCTTCCAGGTCAGGTCCGCTGGCGTACACCCGAGGAACGCGCAAGCGTTGGAGAATCGCGCGCCGTCCATGTGCAGGTTCAGGCCCAGCTCCTTGCAGGTGGCGCTGATGGCGCGGATTTCGTCCGGGGTGTAGACGCTGCCGACTTCGGTGGCCTGGGTCAGGGTCACGACGCGGGGTTTGGGGTAGTGGATGTCCTGGCGCTTGAGGGCGATTTCGCGGATCGAATCCGGCGTCAGCTTGCCGTTTTCGGTGCGGGCGATCAGCAGTTTGGAACCATTGGAGAAGAATTCCGGTGCGCCGCATTCGTCGGTTTCGACGTGAGCTGTTTCCGAGCAGATCACGCTGTGGTAACTCTGGCACAGCGACGACAGGGCCAATGAGTTGGCGGCGGTGCCGTTGAAGGCGAAGAACACTTCACAGTCGGTTTCGAACAGTTTGCGGAAATGGTCGGACGCGCGGGCGGTCCACTCGTCGTCACCGTAAGCGCGCTGGTGGCCATGGTTGGCCTGTTCCATGGCAGCCCAGGCTTCAGGGCAGATGCCGGAATAGTTGTCGCTGGCGAATTGTTGGCTCTTATCGGTCATGGCCCTGCTTTCCGTGGTCGAGGCGCTTATGGTGAAGCGTCTCGTGGTCAATGATGGTGCGCACCTTACCGAAGATCGTCCGGGGCGCGCACGGGATGTCTCTGTCAGAACATTACAAGGATGTTGGGCAATTATGCACATGGCTACACACTTAAATCAGCGCGACCGTGCACTGGATCTGCTCAAGTGGCTGGCGCTGCTGAGCATGGTGCTCGATCACCTTCGATATGTCGGCTACTCCGCCGATTGGCTGTATGTGCCGGGACGCCTGGCCTTTCCGTGGTTTTGCCTGGCGATGGCGGCCAATCTGGCGCGCAAGCCGGCGGTGGCAACCAACGGGCAGTGGCGCTATCTGGGCTGGTTGTTGATGTTTAGCGCCGTGAGTGAAATACCCTACCGAATGTTCATTCCCAACCCCGACACGTTGAACGTGATGCCCACGCTGGCGCTAGGCCTGTTGGTGGTGCGCGGCTGGCAGGACCGGACCCTGCCGGCGCGTCTGTTGGCAGTCGGCGCCGTCGTGCTGGCGGCACTGTTTGCGCGACAGCTGATGTTCGGGTTTTTCGGCGTGATGTTGCCGCTGGCAATGCTGCTGGTGATCCAGCGACCGTGGTATTTCGCGCTGTTGCCGGGAGTGGTTTGTCTGGCGGCCAATCAATGGCAGGTGCTGTATTACTCCGTTCGATTGGGTAATCACGTGGCTCTGGCGGCTGTCGTTACTTGTCTGATTGCGCCATGGCTGGGGGTGTTCCTGTTGCGACACGCCCATGACGTAAAACCACCGCCGATGCGGCGCTGGGCGTATGCGCTGTATCCCGTGCATTTCCTCATGTTGCTGGCACTACGACAGGTCATCGCCTGACCTTGTAGGAGTGAGCCTGCTCGCGATGGCGGCGGGTCAGCCGACATCAATGTTGAATGTGAGGCCGCTATCGCGAGCAGGCTCGCTCCTACAGGGATCTGTGGAGGATCAAAGGTCATGTATGGCATGCCATTTCCCAGCATGTCGTAAACGCACCTTTGCGTGGCGCGCGTAGGCATTTGACGACTCCAAGCCGGTCATACCATCGCTATCAAAGGGCACTGCCGAAAAGCCAGTGCCTCACCGAGACGAATGGCGCACCGCCGCCGCTGGGAGAGACGCGATGTTCAGCAAGCAAGACCAGATCAAGGGTTACGACGATGCACTGCTGGCGGCGATGAATGCCGAGGAGCAACGCCAGGAAGATCACATCGAACTGATCGCGTCGGAGAACTACACCAGCAAACGTGTGATGGAAGCGCAAGGCAGCGGCCTGACCAACAAATACGCCGAAGGCTATCCGGGCAAGCGCTACTACGGTGGCTGCGAGCACGTGGACAAGGTTGAAGCGCTGGCCATCGAACGCGCCAAGCAGCTGTTCGGTGCCGACTACGCCAACGTGCAGCCGCACTCCGGTTCCTCGGCCAACAGCGCCGTTTACCTGGCTCTGCTGCAAGCCGGCGACACCATCCTGGGCATGAGCCTGGCCCATGGCGGTCACTTGACCCACGGTGCCAAGGTTTCGTCCTCCGGCAAGCTGTACAACGCCGTGCAGTACGGCATCGACACCGATACCGGCCTGATCAACTACGACGAAGTCGAGCGCCTGGCGGTCGAGCACAAGCCGAAAATGATCGTTGCCGGTTTCTCGGCCTACTCCAAGACTCTGGATTTCCCACGCTTCCGTCAGATTGCTGACAAAGTCGGTGCGCTGCTGTTCGTCGACATGGCCCACGTTGCTGGCCTGGTCGCCGCCGGCCTGTACCCGAACCCGCTGCCATACGCCGACGTGGTCACCACCACCACCCACAAGACCCTGCGCGGTCCACGTGGCGGCCTGATCCTGGCCAAGTCCAACGAAGAAATCGAGAAGAAGCTCAACGCAGCCGTATTCCCCGGTGCCCAGGGCGGCCCGCTGATGCACGTGATCGCCGGTAAGGCCGTGTGCTTCAAGGAAGCGCTGGAACCTGGCTTCAAGGCCTACCAGCAACAAGTGATCGACAACGCCCAGGCGATGGCCGGCGTATTTATCAAACGCGGCTACGATGTAGTGTCCGGCGGCACCGACAACCACCTGTTCCTGGTCAGCCTGATCCGTCAGGGCCTCACTGGCAAAGAGGCGGACGCAGCACTCGGTCGCGCCCACATCACTGTGAACAAGAACGCTGTCCCGAACGATCCACAGTCGCCGTTCGTCACCTCCGGCCTGCGCATCGGCACCCCGGCGGTCACCACTCGCGGCTTCAAGGTGACCCAGTGCGTCGAGCTGGCCGGCTGGATCTGCGACATCCTCGACAACCTCGGCGATGCCGATGTCGAGGCCAATGTCGCCCAGCAAGTATCGGCACTGTGCGCGGACTTCCCGGTTTATCGCTGAGCGCGGTTTTTGGAGTAAATGACTATGCAACGCTACTCAGGCTTCGGCCTCTTCAAACACTCGCTCAGCCACCACGAAAACTGGCAGCGCATGTGGCGCACACCGACCCCGAAAAAGGTCTACGACGTGGTCATCGTCGGCGGTGGCGGGCATGGTCTGGCGACCGCCTACTACCTGGCCAAGGAACACGGCATCACCAACGTGGCCGTGGTCGAGAAAGGCTGGCTGGGCGGCGGTAACACCGCGCGCAACACCACCATCGTGCGCTCCAACTACCTGTGGGACGAGTCGGCTCACCTGTACGAACACGCGATGAAACTGTGGGAAGGCCTGTCCCAGGACCTGAACTACAACGTGATGTTCTCCCAGCGTGGCGTCTACAACCTGTGCCACACCCTGCAGGACATTCGTGATTCCGAGCGTCGGGTCAGCGCCAACCGCCTCAACGGCGTCGACGGCGAGCTGCTCGATGCCAAACAAGTAGCCGACGAGATTCCGTACCTCGACTGCTCCAAGAACACCCGCTACCCGGTGATGGGCGCCACCGTCCAGCGTCGCGGCGGCGTGGCCCGTCACGATGCCGTGGCCTGGGGCTTTGCCCGTGCCGCCGACGCCTTGGGCGTGGACCTGATCCAGCAGACCGAAGTGATCGGTTTCCGCAAGGAAAACGGTGTGTGCATCGGCGTGGAAACCAACAAGGGCTTCATCGGCGCCAAGCGCGTCGGCGTAGTGACCGCCGGTAACTCCGGGCACATGGCCAAGCTCGCCGGTTTCCGTCTGCCGATCGAATCGCACCCGCTGCAAGCGCTGGTGTCCGAGCCGATCAAGCCGATTATCGACAGCGTGATCATGTCCAACGCCGTACACGGTTACATCAGCCAGTCCGACAAGGGCGACCTGGTGATCGGCGCCGGTATCGACGGCTACAACGGCTATGGCCAGCGTGGTTCGTACCCGGTGATCGAGCACACCGTCCAGGCCATCGTCGAGATGTTCCCGGTCTTGTCCCGCGTACGCATGAACCGTCAGTGGGGCGGCATCGTCGACACCACCCCGGATGCGTGCCCGATCATCTCGAAAACCCCGGTGCCGAACATGTTCTTCAACTGCGGTTGGGGTACCGGTGGCTTCAAGGCAACACCTGGCTCGGGCAACGTATTTGCCGCAAGCCTGGCCAAGGGCGAAATGCACCCACTGGCCGCACCTTTCTCCATCGACCGTTTCCACAACGGTGCGTTGATCGATGAACACGGCGCTGCTGCGGTTGCCCACTAACAGGAGAAATCCCCATGTTGCATATCTTCTGTCCTCACTGCGGCGAACTGCGCTCCGAAGAGGAATTCCACGCATCCGGCCAGGCGCACATCCCGCGTCCACTGGACCCTAACAGCTGCACCGACGAGGAGTGGGGCGACTACATGTTCTTCCGCGATAACCCTCGCGGCCTGCACCACGAGCTGTGGGATCACGTCGCCGGTTGCCGCCAGTACTTCAACGTCACCCGCGACACCGTGACCTACGAGATTCTCGAAACCTACAAGATCGGCACCAAGCCACAATTCACCGACAAGACCGATAGCCCGAAAGCGGCCACCACGGCTCTGGGAGAGAAGGTATGAGCCAGATCAATCGCCTGTCCAACGGCGGACGGATCGACCGCAACAAAGTCCTGACGTTCACCTTCAACGGCCAGAGCTACAAAGGCTTCGAAGGCGATTCGCTGGCCGCTGCACTTTTGGCCAACGGCGTCGACATCATCGGTCGCAGCTTCAAGTATTCCCGCCCGCGCGGCATCTACGCCGCCGGTGCCGAAGAGCCGAATGCGGTGCTGCAGATCGGCGCCACCGAAGCCACGCAGATCCCGAACGTACGCGCCACGCAACAAGCGCTGTACCAGGGCCTGGTCGCCACCAGCACCAACGGCTGGCCAAACGTGAACAACGACATGATGGGGATTCTCGGCAAGGTCGGCGGCAAGCTGATGCCGCCGGGCTTCTACTACAAAACCTTCATGTACCCGCAATCGTTCTGGATGACCTACGAGAAGTACATTCGTAAGGCCGCCGGTCTTGGCCGCTCGCCGACCGAGAACGATCCGGACACCTACGACTACATGAACCAGCACTGCGACGTGCTGATCGTCGGCGCCGGCCCTGCAGGCCTGGCCGCTGCACTGGCGGCTGCGCGCAGCGGTGCCCGGGTGATCCTGGCTGATGAGCAGGAAGAGTTCGGCGGCAGCCTGCTCGACTCCCGCGAAAGCCTCGACGGCAAGCCTGCGACCGAGTGGGTTGCCGGCGTCATCGCCGAGCTGAAGAACACCCCGGACGTGCTGCTGTTGCCGCGCGCCACGGTCAACGGCTACCACGATCACAACTTCCTGACCATTCACGAGCGCCTCACCGATCACCTCGGCGACCGCGCGCCGATTGGTCAGGTGCGTCAGCGCATCCACCGTGTTCGCGCCAAGCGTGTGGTGTTGGCGACCGGCGCTCACGAGCGTCCACTGGTCTACGGCAACAACGACGTGCCGGGCAACATGCTGGCTGGCGCTGTCTCGACTTACGTGCGCCGCTACGGCGTGGCACCGGGCAAGAAGCTGGTGCTGTCGACCAACAACGACCACGCCTACCGCGTTGCCCTGGATTGGCTCGATGCCAGCCTGCAAGTGGTGGCCATCGCCGACGCCCGCAGCAACCCGCGTGGTGCGCTGGTGGAAGAAGCGCGCGCCAAGGGCATCCGCATCCTCACCGGCAGCGCCGTGATCGAGGCCCGTGGCAGCAAACACGTGACCGCTGCCCGCGTGGCGGCGATCGATGTCAAAGGCCACAAGGTCACCAGCCCTGGCGAATGGCTCGACTGCGACATCGTCGCCAGTTCCGGCGGTTACAGCCCGGTGGTGCACCTGGCTTCGCACTTGGGCGGCAAGCCGATCTGGCGTGAAGACATCCTCGGTTTCGTACCGGGCGAAGCACCGCAGAAACGCGTGTGCGTCGGTGGCATCAACGGCGTCTACGGTCTTGGCGATTCCCTGGCCGACGGTTTTGAAGGTGGCGTGCGCGCTGCCAGCGAAGCCGGTTTCGGTGCGGTCGAAGCGACCTTGCCAAAAGCCCTGGCGCGTCTGGAAGAGCCGACCCTGGCGCTGTTCCAGGTGCCGCACGAAAAGAACACCGCACGGGCGCCGAAGCAATTCGTCGACCTGCAGAACGACGTCACCGCCGCCGCCATCGAACTGGCGACCCGTGAAGGCTTCGAATCGGTCGAGCACGTCAAGCGCTACACCGCGCTGGGCTTCGGCACCGATCAGGGCAAGCTCGGCAACGTCAACGGCCTGGCCATCGCCGCCCGTTCGCTGAACGTGACCATCCCGCAGATGGGCACCACCATGTTCCGTCCGAACTACACGCCGGTGACCTTCGGCGCGGTAGCTGGTCGTCACTGTGGGCACATCTTCGAGCCGGTACGCTACACCGCCCTGCATCAGTGGCACCTGAAAAACGGCGCCGAGTTCGAAGATGTTGGCCAGTGGAAACGTCCATGGTACTTCCCGAAATCCGGTGAAGACATGCACGCGGCAGTGAAGCGCGAATGCAAAGCCGTGCGCGACAGCGTCGGCCTGCTGGACGCTTCGACCCTGGGCAAGATCGACATCCAGGGCCCGGATGCACGTGAGTTCCTCAACCGCATCTACACCAACGCCTGGACCAAGCTCGATGTGGGCAAGGCCCGCTACGGCCTGATGTGCAAAGAAGACGGCATGGTCTTCGACGACGGCGTAACTGCTTGTCTTGCCGACAACCACTTCGTGATGACCACCACCACCGGCGGCGCTGCACGCGTGCTGCAATGGCTGGAAATCTACTCGCAGACTGAATGGCCAGAGCTGAAGGTGTACTTCACTTCCGTGACCGATCACTGGGCAACCATGACCCTGTCCGGGCCGAACAGCCGCAAGCTGCTCAGCGAAGTCACCGACGCCGACCTGAGCAGCGAAGCCTTCCCGTTCATGACCTGGAAAGAAGCCCTGGTCGGTGGCGTGCCGGCGCGGATTTTCCGGATTTCGTTTACCGGTGAGCTGTCGTACGAAGTCAACGTGCAAGCCGACTACGCCATGGGCGTGCTGGAAAAAATCGTCGACGCCGGCAAGAAGTACAACCTGACCCCGTACGGCACCGAAACCATGCACGTACTGCGGGCCGAGAAGGGCTTCATCATCGTCGGTCAAGACACTGACAGCTCGATGACCCCGGACGACCTGAACATGGGCTGGTGTGTCGGTCGCACCAAACCGTTCTCGTGGATCGGCTGGCGTGGCATGAACCGTGAAGATTGCGTGCGTGATCAGCGTAAGCAGCTGGTGGGCCTGAAGCCGATCGATCCGAACAAGTGGCTGCCGGAAGGTGCGCAACTGGTGTTCAACACCAAGCAGGCAATCCCGATGACCATGGTCGGTCACGTGACCTCCAGCTACCTGCACAACTCCCTGGGCTATTCGTTTGCCATGGGCGTGGTCAAGGGCGGCCTGAACCGCATGGGCGAACGTGTGTTCGCGCCATTGGCGGACGGCAGCGTGATCGAGGCGGAAATCGTTTCTTCGGTGTTCTTCGATCCGAAAGGCGAACGCCAGAACGTATAACACCACAGTACCTGTGGGAGCGTGGCTTGCCCGCGATGAACGATAACGCGGTGTATCAGGCAAAACGCGTCGCTCCCATCGCTGGCAAGCCAGCTCCCACAGGGAACACAGAATTCAGGAACAGGTGCTTTATGACCGCAGCCAATGTTTACCAACAACGCCCAACCAATGGGGCCAAGGCCGAGTCGTCGCTTCATCACGCCGACCTCGCCAGCCTGGTGGGCAAGGGTCGCAAGAGCGCAGGTGTGACCGTGCGCGAGAAAAAACTCCTCGGCCACCTGACTATTCGTGGCGATGGCCACGATGCCGCGTTCGCCGCGGGCGTACACAAGGCCCTGGGCATCGAATTGCCGGGCGCGCTGACTGTCATCGTCAAAGGCGAAACCAGCCTGCAATGGATGGGGCCGGATGAATGGCTGCTGATCGTGCCGACCGGTGAAGAGTTCGCCGCCGAGCAAAAACTGCGCAAGGCGCTGGGCGACCTGCACATCCAGATCGTCAACGTCAGCGGTGGCCAGCAGATCCTCGAACTGAGCGGCCCGAACGTGCGCCAGGTGCTGATGAAATCCACCAGCTATGACGTGCATCCCAACAACTTCCCGGTGGGCAAGGCGGTCGGTACGGTGTTCGCCAAGTCGCAACTGGTGATCCGCCACACCGCCGAAGACACCTGGGAACTGCTGATCCGTCGCAGCTTCTCGGATTACTGGTGGTTGTGGTTGCAGGATGCTTCTGCCGAGTTCGGCCTTAGCGTTCAGGCTTGAGATCGCCTTCGCGGGCAAGTCGGATCGCCGCCCGCTCGCTCCTACAGTGTTTTGTCGTTCGCGAATAATTTGTACGACGCGGACCTGTAGGAGCGAGGCTTGCCCGCGAACAACCGCGCAGCGGTTGCCCATAACAAAAGGAGTCACCGCACTATGAGCCGCGCCCCAGACACATGGATCCTGACCGCCGACTGCCCCAGCGTGCTCGGCACGGTGGACGCGGTGACCCGCTTTTTGTTTGAGCAGGGCTGCTACGTCACCGAACACCACTCCTTCGATGACCGCCTCTCGGGGCGTTTCTTCATTCGTGTGGAGTTTCGCCAGCCTGACGGCTTCGACGAGCAATCATTCCGCGCAGGCCTTGCCGAGCGAGGTGCAGCCTTCGGCATGATTTTCGAGCTGACCCCACCGCATCACCGCCCGAAAGTGGTGATCATGGTGTCCAAGGCCGATCATTGCCTCAACGATTTGCTCTACCGCCAGCGCATCGGCCAATTGTCGATGGACGTGGTCGCCGTGGTCTCCAACCACCCGGACCTCAAGCCGCTGGCCGACTGGCACCAGATTCCGTACTACCATTTCCCCCTGGACCCGAACGACAAGCCTTCACAGGAGCGTCAGGTCTTGCAGGTGATCGAAGAGTCCGGCGCCGAACTGGTGATCCTTGCGCGCTACATGCAGGTCCTGTCGCCGGAGCTGTGCCGCAAACTCGACGGCAGGGCGATCAACATCCACCACTCCCTGCTGCCCGGTTTCAAGGGTGCCAAACCCTATCACCAGGCCTACAACAAGGGCGTGAAACTGGTCGGTGCCACGGCGCATTACATCAACAACGACCTGGACGAAGGGCCGATCATCGCCCAAGGCGTCGAGGTGGTGGATCACAGTCATTACCCGGAAGATCTGATCGCCAAAGGGCGCGATATCGAAGGGCTGACCCTGGCCCGGGCCGTGGGTTATCACATCGAGAGAAGAGTGTTTTTGAACGCCAACAGAACCGTCGTTCTTTAAATCGCCTTCGCTGGCAAGCCAGCTCCCACAGGGTTCTGTGTCGTTCACAGATTCTGTGTACACCCGAATCACTGTGGGAGCTGGCTTGCCAGCGAAGAGGCCCTAACAGGCAACACAAGAAACAGCATCTATACCCGAGCACTTAACGCGCTGCCTGCCTGGGCAACGCGGTTCCATAAAAACAACAGCGAGGTGAAAGCATGTCTGGCAATCGTGGTGTGGTGTATCTCGGCGCTGGCAAGGTCGAAGTACAGAAAATCGACTATCCGAAAATGCAGGACCCGCGCGGCAGGAAGATCGAGCACGCTGTCATCCTGCGTGTGGTTTCCACCAATATTTGTGGTTCCGACCAGCACATGGTGCGCGGTCGTACCACTGCGCAAACCGGCCTGGTGCTGGGTCACGAGATCACCGGTGAAGTGATCGAGAAGGGCCGCGACGTCGAAAACCTGCAAATCGGTGACCTGGTGTCCGTACCGTTCAACGTGGCTTGCGGGCGCTGCCGTTCCTGCAAGGAAATGCACACCGGCGTGTGCCTGAGCGTTAACCCGGCTCGCCCGGGCGGTGCTTATGGCTATGTTGACATGGGCGACTGGACCGGCGGCCAGGCTGAATACGCGATGGTGCCGTACGCCGACTTCAACCTGCTGAAACTGCCTGATCGCGATCGCGCGATGGCAAAAATCCGTGACCTGACCTGCCTCTCCGACATCCTGCCGACCGGTTACCACGGCGCAGTGACCGCCGGTGTCGGCCCAGGCAGTACCGTCTACATTGCTGGCGCCGGCCCGGTCGGCCTGGCGGCCGCCGCATCCGCTCGCCTGCTGGGCGCAGCAGTGGTGATCGTCGGTGACGTCAACACCGTGCGCCTGGCCCACGCCAAGGCCCAGGGTTTCGAAATCGCCGACTTGTCCCTCGACACCCCGTTGCACGAGCAAATCGCTGCACTGCTGGGCGAGCCTGAAGTGGATTGCGCCATCGACGCCGTAGGCTTCGAAGCCCGCGGCCACGGCCATGACGGCGTGAAGCACGAGGCTCCTGCCACCGTGCTCAACTCGTTGATGGGCGTGGTGCGTGTTGCCGGCAAAATCGGTATCCCCGGCCTCTACGTCACCGAAGATCCGGGCGCTGTCGATGCCGCCGCGAAAATGGGCAGCCTGAGCATCCGCTTCGGCCTGGGCTGGGCAAAATCCCACAGCTTCCACACCGGCCAGACCCCGGTGATGAAATACAACCGCCAGCTGATGCAGGCGATCATGTGGGACCGCATCAACATTGCTGAAGTGGTGGGTGTGCAGGTAATCAGCCTGGATCAGGCGCCGGAAGGGTATGGCGAGTTTGATGCGGGTGTGCCGAAGAAGTTTGTGATTGATCCGCATAAGTTGTTTAGTGCGGCGTAAGAGTATTGCAGTTTCAAAAGGGCGACGTCATGTCGCCCTTTTGATATCTACGGTCTGGTCACTTGTGCCAGCATTTAACGACCCTGCCGTATCCGATCAATACTATTGTTTAAACGTGCAAGTGTTTCTCGGGTGCTAGATCCGATTTGTTCATTTGGAATTCCTTGGATGTTATCCAGTATCCGTTGACGATGAGCTATGTCAATGTCAAGTTGGCTATTTGGTCGTACCTGCTGACGCATTGGTAATTGTTCTGCGAAATACGGTGGGGGCGACTCCAAATTAGGTGTGCTGCTACTGAAACGTACCTGAGATGGCAAGCTATTGCCGAGTGGATTACTCAGGGTTGTTGTACTTTGAAAGTACGCAGTTGGTGGAGCAGCGAGTTCCTGTTGTGACACAACACTAAAATGACCGAAAGGCAATGTTTCTGAATAGGAAGGTAGCGCCCCCCGAGTTGCCTCTTCCAGTCGGGGTGTTGAGGTATCGATGGGAGTTTGAACCGCTGCATCATAGGCTCGATTCGCTCGGACTCGTCTAGGTGTCCGTCCTAGCAAATTCAACAATCCCTTGAATGGGTTTCCAAGATGACCCGTTGGGTCACTTCGATTAATCGGATCCCCTACGCAATACGTATACGCATTTAACCCACCTTCGCCGAATGGACTCCAACTATCCGGGCTGTTAAACCGCATCAACACCGGATTAAGCGTCCGATAGCCATTCCCCAGCAAATACCCCCCCGTCACGGGATCCGGTCGCTCGCCGTTGAAGCCAAGCAGGCTTAGCAAACCGGTTGTCGCAGGGCGGTGACCATACGGCGTGTAGGCGTGGGGATTGAGTCGAGTTGTGTCGAGTACATTCAACACCGAACGCTTTTGATCGGTGGCAAGCAGGGATATTTCCGCATTTGTGCTGCCCTGACGCTCTTGCTGTGCCAGCAGTTGATCGTTGTGCTGCATGATCGAGCACTGCGCTACGCCCTGAATCTCGGTGGCAAGGCGATCTCTCAGGTAGAAGCGTTGGAGTACGGATTGCGCCGACGGAGTGGAGTCGACCAGTCGGTCGAGCGGGTCGTAGCGGTAGCTGCAGAGCAAGGTCTTGAGGTTGGGCAGCATGGCCGGGCGTCCTGAATGAGCTCTTCGATTCAGGATTAACTGTGGCGCAACCAACCAAAACTGGCTACTGGCAGATCTGATAGTGTCACAGTGTTGCCAACGCTCCTTGATACAGCACGGGGCCCGTCGGCTGCCCCGTCGGTGACCCCCCCCTGGGTTCAAGGCTGACCGCCAGCGCAATTGGCTTACCTATCAGGGCTTTCTGCGCATCGTTCAGCTCGACCTTGCCTTTCCCACCCGCCGGAATCACACCGAGGGAAATCGGTTTGCCATCCGCCGGAATCGCCCACAGCTCAAGACTGCGCCCCGGATCGATGGTCGCCAATGTCAGCGGTTCGACTTGCAGGTAATTCTCATGAGCGCGAACCCTCAGCGCTGGCTGTGCGTCGGCGCTGACCAGCGTGGCGCTGTAACGGGCCTCGTCACGGTTGTAAATCACACCCAGGGTCACGGCGATGATCAGCGAGCAAACCACCACGCTCACTCGCAGCCAATTCCAGAACGGGCGTTTCTGCGGTACATGCAGCTCTTGCGGCTCGATGCGCGCCGTTATGCCCTGCCAGACCCGATCAGGCACTGGTTGTTCGGGTAGCGCATCGGTCAGGCTTACGAGGCTTTCTTGCCATTGCGCTAGTTCCACACGCAGCGCCGCGTCCTCCAGCAGCAACTGTTCGAAACGCCGCCGCGCAGTCGGGGGCATCAGGCCGATGGCGTAGTCGGCGGCGAGGGCGCGGCGCAGGGTCGGGGTTTGATAGTTCATGATTCAAGGCACCTGCGCAGGCGCTCCATGCCGCGGCGGATCCAGGATTTCACCGTTCCCAGCGGCGCCGCCAGGTGTTCGGCCAGTTCGGCGCACGACAAGCCCTGAAAATACGCGACGGTGATCGATTGGCGCTGCATGCCTTCGAGGCTGTCCAGGCAGCGGTTCAAGGCGCTGGCCTCGCGGACGCTGTTCAACTGTTCGTCGGCCGAGGGACTTTCATCCACCAGCGTTTGCTCTTCGACATCGCTCAAGGGCCGATCGCGGTGTTTGCGCAATTGATCGATGGCTTGATGGCGGGTGATGTTGATCATCCAGGTCAACGGCGCCGACAGATGCGCTTGATAGCGCGAGGCGTTGTGCCAGATGCGCACGAAGCTTTCCTGCAGCACTTCTTCGGCCAGGTCTGGACGCCCCATGAAGCGCAGGGCTACACCGTGCAGCCGTGGACCGACACTGCGGTAGAGCGTCTCGAAGGCGCGGCGGTCGCCCAATGAACACTGGGCCAGGAGCTGCCTGAGCTGATCGGTGTCGGCGGTGGGGATAGCGCTTCTCCAGGCAATCGGCGTGGGTTGCGTGTGGCCAGAGGTTAGTTCACAGCGTGCGGCTGTTCCATTCACGGGCGAACACCTCGGCAATCCCACCGCCCCCGATGCACGGGGGCGGTGGCGCGGGTCAGCTTTTTGGCATCAGCACTTTGTCGATGACCTGTATCACGCCATTGGACTGGTACACGTCATAGGTGGTGATGTCGGCGACGTCGCCTTTTTCATCCTTGATGGTGATGTTGTGCGGGCCGTTCATCATTGCCCATAGCTTGCCGCCCGCGACGGTGGTGAGCTCGGTCTTGCCGCCACCGGCCTTGATCTTCCCGGCCAGGGTGGCCATGTCGAGTTTGCCGGCGACCACGTGGTAGGTGAGGATTTTGGTCAGGGTGGCCTTGTTTTCCGGTTTAAGCAGGGTGTCGACGGTCCCGGCGGGCAGGGCGGTGAAGGCTGAATTGACCGGTGCGAAAACGGTAAACGGGCCTTTGCCCTTGAGGGTGTCGACCAGTCCAGCGGCTTTGACGGCCGCCACCAGGGTAGTGTGATCGGCGGAGTTCGCCGCGTTATCGACGATGTCCTTGCTCGGCCACATGCTTTGGCCGCCGACGATTACGCTGTCATGGCTCATGGTTGCCGCTTGCACGGTGTTCAGGGCGAAGCCGCCAAGGGCCAGGGTCAGCAGGCTGGCAAGCAACGGGGGTTTGGTCGAAGTGCGTTTCATGGTGATGATCCTTTTGTGGAGAATCGGCCAGGAATGTCTGTCCGTGCTTGATATACGGACGTGGGTCCGGACTGGATGCAGTGTCGGGAAATTATTTTCTTGTAGGAGCGAGCATGCTCGCTCCTACAGGGGGAGGGAGGGAACAATGTTGGGGGTTACCAGTCCAATGGACAGTTTCCGCTGCCCATTGCCGGGCGGTTTTCTCAGAGGATGTCTGGATGAAGTTTTCACGCGGTTTTGCACTGGCATCGCTCATGACCCTGGCGGTCAGTCCGGCCTTTGCCCAGTTCAGCCTGAGCGATGCGGCCAATGCGATTTCCGGCATGAAGGGCGGCAATGCGGAGACCGATGCCGCGCCGACTGCGGAAACGGCGGACCTGCTGGGCGCGCTCACTCAATTGAACATCACGCCACAGCAAGCCGTTGGCGGCGCCGGGGCGATGCTCGGGTTGGCGAAGAATCAGCTGAGTTCGACCGATTACTCGGAGCTGGCCAAAAGCGTGCCGGGGATCGACATTCTTTCGGGTGGAGGAGAGCTGGGGGCGCTCGCCGGGTTGCTCGGTTCGACCGGCAAGGCCGCAGGCCTGGATAACGCCCTGGGCAACGTCAAGGACACCAATGACCTGAACAACGCCTTCAGCGCCCTGGGCATGGACACCGGCATGATCGGGATGTTTACCCCGGTGATCCTGCAATACCTCGGTCAGCAGGGCGTCGGCGGTTCCCTGCTGAGCAGCCTGGGCAGCATCTGGGGCACTGGCACTGGCACTGGCACTGGCACTGGCACTAACAGTATCGGCACTGGCATCGTCACGGGTAGCTGATTCAGCGGCGCTCGGTGCGCAACGCGTCGATACGCCGATCCTTCTCGTTCCAGAGCTGGTTGACCCAGTTCTGGACTTTCTCGCGAAACCGCGGATCGTTTTCGTAGTCGCCCTGCCACAGCGCCGGGTCGAGTTCGCGGGTCTTGATGTCGATGATGACCCTCGGCACATTGCCGCTGATCAAGTCCCAGAACCCCGGAATCGCTTGCTGTGGATAGACCACGGTGACGTCGAGAATGGCATCCAGCTGTTCGCCCATCGCGGCCAATACGAAGGCCACGCCGCCCGCCTTGGGCTTGAGCAGGTGGGTGAAGGGTGATTGCTGCTGGGTGCTTTTGGCGGTGGTGTAGCGAGTGCCTTCCAGATAGTTAACCACGGTCACGGGCTGGCGCCTGAACAGTTCGCAGGCCTGTTTGGTGATCTCCAGATCCTTGCCGGCCAGTTCCGGGTTCTTCGCCAGAAATGCCTTGGTGTAGCGCTTCATGAACGGGTAATCCAGTGCCCACCACGCCAGGCCCAGGAACGGCACCCAGATCAGCTCTTTCTTGAGGAAGAACTTGAAGAACGGCGTGCGCCGGTTCAGCGTCTGGATCAGCGCCGGGATATCGACCCAGGATTGATGGTTGCTGATCACCAGATACGAGGTGTCGGTGCGCAGATCGTCACCGCCACGAATGTCCCACTGGGTGGGGATGCACAAGCGGAAGATCAGCTTGTCGATCTCGGCCCAAGTCTCGGCGATCCACATCACCGCCCATGAGGCGTAATCGCGAAAGCGACCGGGCAGGATCAGTTTGAGCAGGGCAAACACCATCAACGGCCCGAACAGGACCAGGGTATTGAGCGACAGCAGCAGGGTGACGAAACAGCCGGTGAGCAGGCGGCGCATAAGCAACTCTTGAAAGCGTGTGGGCGCGCCATGATAAGCAGCTTAGGGCGACAGGCCAAATCGGGGGTGACGAATGTTTCACCTCTGCATTGTTAACCTTGTGGGAACGATCAGCTCGACAACGGTCTAAAATTGCGCTGCCCACCCTTCAAGGACTCCCAGTACGTGAAATCCCTTCTTGCACTGCTTTCACTCATTGCCCTGCCGGTCATGGCCGCCGAGCCAACCCTGTACGGTCGCTACGAATACATCGCGCTGCCGGAAATCGGCGGCGAAGTGCTCAAGGCCAAGATGGACACCGGGGCCCTGACCGCATCGCTGTCGGCCAAGGACATCGAGACCTTCACTCGTAATGGTGAAGACTGGGTGCGTTTCCGCCTGGCAACCAAGGATGCGAGCAACAAGGTTTACGAGCACAAGGTGGCGCGGATCAGCAAGATCAAGACCCGCTCGGAAGAGGATGAGGATGACAGCGAAGTGATCGCGCCCACCAAGCGGCCGGTGGTCGATCTGGAGTTGTGCCTGGGCAATGTAAAACGCACGGTCGAGGTCAACCTCACTGATCGCAGTAGCTTTAATTATCCGCTGTTGATTGGTGCCAAGGCGCTGCGTGAGTTTGGGGCTGCGGTGAATCCGGCTCGGCGCTTTACGGCGGATAAACCGGATTGTTGATAGATGAGATGGCCGGCTGTTGTCGGTCAACGGTTTTATTGTTAATTGGCTTTTATCCCTGTAATTCTCTACGCTGCCTACGGACTAATTTAGGTGTTTATATAAATTTCGTCTTATTTTTTCTTGCGCGTGTTGCAATTTATTGGTCAGTCTCGATGGTCCCGCCGTTTCGCTTAACCAAATGTAGTTGCTTAGCAGTTCATCGATAGGTGCATTATTCGCGGTGGCATTGGAAACGTCTAAGAAATCTTCATATTGGCGCTTGGCTAGTGGAAACGGTTTAGTGTCGGCGCGTACGGAAGTATCAATGTTGCGAGTTCTGGTAGTTGGTTTGGGCGGTAGTCTGGAGTTACCTGCATTGGAAAATAAATCTAAATTAATATCGTCGGATTTTAAGTCGTTGGGTGTTAGTTCGTTAATGGTCTTGGGAGAGTTGAGTGGAGGTGGTGCAGGTACGCTGCCGTGACTGGCTGCTGTTGTTGATACGTTAGTGGTCTTGTGAGAATTAAGGGGAGATGGCGCATGTGCGCTGCTGTGTCGGGTTGTTGATGCTGCTTTTTTCGCTACTTTGGTTGGGGACTTCCTCATTAAGCGCAGTGCTCTCAGAAATGATTTTATAAGTTTTGGTGTATGCCCCGTCGGATCGGTTGAGTTTACAGGGTCCCCCCAACAGTAGGCATACGCATTCAACCCACCCTCCCCAAACGGGCTCCAACTATCCGGGCTGTTAAACCGCATCAACACCGGATTGAACTGCCGATACCCTTTCCCCAAATGATAATGCCCGGTCAGCGGGTCCGGCAGTTCGCCATTAAACCCGAGCAGGCTGAGCAAACCGTTTCCCCGTGGACGGTGGCCATAGGGCGTGTAGGCAATGGGATTGGGCTGATTAGCATCGAGGGCGTTCAACACTGACTGCTGTTGATCGGTTGCCAGCAGTATCGTTTTGCGTGATTGAGTAGACATCGGCTGATCTCCGAGTATGGTCCATAAAGCTGGACTTTAAGCATCGGTCCTTTTTCAGCCATTGCCTACTATCAGAACTGCTAGGAGATCAAGACTCGCTCGGAAGAGGGCGAGGATGACAGCGAAGTGATCGCGCCCACCAAACGGCCGGTGGTCGATCTGGAGTTGTGCTTGGGCACGGTCAAGGTCAACCTCACCGAGCGCAGCCCGATTGCTAATGACTGACTCACCGTTATGTGGGCCTATCGTGAGTCTCTGATTCTGTTCGCAGTATCAACAAAGTCTTTTGCGTTGAAGTCTCCGGCGACACGGCTGGGGCCCTCAATGCGCAGGGATGAGACGTGGGAAATCACTCGTGCCAATTCATTTTTATGGGCGAGCAGGTCAGCCTTTAGATTTCTTATTTCCGTTTCATTCAGGTGTTTAAGGTACGGGTTTTTTGGATTGAGTAAACCGGTATTGGTGGTAACTACATCCAAGGTGTCTCGAAGATGTTTATCAGCGTTGTTGAGATACTTGATGCCTGTTGCTATATCTGAAGGGTTTTCTGTAATGAAGTAAGTAGGTTTTTTATTGTTGGATAGAGTCCGAGCAATGAGTGCGTCAGGGGGTGTGCTTTTATGGTTTGCGAGCATTCTTATTTTTTCTGCTCCGCCAAAGTGTTGTTCTGTGGTCATTACGATGTCTGTAAATCGCTCACTTTTCGGTCCCTTCATGAATTTATAGAGGTTCACGAATATTTCGTCAAAAAAGCTAGCGGGTACTAAGGTGTGACCCGTTGGGTCTTTCCAGTTTATGGGGTTTCCCGTGCAGTACGCATAAGCATTTAAACCACCCCTGCCAAACGGGCTCCAACTATCCGGACTGTTAAACCGCATCAACACCGGATTGAACTGCCGATACCCTTTCCCTAAATGATAATGCCCGGTCAGCGGGTCCGGCAGTTCGCCATTAAACCCGAGCAGGCTGAGCAAACCGTTTTCCATTGGGCGGTGGCCATAGGGTGTGTAGGCAATCGGGTGGTGCTGATTCGCGTCGAGGGCGTTCAACACCGACTGCTGTTGATCGGTTGCCAGCAGTATCGTTTTGCGTGATTGAGTAGGCACCGGCTGAGCTCCGAATATGGTCCTTAAAGCTGAACTTTAAGCATCGGTCCTTTTTCAGCCATTGCCTACTATCAGATCTGCTAGGTCCTACAGACCCCGCCGCGATTTAACTCAGTCGGATTGACGTCGATTCAGCCTTGAGTCACCGTTCGCCCACTCCACCACCAGGCTCGGACGCCATGCCTCATATCCTGATTGTCGAAGACGAAGCGGCGATTGCCGACACCTTGATTTTCGCCTTGCAGGGCGAAGGCTTTACCACTGCCTGGCTGACCCTTGGCGCGGCCGCGCTGGAGTATCAGCGTCAGACCCCGGCAGACCTGATCATCCTCGACATCGGCCTGCCCGACATCAGCGGCTTCGAAACCTGCAAGCAATTGCGGCGGTTCAGCGAAGTACCGGTGATGTTTCTCAGCGCCCGCGATGGCGAGATCGACCGCGTAGTTGGCCTGGAAATCGGCGCCGACGATTACGTGGTCAAGCCGTTCAGCCCCCGTGAAGTGGCGGCTCGGGTTCGGGCGATTCTCAAGCGCATGGCACCCCGCGCAGTAGAGGAGCCGTCAGCACTGTTTCGCCTCGACAGCGAGCGTGTGCAGATCAGCTATCGCGGTCAGTTGCTGACCCTCACCCGCCACGAATTCCGTTTGCTGCAATGCCTGCTGGAACAACCCGAGCGCGTGTTCAGCCGCGAGCAATTGCTCGATGCGCTGGGTGTCGCCGCCGACGCCGGTTATGAGCGCAGCATCGACAGCCACATCAAGAGCGTGCGCGCCAAATTACGCCAGGTGAAGGCCGATTCCGAGCCGATCCAGACCCATCGTGGCCTGGGCTACAGCTATAACCCGAGGCAAGGCTGATGCCTTTGGGGATCCGGATTTTTCTGGTGTACGCGCTGTTTATCGGCTTGACCGGTTACTTCGTACTCAACACCGTGATGGAAGAAATCCGCCCGGGTGTGCGCCAGTCCACCGAAGAAACCCTGGTCGACACCGCCAACCTGATGGCCGAGATCCTGCGCGATGACTTCAAGGCCGGCACCCTTAACCAGAACCGCTGGCCCGAATTGCTCAAGGCCTACGGCGAGCGGCAACCGAAGGCGAACATCTGGGGCCTGTCGAAGAATCAGGTCAACCATCGCATCTACGTCACCGACGCCAAAGGCCGGGTGGTGCTCGACTCCAGCGGCGTGGCGGTTGGCCAGGATTACTCGCGCTGGAACGACGTTTACCTGACCCTGCGCGGTGAATACGGCGCCCGCTCCAGCCGTAGCGATCCAGATGATGCGAGCTCGTCGGTGATGCACGTCGGTGCCCCGATTCGCGATAACGGGCAGATCATCGGTGTGGTCACCGTGGCCAAACCCAACAGCTCGTTGCAGCCTTACGTGGATCGCACGGAGCGACGATTGCTCGCCTATGGTGCCGCGCTGATCGGCCTCGGCCTGTTGTTCGGCGCATTGTTGTCCTGGTGGCTGAGCCGGGCGCTGCGACGGTTGACCGCTTATGCCCAGGCCGTGAGCGAGGGCCGGCGGGTCGAGGTGCCGCATTATCGCGGCGGCGAACTGGAGCAACTGGCGACGGCGGTGGAACAGATGCGCACGCAGCTCGAAGGCAAGGCCTATGTCGAGCGCTATGTGCATACGCTGACCCATGAGCTGAAAAGTCCGCTGGCGGCGATTCGTGGCGCGGCGGAGCTGCTGCAAGGTGAGATGCCGTCGGCTCAACGGCAGCGCTTTGTCAGCAACATCGACAACGAAAGTGCGCGGATGCAGCAGTTGATCGAGCGCTTGTTGAATCTGGCGCAGGTTGAACAGCGTCAGGGGCTTGAGGAGCGCGTAGATGTGTCCTTGGCTGCTTTGGTGAATGAGTTGCTAGTCGCTCAAGCGGCGCGTATCGAAGGCAAAGAACTGCGCGTGGAGCAAACCATTCCACGGGACCTGACGTTGACTGGTGAGCCGTTTCTATTGCGGCAGGCGCTGGGAAATCTGTTGGAGAACGCACTGGATTTCACCCCGGCAGAGGGCGTGTTGCGATTCAGTGCAAAGCAGATTGGCGAGCAGATCGAGTTCACACTCTTTAACCAGGCCGAGGCGATTCCCGACTATGCATTGCCACGACTGTGCGAGCGTTTCTACTCGCTGCCGCGACCGGACAGCGGGCGCAAAAGCACCGGGTTGGGGCTGAATTTTGTCGAGGAAGTGGTCAAGTTGCATGGTGGGAAAATGAGCATTGGCAATGTCGAAGGTGGGGTGGAAGTCAGTCTCCACATATTCTCCATATTCCCCTCATAAAGCCCCCACACAGCCAACCCAGACTCTCCCCATCCAAACAGGGAGAGTCCCATGAACCGCAGCCTGACCCTAAAACTCGGGGCAATCGCCCTGCTGATTCTGTTGTTGCTGATCCCGCTGTTGATGATCAGCGGTGTGATCGAGGACCGCCAGCAACTGCGCGACGGTGTGCTCGAAGATATCGCCCGCAGCTCCAGTTACAGCCAGCAACTGAGTGGGCCGTTGATGGTGGTGCCCTATCGCAAAGTGGTGCGCACCTGGAAGACCCACGAAAAAACCAATGAGCGTTATCAGGAAATCGGTGAAGAGCGCGGCCGTTTGTACTTTCTGCCGGAGCGCTTCGAACTCGATGGCCAGGTGCAGACCGAACTGCGCTCGCGCGGCATTTATCAGGCGCGTCTGTTCCATGCCGACAACCGCATCAGTGGCCATTTTTCACTGCCGGCACAACTGGGCATCAAGGAAGACTTCGCCGATTATCAATTCGACCAGCCATTTCTTGCGGTCGGCATCAGCGACATTCGCGGCATCGAGAATGCCTTGAAACTCGAACTGAATGGCCAGAAGCTGGACTTCGTTCCGGGCAGTCAGGTCGGCTGGCTGGGCGAGGGCGTCCACGTGACGTTGCCGGCGCTGGACGCCACGCAAGCCACCGAACTGGCGTTCGGCTTCGACCTGAAGCTGCAAGGCACCGGCCAGCTGCAGATCCTGCCGGTAGGCAAGACCAGCAAAGTCTCGCTGGCTGCCAACTGGCCGCATCCCAGCTTCATCGGCAACTACCTGCCGGCACAGCGCGACATCACCGATCAGGGCTTCTCCGCCCATTGGCAGACGTCGTTTTTCTCCACCAACCTGCAAGAGATCCTGGGCAGCTGCGTGTCCCGTGGCGGTTGTGAAGCGTTTTCCAGCCGCAGCTTCGGCGTGAGCTTCATCGATCCGGTGGACCAGTATCTGAAAAGCGACCGGGCGATCAAATATGCGCTGTTGTTCATCGTCCTGACGTTCGCCGGTTTCTTCTTGTTTGAAGTATTGAAAAGCCTGGCGGTGCACCCGGTGCAGTACGCGTTGGTGGGGGTGGCCTTGGCGTTTTTCTACCTGCTGCTGTTGTCGCTGTCCGAACACATCGGCTTTGCCCTGGCGTATCTGCTGTCGGCCAGTGGTTGTGTGTTGTTGATCGGGTTCTATGTCTGCCATGTGCTGCGCAGTGTGCGTCATGGCTTGAGTTTTTCGGCGGGGTTGGCGGCCTTGTATGGGCTGCTTTATGGATTGTTGAGTGCCGAGGATTATGCGCTGTTGATGGGGTCGTTGTTGTTGTTTGGACTGTTGGGTGTGTTTATGGTGCTGACGCGCAAGCTGGATTGGTATGGGGTTGGGCAGAGGGCGGGGAAGTCAATGGCGTTTGATGCTGGAGTGGTGGAATGAGCCGGTCGTTGGGGTTGCGGGAGGATCAGCGGGAAGGGCAAGTGTTGGCGGAACGGATTGCCTTTTTGTTTTCTTTAGAGCGAGCCTTGCCCGCGAGACGACGGTCAACTCACCTCAACCGTCGCCGCACTGAAAGCCTGGCTGGCCACCTGAGCGTGTAGCCAGGTGGCCATTCCAGTCGTGATAACCTAGAGCAAGTCAGAATCCGCCGGACCTGTACAAGAATCGATTAGGGTCCGGCTCGTTAGAAAACTCCTCCATGCGTTGATCAATCTGCCTTTGAAGTTTCCTTTGTGATGCTTTTTCAGGATCTCGGACCTCATAGTTTTTAATCCGCCCGTGCTTGCTCATGATTGGCAGGTGATCCAAAGATTCGTTTGAAATAGATTGTGCCTTTTGCAGATTTTTACTGGATGAATTTGGCTCAAATAAATGGAGATCACTTCTAACGTCTAAGAGATTGTCATTAGATTTTAATTGCTCCACGGTGTTATGTGGCGCCGAGAAGGAGAAACTAGGTCTTTTACCTGGGGTCGAAATGTCGTCGCTGCTGGCTAATACTACTGATACTGAGTTTTTGGTTTTAGGCTTCGTCGGCGCCTTTTTAAAGAACGATCTCAAGAATTTTACTATCTCCCCACGATGTCCAGACGGATCTCTCCTATTCCTCGGGTCCCCCCCACAATACCCATAAGCATTCAACCCACCCTCCCCAAACGGACTCCAACTATCCGGACGATTAAACCGCATCAACACTGGATTGAACTGCCGATACCCATTGCCCAAGTGATAACACCCAGTCAGCGGGTCCGGTAGTTCGCCGTTAAACCCGAGCAGGC
>NZ_AKJF01000064.1 GCF_000282475.1 Pseudomonas sp. GM78
GTAAGGGCGAAACCATAAGTGGTCGTTACCGCAGCAATGGATATGTACTCAGACAAAAATCTCCCAAAGGCTTTGACGCGGCATGGATCAACGTTCCCGCTCCTACAGGGGGATGCATTCAATGGCCCTTGGGTTCGAGCGCTATTGCAGGCGCGCCAGGCGCTCGGTCAACAGATCGAAGAAGCCCTGGGCGTCACCGCTTTCAACCCAGAAGGCATTCTTCGGAGCCTTGAGGCTGTCATACCAGTCGACGATGGTCTGGCCAAACGTCGGACCTTCGCGGCTGTCGACCACCACATTGACCGAACGGCCACTGAACAGCGCCGGCTTGAGCAGGTAGGCGATGACCGAGGCGTCATGCACCGGGCCACCGGGAATGCCATAGCGCGCCATGTCACCGCCGATGCATTCCTGCAGGATATCGCCCACCAGTTTGCTGGCCTTGTTGTTCAACGCCGCTATCTTCGCGAGGCGCGCGTCACTGGTGAGGATCTTGTGGGTCACGTCCAGCGGCAGGTAGACCAGGTCCAAGCCACTCTTGAGCACCACCTCGGCCGCGTGCGGATCGGCGAACAGGTTGAATTCGGCCACCGGCGTGATGTTACCGCCGTTGAAGTGCGCACCGCCCATGATCACCACTTGCTTGATGCCCCGGACGACTTGTGGCTCGCGCATCAGCGCCAGGGCAAGGTTGGTCTGCGGCCCCAGCATGGCGATGGTCACGCTATGGGGCGTGGCAGCCAGCAACGTGTCGATCAGGAAGTCGATCGCACTGCCTTCGGCCAGGCCTTGCCTGGGCTCATACACCGCAACACCCGGCAAACCTTCCTCGCCATGGACGTGCTCGGCATAGATAGGCGTGCGCACCAACGGCTTCGACGCCCCGGCGTACACCGGCACCTCTTCGCGATCAGCCCACTCAAGGGCAAGCCGTGCATTGCGCGAGGTTTTGTCCAGGGACACGTTGCCGGCGACGGTGGTCAAGGCGCGCACCTTCAATTCTTGTGGCGACGCCAAGGCAAACAGCAAGGCAATCACATCATCGGCACCCGGATCGGTATCGATGATCAAGTCGATCGGTTGCTCCAACTGGGCGCCCATCAGAACGTCACCCCGGCCACCAGCACGATATTGCAGTAAGGCTGACATTCGCCGGTGCGCACGATCGCCCGCGCCTGTCGACTGAGGAGCTTGAACTGCTCATGGCTGAGCAGTTCGCGCCGCCCCAACGCCCCCTCGGCCTCCAGCGCGTCCAGGGTCGCCAGTGCCGGCGGCCGCTTCTCCAGGATCTCTTGCGCCAGTACATGGCTTTCGACCTGCATTTCGCTGAGCACCACTTTCAGGGTGCTGACGAAATCCGGAATGCCCTGGGTCAAGGCCAGGTCGATCAGTTCGACACCTGGCGGTACCGGCAGGCCCGCATCGCCGATCACCACCTTGTCGCCATGGCCCAGGGAAGCAATCAGCCGCGACAGCGCGACATTGAGCAAAGGGGTCTTTTTCATGGTGTTTTAAACGCCTGTACATCGACCAGAGTGGGAATCGAGGGTTGCGCGCCAGCCCGGGTGACCGACAACGCCGCAGCGACCTGGCCGAATCGTATCGCCTGCGCTTCGCTCATCCCGGCCACCAGGGCCGCGGCGAAACCGCCAACGAAGGTATCGCCGGCCGCCGTGGTGTCGAGCGCCTTCACGCTCGGCGCCGGAAAATGTTCGAAGCCCTTGCCATCGGCAAACAACGATCCCTGGGCGCCGAGGGTGATGATGACCTTGCCGGCCCCCATCTCGATCAGTCGAGTGGCGGCGATCTGCGCCGTCTGCAGCGAGTCCACCGGCAAGCCGCTGAGCGTTGCCGCTTCACTCTCGTTGGGGATCAGGTAGTCGATGGACGCATACCAGTCCTGGGGCAGCGGTCGACTGGCCGGCGCGGGGTTGAGGATCACGGTCTTGCCCAGTTCACGACCGCGCTTGAGTGCATGGCCGACCGTGGCATCCGGCACTTCCAGCTGACAGATGATCACATCCGCCTCCTGCAGCACGGCATCGAAACAGCCGAGCACTGCCGGCGTCAGTGCGCCGTTGGCCCCGGCGACGATCACGATGGCGTTCTGGCTGTTATCGTCGACCACGATCAACGCCACGCCACTGCTACCCTCCACGGCACTGACCGCCCGACAATCGATGCCCTCGTCCAGCAACGCCTGGCGCAACACCTGGCCGTAGGCATCGCTGCCCACGCAGCCCACCATCGACACCTGCGCACCAAGACGCGCGGCCGCCACGGCCTGGTTCGCGCCCTTGCCGCCACAGACGGTCGCGAACGACTGGCCGATCAGGGTTTCTCCACCACGGGGCAGACGCGGTGCCCGGGTCACCAGGTCCATGTTCAAGCTGCCGACTACCACTACTTTTGCTGACATAAATTACTACTCATCAAGACGGTTACAGCGCTGCCTGGGATTTAGCGATATTGGTCGAACACCCCGGCCAACGGCGCGGTCGATTCGCGCATGACGATGCTGGGGGTGACGATCCGTTGTTCGGTCGCCAGGTCCGGCCTGGCAATCCGGCGCAGCAGGACCCCGGCCGCCATTTCGCCTAGCTGCAGGATCGACTGGCCGACGGTGGTCAATGCCGGATAGACATAGCGGCTCATCTGGATGTCGTCGAAGCCGATGACCGACAGGTCCGTCGGCACGCGGATATTGCGCTCGGCGGCGGCACGCAGCACGCCGATGCCGATCATGTCGTTGGCGGCGAAAATCGCGCTGGGGGGATTTTTTTCCAGAAGCAGAGCCGCGGCGCTGTAGCCGCCGGTGCTGGTGAAATCGCTTTCCAGCATGCGCCCGTGCGCCACACGGATGCCCGCCTCTTCAAGGGCCCGGCGAAACCCGGCGAGGCGCATCTGCGCCACGCTGGTGGTCGCCGGGCCGCTGATGGTGGCGATGTCCCGATGCCCCAGCTCCAGCAGATGCCGGGTCGCGAGGTAAGCGCCGTACTCGTGATCGATGCGCACCAGGTCGGCGTCGACGCCTTCGAGCCCACGGTCGACGATCACCATCGGCGTGCGCACGCCCGCCAGGCCCTCGGCCAGCCCGCTGTCACCACCGGCCGAGGCGACGATCAGCCCGTCGATGCGTTTCTCCAGCAGTACCCGCAGGTAGCTGCGCTGCTTGTCCGGGTTGTCGTCCGAATTGCACAGGATCACGCAGTAGCCATTGCGCTCACAGTAATCCTCGATGCCCCGTGCCAGCTCGGCGAAATACGGGTTGAGGCTGTTGGGCACCAGCAGGCCGATGGTCGCCGTGGTCTTGGCCTTGAGGGACCGGGCTACGGCGCTGGGCACGTAGTCGAGGGTCTTGATCGCCGCCTCGACCTTGACCCGCACTTCTTCACTGACCGGCCGGGTCTTGTTCACCACATGGGACACCGTGGTGTAGGAAATCCCCGCCAGTGCTGCTACATCCTTGATCGTTGCCATGACTCAGGTCCGCCGGCTTGCGCGCTGACTGCGATAAGTATCAAGCACCACCGCCACCACGATCACCGCGCCAGTGATGATGCGCTTGGTCGGCTCGGTGGCACCGATCTGCGCCAGACCAGCCGCCAATACCGAAATGATCAGCACGCCGAAGAAAGTGCTGATGACCGAGCCGCGCCCGCCCATCAAACTGGTGCCGCCAATCACCACGGCAGCGATCACTTGCAGTTCCAGGCCGGAGCCGGCATTGGGGTCCGCCGCTTCCAGGCGAGAGATCTGGAACAGCGCGGCAACACCGGCCAGCAACCCCATCAGGCTGAACACCAGGATCTTGTAGGGCTTGGGGTTGATCCCCGCCAGGCGCACCGCTTCCTCGTTAGTGCCGATGCCGATCAGGTAGCGTCCGAACACGGTACGGGTCAACACGGCCTGGGCGATGAAAATGATCAGCAAAGCAATGATGAACGATGGCGAAATCCCGAAGGCGATCGGATTGGACAGCCAGGCAAAGGCGTCGCCGATGTAGGCGGTGCGCGAACCGGTCATCTGGTACGCCACGCCACGGGCCATTTCCAGCACACCCAGGGACACGATGAACGATGGAATACGCCAGGCCACGGTGATCGAACCGGTGACGGTCCCCGCCAGCGCGGCAGCCGCCATGCCGAGCAATGCCGCTGGCAGCACGCTCCAGCCCCAGCCGAGAATCGCCACGCTGACGGTCGACGCGGCCAGCGCCAGCACCGAACCCACCGACAGATCGATGCCGCCGATGATCAGCACGAAGGTCATCCCGACCGCCAGGACCATCAGGTCCGGAATCTGGTTGGCCAGGGTGCTGAAGGTGTTGTAGGAAAGGAAGTGACTGCTCAGCACCGAGAACAGCACGATCATGGCCAGCAAGGCACCGGCCAGCCCCAGATACGTGCCCAGCCCGTAGAAATTGCCGCTGCGTTGGCCGGCCGAAGATGCGGTTTTCATTGAAGATCCCTAGGCGCCGCTGCTTTGAGCTGCGCATCACGTTTTTGGTAGCCGGCGAACGCGGCGGCAAGCAAATCATCCTGGGTCCAGCTGTCGCGCTCGAAGGTGTCGATCAGGCTTCCTGCCGAGAGCACGCCGATGCGGTCGCAGATCAACATCAACTCGCGCAGGTCGCTGGACACCACCACCAACGCCTTGCCCTGGCGCGTCAGCTGGCCGAGCAGCGCGTAAATGTCGAACTTGGCGCCGACATCGATGCCGCGCGTAGGCTCGTCGAACAGCATTACCGAGCAATCACGCTCCAGCCAGCGACCGATGACCACCTTCTGCTGGTTGCCACCGGACAACTCGGACACCAACTGCGCCGGCCCGGAACTGCGGATGCGCATCGCATCGATCTGCCGCTGGGCCAGTTTCGCCTCATCGCCAGGGTTGACCAGGCCGCCGCTGGAAATAGCGGGCATGTTACCCAGCGCAATGTTCGCGCTGATCGATTGTGTCAGCAGCAGGCCCTCGCCCTTGCGGTCTTCGGTGATCAGGGCGATGCCATGCCCCACCGCGTCCACCGGCGAACGGATACTCACCACCTGCGCCGGTGAACCCAGCGCCACCGTACCGCTGTCCGCAGTGTCGGCACCGAAGATCAAGCGCAGCAACTCGGTGCGCCCTGCCCCGATCAAGCCGGAAATGCCGAAGATCTCGCCAGCGCGCACTTCGAAAGACACGTCATGCACCTTGTCGGCACGGCTCAGCCCCTTGACCGTCAATGCCGCCGAGCCAATGTCGCGCGGCCCCATGTCGATGCGCTCGCCCAGTTCGCGCCCGACCATCAGCGTGACCAGTTGCTCACTGTTGTAGTTGGCCATGGGCTCGACACACACCAGGTTGCCGTCACGCAGGACCGCAATGCGCTGGGCCACCCGTGCCAGTTCTTCGAGGCGGTGGGAAATATAGATGATCGACACGCCACGGGCCTGCAGGCGCGTGATCTGCTCGAAGAGCATTTCGACTTCGCGGGCAGTCAGCATCGCGGTCGGCTCATCGAGGATCAGCACGTGGCAATCACCGATCAGGTTGCGCGCGATCTCGACCATCTGCTGATGGCCGATGCCCAGCTCGCCCACCAGCGTGTCGGGGTCGATCGCGTCCAGCCCTACCTGAGCCATTGCTTCGATCGCCGCCAGGCGCAGTTGCTTGCGCTTGATCCAGCCGCCGCTACTGGGCAGCTTGTGCAGGAACAGGTTTTCTGCCACCGACAGGGTCGGCAACAGGTTGAGCTCCTGCATCACCATGCGGATCCCCAGGTCTTCAGCCTGGGTCCGACTGCCCGGGCGGTAATCCTGCCCTTGAAACTGCATCTGGCCGGTGGTCGGCGTGACCAGCCCACCGATGATTTTCGACAGTGTGCTTTTGCCAGCGCCGTTCTCGCCGGTCAGTGCCAGCACCTCGCCGCGCATGAGCGTGAGGTCGATGCCGGCCAGGACGGGCTGCGCGTAAGTCTTGCCAATGCCGCTGACCGAGAGGACAGCGTGCGGGGCGCTAACAGACATAAATCTCTCCATGCGCTCGCCGGGACGGGCGAGCGTCATTGTGTCGCCGGAAAATTACTGTGTAACCAGCTCTACCGGAGTTTCGATCACGCCGTTGGTGCCGCTGTCGACTTTCTCGCCCTTGATGATCTTCAGCGCGGTCTCGATGCCGAATACCGCCTGCTTGGCGGCAAACTGATCGGCGGTGGCCAGGACGCGGCCATCCTTGAGCATCGGTTTGATGGCGTTGATGTTGTCGTAACCGACCACCTGCACCTGGCCGGCCTTGCCCGCGGCACGTACCGCAGACACCACGCCCACCGCCATGCTGTCGTTGCCGGCCAGCAGGGCCTTGATGTTCGGGTATTCGCTGAGCATCGAGGAGGCCACCTGGTTGCCCTTGTTGATTTCCCAGTCGCCCGATTGCACGGACACGACCTTGATCTGCGCCGCCTCCATCGCATCCTTGAAGCCTGCGGTGCGGGCCTGGGCATTGGTGGTGGTGGACACGCCTTCGATGATGCCGACTTCATCACCGGCCTTGAGCTCTTTGGCCAGGTACTCACCGACCAGGCGCGCGCCCTTGCGGTTATCCGGGCCTACGAACGGCACGCTGATGTTCTTGCTCTTGACCACGGCCGGGTCGAGCTGATTGTCGATGTTGATCACGGTGATGCCGGCGTCGACGGCTTTTTTGATCACCGGCACCATGGCCTTGGAATCAGCGGGTGCGATCACCAGCGCATTGACCCTGGAAACGATCATTTGCTCGACGATGCGGATCTGGTTGGCGGTATCGGTCTCGTCCTTGATGCCGTTGGAGATGAGCTCGAACTCGCCGGAGTGGTCTTTCTGGTAAGCCTTGGCGCCGTCTTCCATGGTCAGGAAGAATTCGTTGGCCAGGGACTTCATCACCAGCGCGACCTTGGGCTTTTCAGGCGTCTGGGCGAACGCCGAAGAAACAGGCAGCACGGCGGTTGCACCAGCCAGTATTGCGACAGCAAGAAGACGTCCAGCGAATGGCAGCTTCATGGGTTCACTCCGATCTTATGATTATTGTGAGCAACGTCGAGGCGGCATCCAGGGGTGTCGCAAACGTTTGCGAACCCTGACTATGCGAATCTTGCCGGAATTTGTCAACGACCGTCATACCCCGTTCGCAGGTTGCGCGCATGCCCAACGGCAGGCCCGATCACGCCGAGGTGCTGACAATATTGCCGGAACCGGTCAACTCTTTCGCCAGGCTGGCGGCCACCTGCATCAATGCCGCTGACGTATCGGCAATCTGTGCCTGGATCGACATCACGGCCGTGGCCTTGGCCTCTTCAGACTGATAGGACGCGGCCTGGGCAGCCGCCAGTTGTTGCTGTTGCTCACGCAGTTGCTCTTGCAGTTCCTGCATGCGCTTGAGCAGCAATTGCACCGCAACGCTTTGCTGGCTGCCCGCGCCTTCGGCGCTTTCACCCGCCTGCGCGCCCTGCCCCATGCGGACAGACTTTTCATCTTTTACGGACGCACCGAGCTGTTGCGCCGAAGTCGCGTCGCTCTGGGTGTCGACGGCAGCCGTGGATTTCCCGCCAATAATGATAACCGCTGAATTGTTTAAACCGACCGACAACGACATGTGAACTCCCTGTAGATGATTCTTCACTGAAGCATCGACCTGCCAGCAGGTTTCTTTAATGCCGATATTTAAATGAGAGTCGTAATCCTTTCGGAAAGCCGAATGAAAAATCCACCGAGAGTCGGAAAGCCGGACAAAAGAGCATAATCGCCGATCAACACTGCGTTTAAATAACTAAACAATTCAACAGGTTAAGCGTTTTTTCTGATTCTGGTTGTAACTGGTACGAGTCCTGCTCTTTCTCCAGCACCCCAAAGGTTCAGATCCGTTTGGGGCGCATCTAGATGAACCTGCATCGGCACCGTCACTACTAGAGAGAAAAATAATGACATCTGCTTTGAAAAATCTTATTCCGGGCACCTTGGCCCTCCTGCTGCTCCTGCCCGCCGCCCTTCAGGCAAAAGAAGTCGAAACACAACAGAAACTGGCGAATGTCGTGGTCCTGGCGACCGGCGGCACCATCGCCGGTGCAGGCGCCAGCGCCGCCAATAGCGCCACCTATCAAGCGGCGAAAGTCGGCATCGAACAATTGATCGCCGCGGTTCCGCAGCTCAGCCAACTGGCCAATGTTCGCGGCGAACAGGTCATGCAGATCGCCTCCGAAAGCATCACCAACGACAACCTGCTGCAGTTGGGCCGTCGCGTCGCCGAGCTGGCGGACAGCAAGGACGTCGATGGCATCGTGATCACCCACGGCACCGACACCCTGGAAGAAACCGCCTATTTCCTCAACCTGGTGGAAAAAACCGACAAGCCGATCATTGTCGTGGGCTCCATGCGCCCGGGCACGGCAATGTCGGCCGACGGCATGCTGAACCTGTACAACGCCGTCGCCGTCGCCAGCAGCAAGGACGCGCGCGGCAAAGGCGTGCTGGTGACCATGAACGATGAAATCCAGTCAGGTCGCGATGTCAGCAAAATGATCAACATCAAGACCGAGGCGTTTAAAAGCGCCTGGGGCCCCCTCGGGATGGTGGTCGAAGGCAAATCCTACTGGTTCCGCCTGCCTGCCAAGCGCCACACCATGGACTCGGAATTCGACATCAAGACCATCCAGAGCCTGCCTGACGTCGAAATCGCCTACTCCTACGGCAACGTCGGCGACACCGCTTACAAGGCACTGGCCCAGTCGGGCGCCAAGGCCATCATCCATGCCGGTACCGGCAATGGCTCGGTCTCTTCCCGGGTCGTTCCTGCCTTGCAAGCCCTGCGCAAGGACGGGGTGCAGATCATCCGCTCTTCCCACGTCAATGCCGGTGGTTTTGTCCTGCGTAACGCCGAACAGCCTGACGACAAATACGACTGGGTCGTGGCGCATGACCTGAACCCGCAGAAAGCCCGGATCCTGGCGATGGTCGCGCTGACCAAGACCAATGACAGCAAAGAGCTGCAACGAATGTTCTGGGAATATTGATTCACCCCTCGCCCGACCGACTCCGGTCGGGCACCCTTCGCCTCTCGCCTGACAAAAAAACTCTCATCGCCCTACACCAATCGGCAAAAAACACTGTCAGAGGATTCTCTTGAATTTTAAGCAGTTGCGAAAATGCCTACAGTTAAATACTGTATGCACGTACAGCTTAATAAGGATAATCCTGTGGACACTACCTCCGCCGCACCAGACGCCTATGTACGCATGGGCCTGCGCGTTCAGAAAATCATCAACAGCCCTACCGCCCAAAAAGCCAGGGCCGCCCTGATCTTTCGCCTTCCGGACGAGCCCGTGGACGAGTGGGAACGCCTGCTCGAAGAAATCGACGAGAACGACAACGTTACCCTCGCCTATCGCGACGATGGTGGCGTGCAGATTTTCTGGGTAGTGCCGAAGGAAGACTGAGTCGATGAGTGTCCGTTGTTTTGCTTTGCTGTTCCTGGTGTTTGCCACGGGCGCCCAGGCTGATGCGCCGCGCACGTTCAGCGAAGCCAAGAAAGTCGCCTGGAAGCTGTATGCACCGCAATCCACCGAGTTTTACTGCGGCTGCAAATACACCGGTAACAAGGTGAACCTCGCGGCGTGCGGTTATGTGCCGCGCAAAAACGCCAAGCGCGCCGAACGCATCGAGTGGGAACACATTGTTCCGGCCTGGCAAATCGGGCATCAGCGTCAGTGCTGGCAGGAGGGCGGGCGTAAAAACTGTACGCGATACGACCCGACCTACCAGAAGGCCGAAGCCGACCTGCACAACCTGGTGCCCAGCATCGGCGAGGTCAATGGTGACCGCAGCAACTTCAGTTTCGGCTGGCTGCCGGAGCAATCGGGCCAATACGGTTCGTGCCTGACCCAGGTCGACTTCAAGGCGAAGAAAGTCATGCCCCGCCCTTCCATCCGCGGCATGATCGCCCGGACGTATTTCTACATGAGCAAGCAATATGGCTTGCGCCTGTCGAAACAGGACCAGCAGCTATACCAGGCCTGGGACAAGACCTACCCGGTGCAAGCCTGGGAACGCCAACGCAACCAGAGCGTGGCGTGTGTCATGGGGCGCGGCAACGAGTTCGTCGGCCCGGTCGACATGAAAGCCTGCGGCTAAACGCTCGCTGTAAATAAGAAGGCCTGGGGTTTAAACACCCCAGGCCTTCGTTATTTCAGCCACCTGATAGAGTCTTTATCGAGCCGTCGGGCGCTCCAGCACCAACACTTCAATGTTCTGCTTCTTCGCCTTGATGAGCGCGGCATTCACCTGCGCCTGCTTGGCATCAGCTTCTTCCCTGGAGCTGTAAGGCCCCATCAGGATGCGGGTCTTGCCATTTTCCCTGATCACGTTGGACATGAAGCTATGCTCGATCAGCCAGCCGCTGAGATCGCTGACGGCCTGGGGGGTTTCACCCCGCACTTCGAGATCCCACTGTGGCCCCGCGACCTGTGCCGACGTCGCCGTTGCTGCAGGCTGCGGCCTGGATGCCTCCTCGCGCTTGCCTTCACCGCATCCCGCCAGCGCCAATACCGCAATTGCCAAGACCATTTTGCGCACAGCGTTTCCCTCTGAATGCTTAAAGCGGGGGATTTTAGCATTCATGAATACATCGCGAGTGCCGCAAAATGGGCGCAAAACAACGAGAATGATAGTGGCGGCCTCTGTATAGTTACGCCTTGGGAATTAATGCTGTATCTGCGCGTCAGAAAGAGGCACCCAAACTGTGAGACTTCGCACTAATCTATACATAACACCGACCTCTGCACTGTCCGAATCAGGTGCCCCACGAAGCAATCAAGGAGAAGACCATGCTGATACTCACCCGCAAAGTCGGTGAAAGCATAAACATTGGTGATGACATTACGATCACCATCCTGGGCGTAAGCGGCCAGCAAGTCCGGATTGGCATCAACGCCCCCAAAGACGTTGCAGTGCACCGCGAAGAAATCTATCAGCGTATTCAGGCCGGCCTGACCGCCCCGGAAAAGCCACAAACCTGAATCCTGTCGCAGTCAGTAGCCAGCCCGTTCGCCCCGCAACGACGGCTGGCTAAAGATTCCAGCGCACTATTGCCTGCGCTCCCCCCGCACCCCTCCGTCAGCCAAATGTGATACCGCGCGCCATGCCGCTGGCCGCCACCATCATCAGCAACACCAGCCCCGCTTCAATATGACTGATGCGCGCAAACAGCGTTGCACGCCAGGTATCGATAGCCACGCCACGCGACCGCGCAACCCGCCATTTGATCAACGTCACCATGGGCGCAATTTCCAGTAGCAGGATGAGGACCAACAACGTCATCTTGAGATGGAACAACGGCTGGTGCAGGTAGTAGTCCGTGCCCTTTTCAAAACCGCCAAAGGCGCGCATGCCGCCGGTTACGAGCAGCACAAGGGCAGAAATGCCCCAAATGTTGTCTGCGACCAATACATCGCGAGCCTCTCCCGCGCCGACTGCCAGGCGCCGAAAGGCCGTGCCACGCACCAGGACAGCCCAGAATCCAAGCGCAAAAGCCAAAAGATGAATCGCTGCAAGCAGCCAGTGAGTCAGCATCGGGAAACTCCTGTAAGGACGAAGTCGAATCAGCCTGTCAGTAGTAGTCCATGAACCACGGGTTTGCCCGCAAAACATAATGTTACAGACCTACTAGACTCCATCACTCCAGTGCCGAAGCTCTTCAAGGCACTACCCCAACAGCAGTCATTCCCACCGAATTGACCTGAGTACACAACATCATGTGTGAATCATGTGATTCAAACTCCGCAACAACTATCCATGAGCGTCGTCGTTTCCTGCGCCTTGCCGGATTGGGAGCAGGTGCCCTGCTATTGGCCGGCACCCTGCCGAGTCGAATAATCCAGGCAGCCGAGACAACCTCCGCGCCGCCAAAACCCAAAAACGTCATCAGCCCGGATGAGGCCCTGAAAAGATTGATGGCGGGCAACGAACGCTATGTCAGCGGCAACTCCGAAACCCACGACTTCAAGGACGAACGAGAAGCATTGGTTTCCGGTCAGAATCCTTTCGTGGCGGTGCTGAGTTGCTCTGACTCGCGCATCGCCCCGGAATACGCTTTCGATACCGCACGGGGCGATCTTTTCGCCGTACGCCTGGCCGGCAACTTCGTCACGGACGAAGGTCTTGCAAGCCTTGAATACGGCGTGGCCGTGCTCGGTGCACCGCTGATCCTGGTATTGGGCCATGAGCGCTGCGGTGCCATCGAGGCTGGCGTGAAAGCCGTCAAGGACCACACGGTATTCCCCGGCAAGATCCCTGCCCTTACGGACGCACTCAAACCCGCTATCGAGCAGGTAAGCAGTCAACCAGGCGACCTGGTGGAAAACGCGACCGTGCAAAACATCAAGAACTCGATCGAACGCCTCAAGCAAGCCACGCCCTTGCTGACGGATGCGCTCAGCAAGGGCCAGTTGAAAATAGTGGGGGGCATTTATCGCCTGGCGACAGGTAAAGTCGAGCTGGTTGCCTGAATCATCCAGCTACGGCTGCCACGCCGCCGATGTGAAGAGCCCAGCGCGAAGGCTGGGCTCTGGTTATTTCCTGCATTCCATCATCTTGTCCGCGAGCGCCTTGGCCCTTTCAATCAACAGATTCTGCCGGTCTTCATGCGTGGCCCCGCCGACGACGGGGGCCGTCAGATTGCTTTCGGCAATCAACGCGGCGCAGAAATATTGATCCCACACAGCCTTGTGATCGGATGCCTGTCTGTTCATTTGGTCGGAGATCATATGCGACTCCTTCAGATGAGGTAACACTGCCTATTTTACGCCTCAATCGCCGCTTCAAGGCACGACGCCCACTTGCAGATGCGCCGCTACAGAATCCACCGCAGCAGCACATGGCTGGCAATCCAGGGAGACGCCTCGACCACCGTCCACTCAAGCAAAAGGCAAATGGACAGGTAAGCCGCAAAGAACTTGATCATCGCCCGCCTCCCCATCATCGCTCTCCCGCCTCAATGAACCCACGAAACGCCCGGTTGCCTGTCCTGCTTTGATGCAATTGGCTGCTTGCAGTTCAACCCAAGACGAACTGATTTTCATTCGGTCTTGCCCGAACATCGCTCTTAAATGATAATATTTCTCATGTGAGAATGAGTGGCGGGGATGCCGAAATCAATGAGGGAGCGTTACGAGATCCATTTTGTGGCCAACGGATCCAAGGAAGTCATCATCATCGAACGCTCAAGCATGTGCGACCTTGAAGCCTGGAAGGCGGCCCTGCTGCATCATGGAGAGTGTGTGGGCAGTATGCTCAATACCCGGCGCATCGCTGACGCCATTGAAAAAGCCGCAGGTCGCGACATCAGGAAAGTGCGATGGAACAAGGCCAGCCACACCATCGCCTGGAGCGAGCGCGCCAGATTAGCCAGGAATGTGGTGGGGTTGAAAAATATCGGGTAGCTGCGCAGACAGACGCCACCCCCGAACCCGACGCTGGTGAAATCAATCAGTAGCCGTGCGACTCGCGGTATTTCTGGTACTTGTGATACTCAATCCACTCGACCACATCGTAAGGAAGGTAAAGCTGCTGCCTGGCGCGGGAGATCGCGATGTACACGGCACAGATCCGCTGATCGAACTCATAGGCATCTTTGAACTGCACGTTGGTGAGCAGCCCGCGCGTCAGCAGGACCCGATCGAACTCCATCCCCCCCGCTGCTTCTGCCATCATCAGCATGCAGCTCTTGGCGGAGCTACCAATCATCCTGTTCAACCGAGTTACCCCGGCGACATTGAAACCTTTTTCCAACTCGCTCTCGACCCAAAGAAACGACTCGTCGAATAGGTTCGCCTCACGCACCTGCTGCCAGTCTGCCATCTCGCTAAAATATGAGTGCGCCCCATCCGCGCCGCTCTCGGCACCGTAGTAGTCTGGTTTGAACAGCGCGATGGCAGTGGTCATGAAATCCTTGAGATCCGACTCCGCCTTTTTGTCCGGGAAACTGAATAGACAGCTGGCATGTTGCAGCTCGATCATCCACTTCATCGTGTCCCAGCGAGACGCAGTCAGCACCACGCAGCCCTCGGGCGGCACGAAGCCTTCCGGATAATGCTCGATACCGACATCTGCATCACGAGCACCTTCGAAGGGAACCTTGCTCTTCTCTGAGTGCAGGCAGATCAACGGGTTGACCAGACGCTCGACATTGCGACCTGAGCGAACGGAGTAGCTAACATCGCTTTGCCGCACCACCCGCTTTCTTTTGACTATCTCGCCACTGGCCTGCTGGTACTCATCACCCAACGTAATCAACACCTGGCGCCCCCTCTCGAGGATCTGTAGCAGTGAGGCGGGAACATCCTGACTTTCATCAATGAGGACGTGCGTATAGCGGGCAGGTACCGCGCAACCCGCCAGGCTTGCCCGCTTTATCATCAACAATGTTTCGAACCCGGTCCGACCGCCCCAAGCCGGGCTTGCCTCAAGGTACGACCACAGGCGGCTCGAATACTCAAGAAGCACCCTGGCATCCAGGCTGGACAAGGATTGCTTGAAATGAGGCAGATGCCTGGCCGACAAACTGTGGTCCCTGGAGCGGCAATAGCGCTCGAGCACCCTGAGACAGGCATCAAGTGTCGCCTGCCCATCGTAGCCACGAAAACCGAGGATGTTCAGCTCCTGCGACATTGCCTGCTTGCTCGGTCCCCTGGCCGGCTTACTGGCGGGTTTAGGCCTGGGACCGTGCAACAGGGCTCTCGCAAAGGCCTCGAAGGTTGTGCCCGTGTTCCGATCGCGCGCAGCCCCCATGCGCTCGTTAAGCGTTGCCAGTTTTTCCGGCGTGTGCGCCAGTATCAGTGTCCCACCCGGTCGCAGGCACTCCACCAAGACCCCTATAAGGTGACTTTTGCCTATCCCGGCGTAACCTTGCACATGCAGGTCTTCGTCCAGATTGGCACGAAAGGTTCTGACAAGCTTGTCTTGTGCAGCACTCAACCAACGCTCGCGATGCCTTGGCGTCACCATCTGCTGACTAAAGGGATTGTTGTCACTTTGGTGGCGAATCTTGAAACCGACATCCCACCTGCCATCGGGCAGCAGGTAATCCCGCGCCGAAACTTCATCGGCGAGAAGAAAACGCAGGTCCAGACGTTTGATCGCATTTAGACCGAAGTACAACTTGCGTGGATCGAACAGCCGTTGCGCCTCTGACAACAAACCTGCGGCTGTTGACTGCCGCGAGTCGACCGCCCATGCAATGAGCTTGGCCAGAACCTTCTCTGCCGCATTGGCATTAAGGTCTTTATCCGTCGCCTGGGCCAGATTCTGGATGACCAACATCGCCGCCAGCTCCGGATCCGTCAGCACATCAAGCGCTGTTGCGCCATCGACGAGCAACAAGCCTGCACAGGTTTCATCTGTAATGGGCAAGAACACAGGGCTGGATAAATCAAGATGTTCCGGGTGCATATAACCTCATAGCCAAGACAGCGCACATCAAAAGATCAATCCTGGTCATACTCTTCATTCGATCCAGGGTCATCCTCCGGCGGGGGCTCTCCTGTCCTCGCCTGTCATTCCAGCACCTTTCGCACTGATTTGCTTCTGCAACTCATGAACTGATGTTTCGAGGAGCCGACGCAGGTCCTCGCAGCCGACTGGCAGAACGACAACGGCAATGCACCTGCATCGCCTTGAAGATCGGTATCAGTACGTGGGCGACGATCACCCAGTGTGAGCGAAACCTGAAGCTTGTGAACGCCCTGAAAAAATTCAGGACAACAAAAAAGGGCCCACCTTTCGGTGAGCCCTTCCAGACCGCCCAGCAGAGCGGATTTTGTTTGGTAGGCGCGATTGGACTCGAACCAACGACCCCCACCATGTCAAGGTGGTGCTCTAACCAACTGAGCTACGTGCCTGCTGTGAGGCGGCATTTTACGGAATTCCGGGAGGGTGTCTACTGAAAAGTGAAAAGGGGGCCGATTTAATTTTCCTTCCCTTTTTGGACTGAATGGAAAATAAATCAGCTCCCTTTTTCTCTCCCTTTTTCTCTCGTGCATTCAGTGGGAGAGGTCGGGAACAGCAAGCTGCAAATGCGTATGTCGTCAGAAGTGCTCGCACCAACCTAGGAATGCTTCGTCATTACTGAGGAAGATGAATGGTTTTTTGGCATCCTCTTCGTATTGCACAATGCCCAGTGTGAACGAACCCGATACTTTGTGAACGTTATGCAAAAATTCAAAGCAACAAAAAAGGGCTCACCTTTCGGTGAGCCCTTCCAGACCGCCCAGCAGAGCGGATTTTGTTTGGTAGGCGCGATTGGACTCGAACCAACGACCCCCACCATGTCAAGGTGGTGCTCTAACCAACTGAGCTACGTGCCTGCTGTGAGGCGGCATTCTACGGAATTCCGGGAGGGTGTCAACAGCTTTTTTCGAGCTAACCCTATGAAAATGCGAAATATTTAATTTTTCTGTGGGGAAGAAGATTTTCCGCTGGCTGGCGGCGGTTTTTCAACTCGGGTAGGATCGACGCACTCGTTAAATTTATTAAACAGAGGCTGCAGGATGGCGAACACCCCTTACCCAGAGTCCTATTACGCCGCATCGGCCAATGCGGTACCGCCGCGCCCGTCTTTGCAGGGTGAGGTGGAGACTGATGTCTGCGTGATCGGCGCCGGTTATACCGGGCTGTCCTCGGCCCTGTTCCTGCTGGAGCACGGCTTTCGGGTGACGGTCCTGGAAGCGGCCAGGGTGGGTTTCGGTGCGTCGGGGCGCAATGGCGGCCAGATCGTCAACAGCTACAGCCGCGATATCGATGTGATCGAGCGCAGTGTCGGCCCGCGGCAGGCTCAGTTGCTGGGGCAGATGGCGTTCGAAGGCGGACGGATCATTCGTGATCGGGTGGCCAGGTACAACATCCAATGCGACCTGAAGGACGGCGGCGTGTTTGCCGCCATCACGGCCAAACAGATGGGCCATCTGGAATCCCAGAAGCGCCTATGGGAGCGTTTCGGGCATACGCAGCTGGAGTTGCTGGATCAGCGCCGCATCCGCGAGGTCGTGGCGTGCGATCAATACATCGGTGGCACGCTCGATATGAGCGGCGGGCATGTCCATCCGCTCAACCTGGCGCTGGGCGAAGCGGCGGCCGTGGAGTCGTTGGGCGGCACCATTCATGAGCAGTCGCCGGCAGTGCGCATCGAGCGCGGCGCCAGCCCGGTGGTCCACACACCACAGGGCAAGGTCAGGGCCAAGTTCGTTATCGTGGCGGGCAACGCCTACCTGGGCAATCTGGTGCCGGAGCTGGCGGCCAAGTCGATGCCTTGCGGCACGCAGGTGATCACCACCGAGCCCCTGGGCGATGAGCTGGCGAAAAGCCTGCTGCCCCAGGACTATTGCGTCGAAGACTGCAATTACCTGCTCGACTACTACCGCCTGAGCGGCGACAAGCGCCTGATTTTCGGCGGCGGCGTGGTGTATGGCGCACGGGATCCGGCGAACATCGAAGCGATCATCCGTCCGAAGATGCTCAAGGCGTTCCCGCAGCTCAAGGATGTGAAAATCGACTACGCCTGGACCGGAAATTTCCTGCTGACCCTGTCGCGTCTTCCTCAGGTCGGGCGACTGGGCGACAACATTTATTACTCCCAGGGTTGCAGCGGCCACGGCGTCACCTACACGCACCTGGCGGGCAAGGTCCTGGCCGAAGCATTGCGCGGTCAAGCTGAACGTTTCGACGCCTTTGCCGACCTGCCCCACTACCCCTTCCCGGGCGGACAAATGCTGCGCACCCCGTTTGCTGCACTGGGCGCGTGGTACTACGGATTGCGCGACAAACTCGGGTTCTGATGCGCAAACAAAAATGCCCGTATCTGCTGATACGGGCATTTTTTTGTCTGCTCGCAAACCGTTAGCCGGCGATGGCGCGGTCCGCCGACAGCTTGCCGGCGCCTTCGATCAGCACCGCGATACTGCCGCCCAGCAACGCCAGGGCGAATTCATAGCCGTTGTTGGCCATGAACAGGCCGTTACTGATGTGAACGGTAAAGATCGCCACCAGAGAAAGGAAGGTCAGTCCCAGGGCCGCCGGACGTACCAGCAAGCCGATGATCAAGGCCAGGCCGGCAAAGAACTCGGTACCGCCCGCCAGCGTCGCCATCAGGTAACCCGGTGCCAGGCCGATGCTTTCCATATACTGCGCGGTGCCCGCCAGGCCATAGCCACCGAATGCCCCGAAGAGTTTTTGCGAACCGTGGGCAGCGAAGATGATGCCGACGAAAATCCGCAAAACGGTCAGGCCGTAGCCAGCGCGGGTAAACAATACCTTGTTGATCAGTGAGCTCATGTTGTGTCGTCCCTAGAGAGTGTGTGTTGGTTGGCCGCTATATTAATCAGTAAATCTCATGTTAAAAGCGCAAAAAATCCGCCATAACAATCAGTTTATTCGATCATTTTCGAAGGGCAACTTTTTGCCCCTGGGGCTCCAACGACTCCCGCTCCCGATCGAACGCCAAGTAGTACTTGTTCACGCTATTAACATAGCTGACAGGTCCCATTCCCACCTGCTCCATGGCAATGCGCTCAACCTGAAAAAACCACTGGTTGGGGTTCAGCCCGCGGCGCCGGGCTTCCGCGCGCATCCCCTGTACCCGCTCCGGCCCGATGTTGTAGGCCGCCAGCACAAAGGCCATGCGCTCGCGCTCATTGAGCTTGGGGCTGGCGAAGAACTTGCGGCGAATCATTGCCAGGTACTTGGCCCCGGCCTGCACGTTGGCATCCAGCTCCTGGATGTTGCTCACGCCCACACGTTGCGCCGCTGACGGTGTGATCTGCATCAGCCCGGTCGGCGCACCGCCGCTGCGCGCCGAGGGCTGCAGGCCGGACTCCTTGAACGCCAGCGCCGCCAGGTTCAGCCAGTCCATGTCCTGGGCGCTCGCATGCTTTTGCAGCACCGGCCGCAGCTTTTCCAGACGCTGGCGGTCAGCCTTGGCCAGGGGATAGTGAACCTGGTACTGGCGTCGATAGATGCGCAGAAACGCGGCATCCTGGTCCGACGGCTTTTTATAGCCCGCCAGGAAACGATCGATGCTGGCCCGCAGCATTGACGCGTCGCGGCGCACGAACCAGTACTCTTCGCCTGGCTCGCTGATGAGCACCTGGCGATCGACACGCAATTTCGGCAGGATCTTGCCCCAGCGCTCGGCAATCGGTTGTTCGACGATGGTCAGGTGAAAGATCCCGCCCTGGACCATCTCCAGCACGTCCTCGACCGCCAGGCTCGGGTCGACCCACTCGATCTTCACGGGCGGCAGTTTGTGCAGCGCCAGCTTCTGATTGATTTGGCTGATGGCGTCACCGGCGGCGCTGCCGTTGGGCAACGCCAGGGTTTTACCCGACAGTTGTTCCAGGCGGGTGTAGCGACGCTCGCCCTTGATCCCCACCAGAACCAGCGGAATGTTACTGGCAACCGGTTCACTGCTGCTGACCGCGAAGCCCGGCTGCAGATCCAGCAACTCGCCGGGGGCCACCAGGTCGCCCTCCCCGCGCTGCAACGCGCCGAGCAGTTGATCCTTGGCCCGGGGAATGATCTTGAGGGTGATTTCCTGGCCGTCGCGGGCGTGGCCGTTGAGGTATTGCTCGAAAGCGCGCAAGCGATGGTATTCGACGCCGATGGCCTGGCCCTGGACTTCGCCGGAGCTGTTGCGGCTCTGGTTGACCAGTACGCGCAGCACGCGACTGCTGCGGATGTCCGTCAGGTCACGAACCTTGGCTGCCGGCACGGCTTGCAGCGGCCCGGGCAGCCGCGCTACCGCCGACATCGGCAGCAGCAGCGAGCAACACAGCAGTAGCAAAACCGAGGGACGAATCATCCACTCTCCGCAAAGAATTCAGGTCGACCGCATGAATGGCTTCACGCAATCAAGCGACAGAAACAGAGCGCCCTGAAGCGCTGGCAACGCGCGAAAGACTGGCACAATGATGGCAACGCCACCACCCAATCGTCTTCGCGGCATTAAGAGACAGCGATAACCTGTTGTAGTTCTTGGCTTTTCTTATAAATCCGGCGCTCTGGTATGCTTTGCAGCCCTGGGCCCGAGGTAGCACCATGCAACTCATCGATATTGGCGTCAACCTGACCAACCCCAGTTTTGCCGACAAGCACCAGGCTGTGCTGGACCGCGCCTATGCCGCCGGGGTCTGCCAATTGGTGCTCACCGGCACCAATGTCGAGGGCAGCGAGCAGGCGCTCAAGTTGTGCCAGCAACTGGACGAAACAGCGCAGCGACTGTTCGCCACCGCCGGTGTGCATCCCCATGCGGCCAGCGACTGGAATGCCGACAGCGCAGGTCGCCTGCGCAGCCTGCTGAAGGAAACGAACATCGTGGCGGTGGGTGAATGCGGCCTGGATTTCAACCGCGATTTTTCACCGCGTACGCAACAGGAGAAGGTCCTCGAGGAACACCTGGCGCTGGCGGTCGAACTGCAAATGCCGGTGTTCCTGCACGAACGCGATGCCAGCCAGCGCCTGCTGGAAATCCTCCGTGACTACCGCGATCAATTGCCAGCCGCCGTGGTGCACTGCTTCACCGGCGAAAAGAAAGACCTGTTCAGTTACCTGGACCTGGATTTGCACATCGGCATTACCGGCTGGATTTGCGATGAGCGCCGGGGTACGCATTTGCACCCGCTGGTCAAGGAGATCAAGCGCGGGCGTTTGATGCTGGAGAGCGATGCGCCGTACCTGTTGCCGCGCAGCCTGCGCCCCAAACCAAAAAACGGGCGCAACGAGCCGGCGTACCTGACGGAAGTGTTACGTGAGGTGGCCCTGCACCGCAGCGAAAGCCAGGAAGACCTGGCTGCCCACACTACGGCTTGCGCGCGGGCGTTCTACGGGTTGCCCAGCGTGGATTGAACGCGGGCCCGGATCGGGCCCGCGCAACGCATGCCGTCTTAGTGACTGCTGCGCAACATTTCTTTTGGCACGTACTTGCCGATCTCGAACTTGCCGATCGCCGCGCGGTGCACTTCATCCGGACCGTCAGCCAGGCGCAGGGTGCGTTGCATGGCATACATGTAGGCCAGCGGGAAATCGTTGGACACCCCTGCCCCACCATGGATCTGGATCGCCCGGTCGATCACGCGCAAGGCCACGTTCGGCGCCACCACCTTGATCTGTGCGATCTCACTCTTCGCCACTTTGTTGCCGACGGTGTCCATCATGTACGCCGCCTTGAGTGTCAGCAGGCGAGCCATGTCGATCTCCATCCGCGAATCGGCGATCTTGTCGATGTTACCGCCCAGGCGCGCCAGGGGTTTGCCGAACGCGGTGCGGTTCACCGAGCGTTTGCACATCAGTTCCAGCGCACGCTCTGCCATGCCGATCGAACGCATGCAGTGGTGAATCCGCCCCGGGCCCAGACGACCCTGAGCAATTTCGAAGCCGCGCCCTTCGCCCAACAGGACGTTTTCGTAGGGCACCCGAACATTTTCAAACAGCACTTCGGCGTGACCGTGGGGCGCGTCGTCGTAACCGAACACCGGCAACGGACGCAGGATTTTCACACCGGGGGTATCCACCGGCACCAGAATCATCGAGTGCTGCGCATGGCGCGGCGCGTCGGGATTGCTCAGGCCCATGAAGATCAGGATCTTGCAGCGCGGATCGCAGGCACCGGAGGTCCACCATTTCTTGCCGTTGATCACCCACTCGTCACCGTCGCGCACGGCACGGGCGGCCATGTTGGTGGCGTCGGAGGACGCCACGTCCGGCTCGGTCATGGCGAACGCCGAGCGAATCTCGCCACGCAGCAAGGGTTCGAGCCAGCGTTGTTTCTGTTCTTCGTTGGCGTAGCGCACCAGTACTTCCATGTTGCCGGTGTCCGGTGCCGAGCAGTTGAACGGCTCAGGCCCCAGGAGCGAGCGCCCCATGATTTCCGCCAGCGGAGCGTATTCGAGGTTGGTCAGGCCGGCGCCGAGCTCGGACTCAGGCAGAAACAAATTCCACAGGCCTTCAGCCTTGGCCTTGAGTTTGAGTTCTTCCATGATCGCGGTCGGCTGCCAGCGGTCACCCTCGGCGACCTGGCGCTCGAAAACCGCTTCGGCGGGATAAACATAAGTGTCCATGAACGCGGTCACGCGCTCACGCAGTTCTTGCACCTTGGGCGAATAAGCGAAATCCATGGGCAGCTACCTTCTTGCGGGAGGTTGTTTAGGTCATGCAATCGATGCTAGAACAGCCATGAAAATTTACCTAACCTATTCTCGGCGTGTATAAACATTCATCACCGATATATGATCGACTGATCGAGCCCACCTAAAACAAGAGAGCCGCGTAATGAATCTGAGCAAGGTCGACCTCAACCTTTTCATCGTCTTCGACGCGATCTACACCGAGGCCAACCTGACCCGCGCCGGGCAGATTGTGGGGATTACCCAACCTGCGGTGTCCAACGCGCTGGCCCGCCTGCGCGAGACCTTCAACGATCCATTGTTCGTGCGCACCGCCCAAGGGATGGTGCCAACGCCCATGGCGCAAAACATCATCGGCCCGGTGCGCAACGCGCTTTCGCTGCTGCGCGTTTCGGTGCAGGAAAGCCGCATCTTCAATCCATTGCAGGCGGTCAAGACCTACCGCATCAGCATGACCGACCTCACTGAAGCGGTGATCCTGCCGCCGCTGTTCCAGCGCCTGCGCCGCCTTGCGCCGACGGTGATCATCGAAAGTTTTTTGTCCAAGCGCCGCGAGACCACCAAGGAGCTGGCCGCGGGCCGACTCGACTTCGCCGTGGATGCACCACTCAACACCGACCCGCAGGTGCGCCACGTCAAATTGATGGAAGACCGTTACGTGTGCGCCATGCGCAAGGGGCACCCGCTGGCGGGCAAGGAAAAACTCACCCTCGATGATTATCTGGGCCTGACCCACATCCACATTTCCAGCCGTCGCAGCGGCCTGGGCTATGTCGACCTGGCCCTGGGCAAAATGGGCATCCAGCGCAAGATTGCCCTGCGCTCCCAGCACTACCTGATGGCCTCGCAAGTGCTGCAGCAGACCGACATGGTCATGACCGTGCCGGAACGCTTCGCCCGTCGCAACGATTTGCACGCCTTTTATCTGCCGGTCAACGATGTGCCGCCGGTGGAAACCCACCTCTACTGGCACGAAAGCACCGACCAGGACCCGGCGAACCGCTGGATGCGCGAGCAGATGATCGAGTTGTGCCAGCAGGTGACGGCGCAGGAGAAGAAGCTGGACAAGCAATTGGTTTGAAAAGATCAAAAGATCGCAGCCTGCGGCAGCTCCTACAGGTTGAATGCGTACCCATGTAGGAGCTGCCGCAGGCTGCGATCTTTTCTTGCTTGACGTATACGTCAACCTGCCATTAGCTTAGCGCCATGACCCTTTGCGAGCGCGCCCATGAGCAGCCAGACCTACAGCATTTCCGACCTCGCCCGCGAGCTCGACATCACCACCCGGGCCATTCGCTTCTACGAAGAACAAGGCCTGCTCAGCCCCGAGCGGCGTGGCCAGGAACGCATCTACTCACCCCGCGACAAGGTCAGCCTGAAGCTGATCCTGCGGGGTAAGCGCATCGGCTTTTCCCTGGCCGAGTGCCGCGAGCTGATTGAGCTCTACGATCCCTCCAGCGGTAACACCAAGCAACTGCACAGCATGCTGGCGAAAATCAGCGAGCGCCGGGAACAGCTGGAACAGCAGATGCTGGACATAGAACAGATGAAACTGGAGCTTGATACGGCTGAAGAGCGCTGTGTTCAGGCGCTGGAACAAACCATCAAGAACCAACAGATTCAGTAGATCTACACAATCCCCTGTGGGAGCGAGCCTGCTCGCGATGGCGGTAGCACATTCAAACTGAGGTCGATTGACCCGGCGCCATCGCGAGCAGGCTCGCTCCCACAGGGTTCTCAGCGTATTCAGACAATCAGCACAGGTCGAATCCCATGTCCCTCCCCACCCACGTACGCATTGTCGAAGTCGGCCCCCGCGACGGGCTGCAAAATGAAGCCCAACCCATCAGCGTCGCCGACAAGGTGCAACTGGTCGATGCACTGACGGCGGCGGGCCTTGGCTATATAGAAGTCGGCAGTTTCGTTTCGCCCAAGTGGGTGCCGCAGATGGCGGGCTCTGCCGAGGTGTTCGCGCAGATCCAGCGCAAACCCGGCGTGACCTACGGCGCCCTCGCCCCCAACCTGCGCGGCTTTGAAGATGCCCTGGCCAGCGGCGTCAAGGAAGTCGCAGTGTTCGCCGCGGCGTCGGAAGCGTTTTCCCAGCGCAATATCAACTGCTCGATCAGCGAAAGCCTGGAGCGCTTCGTGCCCATCATGGAAGCTGCCAAACAGCATGGCGTCAGCGTGCGCGGCTACGTGTCCTGTGTGCTGGGCTGCCCCTATGAAGGTGACGTCGCCCCCCAGCAAGTCGCCCGGGTCGCACGGGAGCTTTATGCCATGGGCTGCTACGAGGTGTCGCTGGGCGACACCATCGGCACCGGCACCGCTGGCGCCACGCGCAAGATGTTCGAGGTGGTCTCGGCTGATGTACCACGGGAAAAACTGGCCGGGCACTTCCACGACACCTACGGCCAGGCCATGGCCAACATCTACGCCAGCCTGCTGGAAGGTATCTCGGTGTTCGACAGCTCTATCGCCGGTCTCGGTGGCTGCCCTTACGCCAAGGGCGCCAGTGGCAACGTCGCCACCGAGGACGTGGTCTACCTGCTCAACGGCCTCGGGATCGAAACCGGAATCGACCTGGATGCGCTGATCCAGGCCGGCCAGCAAATTTGTAGCGTGCTGGGACGCCCCACTGGCTCCCGTGTGGCGAAGGCGCGTAGCGCACACTGAGTGTGCGGATGTGTCGGGGTGTTACCGCTGCCGCGGAAAAGTGGGCGGAAGCGAGTAACACGGAAACAAAAAATAGGGTTTTCCCTGAGGCAGAAAACCCTACAAAAACATAAGTGCTTGTTTTTTAAGGATTTTTAAAAGTTGGCACGGCTTCTGCTATATCTATCGCATAACAAGAATAAAAAAATTGCGGCAAACCCAATAAAAACAAGACGTAACGACTCTGACATAACAAAAACAACACGGCAGAGACGCAGCTAACAGATTTTTTTGGAGAGGATGTGCTTTTCAGGGTGCTTTTCGGAGTTACCCGCAACCGGACAGAGAACAATAAAACTACCTTCAGGTAGCTCCAGAACTGGTTGGATCGCTCAGCGAAAAAGTAGATCAGCGCTCAAAAAAATACGTTTGCTCTTGATCCCGGATGGGGATCGACAAAAACAGCGGTAAAGGGCCACGGTCACCAAAAACAACAACAGACCGCCCCTCAATAATAAAAAAAGAGCACGCGCAACGAAAATTAAAGGGGAGCTTCGGCTCCCCTTTGTGCTGTCTGGCATTTGTGTTTCCACCACATCATTCTGTGGGAGCGGGCTTGCCCGCGATGGCGGTGGGTCAGCCGACAAATATATCGGTTGTGCTGCCGTCATCGCGGGCAAGCCCGCTCCCACAGGGTTAATCACTAACCCTGCTTGCTACGCAGCTCCTCGATGCTGATCTCGCGCATCCTGAATTTCTGGATCTTGCCAGTCACGGTCATTGGAAACTCTTCCACGAACTTGAAGTAACGTGGTGTCTTGAAGTGCGCGATGCGCTCCTTGCACCAGGCTTGCAGCTCCTGCTCGGTGGCACTATGGCCGGGGTGGAACTTGATCCAGGCAACGATCTCCTCGCCATAACGCGAGCAAGGAATGCCGATCACCTGCACGTCGGCCACCGCCGGGTGGGTGAAGAAGAACTCTTCCAGTTCGCGTGGATAAATGTTCTCGCCGCCGCGGATGATCATGTCCTTGTTGCGCCCGGCAATGCACACGTAACCCTCGTCATTCATGCTGGCCAGGTCACCGGTGTGCATCCAGCCCGCCTGATCGATGGCCTCCGCCGTGCCTTGCGGGTTATTCCAGTAACCGAGCATCACACTGTAACCGCGCGTACAAAGCTCACCGATGGTGCCACGAGGCACCGGGTTGCCCGCTTCGTCGATGATCTTGCTTTCCAGCTGCGGCTGGGTACGGCCGACGGTGGTCACGCGCAACTCCAGGTCGTCCGAGGGACCGGTCTGCAACGACACCGGGCTGGTTTCCGTCATGCCGTAGGCAATCTGCACTTCGCTCATGTGCATTTCATTGATGACGCGACGCATCACCTCGATCGGGCAAGTCGCCCCGGCCATGATGCCGGTGCGCAGGCTCGACAGGTCGAATTCGGCGCGTTGCGGCTGATCGAGCATGGCGATGAACATGGTCGGTACACCGTAGAGTGCGGTGGCTTTTTCTTCGGCGACGGTGCTGAGGGTCAGCAGCGGATCGAACGCGTCGTTGGGGTAAATCATGGTGCTGCCGTGGGTGATGCAACCGAGGTTGCCCATGACCATGCCGAAGCAGTGGTACAACGGCACCGGGATCACCAGACGGTCGGCGGCGGTCAGGCCCAGGCTTTCGCCGACCATGTAGCCATTATTGAGAATGTTGTAGTGGCTCAGGGTTGCGCCCTTGGGGAAGCCGGTCGTGCCAGAGGTGTACTGGATGTTCACCGCCTGATCGAAGTGCAGGCTGTCCTGCCGCTCCTGCAGTTGCTCGACCGATACGCTGCCCGCCAGCCCGGTCATTTGCGCCCAGGGCAGGAAACCCTTTGGCGGCTGCGCGTCGAGGCTGATCACCCCGCGCAGTTCCGGCAGGCGCTCGCTGTGCAGTTTGCCGACGGATTGCTCTGCCAGTTCCGGCACCAGGCCCTGCAGCATGGCGTGATAGTCGGAGGTCTTGAAAGCGCCGGCGCTGACCAGCCATTGGCAGCCGGACTGCTTCAACACGTATTCGAGTTCGGAACTGCGATAGGCCGGGTTGATGTTGACCAGGATCACGCCGATCTTCGCGGTCGCGACCTGTGTAATGCACCATTGAGCACAGTTTGGCGCCCAGATTCCGAGGCGGTCGCCGGCCTGCAGGCCCAGCGCCAATAGTGCCCGGGCCTGCAGGTCTACTGCATCCGCCAGCTGCCGCCAGGTGTAGCGCAGCTGTTGATGGCGCACCACCAGCGCCTCCCCGGCCGGGTACTGCGCGACCGTATTGTCGAAGGCCTGGCCGATGGTCATCGCCAGCAAGGCTTTGTCCTGGGAACCACGGGTGTAACTGCGTTGCGGGCTTGCACTGGGTTGATCCATGACGACCCCTATTGTCTTTATTGATGGGCTACCGACGCTTTCGCGTTCTATCTTGAACTGCCTCTACTCTCGCTCAAGTTGACGTTAACGTAAAGGGCGATTGACAGCCTTTCGTCACAGGTTTACGTTAACGTAAAGGTGAGAGCCGAACCATTGCCCTCTCCGCCCAACAAAAAAGCCAAAAGGTGACCCATGAGCTACCCATCCCTGAACTTTGCCCTCGGTGAAACCATCGACATGCTGCGCGATCAGGTTCAGTCCTTCGTCGCCAAGGAGATCGCCCCGCGCGCCGCCCAGATCGACATCGACAACCTGTTCCCCGCTGACCTGTGGCGCAAATTCGGCGACATGGGCCTGCTGGGCATTACCGTGCCGGAAGAGTACGGCGGTGCCGGCCTGGGTTACCTGGCGCACGTGGTCGCGATGGAAGAAATCAGCCGTGGCTCGGCCTCTGTGGCCCTGTCCTATGGCGCGCACTCCAACCTCTGCGTCAACCAGATCAACCGCAATGGCAACCACGAACAGAAATCCAAATACCTGCCGAAGCTGATCAGCGGCGAACACATCGGCGCCCTGGCCATGAGTGAGCCGAACGCCGGTTCCGACGTGGTCTCGATGAAGTTGCGTGCCGACAAACGCGGCGATCACTACGTGCTCAACGGCAGCAAGACCTGGATCACCAACGGTCCGGATGCCAACACCTACGTGATCTACGCCAAGACCGACCTGGAAAAAGGCCCCCACGGCATCACCGCCTTCATCGTCGAGCGCGACTGGAAAGGCTTCAGCCGCAGCAACAAGTTCGACAAGCTCGGCATGCGCGGCTCGAACACCTGCGAGCTGTTCTTCGATGACGTGGAAGTGCCAGAAGAGAACATCCTCGGCGTGCTCAACGGCGGCGTGAAGGTGCTGATGAGCGGCCTCGACTACGAGCGCGTCGTCCTCTCCGGCGGCCCGACCGGGATCATGCAGGCCTGCATGGACCTGATCGTGCCGTACATCCACGACCGCAAGCAGTTCGGCCAGAGCATCGGCGAGTTCCAGCTGATCCAGGGCAAGGTCGCCGACATGTACACCCAGCTCAATGCCAGCCGTGCCTATCTGTATGCCGTGGCCCAGGCCTGCGAGCGCGGCGAAACCACGCGCAAGGACGCCGCCGGCGTGATCCTCTACAGCGCCGAGCGCGCCACGCAAATGGCCCTCGACGCGATCCAGATTCTCGGTGGCAATGGCTACATCAACGAGTTCCCGGCCGGTCGCCTGCTGCGTGACGCCAAGCTGTACGAAATCGGCGCGGGCACCAGTGAAATCCGTCGCATGCTGATCGGCCGCGAACTGTTCAACGAAACCCGCTAAACGGAGCTGTCCATGGCTATCCTGCATACCCAGCTCAACCCCCGCTCGGCGGAGTTCGCGACCAACAGCGCGGCGATGCTCAAACAGGTCGACGCCCTGCACACCCTGCTGGCCCAAGTGGCACAAGGTGGCGGCCCGAAAGCCCAAGAACGCCACACCTCCCGGGGCAAACTGCTGCCCCGCGAGCGTATCAATCGTCTGCTCGACCCGGGTTCGCCGTTTCTGGAGATCAGCCAGCTGGCGGCCTACGAGGTGTACGGCGAAGACGTTCCCGCCGCTGGCGTGATTGCCGGGATCGGCCGCGTGGAAGGCGTCGAGTGCATGATCGTCGCCAACGATGCCACGGTGAAAGGTGGCTCGTACTACCCGCTGACCGTGAAAAAGCACCTGCGCGCCCAGACCATCGCCCAGCAGAACCGCCTGCCGTGTATCTACCTGGTGGATTCCGGCGGCGCCAACCTGCCGCGCCAGGATGAAGTGTTTCCGGACCGTGAGCACTTCGGGCGGATCTTCTTCAACCAGGCCAACATGAGCGCCCAGGGCATCCCGCAGATCGCCGTGGTCATGGGCTCTTGCACTGCGGGCGGCGCCTACGTGCCGGCCATGGCCGACGAGGCCATCATGGTGCGCGAGCAAGCGACCATCTTCCTCGCCGGCCCACCGCTGGTGAAAGCCGCCACGGGCGAAGTGGTCAGCGCCGAAGACCTGGGCGGGGCCGATGTGCACTGCAAGATTTCCGGTGTGGCCGACCATTACGCCGAGAGCGATGAACATGCCCTGGCCATCGCCCGCCGCAGCGTCGCCAATCTCAACTGGCGCAAGCTCGGTGAAGTGCAGCAACGCACGCCGATCGCCCCGCTCTATGCCAGCGACGAGCTGTACGGTGTCGTGCCGGCCGATGCCAAGCAACCGTTCGACGTGCGCGAAGTCATCGCGCGACTGGTGGACGGTTCGGTGTTCGACGAGTTCAAGGCCTTGTTCGGGACTACGCTGGTGTGCGGATTTGCTTACCTGCACGGTTACCCGATCGCCATCCTCGCCAACAACGGCATCCTGTTCGCCGAAGCTGCACAGAAAGGCGCGCACTTCATCGAGCTGGCCTGTCAGCGCGGCATCCCGCTGCTGTTCCTGCAGAACATCACCGGCTTCATGGTCGGCCAGAAATACGAAGCCGGCGGCATCGCCAAGCACGGCGCGAAACTGGTGACCGCCGTGGCCTGCGCCAAGGTGCCGAAGTTCACCGTGATCATTGGCGGTAGTTTCGGTGCAGGCAACTACGGCATGTGTGGCCGGGCCTACGATCCGCGCTTCCTGTGGATGTGGCCGAACGCGCGCATTGGCGTGATGGGTGCCGAACAGGCGGCCGGCGTGCTGGTGCAGGTCAAGCGCGAGCAGGCCGAGCGCGGTGGCCAGGTTTTCAGCGCCGAGCAGGAAGCCGAGATCAAGCAACCGATCCTCGACCAGTATGAAGAGCAGGGCCACCCTTACTACTCCAGCGCTCGCTTGTGGGATGACGGCGTCATCGACCCGGCCCAGACCCGCGATGTCCTGGGACTGGCCTTGTCCGCGTCGTTGAACGCGCCAATCGAACCGAGCCGCTTCGGCGTGTTCCGGATGTGATCTCGAACCTGTAGGAGCGAGGCTTGCCCGCGAACAGGCATAACGCGGTGCAACAGGGACACCGCGGTGCTTCCTTCGCGGGCAAGCCTCGCTCCTACAAGGACAGAGTTGTGGAGACGGATGAATATGAGCGACTTCAACACCCTCGAACTGCTGACCGACCCCCGTGGCTTTGCCACGCTGTGGCTCAGCCGTGAAGAAAAGAACAACGCGTTCAATGCCCAGATGATCCGCGAACTGATCCTCGCCCTGGACAAGGTAGCGAGTGATGCGAACCTGCGTTTCCTGCTGGTACGTGGCCGCGGCAAGCACTTCAGCGCGGGCGCCGACCTGGCCTGGATGCAGCAATCGGCCGAACTCGATTACGCCACCAACCTCGACGACGCCCGTGAACTGGCGGAATTGATGTACAACCTCGCCAAGCTGAAAATCCCGACCCTGGCCGTGGTGCAAGGCGCGGCGTTTGGCGGTGCCCTGGGCCTGATCAGTTGCTGTGACATGGCCATCGGCGCCGATGACGCGCAGTTCTGCCTGTCGGAAGTGCGTATCGGCCTGGCGCCGGCCGTAATCAGCCCGTTCGTGGTGCAAGCCATGGGCGAGCGCGCCACGCGACGTTATGCCTTGACCGCCGAGCGTTTCGGCGGGCAACGGGCCCGGGAACTCGGCCTGTTGTCGGAGAGTTACCCGACGGCCGAGCTGGAACAGAAAATCGAGCAATGGATCGACAACCTGCTGCTCAACAGCCCGGCCGCCATGCGCGCCAGCAAGGACTTGCTGCGTGAAGTCGGCGACGGCACGCTGACCCCGTCCCTGCGTCGCTACACCGAGAACGCCATCGCCCGCATCCGCGTCAGTCCCGAAGGCCAGGAAGGCCTGCGCGCCTTTCTGCAAAAACGTCCGCCGAGCTGGCAAGCCGCAACCACCACCAAGGAGCCGCGTTGATGAGCGCACCTGTCCTCACTACCCTGCTGGTGGCCAACCGCGGCGAAATCGCCTGCCGGGTGATGCGCACCGCCAAGGCCCTGGGCCTGACCACCGTGGCCGTCCACAGCGCCACCGACCGCGATGCCCGGCACAGCCGCGAAGCCGATATCCGTGTCGACCTCGGCGGCAGCAAGGCCGCCGACAGTTACCTGCAAATCGACAAGCTGATCGCTGCCGCCAAGGCCAGCGGTGCCCAGGCGATCCATCCCGGCTACGGTTTCCTCTCCGAAAACGCCGGGTTCGCCCGCGCCATCGAAGCCGCCGGCCTGATCTTCCTCGGTCCGCCCGCCTCGGCCATCGACGCCATGGGCAGCAAGTCCGCGGCCAAGGCCTTGATGGAAACCGCCGGCGTGCCGTTGGTACCGGGCTATCACGGTGAAGCCCAGGACCTCGAGACCTTCCGCGATGCCTGCGAACGCATCGGCTACCCGGTGCTGCTCAAGGCCACGGCCGGTGGCGGCGGCAAGGGCATGAAAGTGGTCGAGGACGTCAGCCAACTGGCCGAAGCCCTGGCCTCGGCGCAGCGCGAAGCACAATCGTCGTTCGGCGATTCGCGGATGCTGGTTGAGAAGTACCTGCTCAAACCCCGCCACGTGGAGATCCAGGTGTTCGCCGATCAACACGGCAACTGCCTGTACCTCAACGAGCGCGACTGCTCGATTCAGCGTCGGCACCAGAAAGTCGTCGAAGAAGCGCCAGCGCCCGGCCTGAGCCCTGAACTGCGCCGCGCCATGGGCGAAGCGGCCGTGCGTTCGGCACAGGCCATCGGTTACGTCGGTGCCGGCACCGTGGAATTCCTGCTGGATGCCCGCGGCGAGTTCTTCTTCATGGAGATGAACACGCGCCTGCAGGTCGAACACCCGGTGACCGAAGCCATCACCGGCCTCGACCTGGTGGCCTGGCAGATCCGCGTGGCCCGCGGCGAAGCCTTGCCGATGACCCAGGACCAGGTGCCGCTGAACGGCCACGCGATTGAAGTGCGGCTCTATGCCGAAGACCCGAGTAACGACTTCCTGCCGGCGACCGGTCGCCTGGAGCTGTATCGCGAATCCGCGCCGGGTGCGGGTCGCCGCGTGGACAGCGGCGTCGAGGAAGGCGATGAGATTTCGCCCTTCTACGACCCGATGCTCGGCAAGCTGATTGCCTGGGGCGAGGACCGCGAACAGGCGCGCCTGCGCCTGCTGGCCATGCTCGATGAATTCGCCATTGGCGGGCTCAAGACCAACATCAGTTTCCTGCGGCGCATCATCGGCCATCCGGCGTTTGCCCAGGCCGAGCTCGATACCGGGTTCATTCCCCGTTACCAGGAACAGCTGCTGCCACAGCCTGTGGCGCTCAGCGACGAGTTCTGGCAAGCCGCCGCCCAGGCCTTCGCCCAGAGCCTGCACAGCCCGTCGCGTAGCGATGACCCGAGCTCGCCATGGGCCATCGGCAACGGCCTGCGCGCCGGCTTGCCCGCGCAAATCACCCTGCACCTGAGTTGCGAGGGCCAGGACCGCGCGTTGACGCTGGGCAACCCCCAGTCCCACAGCGCTCGACTCACAGGCGAGTATTTGCTGACCGAGCACGAGGGTGTGCGTCGCCAGCACCGGGCAATCCGCCGTGGCGATTTTGTCTACCTGCAATGGGAAGGCGAACTGCGGCGCATCGAGACCTACGACCCGATCACCGCCGTTGAAGCCAGCCACGCCCATCACGGCGGGCTCACCGCCCCCATGAACGGCAGTATCGTGCGGGTGCTGGTGGAGGCCGGGCAAACGGTCGAGGCCGGGGCACAACTGGTAGTCCTGGAGGCCATGAAGATGGAGCACAGCATCCGCGCACCCCACGCCGGCGTGATCAAGGCGCTGTATTGCCAGGAAGGCGAGATGGTCGGCGAAGGCAGTGCACTGGTCGAACTGGAAGAAGCCTGACAGGCAGGCCGGTCCCGCGCATGGCGCGGGCCGGCCTGGCTAGAACTTGACGGTCGCCTGGACTACCACGCCGATGATTCGGCACTCATCGGTGAACAGGCTTTTCGGATAGGTCGGATTGAGCGGGACCAGGTAACGCTGCCCGCCCTCTTCGCTCAACTTGCGGAAAATCGCTTCGCTGCTGTCGGGCCATTGCGCGATCACCAGCTTGCCCGGCACCGCGTCCACGTCCGGGTCCACCAGGATCAACATGCCCTCGGCAACGCTGGGGCCGCTGGGTGCGGTCATGGCATCGCCAACCACCGTCAGCCAGAACGCCGCGCCTCGGGCATGGTAGTCCGACAGTTCGAAGCGGTACGGCGCCCGCTCTCCATCGCGCACCTGCGCGGTGTCCCGCCAGTCACTGACCGGGTAGCGAAAGTACGGGTTGTACTTTTGCGTCAGGCAAACCTCGTCGTCCTGTTCCTGCGCCGGCTCGCGAATCACCAGCGCCACTTCGAGGAAATCCAGGCCCAGGGCCTGCAGCACCCGATTCATGTCATCGATGCCGGGCTGACGGCGTTTTGTCAGCCAATGCCCGATACCACCCTGGGACATCCCGAGGCGGTCGGCGAGTATTTCCTGAGTGATCTTGAGCTCACTCATCTTGGACTTGACCAACGCTATCCATTTATCCATGTGCGGCACGATACGTGGCGAGCCTCGCCCGACAAAACACAAAATGTAGTATTAATACAATTGTCATAAATACATAACGTATTAGGATGGATTCACGGATCTGAATTTATCACGGAGCACGCCTTGACCATGAATCCACCCAGCAACGACTTGCCCGACATACAAATCGATACGTCCCTCAACTCACCGCAGGGTTCTGCCGCCGCACAGCGAGCGCTGGATTACTACTTGAAACCAGCTGTTGCAGAGGAAGCGGTACAAGCGCATCTCTTTGACGTAAACCGTAACATCGGCATCGAGGAAGCCCTGGTGCATGCTTCGGGGCTGCTGCGTTGTGCGGCCGCCACCGCCTACGAGTCAGCCAACCACCTGCACGGTGCGCATCGGGATTTGGCGCTCTCGACCGTGCATATGATCGACATGGCAAAGGCCATGGTGAACCGCTCCCTGGAGGGCGGCAAGAATGGGTAGGAGGAAGGTGCGGAACAGAAGGACAGGAAAGAGTTTTCCCGACGCGCAGACGAAAACGTTTGACTTGCAAACGAGAATGATTATTATTGCATCAACTGATCGCGAGATCAGTCGATGGACCAGGTGACCTTAGGTCGGTCTCCTGGACTATCTCCTCATCAGGCTAATCACGGTTTTTGACCCGGCTTTTTGCCGGGTCTTTTTTTGCCAGTTTTCTGGCTTATGGCTTCAGGCTAATGAAGTCTTGATGTGTCGCAAATTCGATGGCGCGGATCATATCAAAACAATGTTAGTTGGCAAGAGAAGCCTTAAACCATTGGGGCAAACTAATGGCAAATAGCACTTGAGAATCAATCGCATAATCTCTAAGCTGCGACGGCGTCAGGGAGGACGCCCCCCCTCAGATTATCAATACACGGCTATATGTGAGTCCGCTCGCGGCTCGGTCCCGCCACACAACACGCCGGTGACAGGGTCGCGCAAAATGATTTGCCCACGCCCGTAACTCGTGCGATCGCACACCACCTCGACTTCGTGCCCACGACGAGCCAGTGCCGCCGCCATGTCTCGCGAAGTGTCCTGTTCGATGCCAACCTTCATTTCGCCCAACCACTGCCAGCGCGGCGCATCCAGGGCCGCTTGTGGGTTGAGCCCGAAATCCACCAGGTTCATGACCATCTGCACATGCCCCTGGGGCTGCATGTAGCCGCCCATCACGCCGAAAGGTCCCAGCGCCTGACCGTCCTTGCTGAGAAACCCGGGAATGATGGTGTGGAACGTCTTTTTCCCGGGTGCCAGGCAATTGGCGTGAGCGGGATCGAGGCTGAACTCTTCACCGCGGTTTTGCAGGGCAATACCGCTATCGGGCAACACCACGCCAGACCCAAAACCGTGATAATTGCTCTGGATGAATGAAACCATGTTGCCGTCGGCGTCGGCGGTGGCCAGGTAGACGGTGCCACTGGCATGGGGATCGCCCGGTTTGGGTGCCACCGCGCGGTCGCCGATCTGTGCCCGACGCTGGCTGGCATAGGCGTCGCTGAGCAAATCGTCCACGGCGACCCGCATGTGCTGTGGGTCGGTGATGTAGTGCAGTCCATCGCTATAAGCGAGCTTCATGGCTTCGAGCTGACGGTGCCAGGTCTGTTGGCTGTCACGGTGGTCGAAAGCAAATCCTTCGAGAATCTTCAGCGTCATCAAGGCCACCAGTCCCTGGCCGCTGGGCGGAATCTCCCAGACGTCGACACCGCGGTAATTGACCTTGATCGGCTCGACCCACTGGGCGCGGTAGTCTTGCAAATCGCTGGCGCGCAGATAACCGCCCGTGGCGCGCGAATGGGCGTCCAGGCGTTGCGCCAGCGCCCCGCGATAAAAGCTTTCACAACCGGTGGCCGCCAGTTCACTCAAGGTGCGTGCCTGGGCCGGGTTACGAAACAGTTCGCCTGCGCGCGGTGCGCGGCCGTCAATCAGAAAGGTTTCGAACCAGCTGTCGAGCACGTCGCTGCGATCAGGGGTGAAGTCCTCCAGCGCGGTTTGCCACTGCAACGCAACCACCGGCGACACCGGAAAACCATCGCGCGCCAAGCTGATTGCTGGCTGCAACAGATCGGCAAAGGGCAGGCGACCAAACCGCGTGGACAACTCTGCCCAGGCGGATGGACAACCCGGTACGGTCACAGGCGTCCAGCCATGCAGGGGCATTTTTTCATGACCGGCCGCCTTCACCGCCTCGATGCTCAAGGCTTGCGGGGCTGCACCGTTGGCGTTCAGACCGTGCAGTTTGTCTTGGGTCCAGACCAACGCAAAGGCGTCGCCGCCAATCCCGCAGCCGGTGGGCTCGACCACCGTCAGGGCCGCCGCCGTGGCAATCGCCGCATCGATGGCATTGCCACCGCGACGCATCATTTCAATCCCGGCTTCGGCGGCCAATGGCTGTGAGGCGGCGACCATGCCGCGTTTGGCGAAGACACTTTGACGTTGTGAGGCGTAGGGATACTCATGGGCAGAAAACTTGAACATGGCAGGACTCACACAAATGGGTTGGACGGACTCAAAGCACGCGACTGAGAAACGCTCGGGTACGGGCATGCTTCGGCTGGCTGAAGATCTGTTCGGGCGGCCCCTGCTCGATCAGTTCACCTTGATCGAGCACCACCACCCGGTCGGCCACCTCGCGGGCAAAACCCATCTCGTGGGTGACCACGACCATGGTCATGCCCTCCTCGGCCAGTTCCTTCATCACTTGCAGCACTTCGCCGACTGTCTCCGGGTCCAGGGCGCTGGTGGGCTCGTCGAACAGCATCGCCTGGGGTTTCATCGCCAGCGCCCGGGCAATGGCAACCCGCTGCTGCTGGCCACCGGACAACATCGACGGATAGTGATCGGCTTTCTCCGCCAACCCGACGCGCTTGAGCAGCGCCCTCGCCTGTTCCACCGCCGCCGCACGAGACACGCCCAAGACCTGGATCGGCGCTTCGATGATGTTTTCCAGGGCCGTCATGTGCGGAAACAGGTTGAAGCGCTGGAACACCATGCCGATGTCCCGGCGCTGGCGCGCGATGTTGCGTTCCGAGTCGCGGGCCAGGCTGCCATCGGCCCGGGTGCGGTAGCCCATCGGCCGACCGCCGACACGAATCTGCCCGGACTGGATATCTTCCAGCAGGTTGATGCAGCGGATAAAGGTGGTTTTGCCGGAACCGGAAGCGCCGATCAGCACCACCACTTCACCGCGCCTCACTTGCAGTGAAATGCCCTTGAGAATTTCCAGGTCACCGAAAGACTTGTGAATATCCAGCGCCTCGATGACCAGCTCTTCACTCATGTGTGCCATCTCAACGCCCCCTCAACAGTTTCATGGTGTTGCGCCCGAACATCCGGCTGGCGGCCGGTGCCGGACGATCGGACTGACCGAAGCGTTTTTCCAGCCAGCGCTGGAAGAAGCCCCACAGCGTGGTCAGTGCCAGGAAGTAGATGGCCACGACCAGGTACAACTCGAACACGCGGAAAGTCGCCGAGGTCACCATTTGCGTGCTGAGCAGCAACTCCTGTACCCCGATGACGCTGACCAGCGTGGTGTTTTTCAACATCACGTTGAACTCGTTGCCCAGCGGCGGCACGATCACCCGGAATGCCTGGGGCAGGACGATGCGCCGCATCAACTTGGCGAAGGTCATGCCCAGGGAGCGCCCGGCCTCGTATTGGCCCTTGTCCACCGCACCGATACCGGCACGGATGATCTCGGCCATGTACGCGCCTTCGTTCAGGCCCAGGGCGATGATCGCGGCCTGGATGTTGCCGGGCACGACGATCCAGCCGAGATCCAGGTCCTCAAAGCGGAAAATGCCCCCCGCCGCCAATGCCGTGTACAGGAACACGATCTGCACCAGCAACGGCGTGCCGCGCATCAGCCAGACATAGAAACGCACCGGGTACTGCAACAGCGGGTTACTCGACAGCTTCATCAACGCCGCGATCAGCCCCAGGACGCAACCGAGCAACATCGCCGACACGCTGATCAGGCAGGTCAGCCACAGCCCCGTCAGGTAGACATCGCTGGGCTGCAACAGGTACTGCCAGAACACATCCCAATTGAAATTCATCCGCTTTGCCCTCAGTCCAGTTTGTCACTGTCGACATGCCATTTACTGAGTAGCGCGGCGTAACTGCCGTCGGCGCGCATGCCTTGCAACACCTCGGTCAATGCCACGGTCAGCTGCGGGTCGCTTTTGCGCACGCCGAAGCCGGTGAGGATGCGGTTGAACGCCGGCACCGCCGACTGGAACAGGTCAGGCGCGAGTTGCTGATAGTGGCCGGCGGACTCGACCGTGGTGCCGAAAGCGTCCACCTGATTGATGCGCAAGGCCTGGAACGCATCGGCGTCGACGTTGTACACCACCAGTTTCATCGGCGCCTTGCCGGCGGCTTCGAGCTTTTCGTTTTCCTTGCCCAGCAGCACCCGGATGGTCGAACCGTTACTGACCGCGACCTTGAGTCCGGACAGATCCTCCAGGGTGTTCACCGCTTTCGGGTTGCCCTTGGGCACGACAATGGATTGGCTGGAATACATGAAGTTGACGATGTCGATCACTTCGCGGCGTTCGGGCTTGTCGAACAACTGATCGACGATCATGTCGCACTGCTGCGCCAGCAGCGCCGGAATCAGCCCGGCAAAAGGCGAGATGCGCCACTCGACCTTCTTGTCACCCAGGCGCTGGGCAATTGCCTCCCCCATGTCGACCTGCAGCCCCACCGGTTTCTGCTTCACGTCAAAGGACACCAACGGTGGTGAGTCCATGCCGGAGCAATAGACGATCTTCTCGCTCTTGCTCAATCGCTCGGGTAACTCGGGGGCGGCAAGCGCCCATTGCGAACACAGACTCAAGGTGAACACGGCAACTAACGCGCAAGGCTTGTGCATGGTGCATGACTCCAGTTGGCTGCAACGAAGGGGGTTGTTCTTCTAGGGGTGGGCTTCGAGAAACTGAATGAGTCGCGGGATGGTGCCCTCGATGTGTTCGCACACCACGGCGGCGGCTTTGTCCGGGTCGCCGCAGCGCAATGCTTCAATAATCGAGGCGTGTTCGTCCCGGGCGCTGCGGGGTTTGTCGGCGTGTTGCAGCCACAGGCGCATGTGCGGTTCGATCACCGAATACAGCGCCGAAATCTGCCGCATCAGGCGCGGCCGTTCACTCAGGCTGCACAGGTATTCATGGAAGGCACGATGGCGGCTGACCCACTCGGCGCCGTCCTCGCGGTAGTCGTCCATCTCATCGAGCAGGCGCTCGAGATGGCTGAAATGACGCTCGGTGAGTTTGGTCACGGCCACACGGATCGCGAGACCTTCAAGGGCGCTGCGCATCTCGAACACTTCACGCATTTCCTCGATGTTCAGGCCTCGGACGATGGCGCCGCGATTGGGCCGCAGCGTCACCAGGCCATCGGCATCCAGGCGCCGGAAGGCTTCGCGCACCGGCATGCGGCTCATGCCGATTTCCCCGGCGATGTCCTCGGCAATCAGTCGCTCTCCGGTGCGGTAGCGCCCTTTGCAGATGGCCTCCAGCAGAAAGTTGTAAGCCTCTTCCTCGGCGGTGACAGGTTGGCGCTCGGTATAGGCAGGGGCGAATTTCATCGGGTGCACCTTTTGCATTTTTGTATCCAATTATCCATAAAGCCAAAAAAGCACGTTGCGTGCCAAATTTCGCTTAGCGGCGACAGGTGTTTGATTAGATTGATGTATTGCCATCACAAGGGGGCCTGCTCAAGGCATGAAGCGTCGACGCAAGCGAGTTGAAATGCCCCAATCTGTAACCTTTCGGCCACATTAAGGTGCGCGTGGTAACACGACTGATCGTTATCAGGCGGCTGCCGGGTGAAACGTTTTATCTGCGCTGCCAGCCCTCTTCGCTTGCGTGTAAAGTAGCCGGCATAAAAATCTCAATCAGGAACCCTGACCGTGGCTAAAACTCTCGACATCAGTGCCAATTTCGACAGCGGCAACATCCAGGTCATCGATGTCAGTGACCCGCTCAAACCCCTGCTGGCCATCCGCCCCGATACCAAAAGCAACCATTTCCAATGGTTCCACTTCAAGGCCAGCGGCCTGCATGTCGGCCAGGACCACTGGTTTCGCCTGAACAATGCCAGCCAGTCCTCGTACAACAAGGCTTGGACCGGTTACCAGGCGGTGGCGTCCTACGACCACGTCAACTGGTTTCGTGTGCCGACCATTTTCGAGGGTGACTGCCTGCGTTTCAGCCTCGAAGCCGAACAGACCCACGCCTGGTTCGCCTACTTCGAACCCTACAGCCGCGGCCGCCACGACTGGCTGATCGAGCAGGCACTGACCAAGGCCGGCACCGAACTGCTGGCCACCGGCAAGAGCGTCGAAGGGCGTGACATCCAGCTGCTGCGCAAAGGTACCGGTGCCGAAGGCCAGCGCAAGGTGTGGATCATTGCCCAGCAACATCCCGGCGAACACATGGCGGAGTGGTTCATGGAGGGTGTGATCGAGCGCCTGGAGAAACACGACGACCCGGTGCTGAACAAACTGCTGGCCAGCGCCGACCTGTACCTGGTGCCGAACATGAACCCGGACGGTGCCTTCCACGGCCACCTGCGCACCAACGCCATGGGCCAGGACCTGAACCGCGCCTGGCAGAGCGCCAGCCAGGAGCTCAGCCCGGAAGTCTTTTTCGTCCAGCAGCAAATGGAACAGTACGGCGTCGACCTGTTCCTCGACATTCATGGTGACGAGGAAATTCCACACGTGTTCACCGCCGGTTGCGAAGGCAACCCGGGCTATACGCCACGGATCGCCGAACTTGAAGAACACTTCCGCAGCCACCTGAAACACACCACCAAGGACTTCCAGACCAAACACGGCTACACCCGCGACGAACCGGGGCAGGCGAACATGACCCTGGCGTGCAACAGCGTCGGCCAGAAGTACGATTGCCTGTCGCTGACCCTGGAAATGCCGTTCAAGGACCACGACGACCATCCGAATCCGTTGACCGGCTGGTCGGGCAAGCGTTCGAAGCAGTTGGGCAAGGATGTGCTAACGACTGTCGCGGAAATGATCGAAGCTTTACGCTAGCAAAACTTTCAAGACATGACCTCATTGAGGTCATGTTCGTATTCAACCCATGTAAAAGAGGTTGATGATGTTATGGACTCACTTCTATCTGAAGATAGACGCTTCTTTTTGAAAGATTGCCTTGTGCATCGACTCCTTCTACGCTGTAAGTACCTGATGTCGCCTGGCGGCCCTCAAGCAAAAAACTCGAGTTTTCGGTTGAACCAACCGTGGGTGGAATCCCAAACCTCTTGATCACATCATAACGAATTGCATTGGGTACCGGATCCCAAGAAAATTGAATACGTCCCGGACCTGGAACTCCCTTGAAATTTTCCGGCGCCAACTCATAAAACTCAGGCTGTGGCGGATAAGGTGGCGCGTAGGAAGCCAGTCGGTACTTTTGCTCCAACCAGGTTCTTGACATGTCGGCATCAGCCCAACTACCACGAAGCTGCATACCAGGCTCCCACCCAATCATCCCGGAATACCAAAACTCTCTATCGCTGCACTGAACACCTTGTTCATATCCATTTTTGTAACCAGGTTGACTACGCATACAATGAAGACCTCCAGCGTTGTGGCCTATTTCATGAGCAAAGGTAAAGTTATTCGTAACAGTGCTAATGCTCAATCTACCCGGCATTTGAGCCTTTCCAAGTACATAGCCATTCCAAATATCTCCCACATGAGAGTCACTGCCAACAAAAAGAGCTACCAAATCACATATTTGATATCGTATCGTTGGTAATTTTAGGGCTTGGCTCATGAATAAGCGTCTTGACCAACCTTAGAGAAATACTTCCTATGCGGGAGTTTCGAAGTGACAGATTCACCGTTTCCAATCTTGCTCTAGCGTCAGCGTTAAGGTCTGCGCCAACATATCCTGAGTTAACTGCGCTTCTGGTATAGGCAGCCAAAACATCAATGACTACGGGAGCGCGTGATGAAAATGTGGCACTCTGCGTCGGCGAACCTGGTTTTTTTTCGATGATGCCTTCAACTATGTCATTTCGAACAGGCTTATCAAATTCAGGCGGTAAAGGCACAAATGTACGTTCTCCACTTTTGGTGGTTTTTAACACTCCGTTTTTACCTATGCCCCCTATAAGAGCAAAATGGCTTCCATCTGGCGATCGAACATCAACAAGGTAACCCTGCGAACGATCCGGCATCCGTAGGTTCGCGCTTTCAACTGTGTATCCATCACTTTCATAAGATGCCGACAGCTCATAAACCGCCAAACCAATCAAATCAGAATACAACTGCTCACTGGTCTTACTGGCGAAATCAGCGATGAAGGTTTGACTTGGGTCACCAGAATCAGGAGGGCGTTGGTGCGTGCACGCGCCGACCAATAAAGTCATTGATATAGCACACATCATGGATGCAACCCGCCGTGAAAAACGTATGTATATAGTCTTCGACACGATAGTTCTCCCTGAGTAAACCATGTTGCTGCTATTCGATTGGCCGGACCTGACAACTGCAATCTCTTTGCATTTAACATGTGTTTTTGGGATATCGATACTGTCAAAGTTGACAGGTAGTGGCATTACTTCGGCGATTCAGTGAATCCAATATTCAGTACTGGCATCGAGCTGTTGTTTACCTTCGCTCGCAGACATACCTTGGCACGGTTGCGTTGGTCTATTCCTCCAAAGCAACCGCCAAGCTTTCGATCAACAGCGATCCTTACCCCGCAACATGCTGTCCAGCACCTCATCGCGCCGCACCCAACCGTGAAACAACGCCGCGGCCAGATGCAGCAGCACCGTCAGAAACAGTAGATACGCCAGATACCCATGCGCCTTGCGCAAGAACGCAAACACCTGCGCATTCGCCGGCACAATCGACGGCAACTGCAACGAACTGCTGAGCATCACCGGTTCGCCCGACGCGGAAATCATTGCCCAGCCCAACAACGGCAAAACCAGCATCAGGGCGTACAGCAGCACATGGGACGCCTTGGCCGCCAGCGCTTGCCAACCCGGCAGGTCGGCGGGCAGCGGTGGCTGCTGCGTGGAGAAGCGCACGAGCAGTCGCACGATCACCAGCAACAGAATCGCCACGCCTAACGGCTTGTGCAGGTGAATCAGCCATTCATGACGCTCGGACACCGAGGCGACCATGCCTGCGCCGATAAACAGCATGGCGATGATCATCAGCGCCATCAGCCAGTGCAGCAGGCGCGCCAGGGGAGCGAAGTGCTTGGGTTGGGTGCTCATTGCTGGGCCTCCTGTTTGGCGGCGGGCAACTGGCTGACTTCGCTGGTGCGACGCAGGTAGGAATTGGCGTAACCGGCTGAACGAGCGGCGAGCAGTGGGTCGTCGGAACCCTCGATGCCGGCGGGCAATACCAGCGGGTCATAGTTGATGTCGCGGCACTCGCCGCTGAGTTGCGGCTGGGTGCTTTCCAGCACCAGGGTGCCTGCGTTCAACACCTTGCGCCCGTCGGGCCAGGCCTTGCTGGCGTCGTTGACCGGATCACCGGGGTTGGCCAGGGTGATGTTCAATTGAAAGCGCAACGGGCCGGCGGCGATGCGCTGAACCAGATCTTTCTCGAGGAAATCGTTGCCTTGCGGTGCCGTGGCACCAGGCGCGTCCTGAACCAGCGGCGCCATGCTCCAGCGCACCGCTTGGCGCTGTCCGGCGGCGTTGACCAGATAGAACGCATTGACGCTGTTGTAGGTTTCCGTCACGTAACTGGCCGAAGGTTTGGCAGTCTTGATCCAGGCCAAAAACGGTGCGGCTTCCGGGTGCGAACCAAAGAACGCCGGCACCGCCGCGGGGTCCGGTTTGCCGGTAGCGGGCACCGGCGACTGGGCTTGCTGCAATTGGTAGAACGCCTCGGGCGTACCCACCGGAAACACCGGCATGCTGTTCATTCCAGTACGCCATTGCTGCCCGTTGGCCTGGGTGAAGCGCAACGCCAGGCTGCGGATCGGCACAGCGCTGTCTGGCGCGTAAGGATTACCCGCCGGCAAGGCGAAACGGCCAACCACCGGCGTGCGCGCCTCGTTGAACACCTGTGCGGTGGAATAACTGCGAGCCTCACCACTGCTCTCGAAATGGCCGATCACGCACACGCCTTTGGCATGATTGCGGCGAAATCCCGGATGCACGCCGTTGTTGGTTTCCAGCACATTGACCAGCTTTTTCGGGGTCAGGCGCTGTGGGTCAAAGGTGCCGTTGACGTAGGCAAACGCCCCGGCCACTGCGGCCACGACCACGGCAATGCCGGCCAGACGCAATGTCAGGCTGGCGGCACTCAAGGGTGGCGGTGATGATCGATCTACCATGAAAGACTCCAGGGCCATCGGCCACAAGTGAGAAGAATCAGGCAGACGAACCCCACGGCGGTTTATTCCATCACCCGGTATTTATTTTTCCGGGCGTGGAATAACCTTCAATCCCATGCGTCTTCCTGGTTCAAAGCGTAGTGAGTAACCAGAAATTCATGAACGATATCGACGAACAACTGCGAGAAATCATTCCCAGGTTGCGCCGCTTCGCCGTATCGCTGACGCGCAATCCGAGCAGCGCCGACGATCTGGTGCAGTCGTGCCTTGAGCGTGCGCTGTCGAGTTGGGGCGACAAGCGTGTCGAGGGCGACTTGCGCGCCTGGTTGTTCTCGATTCTGTATCGACAGTTTCTCGATGCTCACCGCCGTACCCGACGTTATGCGCGAATGCTCGAATTTTTCACCGGACGCGACGATGCGCAGCCTTCGGTGGAGCGAACCGTGATCGCGCAATCGACCCTCAATGCCTTCGATCAGCTGCCCACTGAACAGCGCGCACTGCTGCTGTGGGTGTCGGTGGAAGGCTTGAGTTACAAAGAGGTCGCCGAGATTCTCGACGTGCCCACCGGTACCGTGATGTCCCGCCTGTCCCGGGCCCGCCAGGCCCTGCGCCAACTCAGCGATGGCGAAATCAACCGCCCTGCCCTGCGGAGACTCAAATGATCAGCATGCCCCCCAGCGAGCGCGACCTGCACGCTTTCGTCGACCATCAGCTCGGCGAGGAAGACCGGCGTCTGGTGGAGACTTTCCTGGCCAGTAACCCGGAAATTTCCGCACAAGTGCGTGCCTGGCAGCAGGACGCCCAACAACTGCGTGCTGCCCTGAGTGGTGCCTTGCAGCAGCCGGCCAATCCGCACCTTGATCCTGTGCAGATCCGCCGACGCTTGAAAAGCCAGACCCGACGCCACCTGGCCAGCGCCGCGGTATTGCTGATCGCTGTCAGCATCGGTGGGGTCAGCGGCTGGCAGGCTCGGGAAATGACCCTCCTCAGCGCAGCGCAACCGATGGCCGATGCCATGCAGGCTTACCGTCTGATTGCCCAGCAAGGCATCCTGCCGGCCGACTACAAGGCGGGTGACGACGGTGACATGCAGGGCTGGCTCGACCGTTATTTCACCCAGGCCAATCGCCTGCCTGATTTGTCGGGCGCAGGCTTCAAACCGGCCAGCGGGCGCTTGCTCAGCACTGAGCAAGGACCGGCGGCGATGGTGGTCTACGAGGACTCGCGCGGGCAGAAAATCAGTTTTTACGTGCGCCCGCCGGGACCGAAAAACTATCTGCTGCCCAGGGGCAGTCGCAGTGATGGCGGCTTGCAGGCCGAGTATTGGTCGGGAGGCGGCTACAACTACGCGATGGTCAGCCCGGCGGATACGCCGGCGGCGCAGATGCTCAGACATACAGTGAACTTCTGATCGCCATCAAATCCCTGTGGGAGCGGGCTTGCCCGCGATGGCGGCCTGGCAGCAATAAAGATGTCGCCTGAAAGATCGCTATCGCGGGCAAGCCCGCTCCCACAGGGTTCAGTGCGTCTCCAGAGATTGCGTTCAGCCTTGCCCGAAGACTTGCGAAGGCCGCCGCAACAACGGATCAAACGGATTGATCCGCGGCCCGATCAGTGCCGCTTCGCGCTTGAGCATTTCCACCACCGTCGGCAAGCGATCCGGGCCAAGCCGATCACTCACGGTCGCCACGCTCAACGCCGCCACCGCGCGCCCTTCGCGATCGAGGATCGGCACCGCCACCCCGGCCATGCCCTGTAAAACGCCGGTATTGCGCCCGGCGTAACCGAGCTTGCGCACGTTCTCGACTTCCGAGCGCAGGAACACCTCGTCATACAGGTGGAAATCCTTGAGCCGTGGCAAGTTGTAATGGATCACCGTGTCGCGCTCCTCTTCTGGCAGGAACGCCAGGATCGCCAGGCTGCCCTGGCCCACCCCCAATGCCACGCGCCCGCCGATATCACCGGTGAAGGTGCGGATCGGAAACGGCCCTTCGCTGCGGTCCAGGCAGATCGCATCGAAGCCACTGCGCGCCAGCAGGAACAACGAATCGCCCAAGGATGCCGACAGCCGCAACAGCGCCGGACGCACCAGTTCGCGCAGGTTGCCACTATTGCCCGCGCGGGCCGCCAGGGCGAAAAAGTCCAGGCTCAGGCGATAGCGTTTGCTGCGCGCATCCTGCTCGACCATGCCCTCGTCCATCAGGCTGCGCAACAACCGGTGGGTGGTCGGTTGCGACAGGCCTATGTGCTGGGCCAGTTGTGTCACCCGCTCACCGCCCTCGACGGTATCGCCCAACGCACGCAGCACCGCAAACAGTCTTGAGACGGCGCCGACACCGACCTCATTTTTGTTTTCATTCCGCTCAATGGAATCTGACATGTGAATTCTCGACAATTAATTTACTGATCGAATAAAACTGAAAATAGTTATCGTCTCAGTGAAATAGACCATTGAGCCCATCCTAGTCTTCGCCCTAATCTGCGTCCAGACAGGGGCGATTCGAACAACAGCGGCAGCCGACTCAAGTCGAGCGCCAACGCACCCCGCAACAACCTTTCGTATCTGCCCATACAAAAAAGCGCGCCTTCTGGCGACGCATAACAATCCCAGGTGGAGGCGCAGTCATGGCTTTTGTGCAACTTGAAAAACTCGGCAAACGCTACGGTGAAATCGACGCCGTGGTCGCCACCGACCTGTCGGTGGAGAAAGGCGAATTCGTTTCCCTGCTCGGCCCTTCCGGGTGCGGCAAGACCACTACCCTGCAAATGATCGCCGGCTTCGTCGAAGTCACCAGTGGGCGCATCGTGCTCGACGGGCGCGACATCACCCACGCCAAACCCGCCAGCCGGGGCTTGGGCGTGGTGTTCCAGAGCTACGCGCTGTTCCCGCACATGAGCGTCAAGGACAACGTCGCCTTCGGCCTGCGCATGCGCAAGGTGCCGGGCGCCGAGATTGCACAACGGGTGGATCGGGTGCTCAAGCTGGTGCGCCTCAACCAGCACGCCGAGCGCTATCCGCGGGAGCTGTCCGGCGGCCAGCGCCAACGGGTTGCCCTGGCCCGGGCGCTGGTGATCCAGCCGCCGGTGTTGCTACTCGATGAACCGCTGTCCAACCTCGACGCCAACCTGCGCGAAGAGATGCAGTTCGAGATCCGCCGCATCCAGCGCGAAGTCGGGATCACCACGCTGATGGTCACCCACGACCAGTCCGAAGCGCTGTCGATCAGTGACCGCGTGGTGGTGATGCAGGCCGGACGCATCACCCAGATCGATGCCCCTTACACCCTCTACGAACACCCACGCACCGAGTTCATTTCCGGATTCGTCGGCAAGGCCAACCTGCTGCCCGGTGAACGCGACACGTCGGGTGAGGTTCAGGTGTGCACCTATGGCGCCGGCGAACTGACCCTGAGCCTGCGTCCGGAAAAAATCGATCTGCGCGAGGCAGGCCATGGGCGCTTGCAAGGCAAGGTCAGCAGCCGCTTCTTTCTCGGCAGCCAATGGCTGTACAGCGTCACGACCAGCCTCGGTGAACTCTGCGTGGTGCGCCGTAACGACGGCGCGGCACCCTTGAACGAAGGCACAGCGGTTGGCCTGGATTGGGACGCGGCACTGTTGCGAGTGCTGAGCGTCGACGAGGTGACGGCATGAGTACGCTCACCGCCATCCGCCAGGGCCGTCAGGGGTATCTGCTGTCCGCACCCGCCCTGGCCTTGTACCTCGGCTTGCTGCTCATTCCCCTGGCACTGACGCTGGTCCTGTCGTTCAACGTCTTCGACTACAGCTCGGGGATCGATGGCGACGCCTTCACGGTCGAGCACTACGGCAGCCTGCTGGGCGATCCCTACTTCTATGAAATCTTCCTGCGCACCTTGTGGATCAGCGCCCTGACCACCCTGCTCTGCGTACTGATCGGCGTGCCCGAGGCGTACATCCTCAGCCGCATGGGCACCCCCTGGCGCTCGATTTTCCTGATCCTGATCCTCACCCCGCTGTTGATTTCAGTGGTGGTGCGCGCCTTCGGCTGGAGTCTGTTGCTCGGTGCCGACGGCCTGGTCAACCAGACCCTGCAGGCCTTCGGTGGCTCGCCGATGAAACTGCTCTACACGCCGTTCGCGGTGGTGGTCGCGCTGGTGCACGTGATGCTGCCGTTCATGATCATTCCGGTCTGGACCTCACTGCAAAAGCTCGACCCCGCCGCCGAACAGGCCGCGCTGTCCCTGGGCGCCAGCCACTTCACGGTGATTCGAAAAATAGTCCTGCCGCAAGTCATGCCCGGCGTGTTGTCCGGCACCCTGATCGTGTTCGGCCTTGCCGCCAGCTCCTTCGCGATTCCCGGCCTGCTCGGCGGGCGCCGTCTGAAGATGGTCGCCACGCTGATCTACGACCAGTACCTGTCGGAGCTCAACTGGCCCATGGGCGCGGCCATCGCCGTGGCCCTGCTGCTCATCAACCTGCTGATCATGCTGTCGTGGAACCGCATGATCGAAGGCCGCTACAAGAAATCATTGGGATAATTCGCCATGTCCAGGAACGGTCCTTTCGCCCTGTTGTTTCATACCCTGGTGGTGCTGTTCATGCTCGCGCCGCTGGTGGTGGTGTGCCTGGTGGCCTTCACCCCGGAGAACACCCTGAGCCTGCCCACCACCGAGTTTTCCCTGCGCTGGTTCCGCGCGGTGTTCGAGCGCGCCGATTTTGTCGATGCGTTCTACAACAGCCTGATCCTGGCGTTCAGCGCAGCGACCCTGGCGACCCTGGTTGCGGTGCCGGCGGCACTGGCAATCACCCGTTTCGAATTTCCCGGCCGGGATTTTCTCAACGGCCTGTTCCTGTCGCCGATCATCATTCCGCACCTGGTGCTGGGTGTGGCGCTGTTGCGTCTGTTCGCCTTGCTGGGGGTCAACGGCAGTTTCGCCTGGCTGATCTTCGCCCATGTGCTGGTGATCACGCCGTACGTGCTGCGCCTGGTGCTGGCCTCGGCCATCGGCCTGGACCGCAGCGCCGAGCACGCCGCGCAATCCCTCGGTGCCGGGCGCTTCACGCTGTTCCGCCAGATCACCTTGCCGATGATCCTGCCGGGGGTGGCCGGTGGCTGGCTGCTGGCGTTCATCAACAGTTTCGATGAGGTCACGCTGTCGATCTTCGTCACCTCGCCGGCCACGCAAACCTTGCCGGTGCGCATGTACGTGTACGCCACCGAATCGATCGATCCGATGATGGCGGCGGTGTCGGCGCTGGTCATTGCGCTGACCGCCGTCACCATGATTCTGCTTGACCGGGTCTATGGCCTGGATCGGGTTCTAGTGGGCAAACAATGAGGGCGCCATGGCTCTGCTGAAACGACTGGCCGAAGGCGACCGCCCGGCCCTGGACTTCACCCTCGACGGGCAACCGGCCAGCGGCCTGCTCGGCGACACCCTGTTGACGGCGGTGCTGAGCTGCGACGAACACCTGCGCGGCAGTGACTTCAGCGCCGAACCCCGCGCCGGGTTTTGCCTGATGGGCGCCTGCCAGGATTGCTGGGTGCGCCTGGGCGATGGGCGTCGGGTGCGTGCGTGCTCGACGCTGCTTGAAGCCGGGCAGAACATCAGCCGCGAACCGGGGCGCTCGATATGAACATCCATTCAAACTGCAGAAACCAAATCCCCTGTGGGAGCGAGCCTGCTCGCGATGACGGCGAAACATTCAACAGATGTGGTGGCCGACAGATCGCTATCGCGAGCAGGCTCGCTCCCACAGGGGTTCAGCGGCGTTCACATATGAGGTGCGCATGAAGCCTGTGGTCATCATCGGCGCCGGCCCCGCCGGTATTCGAGCCGCACAAACCCTGGTCGCCCACGGTGTGCGTCCGGTGCTGGTGGACGAATCCGCACGCGGTGGCGGGCAGATCTATCGACGCCAGCCGGACAACTTCAAGCGCTCGCCGGTCAAGCTGTATGGCTTTGAAGCGCGCAAGGCCAGCGCCCTGCACCAGACCCTCGACGAGCTGCGCGAGCAGATCGATTACCGTCCCGACACCCTGGTGTGGAACGCCGAGGACGGTGCCCTCGACACCTTGCACGATGGGCGTGCCGCGCGGCTGGAGTTTTCCCGGGTGATCGTCGCCACCGGCGCCACCGACCGAGTTCTGCCGGTGCCGGGTTGGACCCTGCCCGGCGTCTACAGCCTTGGCGCGGCGCAGATCGCCCTGAAGTTCCAGGGCTGCGCCATTGGCGAGCGCGTGGTGTTCGCCGGCAGTGGTCCGCTGCTGTACCTGGTCGCCTATCAATACGCCAAGGCTGGCGCCAACGTGGTCGCGGTGCTCGACAGCTCGCCCTTCAGCGCCCAGGCCCGTGCCCTGCCCGGCCTGCTGGCGCAACCGGGCACGTTGGCCAAAGGCATCTATTACCGAGGCTGGCTGACCGCACATGGCATCCCGGTGCATCAGGGCGCGACCTTGAATCGCATTGATGGCCAGCGACGTGTGCAGTCGCTGACGTGGTCCAATGCCAAAGGCCAACACCGGTTGGACTGCGACGCCGTCGCCTTCGCCCACGGCCTGCGCAGTGAAACCCAACTCGCCGACCTGCTCGGCTGCGAATTCGCCTGGAACCCGCTCAACCGCGCCTGGCTACCCACCCGTGACCCTGCCGGCCGCAGCAGTGTCGCCGAGGTGTACCTGGCCGGTGACGGTGCCGGCATCATGGGCGCCGACGCCGCGGAAATGGCCGGTGAGCGCGCCGCCCTGGCATTGCTTGAAGACATCGGTTACCTGATCCCCTCGCAACGGCCCACACAGCTTGAACAGGCGCTGGAACGTATCGGTGATTTTCGTCAGGGGCTGGAGCGTGCCTTTGCCTTTCCCGAACACTGGGCTGCGGATGTCGCCGATGACGTCATGGTCTGTCGCTGCGAAGAAGTCCGCGCGGGAGATATTCGCCAGGTGGTGCGCGAGGGCCACTGGGAAATCAATCGGGTCAAGGCCCATTGCCGGGTCGGCATGGGTCGCTGTCAGGGCCGGATGTGTGGTGCTGCGGCGGCGGAAATCATTGCCTGTCAAAGTCAGCGCGCCGTGTCCGACATCGGCCGGCTGCGGGCCCAGGCACCGATCAAGCCGCTGCCTTTTGGCCTGGAGATAGGAGCATGATCGAAGTCGATGCAGTGATCATTGGCGGCGGCATCGTCGGGGCTTCGGCGGCGCTGTTTCTTGGCAAGGCCGGGCGCCGCGTGGCGTTGCTGGAGCGGGACTTTTGCGGGTCGCATTCCAGCGGTGTCAACTACGGCGGCGTACGTCGCCAAGGCCGTCCACTGTCGCAGTTGCCGCTGTCGCAACGTTCCCACGCCATTTGGGCGCAACTGCCACAGTTGATCGGCATCGACGGTGAGTACCAACGCAGCGGCCACCTCAAGCTCGCTCGCAGCCTCGACGATTTACGCGCCCTGCAAAACTATGAAGTCAGCAGCCAGGGCTTCGGCCTCGAGTTGCAGGTACTTGATCGTAAGGAGTTGCGCGCACGTTTCCCCTGGGTCGGCGATGTCGCGGTGGGCGCTTCCTATTGCCCCGATGACGGGCACGCCAACCCACGGCTGGTCTCCCCGGCGTTCGCCCGGGCCGCACGGCACCACGGCGCGCAGGTGCATGAGCAATGCGCGGTCACCGCTGTGGACCACGACGGCCAGCGCTTTCGCGTACGCACGCAAACCGGTCTGGAGCTGCACGCGCCCTGGCTGTTGAACTGCGCCGGAGCCTGGGCCGGCAGCCTGGCCGCGCAGTTCGGCGAGCCGGTGCCGATGCATTCCGGGCACCCGGCAATGCTGGTCACCGAGCCCTTGCCACTGGTGATGGATGCCAGCACCGGCGTCGAGGGCGGCGGCATCTATGCGCGTCAGGTGGCACGCGGTAATTGCGTGCTGGGTGGCGGCCAGGGCTTTGCCCTTGACGATGCCCGCGCCCGCCCCGGTCAAGGCGCTGTATTGGAGATCCTGCGCCAGGCCGTCGAGCTCTACCCGTTTCTTGAGGGCGCCCAGGCGATTCGCACCTGGAGCGGCACTGAAGGTTACCTGCCCGACCGCCAGCCGGTGATCGGGCACAGCCGTACCCAGCCTGGTCTGTTGCATGCGTTCGGCTTTGCCGGCGCCGGTTTCCAGATCGGCCCGGCGGTGGGCCAGGCGCTCACCGAGATCATCTGTAGCGGCGCGTCAAAGACGCCGCTGGATGCGTTTTCCATCACCCGGTTTCACTCCATCTCCGTAGCTTGATAGAGGAAGGTCGCGCCAATGAATAACATCAAACGCAGTGCACTGTTCTCCTGCCTGGGCGCCCTGCTCACGGTGACCCAGGCCCATGCCGAGCAGACGCTTTACCTGGGCATGAACGGTGGCACCATGGAGCGGCTCTACGCCGACAAGGTGCTGCCGGCCTTCGAGAAGGCCAACAACGTCAAGGTCGTCATCGTACCGGGCACCTCCGCCGATATCCTGGCCAAGGTCCAGGCCAGCAAGGGCAACCCGCAGATGCACGTGATGTTCCTCGACGACGGCATCATGTACCGCGCCATCGCCATGGGCCTGTGCGACAAGCTCGAGGACAGCCCGACCCTGGCGCAGATCCCGGCCAAGGGCCGGATCAAGGACCAAGCGGTGGCCGTCAGCCTCGGCGTCACCGGGCTGGCCTACAACACGCGCCTGTTCAAGGACAAAGGCTGGAGTGCACCGACCTCGTGGATGGACATGGCCGATCCGCGTTTCAAGGACAAACTGGTGTTCCAGTCGATGGCCTCCTCCACCTTCGGCCTGCATGGCTTCCTGATGTTCAACCGGATCCAGGGCGGCAGCGAAACCGACGTCGACCCCGGCTTCAAGGCCTGGCCGAACACCGTCGGGCGTAACGTGCTGGAGTACATTCCAAGCTCGGCGAAGATCTCTGAAATGCTGCAGACTGACGAAGCGGCGCTGTTCCCGCTGACGCCGACCCAGGTCACCGCCCTGAAGCTCAAGGGCATGCCGGTGGAATACGCGCAGCCGAAAGAAGGCGCGGTGGTGCTCAACGTGGCCGAATGCGCCATCGCCAACAACACCCAACCGGAACTGGCGCAGAAACTTGCCGCGTTCCTGCTGACACCGGACGCTCAGGCTACTGCACTTGAGGACGGCGACCAGATTCCTTCCAACCCCAATACCCCGACCACCGACCGTACCCGTGGCCAGGTCGAAGCGATGAAGCAGTACCTGGAGACGGCGATCGCGGTGGACTGGGACCAGGTCAACGAACAACGCCCGGCATGGAATGCCCGTTGGAACCGGAGCATCGAACGGTAGGCGTCTAACCCAACCTAAACCCCCGTAGGAGCTGCCGCAGGCTGCGATCTTTTGATCTTTAAAAAGCAACATCAAAAGATCGCAGCCTGCGGCAGCTCCTACAGGGAAGGTGGCCTGGTCAGAAATCCCGCTTATAGAAGATATCCAACGAACTGGCCACGCCACCAGCCGCTTCAAGGTAGACCTTCTTGCTCAGCTTGTAGCGCAAGGCAATGGTGTTGGCCGGTTCGAACACACCGACGCCATAACGCAGGCTGAGCTTCTCCGAAAGGTTGCCGCTGGCGACCACGCTGGTGGCGTTGCCACTGCCCTCGGTGTCGAGCTGGAAATCATCGATCCCCAGATTCTTCGCCAGGCTGCCGGTCACTCCGGAGCTGCCCATCAGGCCCAGGCCGAGCGCGGCCTGGGCGAGCATGTTGTTGTCTTCACCGTTGGTACTCAGCGGACGCCCCAGCACCAGATAGGACAACGCCTGTTCCTGGGCCAGGGCCGGTTCCGAGAAAATCTGCGTGGTCGGTTGCTCGGCGCTGCCACTCAAGCGGATGCCGGCGATCACATCGTCGGTCTGGCGAATCGCTTCGATGTCCAGGTAGGGCTGGTCGATGGGACCTGCGAACAGCAACCGCGCCCGGCGCACCGTCAGCCGCTGGCCGTAGGCGCGGTACCGGCCGTCGTTGAGCCATAGCTCACCACGGGTGTCCATGTTGTCACCGATGTGCACATGCCCCTGCACTTTGGCGGTCAGGCCAAACCCGGCAAAGCTCAGCTGGTCTTCGCCGACCACCACATCGATGTCCATTTTCATCGCCAGGGGCGGTTTGCCCTCCTCGGTTTGCTGCCCGACGATCACCGTGTCATCGGACACTTTTACCGTCGATGGCGGCAACTCGCGAATGGTGATGTCCCCCTTGGGCACCCATACTTTGCCAGCGATGGCCAGTTCATCACCCTTCATCGAGATTTTCAGGTCCGGCGCCACTTCGACCTTGGCGTAAGGTTCGACGCTGACCGGCAACTGCGAGCCCTTGAGCGCCAGGTCCACCACCAGCGCCTGGCCCCAGGCGATGTTGCCGTTGAGGCTGCCCTGCCCGGTCTTGCCGCTTTTCCAGCCGCCGTTGAGCTGCACGGATTCACCGGCGATCAGCGCCTGCAATTGCAGCGCTTGAATCTCCATCGGCAACTCGGCACCGGACACCTCGCCGTCGCTGAGCAACAGATTGCCATTGACCTGCGGCGCGAGCAGGCCACCGGCAATCGTGCCGCTGCCATTCAAGCGACCGGACAGTTTCTCGACCATGGGTACAAACGGCCGCGCCACTGACAGATCCAGGCCATTCAAGCGGAATGTACCGGTCAGCGGCTTGTTCTTCGGCAGCGGGTTGATCTGTGCCTGCACGTTCAATTCGCCGAGCTTGCCGCCGACGAAATTCAGCTCGCTATCGATGCGCTTGGGCGTCAGCTGGCTGGTGAGTTTCAGGGTCTGGTACGGAAAGTCCAGCCACTGATCTTTCTCGCGCACGCGCAACGTGCCGCCGCTGGCATCGATGCTGATCACACCATTCGGGCCGCTGGCCGGCAGGTCCAGTTGCACGTCGGCGTTGAGCCGGCCTTGCCAGGCGAAATCCTTCGGAAGCCACTGTGCAAGGCTGTCGATAGGGAACTGCTTGAGGTGATAACGCAGCTTCGGCTCGGGCATCAGGCGCTGGTCTTCACCGCACAGACTGGCCGGGCCAGACGCCCAGCAATGGGCGCCGAAATTGATTTTTCCGTCCGCCAGGCGTTCCAGCTTAGCCGGCCCTTGCAGCTTCCAGTCCTGGCCACCGGCCTGGATATCGCCGCTGGCCAGGCGCCCGCGCCAGTTGCCCTTGTCCAGTGCACCGTCGAGTCCGAGCGCGAGCTTGAGCTTGGGCCCTTGCAGGTCGAGGTTCAGCTTCTGGTTCCTGATGTCGCCCTGCCCGCTGGCGGTCAGCGTGCCCAGCGAGGTATCGCCCGCCTGGATACCGCTGCCCTTGAGGTCGATTTTCGCCCGTTGCGCGCTGTCGAGTGTCGCATCCAGGTTCAGGCTTTGCAGGCGATTGTCCTGGAAAGCCAGTTGCGTGCCCTGCAACCCGAGCTTGCCTTGCGGTGCCTTGAGCGTGCCGGCGACATCGACCCGGCCATTGACCTGGCCGCGCAATTGCGGCCAGAGCTGGGCCAGGCGCAGCAGCTTGATGTCGATCTGCCCGGTGAGTTTTTGTTGCAGGCTGCCCTTGCCATTGATGCTGTTGTCGCCGAGGCGAATCTGCAGGGCATTCAGATTCCATTGCTCGCCACTGCCATCAGCCTTGGCTTGCAGGACGGCCGGCTGGCCACGCAGCTTGCCTTTCAGATCCAGGTCGGCGCTCAGGCTGAGCTTTTCGTTCTTCATCTCGCCTTTGCTGCGCAACGGTCCGGCCAGGGTACCCGGCAGTTCCGCGACCCAGTACGCCGGGTCGATCGCAGAAAGATCCAGCGCGGTGTCCCAGGCGATGCCGTCGGCGAATTGCAGGTTCAGGTGCCCTTCGGCCTTGCCCTGCCCGGCGACCAGCTGGATCTGTTGCAGGTAGATTTTCGTCAGGTCGCCGGCGAACGGGCTGGTCAGGCTGAACGCCCCGGCCGGGCCATCCAGCGCGGCATCGAAGTGACCCAGGTATTTGCCGTCGGTGTAGGAGACATCACTATTGAAGCTGCGCAGGGCCACTTGGGGTTCGTCGATCAGCGGATAGAGACGGTGCCACGGGAAATCCAGCCAGGCGATTTTGGCATCAGCGCTCAGGCCCTTGCTCCAGTCCAGTTGGCCGGTGAGCTTGAGGCTTTGCTTGTCGTTGGCGGTCAGGTCCAGGGCGGCGATCTGCGCGCCGTTGGCGTCGACCTTGCCTTGCAGCGCCAGCGCGACCGGGCCTTGCTCGGCCGGCAGCGTGGCCTTGCCGGCTAGTTGATAACCATTTTTCAGGTCACCGGCACCCGTCAGTTCAAGCTGATTGAGCGTCAGGGTGTCGGGTAAATCGGCGCTGGGTTTGAAGCCGTCAGCGGTGATGCGCAGCGTGGCCGGCAGGTTTTCCACCAGGGGTTGCAGCTGGCCGGTCAGTTGCCCATTGAGATAGCCGCTGCTGTCGGCTTTCAGGTTCAGGGTCTTGAGCAGGTCGCCATCGACCTTCAACGCCAGCGCCCAAGGTCCGCTGCCAGGTGCCGGCAGGGTCAGCTTGCCTTCGGCCTTGAGCGGCCAGTTGCCTGTCGGTTGCAGCAGGCCGGACAGGTTCAGGCTCAGCTCATCGCGCTGCAATTGCACCGAGTCGATCTGCAAGCCGTTGGCAGTCCAGTGTGCCGCCAGTTGCAAGCCCTTGAGTTGTTCGCTGCCGTTGAACAGCAGGCTGCCAACCTGGATATCCCCCAGTTCGAGCGCCAGGGGCAGCTTCAAGTCAGGAAGACTGATCGGCCCACTGCTCTCTTCCTCCTCGCCGGGCGGCAATTGCAGGCTGACCCGATCTGCTTTTAATTGCTCAATGCACAAGGTCATGCGCGTCAGGCACAGCGGCGACCAGGCGAAGATGACTTTATCCAGTTCGACCCGACTGGTGTCTTGCTGCCACAACACATGGTTGGCGCTCCACTGTCCGCCCAGGCGCCCCTGGAAATTGTCCAGGCTCAAGCCCGGCACAAACCCGAGCGCCCAGCGACTGCCCGTTGCTGTGCCCAGCACCGTGGTCAGTATCAAGACCACCAGCAGCAACAGCGTCAGAACGGCCAGCAGTGTTATTTTCAAGCCACGCATCAGAGCTCAGGCCCCATGGAAAAGTGCAATCGAATACCGCCATCATCATCCAGCGCATGGGCCAGGTCGAGGCGGATCGGCCCCACCGGAGAGATCCAGCGCACGCCGATACCGACCCCGGTCTTGAGGTTCGGCAGCTCAAGTGTATTAAAGGAGTTGCCCTGGTCGACGAAGGTCGCCACACGCCATTTTTCCGCAACGGAATACTGGTATTCGGCGCTGGCGGTGACCATGTAGCGCCCACCGATGCGGTCACCCTGGTTGTTTTCCGGGGACAGGCTCTGGTAGTCGTAGCCACGCACACTCTGGTCGCCACCGGCGAAGAAGCGCAACGACGGCGGTATCGACTTGTAGCCGTTGGTGGCGCTGCCGCCGACCTGAACCCGACCGAGCAAGCGATGCTTGTCGAACACCGTGGTCAGGCCTTTGACCAGCGCGGTGCCGTACAGCAGGTTGTTATCGGACCCCAGGCCTTCCTTGGCGACCTTGCTTTCGAACTGCAGGCGATAACCGTTGTGCGGGTCGATGCGGTTGTCGCTTTTGAGGTACGAATAGCTCACACCGGGCATCAGCAGCGTACTGAGGCCGGAGTCGTCGCCGAGGCGGTATTCCTCGCGTTGCCACTTGAGCGACACCACCCGTTGCCAGCCGCTGGGCAACTTGCTGTGCCACTCAGGGCCGACGGTCAGCAACTTGCTGAGGCTGTCCTTGTCGGCGATTTCTTCCTTCTGGTAACCACCGGCGAAGCGCAATTTGTCGGTCAGCGGCGGGTCCAGGGGAATGTCGTAGAACAAGCCGACGTTTTGCCGCGGCGCCGAGATTTCGGTCTCCCAGCCATAACTGTGACCCTGAGGGTTGACCCAGTGCCGGGTCCAGTTGGCCTTGACCCGCGGGCCGACGTCGGTGGAATAACCCAGGCCCAGGCCCATGGTGCGTGGCTTGCGAGTCTCGAGCTTGACGTCCACCGGGATCACATCGTCCTTGGACGCGGTCGGCGCCGCGTCGACCCGCACGCCTTCGAAATAGCCGCTCGATTGCAGCGCCTGGTTGAGTTCGGCGATCAGTTCGGAGTCATACGGCGTGCCGGCCTTGAACGGCACCATGCGTTGCAGCAGGTCTTCGTCGAACGGCGTGTCACCTTCGAAACTGACCTTGCCCAGCGAATAGCGCGGGCCGCTGTCGTAGATCAGCTCGATATCGGCCACGCCGGCCCGCGGGTCGACCGACAACTTCTGGCGGGTAAAGTGGCCACTGAAAAAACCATAGCGCGAGGCCTGGTTCTGGATCAGGCGCTTTGCATCTTCATATTGACCGTGATTGAGGACCGCACCGGTTTGCAGGGCCTTGCTTTTGGGCACACGAAAGGCTTTGAGGCTGGCCGCCGGGCCGTCGACACGGATTGTGATATTGCGCAAACGCACCGGCTCGCCGGGCTCGATGGTCAATATCAGGCGCGGCGTCTTGCCGGCCTTTACCTCACTGTCGATCTGCGGCTGGTAGTAACCCAAGGCCTGGGCGGCCTTGCGCGCCTGCTCCTCGGCGCCACGACTGAAGCGCAGCAAGGCTTCTTCGTCACGATCGCCGAGACTGCCGATATAGCCCTCTATATTGGCCTTCAGTGCATCGTTGGACGGTTTGATCCGCACATCCAATTCACTTTGCGCCAGTGCTGCGCAGCTGGTAATCAGCATCAGCACGCCACTGGTAATTCTTCCTGGAAACTTCATAGGCGCGGATGCTATCACGAGCGTGGAGCGTGATAGAGCCTGGCTTGCACAGAAAGTTCGACCTCAAGCTGTTGCTGTATGTAATACCTGCGGATTGGCGTGAAAAAACACGTGCTCGCGAATCGGCCCCACGGCCACCTCACCGATTTCCTCATAGCCCTGGCGCTTGTAGAAGTCGAGATAACGAGGGTTGCCGGTGTCGAGAATCACACCTTGGGAGTTTTCATCCACCGCGCACCAGTTATGCACCGCCTGCAGCAACTGCTCACCAAAATGCTTGCCCTGGAATTGCGGGTGAACCCCCAGCAACGGCAGCACGTGCACCGAGTCGTTTGGCACGCAGGCAGCGACGGCGTCGTGATATTCAAGGTAGCGGCGGGTGCAGCGAAAACCGGTACTGAGCACCATGCGCAGGCGCCAGGCCCAACTTTCAGTCACCCCCAGGCGCCGCTGCGGCGGCGCGATCAGGGCGATGCCGATCAGCCGGTCATTGACCAGCAAGCCGATGGCCGGCAACTCCTGGAAAAAGTGCTGCTTGACCAACTCGCGCACGGTGGCACGCACCCGTTGCTCATAGCCGGGACGCTCGGCTTCGAACAGGTAGCTGAACGTCGGCTCATGGCGATAGGCCTGGTACAGCAGCGAGCGGGCTTCACGGGAGTAGCCACTGTCGAGCATGTGGATATCGGCAATGGCGGTCGAGGTTTCGGGCATGACGGTAAATCTCCCCGGGGCGCCGCTCACAACGGTGGCGCTCTTGTTGGTACGAGCCTCTGGGTGCGGGCACAGTTCCTTGTTGATTTCAAAACAGCGGTTTTGCTGGGCCTACCAAGGTATAGACCAACTTCGGGCTGAGTTAAACAAGTCGCAACCTGTAGGAGCCAGGCTTGCCGGCGAAGGCGTCCTGAGGTGCGCCCCGCCAATGCTGGCGACGAAGCGAAAAGCGCTGACCTGACACCCACCGTACTAGCAGTTCTGATAGTAGGCAGAACCTGAAAACTAGCCGATGCTCACATTACAGTTTCTTGAGCCTTGCCCGGAGATCAGGCAATGACAACTACACGGCTTCAAACAGTATTGTGTCAGTACCGCTACGATGCGCTGGATCGCTCCATCACCTGGACGCCAGACCGGCAAGCCGGACTCCAGCGTTTTTTCTGCAAAGACCGTCTGGCCACGGAAATCCACAACGCTGCGCAGCGCAGCATCTTCCAGCACGACGACCAGGTGTTGGCGCAACAAAATCGTTGGGGCGATAACGTGGACACCACGCTGCTGGCAACCGATCACCAACGTTCAGTGTTGAACGCGGTGGACTCGACCCAGGCTCATCGTATTGCCTACACGCCTTATGGGCATCGGCCGATTGGGAACGGTTTGTTGAGCCTGCTCGGGTTTAACGGTGAACGGCCCGACCTGGTGACTGGGCATTATCATTTGGGCAATGGGTATCGGCAGTTCAATCCGGTGTTGATGCGATTTAATAGCCCGGATGTGTTGAGTCCGTTTGGGAAAGGTGGGGTTAATGCTTATGCGTACTGTGGGAACGATCCGATAAACTGGACGGATCCAAATGGTAGTTTTCGGCTTTTCGGGATAGGGAAGAAAAGCATTTCAACTACAAACGCCGCCAATAAAGCCAACAAAATAGACACCCATGCGAAAAACCATTTCAATGAAGGCGAACTGAACCAGGCACTAAAAATCGATAAATACAATAGCAAGTCAATAGAGAAAATCGCTAACAAACTCGATAATTATATAATGAATGCGAGGCACCACCTTGAAACAACAAAAAAAGCCCTAAACGGCACATTAGACAAAGGTAAAACCCAAGCAGACCTCAGGGGTATCGGCAATGAAATCAAAGTACCCTTCATTAATACCACCGAAAGACTTATAAAAAACGCTGAAGCTCTCCTTTTAACTCCCCCCTCCAATCCAACCCTTAGAGTTAAGCAACAATACGAACTCTTCAAACAAATTGCTCCGCATTATTCTGCAGTGAAAGACCACATCCCAAATATAACTACCATTCTCAAAGAAAATTTACTAGAAGTTCGCAAGACCTGAAAGTGCATACATATTAAAAGCAAAAGTGGGGCAGATAGCCGGTGATCTTCATGCGCACGATCAGGATTGCGGTCGAGTTGTAGGCGCGAAGCTCGTTTGCGATAGCCGTCCGGCTTGAAATGATGAGTGCGGACTGAGACAACGCTATCGCGAGCAAGCTTTGCTACAGAGAGTAGGCTACTGGCACCAACAGCTAGCCCCACGCCGGCATGTCAGCTAGCATCGCCCTTTTGCCAGGACTGCCGACCATGAAGATCGTCTCCTTCAACATCAACGGGCTGCGCGCTCGCCCGCATCAGCTGGCGGCGCTGATCGAAAAGCATCAACCCGATGTGATCGGGTTGCAGGAAACCAAGGTCCATGACGACCAGTTTCCACTCGATGAAATCAAGGCCCTGGGCTACCACGTGTATTTCCATGGGCAGAAGGGTCACTACGGCGTCGCCCTGCTTTCTCGCCAGGAGCCGCTGGCCCTGCACAAAGGCTTCGCCACCGATGAAGAAGACGCGCAGCGCCGCTTCATCTGGGGCACCTTTGCCGACGCCAATGGCGTGCCCGTGACCATCATGAACGGTTACTTCCCACAGGGTGAAAGCCGCGACCACCCGACCAAGTTCCCGGCCAAGCAACGCTTCTACAGCGACCTGCAGGCGCTGCTGGAAAGCCAGTTCAAGAACGACCAGCCACTGGTGGTGATGGGCGACGTGAACATTTCCCCGGAAGACTGCGACATCGGCATCGGCCCGGACAACATGAAACGCTGGCTGAAGACCGGTAAGTGCAGCTTCCTGCCGGAAGAGCGCGAGTGGATGGGCCGGCTGAAGAACTGGGGCCTGGTGGACAGCTTCCGCCACCTCAACCCGGATGCTGCCGATCGCTTCAGCTGGTTCGACTACCGCAGCCGCGGATTCGAAGACGAACCCAAGCGCGGGCTGCGGATCGACCTGATCCTGGCGTCCCACGCCCTGCTGCCACGGATCAAGGACGCGGGCGTGGACTACGAACTGCGCGGCATGGAAAAACCTTCGGATCATGCGCCGATCTGGTTGGAGTTGAGTTAAGAAACCGCAGCCTGATGATCGTTCCCACGCTCTGCGTGGGAACGATCAACGATCAGCCACCCTCGCCCCTACAGGGCTGTCATCTTTCGGAAATCTTTCTGACTTATTCTCCCGGCTCTTCCCTTGGTCTTGAAAGGTGCCGGCATGTCGCTGCGCGGGTGGTTCCTGTTGATCCTCTGTGCCGGGCTGCCGTTGTCGGTAGCGGCCAGCGCCTTGCCGATTCCCGGGCAAGGCCCGGTGCTGCGTATCCAGGGTTCCAACACCATTGGCGCGGCACTGGGGCCGGCGCTGGTCGAGGGCCTGATGAAAAAGCAGGGGCTGCTCAAGGTGCACCGCGAAGCGACGGAGCAGCCCAACGAGTCACGTATCGTCGGTGAAACCGAACAAGGCCGCAGGGTTGAAGTGGAGCTGGCGGCCCACGGCTCCAGTACCGGCTTCACCGCGCTAAAAGCGGCAAGTGCCGATCTCGCCGCCTCCTCCAGGCCGATCAAGGACAGCGAGCTGGTCAGCCTGCAAGCATTGGGCGACCTGAAAAGCGCCGCCGCCGAACAGGTCATCGCCATCGACGGGCTGGCAATCATCCTGCATCCGCAAAATCCGTTGCACACACTCGACACGGTGCAGCTGGCGCGTATTTTCAGTGGCGAGGTGAAAACCTGGGAAGAGATCGGCGGCCACGGCGGAGCCATCCATCTTTATGCGCGCGATGATCAGTCCGGCACCTACGACACCTTCAGGGAGTTGGTGCTCGGCGGTCATGGCAAAACCCTGAGCGGCAGCGCAAGACGTTTCGAGTCCAGCGAACAATTGTCCGACGCTGTCAGCCAGGACCCGCACGGCATCGGCTTTATCGGCCTGCCCTACGTGCGCTCGGCCAAGGCCGTGGCGATTGCCGACGGCCAGTCCATGGCCATGCTGCCGCTCAACAGCCTGATTGCCACGGAAGATTACCCGCTGTCCCGGCGCCTGTTCTTTTACCTGCCACCCAAGCGCAACAACCCTTGGGCCGAAGCACTGGTGGCCTTCGCGCAAAGCCGGCAGGGCCAGGCGATCGTCGCGGCCAATGGCTTCATCGCCCAGACGATCCAGGCCATGACGGTTTCGCCGAATGCGTTGATGCCCGAGGGCTACCAGGCACTGAGCCGCCACGCCATGCGCCTGACGGTGAACTTTCGCTTCGAAGAAGGCAGCGCCAGCCTGGACAACAAGGCCCGCCAGGACCTGTCACGGGTGCTCGACTATATGAAGCAGCACGACAAGACCGATCGCCAGGTAACGCTGGTCGGGTTCGGCGATGCCAAGCTCGATCCGGCGCGCGCCGACCTGCTTTCAAAGCTGCGGGCCATGGCGGTGCGCCGCGAACTGGTGAAAAGTGGCGTGGTACTGCGTGACATTCGCGGTTTCGGCGCCGAGATGCCGGTGGCGGCCAACAGCGAGGATGAGGGGCGGATCCGCAATCGGCGGGTCGAGGTCTGGGTTCATTGAATCTGTCGGGCCAGGTCGTTCAGACCTGGCCCGAAACGACTTCAGCCGAGCAGTTTTTCCAGTTGCGCAACGGTATCGACGGCGCCCATGGTTTTGGCGGCGTCCAGCGCGGTAATGCCGTTGGCGTCCTTGGCTTTCGGGTCGGCACCCTTGCCGATCAGGTAGTCGACGACTTCGACGCGGTTGAACATCGCGGCCATCATCAACGCGGTACGGCCGTCGAAGGACGAACCCTCGACCTGCGCGCCCCCTTCGACCAGGGCCTTGATCACAGCCAGGTCGCCCTTGAAGGCCGCGCCGGCAATCGGGCTCTGGCCGTTGTCATTGCGGATTTCCGGATCCGCCTTGTGTTCGAGCAGGACTTTTACCGTGTCCACGTGGCCGTGGTAGGCGGCCAGCATCAGCAAGGTGTCGCCCTTGTGATTGCGCAGGTTCGGCGGCAGGCCCTTGCTCAGCAGCGCAGCCATCATGGCCGCATCACCCTCGCGCGCCTTGTTGAAGACCTGTTCGGCAAACTCGGCGGCTTCTTCCGGGGTCATCTGGCGGCTTTTGTCTGACATTGAACGCTCCACTTTCAGTTTTTCGCAAAGTCGACAGTTTCCCGAGGGTGCTCGCCACTGTCACTTGTTTTTTCTGATTCGCGGCCATAGCCCTTTTCAATAACGATGCTTGCCGCCCTGGATGTCCGCCAGCACCTGCCCGGTGACCTGCACGTAGGTCTCGGTGCCCGGCAGCCAGGCGTAGATCGGGTCATCGCCAGTCCGGCCGGGGTCGAAGGCTTCGTCCTTGAGCCGGGTCTTCTGGTATTTGAAGGTCCCGGTGATGTCCATTTTCACTTTCACCCGCAGGAACAGCGGCACCGCGTAGGCCGGCAGGTGTTGCCGGACGAAAGCCAGCAACTCGCCGAAGTCCAGGGTCGCCAGGGATTCCGCGGGTGTGATCGCGGCCATCCCGGCACGGCCGTTGGTGTTGCGCACCTCCACGCCATAGGCCACCGCCTCGGAAATGTTCGGGTGCTGCAGCAGGATGTTCTCGACTTCGGTGGTCGACACGTTTTCCCCCTTCCAGCGGAAGGTGTCGCCCAGGCGATCGACAAACTGCGCATGACCGAACCCGATGTTGCGCAACAGGTCGCCGGTGTTGAGGTAGCGATCGCCCTTGACGAACACGTCGTGCAGCACGACTTTTTCGGTGTTGTGCGGATCGGTGTAACCATCGAGCGGCGCCTTGTCGTCGATCCGGGCCAGCAGCAACCCCTGCTCGCCCTTGCCGACCTTGCGCATGAAACCATTGGTGCCACGCAGCGGCGCACCGCTGTCGTGGTCATAGGCCGCCAACTCCCAGGACATCAGGGAAAAGCCCACGGTGTTGTCGAAATTGAGGATGTTGGTGAAACCGATATTGCCGTCACTGGCGGCATACAGCTCGCAGATGTGCTGGACTGCGAAGCGCGTCTTGAATTCGCCCCATGCCCCGGGACGCAAACCGTTGCCGATCATCTTGGTCACGCCGTGCTGGCTGTCGTCGGCACTGGGAGGCTGGTCGACCAGGTAGCGGCACAATTCACCGACATAGCCGAGGGTGGTCGCCCGGTATTTGCGCACATCGCTCCAGAACTGGCTGGCGCTGAATTTACGGCGGATGGCGAACCCCGACGCCCCGCTGATGGCCGAGCCCCAGCACACGCACAGGCCGGTGGCGTGATACAGCGGCAACGTGCAGTAGACGGTGTCCTCGGGGCGCATATCCAGTGCGATCATGCCGAAGCTTGCGTAACTGCGCATCCAGCGCCCGTGCTTGAAAACCCCGGCCTTGGGCAAGCCGGTGGTGCCCGAGGTATAGAGGTAGAAACAAGGATCGTCGAAATAGATCTGCTGGCTGCTGGCGGGATTGTCGCTGCAGGCGTCGACGCTGGCCGTCATCAGGTTGACGAACCCGTCGGGCGCGATGCCGGGGTGGCTGTAGGTGTCCTGATCGGCGACGAACCAGGTACGCGCCCTCTCGATCGACACCCGTTCGCGCACCGCCAGGTAGGCCGGTACCAATTCCGCGCCGACGACAATGGCTGCGGGGGTCACCAGGTTCAGGCTATGGGCCAGGGCATCGCGGGTTTGCGAGGTATTGAGCAAGGCACTGATGGCGCCGACCTTGGCCAGGGCCAGGAGGGTCACCAGCAATTCCGGGCGATTCTCGATGAAAACCGCCACCACGTCGCCCTTGCCGATGCCTTGCTCAATCAGGTGATGGGCGATGCGATTAGCCCAGCGGTTGACCTGGGCGTAAGTCAGCTGCACCTCGCCGTACAGCAAGGCCGGGCCTTCGGGGTTGCGCAGGGTCGCTTGTTCGAAACTCCAGCCCAGGCCACACGTTTGGGCCGGATCCTTGACGTTGGCGACCTTCATGCCCTTGACCACACGAGGAATGGCTTTGGCAATGGAAGGCAGCTTGCGGAGCATCATGCCCCAGGTGATCGAGTCGTGCTGCGTGCGGCGCATGGCTGTTCCCGTGGGCTCTTCTTATTGTCGGGCGGCGTTGATCGACCCCGAAAATACGTCAACGGTTCTGCAGCTGTACACGCGGTTTTTGAAATGTTTTGTATCCGCGACACCGACGTTTGAAATCGTGAGCGCGCGCACGCCAAATGGTTCCATCGAAACGCCGACGACCACGCAAAATGCAGGATGCACGATAGCCATTCATGCAGATTGCACGAAAGCGAAAATCGACAAAAATCGTATGTAATTGTTTTATATAAGATTTTTTAAGAGAGCAATACTGGCACAATCACTGCAACAGCTTCCCCATGCTTGCCATTCAAAGAGCTAACGGAGCTGACAGACATGAGCCTGATCCAAGAAAAATTTTCCTCCTTGTTCTCCAACTTCGACGTGACCACCCAGGATCGACCTGACGGCGGCATCCTGCTCACCTTGCGCTGCGAAGGTAAGGAATTCAAACGCTCGATTTCCTATCAGCAGCTGCACAATGGCGACCAACTGTCGTGGGTCATCAGCGCCATTCGCCGCGATCTGGCGGAACAGGCCAGCGAATTGCCGCAAATTTCCCTGCTGCAAAGCCAGCAGCGCTTTGCCCTGCCGACCTATCATTCGCTGTAAGTGTCGCGCCGCGGTAAACCATCAGGCCGAGCAAGCTTGCGCTTCACGGCCTGAGTTGTGTGTGTGCTGTTCAGCAGTCATCCATCCCCGGGAATCGAGCAGCACTGTCGTCGCCGGTGAAATGGGCCACCCGAGGCTGGCTCCCACACAGGCGAATCGCAACCACGAAGGGCTGTTCACCGATATCCAGCCACTGCCGGGTGCCCGCCGGCAGCACCATCAGGTCGCCTTTCTCGCACAGCACGGCGTAAACGTAATCGTCGATGTGTACCGACAACAATGCACTGCCTGAGGCTAAAAGCATGATTTCGGCTTCGTCCTGGCGGTGCTCGGCGAAGAAGCTCGCGCGTATCGACTCTTTTTGCGGGTGATCGCGGTCAAGGCTGATCACATCCAACGCGCGCAACCCGTGCCCGGTCATCAGCGAGTCGATGGGCGCCTGGCAGGCGCTGATGACGTCTTCGTGGCTGGCACCAGGGCGGATCTTCGTCTCGGCCTGCCAACGGTCGAAGCGTACGCCCTGCTCGGCGAGAGTCGAGGCAATGTCTTCGAAATGAGTCAGCACCTTGTTGGGTACGTCGGGACTGGAAACGTGATAAACGGACAGGCTGCTCATCAGGACAACTCCTTAAGGGTTCAAGGGGGAGGAGCGCGTGTCCTCTTGCATTCGTGTGGCAATGATAACGGCTGCCGCCAGCGCTGCGAGGCTGGCAATACTAAAGGTTAAGGGCGCGCCAAGGGCCGTCCAGCTGTAGCCGGAATATAACGCGCCCATTGCGCCACCGGTGCCGGCCAGTGCGGCGTACAACGCCTGGCCCTGCCCTTGCTGGCGTGGGCCGAAACTGCGCTGCACGAACTGGATGGCCGCGGCGTGAAAGCTGCCGAACGTCGCCGCGTGCAGCACCTGGGCAAACAACAACACCCAGAGGAATTCGGCCAGCGAACCGAGCAACAGCCAACGCAACGCCGCCAGCAGAAAACTCGCCAGCAGCACGCGCCGTACCGAGAACCGCGCGAGGATCCGGCTCATGGCCATGAACATCAGCACTTCAGCGACCACGCCGACGGCCCAGAGCATGCCGATCACGCCCCGGCTGTAGCCCAGCCGTTCAAGGTGCAGGGTGAGAAAGGTGTAATAAGGCCCGTGGCTCATCTGCATCAACGCCACGCAGGCGTAGAACGCCAACACCCCGGGGCTGCGCAGTTGCGCGAGGAATCCTTCGCCGGCCAATCGCTCGCCCTGCACCGGTTGGGCGTTCGGTACCCACAGGCTGCTGAGCACAATCGCGGCCATGATCAGCACCAGCGCTGCGGGGTAGATGTCCAGGCTGAGCCATTCGAACAGGCGCCCGAGCGCGACCACGGTGATGATGAACCCGATCGAGCCCCACAGGCGAATCTGGCTGTAGCGCGAGGCCTGGCCTTGCAGGTGCGCCAGGGTAATGACTTCGAACTGCGGCAGCACCGCGTGCCAGAAGAAGGCGTGCAAGGCCATGACCATCGCCAGCCAGGCATAGGTCTGGCTGACGAAAATCAGCGAAAACGTGAGCAATGTGCACACGGCGCCCAAGCGCACGATAGCCAGACGCCGCCCAGTGTAGTCGCCGAGCCAGCCCCAGAGGTTCGGCGCCACGCAACGCATCAGCATCGGGATGGCCACCAACTCGCCGATGCGCGCCGCGGAGAATCCCAGGTGATCGAAGTACAGCGCCAGAAAAGGCGCTGTCGAACCGAGCAAGGCGAAATAGAACAGATAAAAGCTGGACAGCCGCCAGTACGGGAGCGCCGTCACCGTTGGCTTAGATCTGGCCCAGCACCGGCGTGCTCACACGCACATCGGCGTTCTGGCCACGGTGACGCAGCAAGTGGTCCATCAGCACGATGGCCATCATCGCTTCGGCGATCGGCGTGGCGCGGATGCCGACGCACGGGTCGTGTCGGCCCTTGGTGATGACGTCCACCGGGTTGCCATGGATATCGATGGAACGGCCCGGCGTGGTGATGCTGGACGTTGGCTTCAACGCCAGGTGCGCGACGATCGGCTGACCGGAAGAAATGCCGCCGAGAATGCCGCCCGCGTTGTTGCTGAGGAAACCTTCCGGCGTCATCTCATCGCGATGCTCGGTGCCGCGCTGGGCGACGCTGGCGAAACCGGCGCCGATTTCCACGCCCTTGACTGCGTTGATGCTCATCAGCGCATGGGCCAGTTCTGCATCGAGACGGTCGAAAATCGGCTCGCCCAGGCCCGGCATCACGCCTTCGGCGACCACGGTGATCTTCGCGCCAACCGAATCCTGGTCGCGGCGCAGCTGATCCATATAGGCTTCCAGCTCCGGCACTTTGTCTGGATCGGGGCTGAAAAACGCGTTCTGCTCCACCGAATCCCAGGTCTTGAACGGAATTTCGATCGGGCCGAGCTGGCTCATGTAGCCGCGAATGACGATGCCCTGGGTCGCCAGGTACTTCTTGGCAATCGCGCCGGCCGCCACGCGCATCGCGGTTTCCCGGGCCGAGCTGCGGCCGCCGCCGCGATAATCACGCTCGCCGTATTTGTGGTGGTAGGTGTAGTCGGCATGGGCCGGACGGAACAAATCCTTGATCGCCGAGTAGTCCTTGGACTTCTGGTCGGTATTGCGGATCAGCAGGCCGATGGCGCAGCCAGTAGTGCGACCCTCGAATACGCCCGAGAGGATTTCGACTTCGTCGGCTTCCTGGCGCTGGGTGGTGTGGCGGCTGGTGCCGGGCTTGCGGCGATCCAGGTCGCGCTGCAGATCCTCCAGGGAAATCTCCAGCCCCGGCGGGCAGCCATCGACAATGGCGACCAACGCCGGGCCATGGCTTTCGCCAGCGGTGGTGACAGTGAACAGCTTGCCGTAGGTATTGCCGGACATGCAGGACGCTCCGTGAAATGAACCTTAATACGTAATGCGCGCCAGTATACGCAGGCTATCCAACTAGTTCATCCTCGAACCTTATGGGTGTGTGTGAGTCCAACCGGCACCTTGATGATGATGGCGTGACAATGCTGCGAGTTCTAGCCTTGAGCCTTACCCTGATTTCCGGCTTCGCCCAGGCCACCGTCCTGCAACGGCCGATTACCCTGGACACTGGCACCGGCGAGCTTTTCGGCTCGATGCTGCTGCCTAAATCCGACACGCCGGTGCCGGTGGTCCTGATCATTTCCGGCTCTGGCCCGACCGATCGTGACGGCAACAACCCCGAAGGCGGGCGCAATGACAGCCTCAAGCGCCTGGCCTGGGTGCTGGCCAAACACAACATCGCCAGCGTGCGCTACGACAAGCGCGGCGTGGCGGCGAGCCTGGCGGCCACCCCTGACGAACGTAACCTGTCGGTGGAGGCCTATGTGGCCGACACTGAAGCCTGGGGCCGAAAACTCAAGACCGACCCGCGCTTCAGCCAGCTGATCCTGCTGGGCCACAGCGAAGGCGCCTTGATCGCCAGCCTCGCGGCGCCCAGCGTCGATGCGGCGGCGGTGATTTCCATGTCCGGCAGCGCCCGGCCGATCGACCAGGTCCTGCGCCAGCAGCTGGGCAATCGCCTGCCTCCCCCGCTGATGCAGCGCAGCAATGAGCTGCTCGACAGCCTCAAGGCCGGGAAAACCGACGACAACGTGCCACCGCAACTGCAGGTGATTTTCCGCCCGAGTGTGCAGCCGTACCTGATCTCCCTGTTCCGCCAGGACCCTGCCGCAGCGTTCGCGAAGCTGAAAATGCCGGCGCTGATCATCCAGGGCAGCAATGACATCCAGGTCGGGGTCAATGACGCCCGGTTGCTCAAGGCGGCCAAACCGGACGCTGAACTGGCCCTGATCGAAGGCATGAACCACGTCATGCGCATCGTGCCCAACGACGTCAAACGCCAGCTGGCCTCCTACAAGGATCCGAATTTGCCACTGGCGGCGGAACTGGGCACGCGCATCCTCGGATTCATTGACGGGCTTCGTTCCAGTTAATTTGCGCTCCAGTCTTGTCGAAAACGGCCGATAAGCCTTTGTCGCCAGCGTACTGGCTGGCGGCACGTTGAGCTTGGACAGGATCTCGCCGTTATGACCGATACCCAGACTTCACCCGACACCACCGCTGAAAAGGACGTACCGCCAGCGGTCGAGCTGCCCTGGGCGGACGTTCACGTCGAGCACCACAAGATGCTCCGCCTTGCACCATTGCAGACCGACCGCCATACCGGTGGTCGTCCTTTGCGTTTTGTCGAATTCGGCTACGCCGAACGCAACGACAAGTTGCGCAGCCTGATGCGCATGACCATCTCCCTGCCCGGCCAGCGCGTGCGCAAGGAACAGAATCATCTGGACGTGTGGGTCGATCACGCCGAAAAACGCGTGCATTTCGGACCCGACAGCGGCCTGCAAATCGAACCGCTGAACCGTGGCATCGGCCGCTTCATGGCCGCCCAGGGCATCAACTGGGCGAAGAAAAGATGGCCTGGCTACACCGTCGACGGCACCGACCTCAACAACAAGGACGCGCTGAACGAAGACACGCGCCTGCGCCGCGATCATTTTTTGCGCGTGCACGGCTTCGACGTGGTCTATGCCGACGCCCAGCATTTGAAGGGCAGCGTCCAGGAAGTGCGGGTCGGCGACCTGCTGAGTGACTGGAACACGGAAAAACTGCAAGTCGTGGAAATTCTTGAAGCCGCGCAGATGCTCCAGCAAGCCGAGCAGAACCTGGCCGAGCAGGAAGTCAAACTCAAGAAACACGAGGAGAAAGTCAGCAAATACAAGCGTGAAGACGCCGGTTTGCGCTTCACCATTACCTGTTTGGTGGCGTTTGCGGTGTTTCAGGCGGGGTTGCTGATCTGGATTGCGACGCACCGTTGAAGGCTTGAAACCCGGGTGCGACTATTCGCGAGCAGGCTCGCTCCCACATTGGATCTGCGTCGTTCACAAATCCCCTGTGGGAGCGAGCCTGCTCGCGAAGCTTTTGACGTTTATACGCGGGAGACGAACAGGGCCTGATGATCCCGGCACTGCTCGGCCGTCAACATGAACACGCCATGCCCGCCACGCTCGAATTCCAGCCAAGCGAAATCGACTTCCGGGTACAACGCCTCGACGTGCACCTGGCTGTTGCCCACCTCGACAATCAACAGGCCCTTCTCCGTCAGGTGATCCGCCGCTTCGGCGAGCATGCGGCGCACCAGGTTCAGGCCGTCATCACCGCAGGCCAGGCCCAGTTCCGGTTCGTGCTGGTATTCGTCCGGCATGTCGGCGAAGTCCTCGGCATCCACGTACGGCGGGTTCGACACGATCAGGTCGAAACGCTGCCCCGGCAAACCATCGAAACCATCGCCCTGCACGGTGTAGACGCGCTCGTCGACGCCGTGGCGCTCGATGTTCTGGTTCGCCACCTCCAGCGCTTCGAACGACAGGTCGGCCAGCACCACTTCAGCGTTCTGGAACTCGTAGGCGCAGGCGATACCGATGCAGCCGGAGCCGGTGCACAGGTCGAGAATCCGCGCAGGCTCGGTGCCCAGCCACGGTGTGAAACGGTTTTCGATCAGCTCGCCAATCGGTGAGCGCGGGATCAGCACGCGCTCATCGACGATGAACGACATGCCGCAGAACCAGGCTTCACCCAGCAGGTAGGCGGTCGGCACACGCTCTTCGATGCGGCGCTTGAGCAGCTGTTGCAGGTGGGCCAGCTCGTCTTCTTCCAGATTGCAGTCCAGGTAACTGTCGGAAATTTCCCACGGCAAGTGCAGTGCACCCAACACCAGTTGACGGGCTTCGTCCCAGGCGTTGTCGGTGCCATGGCCGAAAAACAGATCCTCCCCATGGAAGCGGCTGACGGCCCAACGGATATGGTCACGCAGGGTACGAAGGCGGGAAGTGATCACGACGGTAAACTCCAGAAAAATCGACGGGCGATTCTACCAGTCAAACGACGTCACGACGACGCAGGAAAAACACCGGGGTAAATGTAGGATTCTTCTGGATTTTTCACTGGCTATTGAACAAAACTCAATACTTGACAACGCTGCACGCCAGTAACGACGGTGCCTACGATGGTAGCGATTCACAGAAGCGCTCAGCCAGAGGACAATGTCGCAAAAGCCCCACTCGAAGGAGCCCCAGAATGTCCGTTCCACAAACGATGTTTCAACTCAGCGGCCGCGGTTATGCAGCAGCCAAACTGAGTCATGCGACCCTGATCATCATCGATGCCCAGAAAGAGTACCTCAGCGGTCCCCTGGCCCTGAGCGGCATGGATGCGGCGGTTGCGAACATCAAGAAATTGGTGACTGCCGCCCGCGCGGCTGGCCGGCCGATCGTGCATGTCAGCCATCTTGGCACCGTCGGTGGGCTGTTTGACCCCCGCGGCGAGCGCGGCCAGTTCATTCCCGGGCTGGAGCCGCTGGCCGGTGAAATCAAGATCGAGAAAATCCTGCCGAGTGCGTTCCATGGCACGGACCTGAAAAAACGCCTGGAAGACCTGGGCTCGGTGGACCTGGTGGTGTGTGGCTTCATGAGCCATTCCAGTGTCAGCACCACCGTGCGTGCGGCAAAGAACCTGGGGTTCCGCTGCACCCTGGTGGAAGACGCCTGCGCCACCCGTGATCTGCCGTACAAAGGCGGCGTCCTGAGCGCCGAGCACGTGCAGCAGACCGAAATGGCGATCATGGCGGACAACTTTGCCGCCCTCGCCCTGACCAACGACCTGGTCTGATCGGCGGCTCATGAGCGGTCTAGACCGCCGCTCATCCGCAAAAGCCTCTCATATGCCGTAAATGTCTTAGCCTCAGGAACATCCCGGTCAACTTCCGGTCGAAGGGCCGATACCCATTGAGGAAGGTCGGAATGAAGTTATCCGATGGTTTTGACGCTCGCCGTTTGCGGCCCAAAGGCCAGAGCAACTGGCGTTTTAGAATCGGCGCAGCTTTTGCTGCCTTGCTGGCGACCAGCGGCGTGCTGCTGGCGATGGCCGGTGCCGCCAGCCTGTTCGGCCACGCTCCGGCCTTGGGCGAGTTGAACACCAACCGCGCGGGCGCTGCAGTGATTCTGGTCATCGGCCTGTTCGTGCTGTACCTGGGCATATGGCTGTGGCGTCGTTGCCGCCGCCGCTCGCGCCAGTCGAACGCGCTGAACATCTCCCCGCACCTGATGAAAAAACACGACTAAGCGCAAGTCGCCGTCCAGCGCCTTGCGTTTTCTCGCGCCCGATTCGCCTGGAGTTGGGTAAACTGGCCGCCCTTCGCGGAGGCTGACATGCAAGACGACGATTTTTCCCTGTTCAAAAGTGCGATCCAAGGCGTCAAGCCGATCAAGCACGATCGCGCCGAAACCGGCAAACCCAAGGCTGACCGCGCGCAGATCGCCAAGTTGCGCCAAGCCGCCACCGTGCGCACCGATGCCACCACCGTTGACGGGCTGTCCGATCAGTTCGTCATCGACGTCGGCCCGGAAGACGAACTGATGTGGGCGCGCGACGGTGTGCAGGAAAGCCAAATGCGCAAGCTCAAGATCGGGCAGATCCCGTTCGAAGGCAGCCTTGACCTGCACGGCATGAGCGTGGAAAAGGCCCGGGAAACCCTCTGGGCGTTCCTCGCCGAAGCGACCAAATTCGAAATCCGCTGCGTGCGCGTCACCCACGGCAAGGCCGTGCGCCTGGACGGCAAGCGGCCGATGATCAAAAGCCACGTCAACACCTGGCTGCGCCAGCATCCACAGGTACTTGGCTTCACTTCGTGCCAAGCCAGGCATGGCGGTGCCGGAGCCGTTTATGTGATGCTCAAACGGACCATGATGGAAGGTCGCGACGAGTAAACCTGATGCGCCGCGCTTGCAGCGCCGTGTCCGCCACCGTACCCTTGCCCTTTGCGTAAAATCCCACAGGTAGTTTCATGTCCCTGGAACAGAATTACACCGCGATCCTAGGCCAACTGGGCGAGGATCCCTCCCGCGAGGGCCTGCTCGACACGCCAAAACGTGCCGCCAAAGCCATGCAGTACCTCTGCCGCGGTTATGAACAGTCGCTGGAAGAGGTCACCAACGGTGCCTTGTTCAGCTCCGACAACAGCGAAATGGTGCTGGTCAAGGACATCGAGTTGTACTCGTTGTGCGAACACCACCTGCTGCCGTTCATCGGTAAGGCCCATGTGGCCTACATCCCGAGCGGCAAGGTGCTGGGCTTGTCGAAAGTCGCGCGGATCGTCGATATGTACGCCCGCCGCCTGCAGATCCAGGAAAACCTCAGCCGCCAGATTGCCGATGCCGTCCAGCAGGTCACCGGCGCCCTGGGCGTTGCCGTGGTGATCGAGGCCAAGCACATGTGCATGATGATGCGCGGTGTGGAAAAGCAGAATTCGACGATGATCACCTCGGTGATGCTCGGCGAATTCCGTGAAAACGCCGCGACTCGCAGCGAGTTTCTCAGCTTGATCAAGTAATTCGCCGCACGAAGAAAACCGGCTTTCATCGCCGGTTTTTTTTCGCCCTGGAAAAATCAGGTAAGCTGCGCGCCTTTCTTCATTAGCACCGTGAGGCTTTCAACGTGTTCGTAAAAGCGCTTCGTGTTGGCCTGGGCCAACTGATCATCTTCATCGATTTCATCACCCGTCCAGGCAAGAAGCAGCGCCCTGCCGCCGCCCAGGCCCAGGTCGAAGCCGCCGCCAAGGGCCTGACCCTGTATCAGTTCCATGCCTGCCCGTTCTGCGTGAAAACCCGCCGCACCCTGCGCCGCCTGAACGTACCGGTGGCCCTGCGCGACGCGAAAAACAACGAACAGGATCGCCAGGCCCTGCTCGAGCACGGCGGCAAGATCAAGGTGCCGTGCCTGCGCATCGAAGAGAATGGCCAGACCACGTGGATGTATGAGTCCAAGGTGATCATTGATTATCTGGACAAGCGTTTCGCTGCAGCCTGATTTATTTGTGGTGTGATGGATGGCCCTGTCGCCAGCAGGCTGGCTCCCACATGGGATTTGTGGTGTTCACAAAACCTGTGGGAGCCAGCCTGCTGGCGATGAGGCCGGCATAAACACTGCAAACTTCAGACAAAAAATAAACCGGCCTTTGAGCCGGTTTTTTCTTCAGGCCGCTAGCGCCGCCTGCGCCTGCCGCACCACCGCCGCCAACCGCTTGATCCCCTCCTCCAGCCGCGCCGGGTCGATGTGGCTGAAATTCAGCCGCAAATGCCCGTGATGATTATCCGGCTCAGGGAAGAACGGCTCACCCGGCATGAACGCCACGTCATTGGCCAACGCCGCATTGAGTAGCGTACGGGTGTCCAGCGGCTGCTTGAGCGTCAGCCAGAAAAACAGCCCACCCTGGGGCACATGCCAATCCGCCAGATCGGCAAAATGGGTTTGCAGCGCGGCCTGGAAGGCGTCGCGGCGCACCCGGTAAAAAACACGCAACTCACTCAGGTGCTGCTGGTAGGGCTCGCTGCCGATCCATTGCAACGCTTGCCACTGGCCCACGCGATTGGTGTGCAGGTCCGCCGACTGCTTGAGCTTGAGCAGGTGCGGGAACAGGTCGGCACTGGCGATCAGATACCCCACGCGCAACCCCGGCAGCAAGGTTTTCGACACCGTGCCGGTGTAGATCCAGCTGGCTTTTTTCAGGCGCCCGGCAATCGGTTTGGCGCTGCCGCCGTCAAACGTCAGCTCACGGTAAGGCTCGTCTTCGATCAGGGTCACGTCGAACTCATCCAGCAATGCCGCGACCGCCTCGCGCTTGGCTTCGCTGTAACGCACCGCCGAGGGATTCTGGAAGGTCGGGATCAGGTAGATGAACGCCGGGCGATGTTTTTCCAGGCGCGAACGCAGGTGCACCAGATTCGGCCCGTCCGCTTCCAGCGGCACGGTGAGGCAATCGGCGCCGAACAGCTGGAAGATCTGCAGGGCCGCCAGGTAGGTCGGTGCTTCGAGGAGCACCTCGGTGCCTTTGTCGATATAGAGCTTGGCGGCCAGATCGAGGGTTTGCTGAGACCCACTGACCACCAGCACCTGACTCGCCTCGCAGGGCACACCCAGCGCTCGCGCCTGTGCCGCCAGGGCTTCACGCAAGGCCGGTTCGCCTTCACTCATGCCGTATTGCCCCATGGACACCGGCATCCGGTCCCACTCGACCTTCGGCAGCATGACTTCGGCCGGCAACCCCCCGGCGAACGACATCACTTGCGGACGCTGGGCAGCCGCGAGGATTTCACGGATCAAGGAACTTTTAAGGCGCGAGACACGTTCGGAAAAAGCCATGGGAGTCACCGGTAGCGAGGCCAGAGGAAAATGAGTCAAAATTGTTGACCGAAATTACGACAGCCCGAACGGATACGTCAACATGATTGACCTTAAAAACCCGATTTCCCAGCAGCAGGCCATGGAAGCGTTTTTCTTCGGCTACCAGGCCTTCACGGCCAAGGCCGATGAAATGCTTGAGCGGCGCGGCTTGAGTCGGGTGCATCAGCGCATCGTATTTTTCATCGCCCGTTACCCGAACCTCAGCGTCAAGGAGCTACTGGCATTGCTCGGCGTGAGCAAGCAGGCACTGAACATGCCGTTGCGCCAACTGCTGGAGATGCATCTGGTCAACAGCGTGGCGTCCGAGACCGACAAGCGTAAGCGGCTGCTGGAGTTGACCGCCGAAGGCACGCGGTTTGAACAGTCGTTGCGCCGTGAGCAGGTGAAATTGCTTGAGCGGGTGTTTGCCGAGGCTGGGGAGACGGCGGTGAATGGGTGGTTGGCGGTAAATCTGGCATTGGGGAAAAGTCAGACTGTTGATTGACTGTTCTGCCCCTATCGCCAGCAGGCTGGCTCCCACAATGAGCTGTGGTGTACACAAAACCTGTGGGAGCCAGCCTGCTGGCGATGAGGCCCGCGAAGGCGATATATCCCGATTGCCAAACTTTTCGTCCACAAAACCAAAAACATTATTTGCTTTATTTGTATACAAAAGCATAATCCACTTCGTGCGAGTTCCTGACCTAACGGTCAACAAATTCGCAAGTGCCTCAAAGGGCCGCTGCCACCCTCATGGGTCCGGCCCTGGAAATAAAAATAAAACTCTTGAGGAGTACCTCGCTGTGGAAAGCCGCAAATCCGAAGCATCGACGCTGGATCTCTCGCCGCCTATACGCAATGGCTGGCTGGAGCGCATCTTTAAACTCAGCTTGCATGGCACCACGGTGAAGACCGAGTTGATTGCCGGTCTGACAACCTTCATCACCATGGCCTACATCATCTTCGTCAACCCCAACATCATGGCGGACGCCGGGATCGACCATGGCGCGGCATTCGTCGCCACCTGCATTGCCGCAGCCCTGGGCTGCCTGTTGATGGGCCTGTACGCCAACTGGCCGGTCGGCCTGGCACCGGGCATGGGCCTGAACGCTTTCTTCACCTACACCGTGGTCGGCACCATGGGCTACAACTGGGAAACCGCGCTGGGTGCGGTGTTCGTGTCCGGCGTGTTGTTCATGATCCTGACCTTCTCGCGCATCCGTGAATGGCTGCTCAACAGCATCCCGGTCAGCCTGCGCTACGCCATGGGCGCGGGTGTGGGCCTGTTCCTCGGGTTGATCGGTTTGAAAACCGCAGGCATCGTCGTCGATAGCCCGGCCACCCTGATCAAGCTCGGCTCCCTGCGCGAGCCTGGCCCGCTGCTCGCCGCCGTGTGCTTCCTGATGATCGCCATCCTCAGCTACCACAAGGTGTTCGGCGCGATCCTCATCAGCATCATCACCGTGACCCTGGCCGGTTGGGGCCTGGGCCTGGTGCACTACGAGGGCATCATGTCGGCCCCACCGAGCCTGGCCCCGACCTGGATGGCCATGAACGTTGCCGGCGTGTTCAACGTCAGCATGATCAGCGTGGTGCTGGCCTTCCTCTTCGTGCACATGTTCGACACCGCCGGCACCTTGATGGGTGTGGCCCAGCGCGCCAACCTGGTGGGTGCTGACGGTCGGATCGAAAACCTCTCGCGTGCCATGAAAGCCGACAGTGCATCCAGCGTTTTCGGTGCGGTAGTGGGCGTTCCACCCGTCACCAGCTACGTGGAAAGTGCCGCGGGCGTGGCGGCAGGTGGTCGGACTGGTCTTACCGCAGTGACCGTAGGTGTGCTATTTATTGCGGCCATGTTCTTCGCTCCGCTGGCCGGGATGATTCCTGCCTATGCAACGGCCGGTGCGCTGATCTATGTGGCCATGCTGATGATGGGCGGCATGGCCCACATCGAATGGGACGAGGCGACCGACAGCATTCCGGCGATCGTCACGGCAATCATGATGCCCCTGACCTTCTCGGTCGCGGACGGTATCGCGCTGGGCTTCATCACCTACGTGGCGTTGAAGGCCGGCACCGGCAAGTACAAGGAAATCTCCGTCAGTCTGTGGGTGCTCTGCGCAATTTTCATTGCCAAGTTCATCTTCCTGTAAATCTCGGCGGTACGCGTCAAACCAGCCTCACCCCGTCGGGTGAGGCTTTTGTGCAAATGGAGGAAAGTGATGAGTCTGGAAACCTGGCTGCTGTTCAGCGGCGCTGCGCTGGTGGTGATCCTGATCCCGGGGCCACTGTCTTTGCTGATGATCAGCAACAGTCTGAATTACGGCCTGGTCCGTTCATACCCGGCGTTTCTCGGCGGCGTGATCGCCTCGATCTGCCTGTTGAGTGCTTCGGCCCTGGGCCTGGGCGCCCTGCTGCTGGCATCGGAACAGTTGTTCAGTGCCCTGAAAATCGTCGGCGCGCTGTACCTGTTCTACCTCGCCTGGCAGAGCTGGCAGCAGTCGCGCCAACCATCCCACGGGGCCGAAGTGCCCCAGGCCGCAGCGGTGCCACGCTTTCGCGCCCTGTTCGGGCGCGCCTTCATGCTGGGCGCGAGCAATCCGAAAGACATCCTGTTCTTCGCTGCGTTCCTGCCGCAATTCTTGAGCGCCGAGCAAGCGTTCCTGCCGCAACTGCTGGTGATGATCGCCACCTGGACCGTACTGGACCTGCTGTGCAAGCTGGCCTACGGCCTCGGTGCCCATGGCGCGGCGCGGTATCTGCGCAGCGGCAAGGGCCAGAGCTGGTTCAACCGGATCAGTGCCGGACTGTTCGGCGGTGCCGGGGCTGCGTCCTTGCTCAGTAGCCATTAAGGCCTTCTGAGGCAAACCGGCACACAAGTTGCTCGGTTCTGGCACCCCCACGCCGGAATCGAGCATGCTCCACTCCCACCTCACCACCCTCAACGCCGTTTCCCTGGTGCTCGACACCTTCAAGGTCCAAGGCCTGCCCAGCGACGCCTTGCTCGCCGGCAGCGGCATCTGCGCCGCGGATCTGGCCCGGGCGGACACGCGCATCACCACCAATCAAGAGATGCAGGTCTGCGCCAACGCCGTCGCCCTCAAGCACGATATCGGCCTGGAACTGGGTCGACGCATGCACGTTTCGTCCTACGGCATGCTCGGCTATGCCCTGCTCACCAGTGCCACCTTCGGTGACGCATTGCGCCTGGCGATGCGTTATCCGGCGCTGTTGGGAACACTTTTCGAACTGAGCCTGGAAGAGGACGATGAACGCGTCTGGTTTGTCGCCGCCGATTACCGGGAGAATCCGGCGCTGGCGGTGTTCAATGCCGAGTTCTGCCTGGTGTCGTTGAAGGTCACCTGCGACGACCTGATCGGTCACCCACTGCCGCTGTTGGCTGCACGCTTCGAGCATGCGGCGCCCGACTATGAAGCGTCCTATTACGATCACTTCAACTGCCCCCTGCATTTCGGGGCGCAGGACAACGCCTTCGCGTTCGACAAGCGCTGGCTGGACCAACCCTTGCCCCTGGCCGATGCCATCACCCACCAGGCCATGGCCGAGCGTTGCCGCAAGCAGAATACCGAGTTTACCGGGCGCCAGGCCTGGCTGGGGCGGATCCGCCAGTTGCTCAGCACACAATTGCATGCGGCACCGGGGCTCGAAGGGTTGGCCGAGCAGATGAATTGTTCAGCTCGTACGTTACGCCGGCATCTCAAGGAACTGGGTTGCAGCTATCAGGAATTGCTCGATGAGCTCAGGTTCGAGCAGGCCAAGCTGTTGCTCTGTGAAGACCAGATGCCGATCTATCGGATCGCCGAGGCATTGGGTTTCAGCGAGACCGCGAGTTTTCGCCATGCGTTTGTGCGGTGGAGTGGTGTGGCGCCGAGTCAGTTCCGGCCCTGAAGAGCAAAAGGCCGCATCATCTGGATTGGGGGCATATCCATTG
>NZ_AKJF01000065.1 GCF_000282475.1 Pseudomonas sp. GM78
CAGGCTGCGATCTTTTGGCGGTTAAGCAGTTTTCCAGGTGATCTCTTCTTCACCGTCGGCGCTGATGCGAATCCAGCGATCTGCCGTCTCCTCACCTTCTTCCTCGACCCAGCTACCCGGTGCGCAGCGCACTTCGACGTTCAGTGCGGTAAAAGCGGCGCGGGCGCAAGCAATGTCGTCGTCCCACGGCGTCTGGTCGCTTTCCAGGTACAGGCTGTTCCACTTTCCTACGGCCTTGGGCAACCAGGTCACCGGCACGTTGCCGGCCTTGCACTTGTAGGTCTGGCCTTTCTGCACCCAGTCGGTGCACGGGCCCAATGCCGTGCCGAGCCAGGCCGAGATGGCCTTGTGGTCGACGTCGGCGTCTTTCAGGTAAATCTCGATATCGGGCTGGCGCATGGATGTCCTCACTGCGTGTCTGAAAAATCCATTCGCGGATTTAGCCGGCCCTGGGCCATTGCCCAAGACCAAAAAGGATTGAAGTTATTGAAGTACGAAATAATCGTAGCGCATCGACACGGTGACCTCGAAAGGCTCGGCTTGCTCGATGACCGCTGTCCGGCGTTCGGCACTGGCACGCCAGCCGTGGGGGGTCATGGCCAGCAGGTTCGCCCGGTCCTGGCCACTGGCAAGCGTCAGTTTGAAGGTCAGGGTTTCGCTGTGTGCCAGTGTCATGCCTTCGGGCACCAGATCCAGATGCTTGTCGTCGATGTACTCGCGGACTTCGTCGTACAGCCGCTCACGTAGCTCCATCAGGTGGCCGCTGGTCGGTCCGACTTTCATCAGGCCGCCGCCGGGGCTGAGCAGGCGCTTGGCTTCCTCCCAATCCAGCGGGCTGAAAACGCTGGCCAGGAACTGGCAGCTGCCCGACGCCAGCGGCACGCGGGCCATGCTGGCGATCAACCAGGTGAGCTTGGGGTTGCGTTTACAGGCGCGCTTGACCGCTTCGCGAGAGATGTCCAGGGCGTAGCCGTCGGCATCCGGCAAGGCATCGGCGATTTGCGCGGTGTAGTAACCCTCGCCACAACCGATATCGACCCAGCGCTGTGGCGCGTAACCTGCCGCCAGTTGCGCCAGGCGCTTGGCTACCGGCGCGTAATGGCCGGCGTTGAGGAAGTCGCGGCGGGCTTCGACCATCGCCTGGTTATCCCCAGGGTCGCGGCTGTTCTTGTGCTGCACCGGCAACAGGTTCAGGTAACCCTGGCGCGCACGGTCGAAACGGTGCCCGGCGGGGCAGGCCACGCCGTTGTCCACCGCGTTGAGCGGTTCGCTGCAGATCGGGCAAGCGAGCATCAGGCGAGCAACTTGACAAGGGTCTGGTAGTAGATTTCGGTCAGCACATCGAGGTCGGCCGCCAGCACGCGCTCGTTGACCTGGTGGATGGTCGCGTTGACCGGCCCCAGCTCGACCACTTGCGTGCCCATGGTCGCGATGAAACGACCGTCGGACGTGCCGCCGCTGGTGGACGCCTGGGTTTCACGCCCGGTGATGTCCTTGATGCTCGACGACACGGCGTCGAGCAGCGCGCCCGGCTCGGTGAGGAACGGCAGGCCGGACAGTGCCCAGTCGATGTGCCAGTCCAGGCCATGCTTGTCGAGGATGTCGGCGACGCGCTTTTGCAGGCCTTCGACAGTCGACTCGGTGGAGAAGCGGAAGTTGAACACGGCGACCAGGTCACCCGGGATGACGTTGGTCGCGCCGGTGCCGGAGTTGACGTTGGAAATCTGGAAGCTGGTTGGCGGGAAGAAATCGTTGCCATGGTCCCAATGCTCGGCGGCGAGTTCCGCCAGGGCTGGAGCAGCGAGGTGGATCGGGTTCTTCGCCAGGTGCGGATAGGCCACGTGGCCCTGCACGCCGCGCACGGTCAGCTTGGCGCCGAGGGAGCCGCGACGACCATTCTTGACCACGTCACCGACCAGGGTGGTGCTCGACGGTTCGCCGACGATGCACCAGTCCAGACGCTCCTTGCGCGCGACCAGGCGTTCAATCACGGCTTTGGTGCCGTGGTGCGCCGGGCCTTCTTCGTCGCTGGTGATCAGGAACGCGACCTTGCCCTTGTGATCCGGGTAGTCGGCGACGAAACGCTCGGCCGCCACGGTCATGGACGCCAGGCTGCCTTTCATGTCTGCCGCGCCACGGCCACAAAGCATGCCGTGCTCGTCGATCACCGCGTTGAACGGGTCGATCTGCCAGGCGGTCACGGGACCTGTCGGCACCACGTCGGTGTGGCCGGCGAAGCACAGCACCGGGCCATCGTGTTTGCCGTGGGTGGCCCAGAAGTTATCCACATCTTCGATGCGCATCGGTTCCAGCATGAAACCGGCATCGCCCAGGCGCTGCATCATCTGCTTCTGGCAATCGGCGTCGACCGGCGTCACGGACGGACGGCGGATCAGGTCGATGGCGAGTTGAAGGGTCGGCGAAAGGTCGGCGTGGGCCGTCATGGAAAAAACTCCGGAAGCTGTATATGTGGGAGCGAGCCTGCTCGCGAAGGCGCAATCTCAGTCAACATAAATGTTGAATGTGACGGCCTCATCGCGAGCAGGCTCGCTCCCACAGGCATTGGGGCAGGCCAATGGGGCGAGGCCCTGCAAAATGGCGGTTATCTTAAAGCAAAACGGCGACCATTGGCCGCCGTTTAGTGCATCGGTGAAGATTTAGACCGCTGGCGCCGTTTCGGTTTCGCCCGAAGGTTTGGGCAGCGACGAAAGGAACGCCATGATCAGCGCCGCCAGGTACGGCAGCGACTGCACCAGCAACATGGTCACCCAGAAGCGCATGTCGTTGCTCGGCATGCCGTTCACCAGGAAGATCCCCAGCGCCGCACCCCACAGCAACAGCATGATGAACACCTCTTCCCGGGCTTCCGAAATCGCCACCCAGAAGCCGTGGTTATCGGCATTCTTCGGTGTGCGGAAAAACGGAATGCTGCTGGTGAAGAAGCCGTACAGCACCGCTTTGGCTATGGTGTGCGATAACGCGAGTCCCGCCAGCGCCGCGCAGAACGCATCCTTGAGGTTCACGCCGACGGCGCGACGGTAGAGGAAGATGATCTTGCCGACCTTGAACACGAACAGCGCCAACGGCGGGATCGCGAAAATCAACAGCGGTGGATCGACCCGCTGCGGCACGATGATCATCGCCGCCGACCACAACAGCGCGCCGACGGTGAAGAAGATGTTCATGCCATCCGCGACCCACGGCAACCAGCCCGCGAGGAAGTGGTAACGCTGGCCGCGGGTCAGTTCGGTGTCCTTGCCGCGCAGCAGGCTGCGGGTGTGGCGCTTGATGATCTGGATCGCACCATAGGCCCAGCGGAACCGCTGTTTCTTGAAGTCGATGAAGGTATCGGGCATCAGGCCCTTGCCGTAGCTGTCGTGGTAATACGCCGCCGACAGGCCTTTTTCGAAGACCCGCAAGCCCAGTTCGGCGTCTTCGCAGATGCACCAGTCGGCCCAGCCCAGTTCTTCGAGTACCGAGCGCCGGGTCATGGTCATGGTGCCGTGCTGGATGATCGCGTCACGGTCGTTACGGGTGACCATGCCGATGTGGAAGAAGCCTTTGTATTCCGCGTAGCAGAGCTTCTTGAAGGTGCTTTCGTTCTGGTCGCGGTAATCCTGCGGCGACTGCACCACGGCGATCTTCGGATCGGCAAAGTGCGGCACCATGTGCTTGAGCCAGTTGGGGTGCACGCAGTAATCGGAGTCGATCACCGCGATCACTTCGGCATCCTTGGCGGTGTGCGGGATCAGGTAGTTCAGGGCGCCGCCCTTGAAACCGGCCAATGGCGCGACGTGGAAGAACTTGAAGCGCGGGCCGAGGGTTTCGCAGTAGTCGCGCACCGGTTCCCAGACCGCCGGATCCTTGGTGTTGTTGTCGATAATCAGGACTTCGAAGTCCGGATAGTCGAGGTTGGCCAGGGCGTTGAGGGTCTGTTTGACCATCTCCGGCGGCTCGTTGTAGCAGGGCACATGGATCGAGACTTTCGGGCGATAGCTGGAATCGCCTTCCACCGGCAGGAATTCCCGACGCCGCTTGTGGATCCACACCGCTTCGGCCAGTTCGTGAGCCTCGGTCAGCAACACGATGAACACCCCGAGCGCGCCGAGGGCGAGCAGGAAGCCCACCGTCAGGCTGAACCAGGTGCTGTATTGCTGGCTGTAGTCATAGCCGATCCATACCAGCACCGAACCGCAGAGGAATGCGATAAAGGTCAGGAAGGTGCGGCCACGCTGGCGCAGGGCCGAGCCGTCGATCATCAGCAGGGTCAGCGACAGCAGCGCCAATACCACCGAACCGATGGCCAGCACGCGCCATTGCGGAATGGCGACCACCGGGCCTTCGAAGTTGAATTTCTGCTGGCGCGCGGCGTTGAACACACCCCAATAGGCGCCCACCGAACCTTCGTCGCTGACCTTCCACGGCTGGTCGAATGCTTCGATCACGAAGTAGTTGAAACCCTGGCGGTTGAGCTTGTTGACCAGGGTTCGCAGGTAGATCGCCTGGTCTGCCGGCGACGCATCGGCGCCACCGCGCATGCGGCCGTTGCTCGGCCAGCCCACTTCAGACAGCAGCAACGGTTTTTTCGGGAACATCTTTTTCAGGTCGCGGGCGCGGTCGAGGACGAACTGCCCGGCCTTGTCCATCGGGATGAATTCCCAGTAGGGCAGCACGTGGGCGGCGATCAGGTCGACGTGCTTGGCCAGTTCCGGGTGTTCTTCCCAGACGTGCCACTGTTCGGACGTGGTCACCGGCACTTTCACCGCGGCGCGGACGCGATCTAGGATCACGCTCAGTTCGGCGGCGGTGATTTCCTTACGGAAAATCGCTTCGTTGCCGACAACGACGCGCACGACGCTGCGCGAAGAGTTGGCGATTTCGATGGCACGGGCGATTTCCCGTTCGTTGCGTTCCTGGTCCGGGCTGATCCAGATCCCCAGTGTCACCCGTAGGCCGAATTCTTCCGCCAGTTTGGGGATGTTCTCAAGCGTGCCGTCCACCGAGTAGGTACGGATGTTGTCCGTCAACTTGCTCATGATCTCCAGGTCGCGACGCATTTGATCGTCGGTCGGGTACTGCTCTTTTTGTGGGAATTGACCCTGCTGGAAAGGTGAGTACGAGAAGCCGGAGATCTGTTCGGGCCAGTTGGGCGCGGTCACCGGGCGATTGATCAGCGCCCAGAAGCCGGTAAACAAGGCAGCGATGGCGAGCACCACCACCAGGTTGAGTCCAAATTTACGCGATGACATAGTTATTTCGGGTTCCAAAGACTGTGGAACGAAGGAACGGTCGGGCCGCCAAGGGGGGCGAATCCTACACTAGGCATTCTCTGAACCTACAGCGGACAGGGAATTACCCGATATTGGGCAATTTGATTTCACATAAGTTCTTACACTGACCGCTTGAAGCCTAAAATTTAGTGCCGCGAAGCCCTATACTGCGCGCCGGTTTTTGAGGTGATGGTCATGAGTACAGAAGATCCGCGGTTTGCAGGCATCGCCCGTTTGTATGGCGTCGAGGGCCTTGAACGCTTGCGCGCGGCGCACGTGGCGATTGTCGGCGTTGGTGGCGTTGGCTCCTGGGCGGCGGAAGCCATGGCCCGTTGCGGTGTTGGCGAGATTTCGTTGTTCGACCTGGACGATGTCTGCGTCAGCAACGCCAACCGTCAGTTGCACGCGCTGGACAGCACCGTCGGCAAACCCAAGGTCGAAGTGATGGCCGAGCGCCTGCGCGGGATCAACCCGGATTGCACGGTGCACGCGGTGCCGGATTTCGTCACCCGCGAGACCATGGCCGAATACATCACCCCGAACATCGATTGCGTGATCGACTGCATCGACAGTGTCAACGCCAAGGCGGCGCTGATTGCCTGGTGCAAGCGGCGCAAGATCCAGATCATCACCACCGGCGGCGCGGGCGGGCAGATTGACCCGACGCTGATCCAGGTCTGTGACCTCAACCGTACGTTCAATGACCCGCTGGCGTCGAAAGTGCGCTCCACCTTGCGCCGCGACTATGGCTTCTCACGCACCGTGACCCGTCACTACAGCGTGCCGTGCGTGTTCTCCACCGAGCAACTGCGCTACCCGAAACCCGATGGCAGCATTTGTTTGCAGAAGAGTTTCGTCGGCGATGGTGTGAAGCTTGACTGCGCCGGTGGCTTTGGCGCGGTGATGATGGTGACGGCGACCTTCGGCATGGTCGCGGCGACCAAGGCGGTGGACAAGATTGTGGCGGGTGTGCGGCGGCCGGCGGAGCGCATCAAACCTTCCTGACGCTGATCGTTCCCACGCAGAGCGTGGGAACGATCAGCGTCAGGCGGCGAGTTCGCGCATTCGCTGAAGCACCGCATTCAAGCCATTGCTGCGCGACTGGGACAACTGGCGACCCAACCCCAGCTGATTGAACCAGTCCGCCAGATCCACCTGCTTCAGATCAGCCGCCGACAACCCGTTGACCCGCGCCAACAGCAACGCCACCAAGCCGCGAATCAAGCGTGCATCACTGTTGGCCCTGAACAGCCAGTGGCCATCCTTCAGCTCACCCACCAACCACACCTGGCTTTCACAGCCATGCACGCGGTTGGTGTCACACATTTCCACTTCGCTCAATGCCGGCAGGCGCTCGCCCCACTGCATCAGCAGGCGCGCCCGTTGTTCCCAGCCCGGCAGATCTTGAAAGGCTTGCAGCGCGGCCACGGCTTCAGCAGACAGGCTCATCGCAGTAACTCCAGTGCTTGATCCAGCGCTTCAAAGAACCGTTCCAGGTCTTCGGAGTCGTTATACAGCGCCAACGACACCCGGATCGCTCCGGCCAGGTGCAGGCTTTTGAGCAGCGGCATGGCGCAGTGATGACCGGCGCGCACCGCAATGCCTTGTTCGGTCAGCAGGTGCGCCAGATCAGAGTTATGTATACCCTCGATGGTAAAACTCGCCAGCGCCACTTGCGGCTTGCCTAGCAGGCGGATGCCGTTGCGCGCCTCGAGGCCCTTGAGCAGACGGTCATGCAGCGCCGCTTCGTGGGCGGATACGGCGTCCTGATCGAGCCCGGCAAGGTAGTCCAGGGTTGCCCCCAGGCCAATGACGCTGGAAATCGGCGGCGTGCCGGCTTCGAATCCCAGCGGTGCAGGGCGGAAGCGCGCGTCGTGATAGTTGGCGTCCAGCACCATCTCGCCGCCGAACTGCCAGGGGTGTAGCTGTTGCAGCGCTTCATGGCGCCCGAACAACACGCCCAGGCCATCGGGCCCGTAGAGCTTGTGGCTGGAAAATACGTAAAAATCGCACCCCAGTGCCTGCACGTCATGCCGGCCATGGACCACGCCCTGGGCGCCGTCGATCGCGGTGAGTGCGTTATGCGCCTTGGCCATCGCCAGCAGCGCGGGCAGGGGTTGCCAGGCGCCGATCACGTTGGACAACTGGCTAACCGCCAGCAGTCGCGTGCGTGGGCCGATCAAATTCGTGGCGGCCTGGAGGTCGATCACGCCGTCGGCATCCAGTGGCAGGATCACCAGTTTCAACTCGCGGCGGTGCGCCAGTTGCTGCCACGGCAGCAGGTTGGCGTGGTGTTCCAGGGCGCTGATGACAATTTCATCGCCCGGATTGAAAAGAGGTTCCAGGCCATAGGCCAGGAGATTTAGCGCAGAGGTCGCGCCGTGGGTGAATATGATCTGCCCGCTGTCACCGGCGTTGAGCCATTGCGCGGCTTTGCGGCGGCTGTCCTCGAACGCCTGGGTGGCGTGGGCGCCGGGCAGGTGTTGCGCCCGATGCACGTTGGCCGCGCCATTGGCGTAGTAATGCGCCAGGGCATCCAGTAGCGCTTGAGGTTTTTGCGTGGTGGCGGCGTTGTCCAGATAGGTCTGGCCTTGCCGTTGCAGGGCGGCGATGGCCGGGAAATCGGCGCGCCACGGGGAGAGAATCATCATGGTGTTCGGCCCTGGTGAACATGGGCGGGTGTACGCCTGACCTTGCTGACCCTGTAGGAGCGAAGCTTGCTCGCGAAGGGGCCCTTGAAGCCGCCAAAAGCTTCGCGGGCAAGCCTCGCTCCTACGGGATTAGAGGTGATCGTGCGACGCTTAGTTGTGAGCGTGCAGCGCTTCGTTCAGTTCGATGGCCGATTTGTGGGTTTTGCATTCCACGGCACCGGTTTGCGAATTGCGACGGAACAGCAGGTCGGTCTGGCCAGCCAGTTCACGGGCCTTCACGACCTTGACCAGCTCGTTGTTCTCGTCCAGCAGCGCCACCTTGGTACCGGCCGTCACATACAGGCCCGACTCAACGGTGTTGCGATCGCCCAACGGGATGCCGATACCGGCGTTGGCGCCGATCAGGCAGCCTTCGCCAACCTTGATCACGATGTTGCCGCCACCCGACAGGGTGCCCATGGTCGAGCAGCCGCCGCCCAGGTCCGAACCCTTGCCGACGAATACGCCAGCGGAGACGCGGCCTTCGATCATGCCCGGGCCTTCGGTGCCGGCGTTGAAGTTGATGAAGCCTTCGTGCATCACGGTGGTGCCTTCGCCCACGTAGGCGCCCAGGCGCAGACGCGCGGCGTCAGCGATACGCACGCCAGCCGGTACGACGTAGTCGGTCATTTTCGGGAACTTGTCCACCGAGAACACTTCCAGCAGCTCGCCGCGCAGGCGGGCTTCGAGTTGATGCTCGGCCAGTTCGGACAGGTCGATGGCGCCCTGGCTGGTCCAGGCTACGTTTGGCAGCAGCGGGAACACGCCAGCCAGGTTCAGGCCGTGTGGCTTGACCAGGCGATGGGACAGCAGGTGCAGCTTGAGGTAGGCCTCAGGCGTGGAGGTCAGTTGCGCGTCTTCGGCCAGGATAGTGGCGACCAGCGGCTTGTGGCTCTCGGCCAGGCGGGTCAGCAGGGCGGCCTGGGCAGCGTCGACGCCTTTCACCGCTTCAGCCAGTTGCGAAGCTTGCGCGGTGGTGAAGGTGATGGCCTGGTTGCCTTCGGTGTAGCCCAGGATTGGCGCAATGGCAGCGACCAGTTCGACCGACGGGTTGAGCAGTGGCTGTGCGTAGAACACTTCCAGCCAGGCGCCTTGACGGTTTTGAGTGCCGACACCAAAGGCCAGGCTGAACGGGGTAGTGGACATGTTGATACCTCTAGCAAATTGAAACGGGCTGCTTACTTGAGCGCGGCCGCGTAGATATCTGGCTTGAAGCCAATCAGGGTTCGGTCACCGAGATCGAGCACCGGGCGCTTGATCATCGAAGGTTGTGCGAGCATCAGTTCGATGGCTTTCGACTGGTCGAGATCGGCTTTGCGTTCGTCGTCGAGCTTGCGAAAGGTCGTGCCTGCGCGGTTCAACACCACTTCCCAGCCGTGCTCGTTGCACCATTGGGTCAGGTGTTCACGGTCGATACCGACCGCTTTGTAATCATGAAAGTCATAGCTGACAGCGTGTTCATCGAGCCAGGTGCGCGCCTTTTTCATGGTGTCGCAGGCTTTGATGCCGAAAAGGTGCAACGTTTTACTTGAAACGGTCAAGGAATCGCCCCCTTTACAGGTGTCGGAAATAAAAGGTGCCGGATTATGCCATGACCGGACGGCTTCGCGGCGGCTATGGTCAGGTTTGTCTTTGTGCCATGGCATAAAACCAGGGCCCCTGGCGTGGCGGCGTGCGACATTGGTGCAAGGGGCACGCTCAGTCTAAGCGGCTAATATGGCACTTCAATGCTGTCGATTGTCCGGGAACCCCGTTTTATGCAAACCGCCTACACCGTTCTGATTCTGTTGATGCTGGTGGGCGTTTCGCGCTTGCTCGGGCGGGTGATCCCGCTACCGTTGCCGTTGGTGCAAATTGCCGCGGGCGCCTTGCTGGCCTGGCCGACCCTGGGCCTGCATGTGGCGCTGGACCCTGAATTGTTTCTGTTCCTGTTCCTGCCGCCATTATTGTTTTCCGACGGTTGGCGCATGCCCAAGCGAGAGTTCTGGCGCCTGCGTGGCCCGATCCTGACCCTGGCTGTGGGCCTGGTGCTATTTACCGTGGTCGGTGCCGGGTACTTCATTCACTGGTTGCTGCCGAGTATCCCGCTGCCGGTGGCGTTTGCGCTGGCTGCGGTGCTGTCGCCCACGGACGCCGTGGCGGTGTCGGCGATCTCCCAGAATCGCTTGCCGACGCCCTTGATGCACATCCTGCAGGGCGAGGCCTTGATGAACGATGCCTCGGGTCTGGTGACGTTCAAGTTCGCCCTGGTGGCGGCGGTGACCGGGGCGTTTTCGCTGGCCAACGCCAGTGTCACCTTTGTGTTGGTGGCGGTCGGTGGCCTGGCGATTGGCGTGGCCTTGAGCTGGTTGGTGGGGCGCCTGCGCTCGTGGATGATTGCCCGCGGCTGGGATGACCCGGCCACCCACGTCGTCTTCATGTTGTTGCTGCCGTTTGCCGCCTACGTGCTCGCCGAGCGCGTGGGTGCGTCGGGCATCCTGTCGGCGGTAGCGGCGGGGATGATGCAAAGCTGGCTCGATCTGCTGCCGCGCCAGACCAATACGCGGCTGCTCAATCGCAGCGTCTGGTCATTGCTCGAATTCGCCTTCAATGGCTTGATTTTTCTGCTGCTGGGTTTGCAGTTGCCGGACATCATCAAGGCCGTGGCCAGTCATGAAGCCTCGCTGTGGCCGACGCTGCTCTATCGCTGCGTCGATGTACTGGCGATTTTCCTGGTGCTGCTGGTATTGCGGTTCGTCTGGGTGCAGAGCATCTGGCGCCTTTCGATTCTGTTGCGGCGCTGGCGCGGCAAGGACGAGATCACCCGGGTGCCCAGTGCCCGTTCATGTTGGTTGCTGACTGTCGGCGGCGTGCGCGGGGCGGTGACGCTGGCAGGTGTGATGTCGGTGCCGATGCTGATGGGGGCCGACGCGTTTCCCGAGCGTGACCTGCTGATCTTCATCGCTGCCGGGGTGATCCTGTTGTCGTTGATCGCCGCGTGCGTGGCCTTGCCGTTGCTGCTGCGTGGCATAGAAAAAAGCCCGGACGACAAGCGCCGCAATGAAGTGCGTGATGCCTGGCGCAAAACCGCGCAGGCGGCGATTCATGCGCTCGAAGTTGAAGAGGTCACCCCGCAGGATGCGGCCCAGGCTGCGCTGGCGGTTGAGCTGAAGGCACGGATCATGTCCGAGTATCGGCATCAGCTCGAGGTGTTCAACGATTCAGTGGAAGCCCAGGCTCTGGCTCTTCAGATGGATTTGCTGGAGCGACGTTTACGGCTCCGGGCGCTGCGGGCGCAGCGCCTGGAGTTGTACAAGCTCAGCGGTAATCACCAGATTGGTGATGATGTGTTGCGTGAGGTGTTAGGTGAGCTGGATTTGAGTGAGGCAAATTTGGGTGAAGTTAGTTAAGGGGGAGGGCGCGTTAACCCCGACGTAGGTGTGGTGGGTAAATGCTTGATATCAACTCTTTGTCCTTTTCTGAAAGTGTCAAGGGCCTGGGGATTGCTGTCCCTTTCCAGATAAATGCCTTGCCAAAACCGTAATGCATGATTGATGTTTGATCGTAAGGGCCCAGTGCTTTAATGTTTTTGTGCTTTCGGAAAATATTGGAACGGGTCGTATCTTCTGACCAGCCGTGCCTTTCTTTACATATTTTGTAAACCTTGGGTGTATGCCAGTCTATATTGGCATCGGGGTGCTGATGTTCGTGTTGCAGACCAAGGGCGTGACCAAATTCGTGAAGTATTATTGCGATCCATATTTCGTCGCTATGTTCCTCTTTAAAGTCAATTTGCATAGTCGGTTTTTCAATTGGAACTGTCAGAGCATCCGTTCCAACGCGCGACCAGTGACCGTCTCTGCAGGCCCCGAAAGCTACCCTTATATCTGCCTGTGTCAAATTTATAACATATTCGATACTGAGATTTATATGTGGCGTCCATTGCGCTACTGCTGATTTGAAAAGGTCTTCGAGTTCAGGGTCACTTTCAAGGAAACCGATTTTTAATCTAATGGCTTCAGGCCAATATACAGAGGGTAAGCCAAAGGCACGCCTAATGCGCATTCCACCATCGCTATCAGAATATTCTGGCGTGGTATCATAAGCTGCGTCGATGTCGACGGGTGGGAGGCCACCGCAAATGTGCAATTCATCCGTGTCCATGAGAATAATGTCCGTATTATGAATGGTTTGTTGTAAGTTATCGGGGTTTGGTAAGGCTTCGCGAGTTGTGATACTTGCTAAGTGCGCTTTGGGATAATACGGTTGTGATGATTAAGAAGTGAAGTGTGGTTTTGGTTCTCGGTATTGCGAGGTCTTGGTGTTTCGCGTTTTTCGATCGTCAATTTTTGTTGGTCGTGAAAGCGATATGTCTCGAAGGATTGCAGCTTGCGCTGAAATGATATCCCGCCACTGCATTGCACAGGGCGGGACGGACCGACTTATCTTTTCGCAGTAACAAACGCACGAATCCGCTCTGCAGCTTCAACACACTCGGCCAACGGCGCAACCAGCGCCATGCGCACACGCCCGGCACCCGGATTGACGCCGTCGACATCCCGTGACAGGTAGGAGCCCGGCACCACGGTCACATGCTCCTGCTCGAACAGGTCGCGGCAAAAGGCTGCGTCGTCGCCAGCCACATTCGGCCACAGGTAAAAACTGCCATCGGGACGTTGTACGTCCAGAACCGGGCTGAGGATTTCCAGTACGGCGTCGAACTTCTCGCGATACAGCGCACGATTGGCGCGTACATGCACTTCGTCGTTCCACGCAGCAACGCTGGCCAGTTGGGTCTGAACCGGCATCGCGCAGCCGTGGTAGGTGCGATAGAGCAGGAAGCCCTTGAGGATATCCGCGTCACCGGCAACAAAACCGGAACGCAGGCCCGGCAGGTTGGAGCGCTTGGACAGGCTGTGGAACACCACGCAGCGCTTGAAATCCTGGCGACCCAGTTCCGCGCAGGCGCTGAGCAGACCTGGCGGTGGGGTTTGTTCGTCGAAGTACAGTTCGCTGTAGCACTCGTCCGCAGCGATCACGAAGTCGTATTCATCGGCCAGGGCGATCAGTTTTTTCAGGGTCTCGACCGGGATCAGCGCGCCGGTCGGGTTACCCGGCGAGCACAGGAACAGGATCTGGCAGCGTTTCCAGATGTCCGGCGAAACGGCATCGAAATCCGGGTTGAAGCCGTTTTCGTCCAGGCAGGGCAGGTAGTGTGGCTTGGCCCCGGCGAGGAACGCCGCGCCTTCGTAGATCTGATAGAAGGGGTTCGGGCTGACCACCAGCGCGTCGTCGCCACGATTGACCACGGTCTGGGTGAAGGCGAACAGCGCTTCACGGGTACCGTTGACCGGCAGTACGTTGCGCGCCGGGTCGATCCAGCCGTTCGGCACGCCGAAGCGGCGCTCGCACCAGGCGGCGATGGCTTCACGCAGGGCCGGGATGCCGAGGGTTGTCGGGTACACGGCCATCTGATCCAGGTTGCTCGCCAGGGCTTCGGCGACGAAGCTCGGCGAGCGGTGTTTCGGTTCGCCGATCGACAGCGCGATTGGGCGCTTGTCCGGGTTGGGCGTAACGCTGCCGAGCAGGGCGCGGAGTTTCTCGAAAGGGTAGGGCTGGAGCTGCGACAAAGCTTTGTTCATGAGGGGCCTCGTTCAATGTAGGAGCTGCCGCAGGCTGCGATCTTTTGATCTTGATCCTGAAAAGCGAGATCAAAAGATCGCAGCCTGCGGCAGCTCCTACAGGGGATTGGGTTTGATTCAGATACTGATGCGCGACAGTTTGATATCGGGTTCCTGGTTGACGCTCAATTGTTCGACAATTGCATCCTGCAAACGACTGCACAGCAACGGGTCGGACAGCGGCTGGTTGTTCGCGTCGGTGATGAAGAACACGTCTTCCACGCGCTCGCCGAGGGTGGCGATCTTGGCGTTCTGCAGCGACAGGTCGAACTCCAGGAAGATCGTACCGACCCGCGCCAGCAGGCCAGGGCGATCGGGGGCGGTCAGTTCCAGCACGGTCACCGGACGCTGGGCGTCGTTGTGGATCGTCACCTGTGGTGCAAAGGCGAAATGCTTGAGCTGGCGCGGCACCCGACGCTGGATGATGGTCGGGTAATCGTCCGGATTGCGCAGGGCTTCGGTCAGGCCGTCACGGATCTGCTTGACCCGTGCCGGGTTATCGCCGATCGAGTCGCCGTCGGTGTCGAGCACGATGTAGGTGTCGAGGGTGAACTGGCTGCTGGAGGTGATGACCCGGGCGTCATGGATGTTCAGGTTGAGCTGGTCCATCGCGGCCACGGTCACGGCGAAGAAGTCGTGCTGGTCCGGTGCGTAGATGAAGATCTGCGTGCCGCCCTCGAACTCGCGTTGAGTGGTTTCCTTGATCAGCACCAGCGGCCCGCCGAAGGCCGGCTGTTGGAGGATCGCATCGCTGTGCCAGGCGACGTCGCCGGCAGTGTGGCGCAGGAAATAGTCATCTCCCAGTTGCGCCCACAATTGCTCGACGTCGTCCGGGTCGGTGCCACCGCGCACCAGGATGTCCAGCGCGGCACTCTGGGTCTGGCGGATCTGCTCTTCGCGGTCCACCGGGTTTTCCAGGCCGCGACGCAGGGCGCGCTTGGTTTCGGTGTAGAGCTGGCGCAGCAGGCTGGCCCGCCAGGAGTTCCACAGCGTCGGGTTGGTGGCATTGATGTCGGCGACCGTCAGCACGTACAGGTAGTCGAGGCGGGTTTCATCGCCCACGGTCTGGGCGAAATCATGGATCACCTGCGGATCGGACAAATCCTTGCGCTGGGCCGTGGTCGACATCACCAGGTGGTTTTGCACCAGCCAGACGATCAGGCGGCTGTCCCACACCGGCAACTGATGACGCTGGCAAAAGGACTCGGCGTCCACCGCGCCGATTTCCGAGTGATCGCCATGCCGGCCTTTGCCGATGTCGTGGTACAGGCCGGCCAGGTAGATCAGTTCAGGCTTGGGCAGCTTGGCCATGAGTTTGCTGGCCAGCGGGAATTTTTCCGAGACCTGGGTGTACTGCAGCTTACGCAGGTGCTTGATCAGGTTCAGGGTGTGGGCATCAACCGTATAGATGTGGAACAGGTCGTGCTGCATCTGGCCGACGATGAAACCGAATTCCGGCAGATAACGCCCGAGAATGCCGTAGCGGTTCATCCGGCGCAGGTTGCGGTGGATGCCGATCTTGCACTTGAACAGTTCGATGAACAGGCTGGTGTTGCGTATGTCGTTGCGGAAGTCGTCGTTGATCAGGTGTCGATTTTCGCGCAGCAGACGAATGGTGTCGGCGCGCACACCCTTGATTTCCGGTTGCTGGGCCATCAGCACGAAGATCTCGAGCATGGCGAACGGCGTGCGGCGGAACACGTTGTCGTTACGCGCCTCGATATAGCCGTCGTGCAGCTGGAATCGCGAGTTGACCGGTTGTGGCGGCGCCGCATCCTCCGGCGCGAGGATGACTTCCTCGAAGTGCTGGATGATCAGGTCGCTGAGCTGGGCAATGCTCATGACCACGCGGAAATACTGCTGCATGAAGTTCTCGACGGCCTGCTTGGCGTCGTCGCCTTGGAACCCCAGCAGCCCGGCAATGGTGCGCTGGTGATCGAACAGCAGGCGGTCTTCGGAGCGACCGGCGAGCATGTGCAGCGCGTAGCGCACCTTCCACAAGAACTCCTGGGAGGAGGCCAGCAGGGCGTTCTCGCTTTCGACCAGGAAACCTTCGCCGGCCAGTGCCCGCAGGTTCAGGGTGCCGTACTCGCGACGGGCCACCCAGAGAATCGTCTGGATATCCCGCAGTCCGCCGGGCGAGCCCTTCACGTTGGGTTCCAGGTTGTACTCGGTGTCGTTGTACTTGTGGTGCCGGGCTTTCTGCTCGGCGCGCTTGGCCAGGAAGAAATCCTTGCTCGGCCACATGTGCGCGGTGCTGGTGACATCCAGCATGCGCTGGCGCAGGTGTTCGGGACCGGTGATGGTGCGGCTTTCCATCAGGTTGGTCACGACCGTCAGGTCGGCGCGGGCCTCCTCGGCGCACTCGTCGACCGAACGAACGCTCTGGCCGACTTCCAGGCCGATGTCCCACAGCAGGGTCAGGAAACGTTCGATGGGATCACGGAAAACCTCGTGGTCCGCACTGTCCAGCAGGATCAGCAGGTCGATGTCGGAATAAGGATGCAATTCGCCACGACCGTAGCCGCCGACCGCGACCAGCGCGATGTCGGCGTCCTCGCTCCAGTTGAATTGCTCCCAGGCCTTTTGCAGGATGTTATCGACGAACCAGGCGCGGTCCTCGATCAGGCGTCGAATGTCCCGGCCGCTGCGAAAACGCCCGTCGAGCACTTCGCGAGCCTGGCGGATCGCCTTCTTGAAGGCCGCGATCGGGCTGGCCTTCAGGGCCAGTTCAGCCTGGAACTGGCCACGATCGAAGAGTTCGGGATCCACCTGCGGCATCGATTGCTTTCCTTTCTATAGGCTGGGTACGGTGACGGGATCAGGCCGAAACGCGGGGGATGGTGTCATCGCTGCGCAGGGTGAAGATCTCGTAGCCGGTTTCGGTCACCAGCAGGGTGTGTTCCCACTGTGCCGACAGCTTGCGGTCCTTGGTGATCGCGGTCCAGCCATCGCCCAGCACCTTGGTGTCGGCGCGGCCCTGGTTGATCATCGGCTCGATGGTGAAGGTCATGCCGGCCTTCAGTTCCATGCCGGTGCCGGCACGGCCGTAGTGCAGGATCTGCGGCTCTTCATGGAACACCTTGCCGATGCCGTGGCCACAGAACTCGCGAACCACCGAAAAGCCGTTTTTCTCGGCGTGCTTCTGGATGATTTCACCGATGTCGCCCAGGCGGCAGCCAGGCTTGACGATTTCAATGGCCTTGTACATGCATTCCTGGGTCACTTGCGACAGGCGCTCGGCCCAGACCGGCACGGTGCCGACGTGGAACATGCGGCTGGTGTCGCCGTGGTAGCCGTCCTTGATGACGGTGACGTCGATGTTCAGGGTGTCGCCATCCTTGAGCGGCTTGTCGTTCGGGATGCCGTGGCAGACCACATGGTTGATCGAGGTGCAGATCGACTTCGGATAGCCCTTGTAATTCAGCGGGGCAGGGATAGCCTTCTGTTCGTTGACGATATAGTCGTGACAGATCTGGTTCAGCTGATCGGTGGTGACGCCCGGCTTGACATATTCGGCAATCATTTCCAGCACATCGGCGGCCAGTTTGCCGGCGATGCGCATTTTTGCGATGTCCTCGGGGGTTTTGAGGGTGACGGTCATACAGGCTCTCTCTGCGCTCAATGGCGCTTTGTGACGAAAAGGGCGTTGCGCGATCGATCTTCGCAGCCCTGAAAAACGCGATTCTAACAGACGATCAGCGCAAATCCGCGGCCCTGTAGATCGCTTCTCTCTATAGAATGGCGCATTCCGGGCTGATTCCAAGGGATGGTGGCGAGCATTTGCCTCGATTTCAGAATCCGGGTTCCGTTTTTTCCTGCCCTGTGGTATAAAATGCGCCGCTTTCCGGGGATGCCCCGAAAAGCTTAAATCCACACACGTGTCGACACGATGACCTGGGTGCCGCAAGCGAAATGCTGGTGGTTGGTCATTGGGATACGTGGAGGCCAAACCCGACTTATTAAGGAACTATCATGTCCCAAGTCAACATGCGCGATATGCTGAAGGCCGGTGTGCACTTCGGTCACCAGACCCGTTACTGGAACCCGAAAATGGGTAAATACATTTTCGGCGCGCGTAACAAGATCCACATCATCAACCTTGAAAAAACCCTGCCAATGTTCAACGAAGCTCTGACTTTCGTAGAGCGCCTGGCCCAGGGCAAAAACAAGATTCTGTTCGTCGGCACCAAGCGTTCCGCTGGCAAGATCGTTGCTGAAGAAGCAGCACGTTGCGGTTCGCCGTACGTCGATCACCGCTGGTTGGGCGGCATGCTGACCAACTTCAAGACCATCCGTGCTTCCATCAAGCGTCTGCGTGACCTTGAAGTACAAGCCGAAGACGGTACTTTCGCCAAGCTGACCAAGAAAGAAGCGCTGATGCGCTCCCGTGACCTGGAAAAGCTGGATCGTTCCCTGGGTGGTATCAAGGACATGGGCGGTCTGCCAGACGCTCTGTTCGTTATCGACGTTGATCACGAGCGCATCGCGATCACCGAAGCCAACAAGCTGGGCATCCCGGTTATCGGCGTAGTCGATACCAACAGCAGCCCGGAAGGCGTTGACTACATCATCCCAGGCAACGATGACGCAATCCGCGCTATCCAGCTGTACATGGGTTCGATGGCTGACGCTGTTATCCGTGGTCGCAACAACGTTGCTGGCGGCACCGAAGTTTTCGTTGAAGAAGCTCCGGCAGCTGCAGCTGAGTAATTGACGCCCTGGCGTTGACTCAGTAAGCAAAAAGGGGGCTTGGCCCCCTTTTTGCCACCTCGAAAACCGTTTGTCGGCGCCCACTGCTCTATCTGTAACGTGCGGCAGCTAACAAGGGTGGTTCGGGAAGAATTGAACGCCCGTTCGATCGGGTGGAATGGTTGATAACCTATCCAAGAGGAATTTTGAAATGGCAGAGATTACTGCAGCGTTGGTCAAAGAACTGCGCGAGCGTACCGGCGAAGGCATGATGGACTGCAAAAAGGCCTTGACCAAGGCTGGCGGCGACATCGAAAAAGCCATTGATGACATGCGTGCTTCGGGCGCCATCAAGGCTGCCAAGAAAGCGGGCAACGTTGCCGCTGAAGGCGCCATCGCCATCAAGGCTGACGACAAGTCCGCCGTACTGCTGGAAGTGAACTCGCAGACCGACTTCCTGGCCCTGCAAGACGACTTCAAGAACTTCGTTGCTGCCAGCGTAGAAAAAGCCTTCGCCGAAAAACTGACCGACGCAGCTCCGCTGATCGCCGCTCAGGAATCGGCTCGTGAAGCCCTGGTGGCCAAAGTTGGCGAAAACGTCAACATCCGTCGCCTGGTTCGCGTTGAAGGTGACGTGGTCGGTACTTACCTGCACGGTAACAAGATCGGTGTTGCTGTTGTTCTCAAGGGCGGCGATGTTCAGCTGGCCAAAGAGATCGCCATGCACGTGGCTGCAAGCAACCCTGAGTTCCTGCTGCCATCGCAGGTTTCGCCAGAAGCCATCGAGCGTGAAAAGGGCGTTTTCCTGTCCTTGAACGAAGACAAGATGAAAGGCAAGCCAGCTGAAATCGTCGAGAAGATGATTGCTGGTCGTATCACCAAGTTCCTGGCCGAAGCCAGCCTGGTTGAGCAGGCTTTCGTCATGAATCCGGAAGTTACCGTAGGCGCCCTGGCCAAGAAAGCCGGCGCTGAAATCGTTTCCTTCACCTACTTCAAGGTTGGCGAAGGCATCGAGAAGCCAGTAGACAACTTCGCTGAAGAAGTTGCTGCACAGCTGGCTGCCGCCAAGCAATAAGACGGTTTTTTAACTGTCGCCCTGAAGAGGCTGCCCGCTCACGCGCGCAGCCTCTTTTCAGATGGGTTGCCAATTTTTATTGGTTTCCGTTTGGAACTGGCTTACAAAGCCATGTTCCGATGGCGCTGAAGCAGCGTCACGCTAGAGTGAACGCCAGCTGAAAACAGCTCGCAAAGAATTTTTAAAATACGCCGCAGGAGAGATTCGCAATGGCTCAGCAGGGCAGTGGTTATCAGGCTCGCTATAAACGCATTCTACTCAAGCTTAGCGGCGAGGCCCTGATGGGCTCGGAAGAGTTCGGGATCGATCCGAAAGTTCTGGATCGCATGGCGCTGGAAGTCGGCCAACTGGTTGGCATCGGTGTCCAGGTCGGTCTGGTGATCGGCGGCGGCAACCTGTTCCGCGGCGAAGCGCTGAGCAAGGCCGGCATGGACCGGGTTACGGGCGACCACATGGGCATGCTGGCCACTGTGATGAACGCCTTGGCCATGCGCGATGCGCTGGAACGTGCCAATATCTCGGCCATCGTGATGTCGGCCATCTCCATGGTCGGCGTGACCGATCACTACGATCGCCGCAAGGCCATGCGCCACCTGAATTCCAAGGATGTGGTGATTTTCGCGGCCGGCACCGGTAACCCGTTCTTCACTACGGATTCGGCTGCCTGCCTGCGTGCAATTGAAATCGACGCCGATGTCGTGCTCAAGGCAACCAAGGTCGATGGCGTCTACACCGCTGACCCATTCAAGGACCCGCATGCCGAGAAGTTCGATCATCTGACCTACGATGAAGTACTGGATCGCAAGCTGGGCGTGATGGATCTGACGGCCATTTGCCTGTGCCGCGACCACAAGATGCCGTTGCGCGTATTTAACATGAACAAGCCCGGCGCCCTGCTGAACATCGTGCATGGTGGCGCTGAAGGGACCCTGATCGAGGAAGGCCAACAATGATCAACGAAATCAAGAAAGACGCTCAAGAGCGCATGCAGAAGTCCGTGGAATCGCTGGCGCACAACTTCGGTCGTATCCGTACCGGCCAGGCGCACCCAAGCATCCTGGAAGGTGTGATGGTTCCGTACTACGGTGCCGATACCCCGATCAAGCAAGTGGCGAACATCACTGTCAAGGACGCCCGTACCCTGCAAGTCGTTGCCTTTGAGCGCAACATGCTGGGTGCTGTAGACAAGGCCATTGGCAGTGCCGGCCTGAACCTGAACCCGACCAACCTGGGTGAGTTGCTGCTGATCTCCATGCCGGCCCTGACCGAGGAAACCCGCAAGGGCTTTACCAAGCAGGCGCGTGACGTGGCTGAGGATGCCCGGGTTGCCGTGCGCAACATCCGTCGCGATGCCAACAGCCAGCTCAAGGATCTGGTCAAGGAAAAGGAAATCAGCGAAGACGAAGAGCGTCGCGCAACTGGCGAAATCGATGATCTGACCAAGAAGTACGTGGCTCAAATCGATGCGAACCTGGCGCAGAAAGAAAAAGACCTGATGGCCGTATAAGGGTCGCGTTTTCATGGAAAAGACCAAGCAGGTTGCACCGTCCGCGGTGCCGCGCCATGTCGCGATCATCATGGATGGTAATAATCGCTGGGCGAAAAAACGCTTTATGCCGGGTGTCGCCGGGCATAAAGCGGGTGTGGATGCGGTGCGCGCGGTCATCGAGGTGTGCGCCGAGGCGGGGGTCGAGGTGTTGACCCTGTTCGCGTTCTCCAGTGAGAACTGGCAACGTCCAGCCGATGAAGTGAGTGCCTTGATGGATCTGTTCTTCAAGGCATTGCGTCGAGAGGCCAAGCGCCTCAACGACAACAACATCAGCTTACGCATCATTGGCGATCGCTCGCGCTTCCACCCCGAACTCCAGGCTGCCATGCGTGAAGCCGAGGCCATGACGGCCGGCGCCAATCGCTTTGTCCTGCAGATCGCTGCCAACTACGGCGGTCAGTGGGATATCGCACAAGCCGCACAACGCCTGGCGCGTGAAGTTCAGGCCGGGCATCTGCGGCCGGAAGACATCACCCCAGAGCTGCTGCAAACCTGTCTGGCCACCGGCGACCTGCCGTTGCCGGACTTGTGCATCCGTACCGGTGGCGAACATCGCATCAGTAACTTCCTGCTGTGGCAACTGGCCTACGCCGAGTTGTACTTCTCCGACCTGTTCTGGCCGGACTTCAAACACGATGCCATGCGCAATGCGCTGGCCGATTTCGCATCTCGCCAGCGCCGCTTCGGTAAAACGAGCGAGCAGGTCGAGGCTGGAGCCCGGGTTTAATGCTTAAACAACGAATCATCACCGCGCTGATCCTGCTGCCGATTGCCCTGTGTGGGTTTTTTCTGCTGGAGGGTTCCGCTTTTGCGCTGTTCATCGGCCTGGTCGTGACCTTGGGTGCCTGGGAGTGGGCGCGCCTCGCCGGTTTCACTGCTCAAGCGTTTCGTGCCGGCTATGCCGCCGTCGTCGCATTGATGCTGTTCGTCATGTACATCCTGCCGGGCCTTGCGCCATGGGTATTGGGTGCTTCGGTGTTGTGGTGGGCGGTGGCGACCTATCTGGTGCTGACCTACCCACGCTCCAGCGAGCATTGGGCGAGCGCCGCCTGCAAGCTGGTGATCGGCCTGTTGATCCTGTTGCCGGCCTGGCAAGGCCTGGTACAGATCAAGCAGTACCCGCTGGGTAACTGGCTGATCATGGCGGTGATGGTGCTGGTCTGGGGCGCCGATATCGGTGCTTATTTTTCCGGGCGTGCTTTCGGCAAGCGCAAGCTCGCGCCGCAGGTCAGCCCGGGCAAAAGCTGGGAAGGCGTGTACGGCGGCCTGGCCTTGAGCCTGGTGATCACCACCCTGGTTGCCCTGGTGCGTGACTGGACGGTGGCGCAATTGTTCAAGGGCTTGATCGGCGCTGCGCTGATCGTATTCGTCTCGGTGGTGGGTGATCTCACCGAAAGCATGTTCAAGCGCCAGTCCGGGATCAAGGACAGCAGTAATCTGCTGCCGGGGCATGGCGGCGTGCTGGACCGCATCGACAGCCTGACCGCGGCGATCCCGGTGTTTGCGGTGCTGTTGTGGATGGCTGCACCGTGAGCCGCCCTCAACAGATAACTGTCCTGGGGGCCACGGGCTCGATCGGTTTGAGCACCCTGGATGTCATCGCCCGCCACCCGGAGCGCTACCAAGTCTTCGCCTTGAGCGGTTTCAGCCGCCTGAGCGAGCTGCTGGCGCTGTGCGTGCGTCACGCCCCACAGTTTGCCGTGGTGCCTGAGCCCGCTGCTGCCCGCTGCTTGCAGGATGATTTGCGCGCTGCCGGTCTGTCGACTCGGGTTCTGGTGGGGGAGGAGGGGCTGTGCCAGGTGGCTGCCGCCCCTGAGGTCGATGCGGTCATGGCGGCCATCGTCGGCGCAGCGGGCTTGCGTCCGACCCTGGCGGCCGTTGAGGCCGGCAAGAAGATCCTCCTGGCCAACAAGGAAGCGCTGGTCATGTCCGGCGCGTTGTTCATGCAGGCTGTGCGCAAAAGCGGGTCGGTATTGCTGCCGATCGACAGTGAGCACAACGCGATTTTCCAGTGCATGCCCCGGGATTTTGCCCGTGGCCTGGATTCGGTCGGCGTGCGCCGGATCCTGCTGACCGCCTCTGGCGGTCCGTTCCGGCAGACACCCATGGCCGAGCTGGCGCATGTTTCGCCCGAGCAGGCCTGTGCCCACCCTAATTGGTCCATGGGGCGCAAAATCTCGGTCGATTCGGCCAGCATGATGAATAAAGGGCTTGAATTGATCGAAGCCTGCTGGCTGTTCGATGCCAAGCCGTCCCAGGTTGAAGTGGTGATTCACCCGCAAAGTGTGATTCATTCGCTGGTCGACTTCATCGATGGCTCGGTATTGGCCCAGTTGGGCAATCCGGACATGCGCACGCCGATCGCCAATGCGCTGGCCTGGCCTGAGCGAATTGACTCAGGCGTGCCGCCGCTGGACTTGTTTGCCGTTGCGCGCCTGGATTTCCAGGCGCCCGATGAAGATCGATTCCCGTGCCTGCGCCTGGCTCGTCACGCCGCCGAGGCGGGCAACAGCGCTCCGGCGATGTTGAATGCGGCAAATGAAGTCGCTGTGGCGGCCTTTCTCGACGGACGGGTTCGTTACCTGGAAATCGCGAGTATCATCGAAGAAGTACTCAATCTCGAGCCTGTGGTTGTAGTGAATGATCTTGAAGCGGTGTTCACGGCAGACGCCAAGGCGCGTGTACTGGCCGAGCAATGGTTGAGTCGCCACGGGCGGTAAGTGTTGCAATGCGCCGGCCCATGCAGGACTGGATTAGGAATGCGGAGAAAATAGATGAGCGCGCTCTATATGATTGTCGGCACCCTGGTCGCTTTGGGTGTGCTGGTTACCTTCCACGAGTTCGGCCATTTCTGGGTCGCGCGTCGCTGTGGGGTCAAGGTGCTGCGTTTCTCCGTAGGCTTTGGTATGCCGCTGCTGCGCTGGCACGACAAGCAGGGTACTGAATTCGTGGTGGCTGCCATTCCGCTGGGTGGCTACGTTAAAATGCTCGACGAGCGAGAAGGCGAAGTGCCTGCTGATCAGCTCGATCAATCCTTCAACCGTAAATCGGTGCGCCAGCGCATTGCGATCGTGGCGGCAGGGCCGATTGCCAACTTTTTGTTGGCGATGGTGTTTTTCTGGGCGTTGGCGATGCTCGGTACCGAGCAGGTCCGCCCGGTCATCGGCGCTGTTGAGTCCGGTAGCCTTGCTGCCAGGGCAGGCCTGGGCGCAGGTCAGGAAATCATTGCCATCGACGGCGAGCCCACTTCCGGTTGGGCTGCGGTCAATCTGCAATTGGTCCGTCGCCTGGGTGAAAGCGGTTCCCTGCAATTGCTGGTGCGTGAGCAGGGATCCACGGTGGATTCGCCTCGTGAACTGGTGCTGGACAAGTGGCTCAAGGGCGCAGATGAGCCGGATCCGATTCGTTCGCTGGGTATTCGTCCATGGCGCCCGGCATTGCCGCCCGTACTGGCCGAGCTGGATCCCAAAGGCCCGGCCCAGACGGCTGGCCTGAAGACCGGTGACCGGCTGTTGGCGGTGGATGGCAAGGCGGTGGATGACTGGCAACAGGTCGTCGATACGGTCCGTATGCATCCTGATACCAAGATCATGCTGCGGGTAGAACGTGACGCTGCTCAAATCGACGTCCCCGTCATGTTGGCCGCCCGTGGCGAAAGCAAAGCCCCCACCGGTTACCTTGGGGCGGGGGTGAAAGCGGTCGATTGGCCACCGGAGATGATTCGCGAAGTCAGTTACGGGCCGTTGGCCGCCGTGGGGGAAGGGGCTCGACGCACCTGGACGATGAGCCTGCTGACCCTCGATTCGTTGAAGAAAATGTTGTTCGGTGAGCTCTCGGTAAAAAACTTGAGTGGACCGATAACCATTGCTAAAGTGGCGGGCGCTTCGGCCCAGTCGGGCGTCGCTGATTTCCTGAATTTCCTTGCTTATCTGAGTATTAGCCTGGGTGTTCTGAATTTGCTGCCCATTCCTGTACTGGATGGGGGGCATTTGTTGTTTTATCTGATCGAGTGGGCGCGTGGTCGTCCCTTGTCGGATCGGGTGCAAGGTTGGGGGATACAGATCGGCATCAGTTTGGTGATTGGGGTGATGTTGCTTGCTCTGGTCAATGATCTGGGTCGACTGTAACGCTTCGCTGAATTGCGAACCTGCCGCATTTTGCGGCAGTTTGTTTATTGCCAGTTGGAATAAGAAAGGACTTCATGAAACGTCTGCTGCTAACTGCGGTTCTCACCGTATTGATGATCGCCGAAGTTCACGCCGAGTCCTTCACTATCTCTGATATTCGCGTCAATGGCCTCCAGCGGGTCTCCGCGGGTAGCGTCTTTGGTGCTTTGCCGTTGAACGTCGGTGAACAGGCGGATGATCGACGCCTGGTGGAATCCACTCGTGCGCTGTTCAAAACCGGGTTCTTTCAAGATATCCAGCTGGGCCGCGATGGCAACGTCCTGGTCATTACGGTAGTCGAACGTCCGTCGGTTGCCAGTATCGAGATCGAAGGCAACAAGGCGATCTCCACTGAAGACCTGATGAAGGGCCTCAAGCAATCCGGCCTGGCCGAAGGCGAGATCTTCCAGCGCGCCACCCTCGAAGGTGTACGTAATGAACTGCAGCGCCAGTACGTCGCCCAGGGCCGCTATTCGGCTACCGTCGACACCGAGGTGGTGCCGCAGCCGCGCAACCGCGTTGGCCTGAAGGTCAACATCAACGAAGGCACCGTTGCGGCTATCCAACACATCAACGTGGTAGGCAACACGGTCTTCCCTGACGAGGACCTGATCGACCTGTTCGAACTCAAGACCACCAACTGGCTGTCGTTCTTCAAGAACGATGACAAGTACGCCCGTGAAAAACTCTCCGGTGACCTGGAGCGCCTGCGTTCCTACTACCTGGACCGCGGCTACATCAACATGGACATCGCTTCGACCCAGGTGTCCATCACCCCGGACAAGAAGCACGTCTACATCACCGTCAACATCAACGAAGGTGACAAGTACACCGTTCGTGACGTGAAGCTGAGCGGTGACCTGAAAGTCCCTGAAGACCAGGTCAAGTCCCTGCTGCTGGTGCAGAAAGGCCAGGTGTTCTCGCGCAAGCTGATGACCACCACCTCCGAGCTGATCACCCGTCGCCTGGGTAACGAGGGTTACACCTTCGCCAACGTCAACGGCGTACCTCAGCCCCACGATGACGACCACACGGTAGACATCACTTTCGCTGTCGATCCAGGCAAGCGCGCCTACGTGAACCGCATCAACTTCCGTGGCAACACCAAGTCGGAAGACGAAGTGCTGCGCCGTGAAATGCGCCAGATGGAAGGTGGCTGGGCGTCGACTTACCTGATCGACCAGTCCAAGACCCGTCTGGAGCGCCTGGGTTTCTTCAAGGAAGTCAACGTTGAAACCCCGGCTGTACCGGGTGTCGATGACCAGGTGGACGTCAACTACAGCGTTGAAGAACAGGCGTCCGGTTCGATTACCGCCAGCGTCGGTTTCGCCCAGAGCGCGGGCCTGATCCTCGGTGGTTCGATCACCCAGAACAACTTCCTGGGTACCGGTAACAAGGTCAGCCTCGGCTTGACCCGCAGTGAATACCAGAGCCGCTACAACTTCGGTTATGTCGACCCCTACTGGACTGCCGATGGCGTGAGCCTGGGTTACAACGCCTTCTATCGTACAACTGACTACGACGATCTCGACGTCGACGTGGCCAGCTATGCCGTGGATAGCCTGGGTGCAGGCGTGAGCGTCGGCTACCCGATCAGCGAGACTTCGCGCCTGACCTTCGGCCTGACGGCCCAGCAGGACGAGATCAAGACCGGTGTGTATACCGTTGACGAGATCTTCGACTTCGTTAACAAGGAAGGCGACAAGTACCTCAACTTCAAGGCGTCGGCCGGTTGGTCCGAGTCGACCTTGAACAAAGGCGTACTGGCGACCCGTGGCCATTCCCAGAGCCTCGTGCTGGAAACCACCACGCCGGGCAGCGACCTGTCGTTCTTCAAGCTCGACTACCGTGGCCAGTTGTTCCAGCCGCTGAGCGACAACTACACCATGCGCCTGCATACCGAACTGGGTTATGGCGATGGTTACGGTTCGACCGATGGCTTGCCATTCTATGAAAACTACTATGCTGGTGGTTTCAACTCGGTTCGTGGCTTCAAGGACAGCACTTTGGGTCCTCGCAGTACGCCAAGTACCGGCAAGAACCCTGGCACTGCGCTCGACCCGGACCAGGATCCGCTGCCGTTCGGTGGTAACGTGCTGATCCAGGGTGGTGTGGAAGTTCTGTTCCCGCTGCCGTTCGTCAAGGATCAGCGTTCCCTGCGCACTTCGGTATTCTGGGATGTGGGTAACGTATTCGACTCATCGTGCTCTGATACTGTGAACGCCGATGGCACGAAGTCCAACACCAAGTGCAACGACATCAGTCTGAGCAATATGGCCAGTTCCGTCGGTGTGGGTGTGACCTGGGTCACCGCACTGGGTCCTCTGAGTTTTGCGTTGGCCATGCCAGTCAAGAAACCGGATGACGCTGAAACTCAAGTGTTCCAATTCTCCCTCGGTCAGACGTTCTAAGCGTCTGCCCCAAGATAACGACAATGGATTTTGTAGGAGTGCATCGTGCGTAAGTTGACTCAATTGGTTCTCCTGGCTTCCGTACTGGTTGCAGGTCCGGCATTTGCCGACATGAAAATCGCCGTTCTGAACTATCAGATGGCCCTGCTGGAATCCGATGCGGCCAAGAAATACGCCGTGGATGCCGAGAAGAAATTCGGTCCTCAGCTGAGCAAGCTCAAGACCCTGGAAAGCAGCGCCAAGGGCATCCAGGATCGCCTGATGGCCGGTGGCGACAAAATGCAGCAAGGCGAGCGTGAGCGTCTGGAGCTTGAGTTCAAGCAAAAGGCGCGTGACTTCCAGTTCCAGTCCAAGGAGCTGAACGAAGCCAAAGCCGTTGCCGACCGTGAAATGCTGAAGCAGCTCAAGCCGAAACTGGACAGCGCTGTGGAAGAAGTCATCAAGAAAGGTGCTTTTGACCTGGTCTTCGAGCGTGGTGCAGTGATTGATGTCAAGCCTCAGTACGACATCACGCGCCAGGTTATCGAGCGCATGAATCAGCTGAAGTAATCCATGACCGTGACCATTAAGCTCGGCCAGCTGGCCGAGTTCCTCGGCGCCACGCTACGTGGCGACCCAGAGAAAGCAATTACTGGGCTAGCCACCTTGCAGGAGGCTGGCCCAACTCAGTTGAGCTTTCTCGCAAACCCCCAATACCGCAAGTACCTGGCAGGCAGCCAGGCGGCAGGGCTGTTGCTCAAGGCCGCTGACGCCGAAGGTTTTGCTGGCGATGCGTTGGTGGTGCCTGATCCTTATGCAGCGTACGCGCGTATTTCCCACCTGTTCGATCCCAAGCCCAAGGCGGTAGCCGGTGTGCACCCGACGGCTGTGATTGCAGCGGATGCGGTAGTCGACCCGGCAGCGAGTATAGGTGCATTTGCGGTCATCGAAAGCGGGGCGCATATTGCTGCCGGTACGACCGTGGGTGCGCATTGCTTCATCGGTGCCCGTAGCGTCGTTGGCGAGGGTGGCTGGCTGGCCCCGCGCGTCACGCTGTATCACGACGTGCGCGTCGGCAAGCGGGTGGTGATTCAGTCCGGTGCGGTACTTGGTGGTGAAGGTTTTGGCTTTGCCAACGAGAAAGGCATCTGGCAAAAAATCGCCCAGATCGGTGGCGTGCTGGTGGGCGACGATGTGGAAATTGGCGTGAACACCGCCATCGACCGCGGTGCGCTGGCCGATACCATCATTGGTAATGGCGTGAAGCTCGACAACCAGATTCAGATCGCCCACAACGTCCAGGTAGGTGATCACACCGCCATGGCGGCGTGCGTGGGTATCTCCGGCAGCACCAAGATCGGCAAGCACTGCATGCTCGCCGGTGGCGTAGGGCTGGTGGGGCATATCGATATTTGCGACAACGTTTTCATCACCGGGATGACCATGGTGACCCACTCGATCACCGAGCCGGGTGCCTATTCCTCCGGTACGGCGATGCAGCCAGCCGCCGAATGGCGCAAAAGCGCGGCACGTATTCGTCAGCTCGATGACATCGCGCGGCGTCTGCGACAGCTGGAAAAGCAAGCAGGGGAAGTGACCCCTGGCGGTAATGCTTCATCAGATGGCTGATACCATTTCCATATCAAGTGTGCACAGCCGCTAGACTGCGTCCTTGATTTGCTAGCGGAGTGTGCGTCAGTCGCGCGCTCCCAATCTTTACATAGGCTTCCCCCCGAAATGATGGACATCAACGAGATTCGCGAATACCTGCCTCACCGTTACCCGTTCCTGCTGGTGGACCGGGTCGTGGATCTGGACGTGGAAGGCAAGCGCATTCGCGCCTACAAGAATGTCAGCATCAACGAACCGTTCTTCAATGGTCACTTTCCTGCGCATCCAATCATGCCGGGCGTACTGATCATCGAAGCGATGGCTCAGGCTGCCGGGATCCTTGGTTTCAAAATGCTCGACGTGAAACCGGCCGATGGCACCCTTTATTACTTCGTCGGCTCCGACAAGCTGCGCTTCCGCCAGCCTGTACTGCCGGGCGATCAGTTGATCCTTGAAGCCAAGTTCATCAGCTGCAAGCGTCAGATCTGGAAGTTCGAGTGCCAGGCTTCGGTCGATGGCAAGCCGGTCTGCTCTGCTGAAATCATCTGCGCGGAACGCAAACTATGAGTTTGATCGACCCTCGCGCAATCATCGATCCGAAAGCCGTCCTGGCTGACGGTGTCGAGGTCGGCCCGTGGTCGATCGTCGGCGCAGGTGTGGAAATCGGCGAGGGCACGGTAATCGGGCCGCACGTTATTCTCAAAGGCCCGACCCGAATCGGGAAGCACAACCGTATCTACCAGTTTTCCTCGGTAGGTGAGGACACGCCCGATCTGAAATACAAAGGCGAGGAAACCCGCCTGGTGATCGGTGACCACAACGTCATCCGCGAAGGCGTGACGATTCATCGTGGGACCATTCAGGATCGTTCGGAAACGACCCTGGGCGATCACAACTTGATCATGGCCTACGCCCACATCGGTCACGACAGTGTCATCGGCAACCACTGCATCCTGGTCAACAACACGGCGCTGGCCGGCCATGTGCATGTGGAAGACTGGGCGATCCTGTCCGGTTTCACCCTGGTTCACCAGTATTGCCACATCGGCGCCCACAGCTTTTCTGGCATGGGTACCGCCATTGGCAAGGACGTCCCGGCCTATGTCACGGTATTCGGCAATCCGGCCGAAGCCCGCAGCATGAACTTCGAAGGCATGCGCCGTCGCGGTTTCAGCGAAGACGCGATCCACGCCCTGCGTCGTGCCTACAAGGTGGTGTATCGCCAGGGGCTGACGGTTGAGCAGGCGCTCGCCGAATTGGCCGAATCCTCTGCCCAGTTCCCGGAAGTGGCGGTGTTCCGCGATTCCATACAGTCCTCGACCCGCGGCATCACCCGCTAATCATGGCCAGTCTGCGTATTGCGCTGGTGGCGGGCGAGGCTTCCGGCGACATTCTGGGCGCGGGTCTGATGCGTGCGCTCAAGGCGCGCCATCCGGCGGTCGAGTTCATCGGCGTTGGCGGCCCATTGATGCAGGCCGAGGGCCTGACGTCCTATTTCCCCATGGAACGCCTGTCGGTCATGGGCCTGGTGGAAGTGCTGGGCCGCTTGCGAGAATTGCTGGCGCGCCGCAAAAAGCTGGTGGCCGACCTGATCGCCGCGAAGCCGGACGTATTCATCGGTATCGACGCCCCGGACTTCAACCTCAATATCGAACTCAAGCTGCGTCAGGCCGGGATCAAGACCGTGCATTACGTCAGCCCGTCGGTCTGGGCGTGGCGGCAGAAGCGCGTGCTGAAGATTCGCGAAGGTTGCGACCTGATGCTCACGCTGTTCCCGTTCGAAGCGAAATTCTACGAAGAAAAAGGCGTGCCGGTGCGGTTTGTCGGGCATACCTTGGCCGATGCCATTCCGCTGGAAGCAGACCGTGCTGCTGCGCGGGCCGAACTGGGATTGCCTGACGGGCCGTTGGTTGCGCTGATGCCCGGCAGTCGTGGCGGCGAAGTCGGCCGTCTCGGTGCCTTGTTTCTCGATACGGCCCAGCGCCTGCGGGCAATGCGCCCCGGTGTGCGGTTTGTAGTGCCTTGTGCCAACCCGCAACGCAGGGCGCAGCTGGAAGAGCTGTTGGCCGGTCGCGATTTGCCGCTGACCTTGCTCGACGGCAAGTCCCACCTGGCGTTGGCGGCCTGCAACGCCGTGCTGATTGCCTCCGGTACAGCAACGCTTGAAGCCTTGTTGTACAAGCGGCCGATGGTGGTTGCCTATCGCCTGGCACCGCTGACGTTCTGGATTCTCAAGCGCATGGTGAAAAGCCCCTACGTGTCCTTGCCGAACCTGCTGGCCCAGCGTCTGTTGGTGCCCGAGTTGTTGCAGGACGATGCCACGGTCGAAGCGCTGGCCCAGACCCTGTCGCCGCTGATCGAGGGTGGTGAAGAGCAGACCCGCGGTTTTGATGAAATTCACCGGACCCTTCGTCTGGATGCCTCCAATCAGGCTGCGGACGCAGTGCTGAACTTGATCGACCCGGTAAAATGAGTAAAAAAAGCATGCAGATGGGGCTGGATTTCACCTTGGTCGCGGAGGTTGAAGAATTGGTAGCCGGAGTCGATGAAGTCGGACGAGGACCGCTCTGTGGCGCGGTGGTCACGGCGGCGGTGATCCTGGATCCGAATCGTCCGATCCTCGGCCTGAACGACTCGAAGAAACTCACCGAGGCCCGCCGCGAAAAGCTCTACGACGAAATCTGCGAAAAAGCCCTGAGCTGGTGCATTGCCCGCGCGGAAGTCGAAGAAATCGACGAGCTGAACATCCTCCACGCCACCATGCTGGCCATGCAGCGCGCGGTTGCCGGGCTGCACGTCCAGCCGAAACTGGCGATGATTGACGGCAACCGTTGCCCGAAATTGCCGATGCGCTCCGAAGCGGTGGTAAAGGGTGATAGCAAGGTGCCAGCCATCGCCGCGGCATCGATCCTGGCCAAGGTCAGTCGTGACCGTGAAATGGCTGCTTTCGAATTGATCTACCCCGGTTACGGCATCGGCGGACACAAAGGCTACCCGACGCCCGTTCATCTGGAAGCGCTCGCCCGCCTTGGGCCAACGCCGATTCATCGACGTTCGTTTGCCCCGGTACGCCTCGCTTATGAAGCACGGGAAAGCCTGATCGAGAGTTAGTCGCAAGGCTGATTTTTTCTACCAAGGCCCGGTACAATCCGGCGTCTTAAAGCGTCACGAGCGCAGGTAAGACAAGGCGAACGGTAGCGAGAAAGCGGAGTTGACTTTAGTCAATGAGCATTTCGAGTTGCCGTTCAACGCAGTATTACCAAGCGCAGTAGCTTTAAACGCCGGATTTCCGGGCATTGTTGTTTTCACGTTTTAGACAGGATCACTATGCCGGCTTCATTCGTTCACCTGCGCCTGCACACTGAATACTCCCTGGTCGACGGTCTGGTGCGGATCAAGCCGCTGGTCAAGACCCTGGTCGGCATGAACATGCCTGCCGTAGCGGTCACTGACCAGAACAACATGTGTTCCCTGGTCAAATTCTATAAAAACGCCATGGGTGCCGGGATCAAGCCGATCTGCGGCGCCGACCTGTGGCTGTCGAACAAGGATCCGGACAACCCCCTGAGCCGGATCAGCCTGCTGGTAATGAATGCCGCGGGTTATCGCAATCTCACCGAATTGATCTCTCGCGGTTTTATCGACGGTCAGCGCAATGGCTCGATCATCATCGAGCGCGAGTGGGTGGCCGAAGCCAGCGACGGCTTGATCATGCTGTCGGCGGCCAAAGAGGGTGAAATCGGCCAGGCCATGCTCAGCGGCAACCCGGATGAAGCGGAAAACCTGGCGCGTGAATGGATGGCCGTGTTTCCGGATCGCTTCTATCTGGAAATCCAGCGCACCAACCGCCCCAACGATGAAGAACAACTGCACGGTGCCGTGGCACTGGCCGAGAAAATCGGCGCACCGCTGGTTGCGACCAACGATGTGCGCTTCATCAAGCAGGAAGATTTCGCCGCCCACGAAACCCGCGTGTGCATCGGCGAGGGCCGGGCCCTCGACGACCCGCGTCGTTCGAAGAACTACAGCGATCAGCAGTACCTCAAAAGTGCCGAGGAAATGGCCGAGCTGTTCAGCGACATTCCCGAGGCGCTGGAAAACACCGTCGAGATCGCCAAGCGCTGCAACATCGAAGTCAAGCTGGGCACGCACTTCCTGCCCAACTTCCCGATCCCAGATGGCATGACCATCGACGAGTACTTCCGCAAGGTGTCCTTCGATGGTCTGGAAGAGCGGCTCTCCGTCCTGCTGCCCAAGGACACCACCGAAGACTATGAAGCCAAGCGCCAGGTCTATGTCGACCGGCTGAATTTCGAGCTGGATATCATCATCCAGATGGGCTTCCCGGGTTACTTCCTGATCGTGATGGACTTTATCCAGTGGGCCAAGAACAACGGCGTGCCGGTCGGTCCTGGCCGAGGGTCGGGTGCCGGATCGCTGGTGGCCTACGTGCAGAAGATCACCGACCTCGACCCGCTGGAATATGACCTGCTGTTCGAACGTTTCCTTAACCCGGAACGGGTCTCCATGCCCGACTTCGACGTCGACTTCTGCATGGACGGTCGTGATCGGGTGATCGACTACGTGGCCGAAAAATACGGCCGCAACGCGGTAAGCCAGATCATCACCTTTGGTTCCATGGCGGCAAAGGCGGTGGTGCGCGACGTGGCGCGGGTGCAGGGCAAGTCCTACGGCCTGGCGGATCGTCTGTCGAAGATGATCCCGTTCGAAGTCGGCATGACCCTGGAAAAGGCCTACGAACAGGAAGAAATCCTGCGTGACTTCATCAAGGTCGATGAAGAAGCGGCGGAAATCTGGGAGATGGCCCGCAAGCTTGAGGGCGTTGTGCGTAACGTCGGCAAGCACGCCGGTGGCGTGGTGATCGCGCCGACCAAGCTCACCGACTTCTCGCCGATTTATTGTGACGAAGCCGGCGATGGCCTGGTAACCCAGTTCGACAAGGACGACGTTGAGGCGGCCGGCCTGGTGAAGTTCGACTTCCTCGGCCTGCGGACCCTTACGATCATCGACTGGGCGCTGAAAACCATCAACCGCGACCGCGCCAAGGTCAACGAACCGCCGCTGGACATCGCGTTCATCCCCCTGGATGACAAACCGACTTATAGCCTGCTGCAGAAAGCCGAAACCACCGCGGTGTTCCAGCTTGAATCGCGCGGCATGAAGGAGCTGATCAAAAAGCTCAAGCCCGACTGCCTGGAAGACTTGATCGCACTGGTGGCTCTGTTCCGTCCGGGCCCGCTGCAATCGGGCATGGTGGACGACTTCATCAACCGTAAGCACGGTCGCGCCGAGCTGGCGTACCCGCACTCGGACTACCAGTACGAAGGCCTCAAGCCGGTATTGGCCCCGACCTACGGCATCATCCTGTATCAGGAACAGGTGATGCAGATTGCCCAGGTCATGGCTGGCTACACCCTCGGCGGTGCGGACATGCTGCGTCGGGCGATGGGTAAGAAAAAGCCCGAGGAAATGGCCAAGCAGCGCGGCGGTTTCATTGAGGGTTGCGCGACCAACAACATCGATGCCGACCTTGCAGGTAACATTTTCGACCTGGTGGAAAAATTCGCCGGTTATGGCTTCAACAAATCCCACTCCGCGGCCTATGGCCTGGTGTCGTACCAGACCGCGTGGCTGAAAGCGCATTACCCGGCGCCGTTCATGGCCGCGGTACTCTCGGCGGACATGCACAACACCGACAAGGTCGTGACCTTGATCGAAGAAGTGCGCACGATGAAGCTGCGTCTCGACGCGCCGGACGTGAACACTTCCGAGTTCAAGTTCACGGTGAACGACGAAGGCCGGATCATCTACGGCCTGGGCGCGATCAAGGGTGTGGGCGAGGGGCCGGTGGAGGCGATCACCGAGGCACGCCAGGACGGCCCGTTCAAGGACCTGTTCGATTTTTGCGCCCGGGTCGATCTCAAGCGCATCAACAAGCGCACCCTCGACGGTTTGATCCGCAGCGGTGCACTGGATCGCCTGGGGCCGTATTTCCATGACGAAGCCAAAGCCTACCAGGCCAATATCGACCGTAACCGCGCGGTATTGCTGACCGCAATGGAAGAGGCGATCAAGGCCGCCGAGCAAACCGCCCGCACCCATGACAGCGGCCATGCCGACCTGTTTGGCGGGCTGTTCGTGGAAGAAGACGCCGACGTCTACGCCAATCATCGCAAGGCCAAGGAGCTGACCCTCAAGGAACGACTCAAGGGCGAGAAAGACACCCTCGGCCTGTACCTGACCGGTCACCCGATCGACGAATACGAAGGCGAAATCCGCCGTTTCGCCCGTCAGCGCATCATCGACCTGAAGCCGGCGCGCGACACCCAGACCGTTGCTGGCATGATCATCGCCCTGCGGGTGATGAAGAACAAAAAGGGCGACAAGATGGGCTTCATCACCCTCGACGACCGTTCGGGGCGGATCGAAGCGTCGCTGTTCGCCGATGCGTTCCATTCCGCGCAATCGCTGTTGCAGACCGATGCGATGGTGGTGGTCGAGGGCGAAGTCAGCAACGACGACTTCTCCGGCGGCCTGCGGTTGCGGGTCAAGCGGGTGATGAGCATGGAAGATGCGCGCACCAACCTGGCCGAAAGCCTGCGCCTGAAGCTGCATGCCAAGGATCTCAAGGGCGATCAGCTACGCTGGCTGGGTGAACTGTTGAAGCGTCACCGAGGTGCGTGCCCGATCACCATGGACTACACCAGTCCCGATGCGAAAGCCTTGCTGCAGTTCGGCGAAGGCTGGCGAATCGACCCGGCGGATGCGTTGATTCAAGCCCTGCGTGACCAGTTCGGGCGAGACAACGTCTTCCTCCAATACCGTTAAGGTCAGGGTGACATTACGCAACCCTGGGCTTGAGCAGAATTTTTAATCTCGACCTTAACGCGCCTGTCCCTTATGGTAGGGCGCGAATAGACAACCGGCCGGCCCAAGCTCCCTTGGACGCCGACCCAAGACGGACGCCTATGAACCCGAATTTTCTGGATTTCGAACAGCCGATCGCCGACCTGCAAGCCAAGATCGAAGAGTTGCGCTTGGTCGGTAATGACAATTCGCTGAATATCGGCGATGAGATCTCCCGCCTGCAGGACAAGAGCAGCACGTTGACCGAAGACATCTTCGGCAAGCTGACCAGCTGGCAGATCGCGCGTCTGGCGCGTCACCCGAAGCGTCCATATACCTTGGACTACATCGAACACATCTTCACCGAGTTCGATGAGCTGCACGGCGACCGTCACTTCTCCGACGACGCCGCCATCGTCGGTGGTATTGCCCGTCTGGAGGACCAGCCTGTGATGGTGATCGGTCACCAGAAAGGCCGTGAAGTACGCGAAAAAGTTCGCCGCAACTTCGGCATGCCGCGTCCGGAAGGCTACCGCAAGGCCTGCCGCCTGATGGAAATGGCCGAACGTTTCAAGATGCCGATCCTGACCTTCATCGACACCCCGGGCGCCTACCCGGGCATCGACGCGGAAGAGCGCAACCAGAGCGAAGCGATTGCCTGGAACCTGCGCGTGATGGCTCGCCTGAAAACCCCAATCATCGCCACCGTGATCGGTGAAGGTGGTTCCGGTGGTGCGCTGGCGATCGGTGTTTGCGATCAGCTGAACATGCTGCAGTACTCGACCTACGCGGTGATCTCGCCGGAAGGTTGCGCATCGATCCTGTGGAAAACCGCCGAGAAAGCCCCGGACGCCGCTGAAGCCATGGGCATCACCGCCGAGCGCCTCAAAGGCCTGGGCATCGTGGATAAAGTGATCGGCGAGCCCCTGGGTGGCGCGCACCGTGATCCGGCGGCTGCGGCTGCCTCGATCCGTGCCGAACTGAGCACGCAACTGGCGATGCTCAAGAAGCTCGACCACAAGGCGCTGCTGGACCGTCGTTACGAGCGTCTGATGAGCTACGGTCTCTAAGACGATCACGCAGTACCCATGTGGGAGCGAGCCTGCTCGCGATGAGGGTTTAACATTCAGCAAATATGTTGGCTGTTGAATCGCTATCGCGAGCAGGCTCGCTCCCACATTTGATTTGCGCGAGGCGACGGATATGAGCAATTCCAACATTCTGTCAGCCAGGCTTCTGCTGAATCTTGCGCCCTGGCGCAACGCCGCAACCTGGCACATCGCCTTCTCCGGTGGCCTCGACTCCACCGTCCTCCTGCACCTTCTCGCACACCTCGCCAAAACCGAATCCCTGCCAGCGCTGAGCGCCATCCATGTCCATCACGGCCTCCAGGCTGTGGCCGACGCGTGGCCGGAGCATTGTCGGGCGATGTGCGAGTCGCTGGGAGTGCCGTTACAGGTCATTCGCGTCCGGGTGCAACCCGGCGCCAGCCTTGAGCGAGCCGCCCGTGATGCGCGTTATGCGGCGTTCTGTGAGGCCATTCAAGACAAAGAAGTGCTGCTGACGGCCCAACACCGTGACGATCAGGCGGAAACCTTGCTGTTTCGTCTGTTGCGTGGGGCCGGCGTAAGGGGGCTGTCAGGGATGCCACGCCAGCGCCCGCTGGGTAAAGGGCATCTGCTACGACCCATGCTCGATGTTACGCGCGCCGAGCTTGAGGCCTATGCATCGGAACACAAGCTGAGCTGGATCGAGGATCCTTCCAACCAGGACCGGCAGTTCTCACGCAATTACCTGCGTCATCAGGTGTTCCCGGCATTGACTGCGCGTTGGCCACAGGCGCTGGCGACCATGGCCCGCAGTGCTGCGCATCTCAGTGAGGCGCAGGCATTGCTCGATGATCTTGCGCAAATCGACTTGAGCCAGGCGAACACGCCAAGTGATTTCGATTGGCTGGGCCTGCCATCGCTGGTGCTGGCACCCCTGGAAAAACTCTCCGCCGCTCGCCAGCGCAATGCGCTCAGCCATTGGCTCGAACCCCTGACCCGACTGCCGGACAGTGACCATTGGTCGGGTTGGGTCGATTTACGCGATGCCACCGGCGACGCGCGGCCGATCTGGCGCTTGGCCGATGGCGAGCTGCATCGGGCGGGCGGGCGTATCTGGTGGTTATCCGATGCCTGGCTGCGTGCGGCACCAGCGCCTGGAGCATGGCTTGAACCCACGCAACCGTTGACGTTGGCCGACAACGGCGTGCTCACGCTCAGTGGGCAAATCCCCGCCGGTACGCTGCAGATCCGCTATCGTGAGGGAGGCGAGGTGATGGATTTACCGGGTCGCGGGCATCGTGACCTCAAGCGTTTGCTCAATGAAAGCGCGGTGCCGCTGTTCGTGCGCGGCAGATTGCCGCTGCTGTTCAAGGGCGCGCAATTGCTGGCGGTGGCGAACCTGCCGGGGTTGGACGGCAGTGCGCAGGGAGACTGGCATTTACATTGGCAACCACCAGGCGAAGATCAAGGTTTGAGCTGAAAGGGGCTTTCCGGTAGACTACGCTCCCTTCTTGATACAACTTCTGTGGATTCGCCTGAATTGCAGGAGTTGCCGATTACCAAGCAGTCTTTGCTGGGCGATTCCAAAAAATGTGTAGCGAGCAACGAACCGGTGTTTCATTTCCCGGTCTGTCCCAACGCGGCGGTTTTTTTGAAAGGTGCACTGTGATTAATGCAGGTGATCGGGGGCTTCGGCCTTCCTTCGCTTTCCCCGGCGGCTCGGACCGCTTTAACGCAGACTTCTAGGGTTTTTCATGACGCGCTACATATTCGTCACGGGCGGTGTTGTTTCTTCTTTGGGGAAAGGCATTGCATCGGCATCATTGGCGGCCATCCTGGAGGCGCGGGGACTTAAGGTCACCATGCTGAAGCTGGACCCGTACATCAACGTCGACCCGGGCACCATGAGCCCGTTCCAGCACGGTGAAGTGTTCGTCACCCACGACGGCGCCGAGACCGACCTGGACCTGGGTCACTACGAGCGGTTCATCCGCACGACCATGACCCAGAACAACAACTTCACCACCGGCCGTGTCTACGAGCACGTGCTGCGCAAAGAGCGCCGTGGTGACTACCTGGGTGCAACCATCCAGGTGATTCCGCACATCACCGACGAAATCAAGCGCCGCATCATCAAGGGCGCCGGCGATGCCGACGTGGCGATGGTCGAGATCGGTGGCACCGTGGGTGACATCGAATCCCAACCGTTCCTGGAGGCTATCCGCCAGCTGCGTTTCGAAGTCGGCGCCAAGCGCGCGATGCTGATGCATCTGACGCTGGTGCCGTACATCGCCACTGCAGGCGAAACCAAGACCAAGCCAACCCAGCACTCGGTGAAGGAACTGCGTTCCATCGGCCTGCAACCAGACGTGCTGGTGTGCCGCTCCGATCACCCGATCGATGTGTCGTCGCGTCGCAAGATCGCGCAGTTCACTAACGTTGAAGAACGTGCGGTGATCGCGCTGGAAGACGCCGACACCATCTACAAGATCCCGGGCATCCTGCACTCCCAGGGTCTGGACGACTTCGTCGTCGAGCGTTTCGGCCTGCAATGCGGCGGTGCCGACCTGTCCGAATGGGAAGCCGTGGTCGACGCCAAGCTCAACCCTGAGCATGAAGTCACCATCGCCATGGTCGGCAAGTACATGGAACTGCTGGACGCGTACAAGTCGCTGATCGAAGCGATGAGCCACGCCGGTATCAGCAACCGCACCAAGGTCAACCTGCGCTACATCGATTCCGAAGACATCGAGAACCAGGGCACTGCGCTGCTCGAAGGCGTCGACGCGATCCTGGTACCTGGTGGCTTCGGCCTGCGTGGCGTGGAAGGCAAGATCACTGCCGTCCAGTACGCTCGCGAAAACAAGGTTCCTTACCTGGGCATCTGCCTGGGCATGCAAGTGGCCGTGATCGAGTTCGCTCGTAACGTGCTGGGCTGGAAAGACGCCAACTCCACCGAGTTCGATCGTGCCAGCGGTCACCCGGTCGTGGGCCTGATCACCGAGTGGGAAGACGCCACCGGTGCTGTCGAAACCCGTACCGAGGCGTCCGACCTGGGTGGCACCATGCGCCTGGGCGCACAGGATTGCCTGCTGGAGCCGGGCTCCCTGGTTCACGGCTGCTACGGCAAGGACGTGATCGTCGAGCGTCACCGTCATCGCTACGAAGTGAACAACAACCTGCTGCCGCAGATCATCGAAGCCGGCCTGAAAATCTCCGGTCGTTCCGGTGATGGCGCGTTGGTCGAAGTGGTGGAAGCCCCGGATCACCCATGGTTCGTCGCTTGCCAGTTCCACCCGGAGTTCACTTCGACACCACGCGACGGTCACCCGTTGTTCAGCGGTTTCGTTAAAGCTGCTTTGGCTCAACACCAGAAGAAGGCGTAAACCTGATGGCGCAGAAGATCATCCGCGTAGGCGATATCGAGATTGCCAACGACAAGCCTATGGTGCTGTTCGGTGGCATGAACGTGCTGGAAAGCCGCGACATGGCGATGCAGGTGTGCGAAGAGTATGTGAAGGTTACCCAGAAACTGGGTATCCCTTACGTGTTCAAGGCCAGCTTCGACAAGGCCAACCGCTCCTCCGTGACCTCTTACCGTGGCCCAGGCCTGGAAGAGGGCATGCGGATTTTCCAGGACATCAAGCAAGCCTTCGGCGTGCCGATCATCACCGACGTCCACGAGCCGGAGCAGGCCGCGGTCGTCGCTGAAGTCTGCGACATCATCCAGTTGCCGGCCTTCCTGTCGCGCCAGACGGATCTGGTTGTCGCGATGGCCAAGACCGGCGCGGTGATCAACATCAAAAAGGCCCAGTTCCTCGCGCCTCAGGAAATGAAACACATCCTGAACAAGTGCGTGGAAGCGGGTAACGATCAGTTGATCCTCTGCGAGCGTGGTTCGAGCTTCGGTTACAACAACCTGGTCGTCGACATGCTCGGCTTCGGCATCATGAAGCAGTTCGAATACCCGGTGTTCTTCGACGTGACCCACGCGCTGCAAATGCCGGGCGGTCGTGCTGATTCCGCTGGTGGTCGTCGCGCCCAGGTCCTGGATCTGGCGAAAGCCGGCATGAGCCAGTCTCTGGCCGGCCTGTTCCTGGAAGCCCACCCGGATCCGGACAACGCCAAATGCGACGGCCCTTGCGCCTTGCGTCTGGACAAACTGGAGCCATTCCTGGCCCAGCTCAAAGCCCTGGACGAACTGGTGAAGAGTTTTCCGACGGTAGAAACCGCGTAATCCTCAATTCTCCGGTAAAGTACCGCACGATTTAACGCTCAGGCCCTCGGGCCTGAGCCTTATCGTCCGCAAGCCTGCCCGCTGCGACTCACTTGCCGACGGTAAAAGATTTCCTCTAGCTGCGTCGTTTTCGTCAACTTTGGAGTGTTTACAACAATGGCTAAAATCGTCGACATCAAAGGTCGTGAAGTTCTCGACTCCCGTGGCAATCCCACCGTGGAAGCGGATGTGCTTCTCGATAACGGCATCATCGGCAGCGCTTGCGCGCCGTCCGGTGCTTCCACTGGCTCGCGTGAAGCGCTCGAGCTGCGTGATGGCGACAAGAGCCGTTACCTGGGCAAGGGTGTACTCAAGGCCGTGGCCAACATCAACGGTCCGATCAAAGACCTGTTGAAAGGCATGGACCCAAGCGACCAGAAAGCCCTCGACCTGGCGATGATCAAGCTCGACGGTACTGAAAACAAAGGTTCCCTGGGCGCCAACGCGATCCTTGCCGTTTCCCTGGCTGCGGCCAAGGCAGCAGCACAGGACCAGGACCTGCCGCTGTACGCGCACATCGCCAACCTGAACGGCACCCCGGGTGTGTACTCGATGCCGGTTCCGATGATGAACATCATCAACGGTGGCGAGCACGCCGATAACAACGTCGACATCCAGGAATTCATGGTGCAGCCGGTTGGCGCCAAGTCTTTCTCGGAAGGCCTGCGCATGGGTACCGAGATTTTCCACCACCTCAAGGCTGTTCTGAAGGCCCGTGGCCTGAGCACTGCCGTGGGTGACGAAGGTGGTTTCGCACCTAACCTGGCTTCCAACGAAGACGCTTTGAAAGTGATCTCCGAAGCCGTGGCCAACGCCGGTTACACCCTGGGCACCGACGTGACCCTGGCCCTGGACTGCGCAGCCAGCGAATTCTACGAAGACGGCAAGTACAACCTGTCCGGCGAAGGCCAGGTGTTCACCGCTGAAGGTTTCGCTGATTACCTCAAAGGCCTGACCGAGCGTTACCCGATCATCTCCATCGAAGATGGCCTGGACGAGTCCGACTGGGCTGGCTGGAAAATCCTCACCGACAAGATCGGCGAGAAGACTCAGCTGGTAGGCGACGACCTGTTCGTGACCAACACCAAGATCCTGAAAGAAGGCATCGACAAGAAGATCGCCAACTCGATCCTGATCAAGTTCAACCAGATCGGCACCCTGACCGAAACCCTGGAAGCCATCCAGATGGCCAAGGCCGCCGGTTACACCGCCGTGATCTCGCACCGTTCGGGCGAAACCGAAGATTCGACCATTGCCGACCTGGCCGTGGGCACTTCGGCTGGCCAGATCAAGACCGGCTCCCTGTGCCGTTCCGACCGCGTTTCCAAGTACAACCAACTGCTGCGTATCGAAGAGCAGTTGAACGGTAAAGCCAAGTACAACGGCCGCAGCGAATTCCGCGGTTGATAGTAAGCTGGTAAAAAAGACACCGGATTGTGTCGGAAAAATCGCAGCAGCGACATTTTTGCCACTAATCTGATGCCTTGAAAGCACAAGCCTGGTTTTTCCAGGCTTCGTGCTATCAGTAGCTTCATGTTTTGGTATGGCTGTCTTTTTCCACTGGATACCTGATATTCGATGCGCAGTCCCAATTGGTTGTTTCTCGTCTTGCTCCTGTTGCTGGCTGGCCTGCAATACCGCCTGTGGGTGGGTAATGGCAGCCTGGCGCAAGTGGCTGAGCTGACCCAGCAGATTGCGGATCAACAAGCCGAGAACCAGACATTGCTGGAACGCAATCGGGTGATGGACGCGGAAGTCAGCGAGTTGAAAAAAGGCATGGAAACCGTTGAAGAACGGGCTCGCCATGAGTTGGGCATGGTCAAGGACGGTGAAACCCTTTACCAGCTCGCCCAATGAACCTCGATCTGCCGGCCTTCTGGGCCGTGATTCCTGCCGCGGGCGTCGGTGCCCGTATGGCCGCGGACCGTCCCAAGCAATACTTGCAACTGGGCGGGCGCACTATTCTCGAACACAGCCTCGGCTGTTTCCTCGATCACCCTGGCCTGAAGGGCCTGGTGGTCAGTCTTGCTGTTGATGATCCTTATTGGCCGAACCTGCCGCTTGCCGGCGATCCGCGTATCGCACGGGTCGAGGGGGGCGCCGAGCGTTCCGGGTCGGTGCTCAACGCGTTGCTGCATTTGCATGCCCAAGGTGCCGATGATGAGGATTGGGTGTTGGTTCACGATGCTGCACGGCCAAACCTGAGTCGCAACGATCTGGACAAGCTGCTGGCGGAGCTGGCTGACGATCCTGTCGGTGGACTGCTGGCGGTTCCTGCGCGGGACACGCTCAAGCGGGTCGACAAGCACGGTCGTGTGGTCGAAACCGTGGATCGCAGTGTGATCTGGCAGGCCTACACGCCGCAGATGTTTCGCCTTGGGGCGTTGCATCGAGCGTTGGCGGACAGTCTGGTGGCGGACGCTGTCATCACCGACGAAGCGTCGGCGATGGAGTGGGCGGGTATGGCTCCTCGCTTGATTGAAGGTCGTTCGGACAACCTCAAGGTCACGCGGCCCGAAGACCTTGAGTGGTTGAAACAGCGTTGGGCTAATCGCCGCTGATTCTTCCAGCGTCTGATAGATTGCCATCGCGGGCAAGCCCGCTCCCACAGGGTTCAGTGGTGTTTACAAGGTTTGTTATCGCCTCCGACCACTGTGGGAGCGGGCTTGCCCGCGATGGCGGCGGCCCGGACAACCAGCCTTCCGCTGACACATCGACCCATTTCTAACTCCGGTATTCAGGCCGCTCGGCTAACCCCTCTTTTAGAAAATCCACCAACTTGCGCACCTTCGGCGACAGATGCCGCTGCTGCGGATACAGCGCCCAAACGGCCGTATTCGGCGGTTGATGCGCTTCCAGCAACGAAATCAACGCGCCGCTTTTCAGATGCTCCAGCACGTAATAGTCCGGCAGCTGGCACAACCCCACACCCTGCAGCGCCGCATCCAATACCGCTTGCCCACTGTTGCACCGCCAGTTTCCCTGGACTCGCTGGGAAAATTCCCGCCCGTTCTGTTCCAGTTGCCAGAGGTCCGAACTGCCAATAAGGCAATTGTGCCGGCTTAACTCCGACAAGCTGTGTGGTCGACCATAACGTTCCAGGTAGGAAGGTGACGCGCAGAGGAACATGCGCCGTGGCGCGAGGCGGGTGGCGACCAGTCTTGAGTCCTGCAGGCGCCCCAGGCGGATCGCCAGGTCCAGGCCTTCATGCACGAGATCAAGCTGGCGATTGCTCAGTTCGATGTCGATCCGCAGTTGCGGATAAAGCCCCATGAAGCGAGTAACCAGCGGCACGATGAAGCGTTCGCCGTAGGCCACGGCACAGGTCATGCGCAGCATGCCCTTGGGTTCGCTGGTCAAGTCGCCGACCGCCCGCAACGCCTCTTCGCGGCCATCCTGCAAGCGCTGACAATGTTGCAGAAAGGTTTGCCCGGCCTCGGTCAGCGTGACCCGCCGGGTACTGCGATAGAGCAGGCGGGTTTGCAGGCGCTCTTCGAGGCGTACGATTTGTCGACTGACGTGCGAGGAAGAAACCCCCAGGCGTTCGGCCGCGGCAGTGAACTGACTGCATTCGGCGACGGCGACAAATTCGTCGATCCCTTCCCAGCGGTTTTCCGACATCGAAGATTATCCCTGTGTAGCAATAATGTTTTGCTTTTGTCCTGATTATTCACTGTGGGGCGCTGTATTACACTCCTTGTCTCGTTTTTATTCACTGGAGAATCACCATGATCAAGTCACGCGCCGCCGTTGCCTTCGAGGCCAAGAAACCTCTGGAGATCGTTGAAGTCGATGTCGCCATGCCCAAGGCCGGTGAAGTGTTGCTGCGCGTGGTGGCTTCCGGTGTCTGCCATACCGATGCCTACACCCTCTCGGGCGCCGACCCGGAAGGCATTTTCCCGTCGATCCTCGGTCACGAAGGCGGAGCCATCGTCGAAGCGATCGGCGAAGGCGTGACCTCCGTGGCGGTGGGCGATCATGTGATCCCGCTGTACACCCCGGAATGCCGCCAGTGCAAATTCTGCCTGTCGGGCAAGACCAACCTCTGCCAGGCGATTCGTGCGACCCAGGGCAAAGGCTTGATGCCGGATGGCACATCGCGGTTTTCCTACAAAGGCCAGCCGATTTTCCACTACATGGGTACTTCGACATTCTCCGAGTACACCGTGCTGCCGGAAATTTCCGTGGCCAAGATCGCCAAGGAAGCACCGCTGGAAAAAGTCTGCCTGCTGGGTTGTGGTGTCACCACCGGCATCGGCGCAGTGTTGAACACCGCCAAGGTGAAACCCGGTGACACCGTGGCCATTTTCGGTCTGGGTGGCATCGGTCTGTCGGCGGTCATCGGCGCGGTAAAAGCCAAGGCCGGACGGATCATTGCCATCGACATCAACCCGGCCAAATTCGAGATCGCCAAGCAGCTGGGTGCAACCGATTGTGTAAACCCGAAAGACTTCGATCGCCCGATCCAGGAAGTCATCGTCGACATGACCGACGGCGGCGTCGACTTCTCCTTCGAGTGCATCGGCAATGTGCAACTCATGCGTGCCGCCCTCGAGTGCTGCCACAAGGGCTGGGGCGAGTCGGTGATCATCGGTGTGGCCGGTGCCGGCCAGGAAATATCCACCCGTCCGTTCCAGCTGGTCACCGGTCGCGTCTGGCGCGGTTCGGCGTTTGGCGGCGTGCGCGGCCGTACCGAATTGCCAAGCTACGTGGAAATGGCCGAGACCGGTGAGATCCCGCTGGATACCTTCATCACCCACACCATGGGCCTGGAAGATATCAACAAGGCGTTCGACCTGATGCATGAAGGAAAAAGCATCCGCTCCGTCATCCATTTCTGAGGTCAGCCATGAGCCTGGAAAATATCTCCTGCCAGAAAAGCTTCGGCGGCTGGCACAAGCGTTATCGCCATCGCTCGGAAACGCTCGGCTGCGACATGGTGTTTGCCGTGTACCTGCCGCCGCAAGCGGAGCAGGGCGGCAAGCTGCCGGTGCTGTACTGGTTGTCCGGCCTGACCTGCACCGACGAGAACTTCATGCAGAAGGCCGGCGCCATGCGCATGGCCGCCGAATTGGGCCTGATCATCGTCGCGCCGGACACCAGCCCACGAGGTCCCGATGTGCCGGGTGATCCGGACGGTGCCTGGGACTTCGGCCTCGGCGCCGGGTTCTACTTGAACGCCACCCAGGAACCCTGGTCGCGCCACTATCGGATGCATGACTATGTCGTGCAGGAATTGCCGGCATTGGTCGAGGCGCATTTCCCTGCGTCGGACAAGCGCGGCATCAGCGGTCACTCCATGGGTGGCCACGGTGCGCTGGTCTGTGCCTTGCGCAATCCGGGGCGTTATCTGTCGGTATCGGCGTTCTCGCCGATCAACAACCCGATGGATTGCCCGTGGGGGCAGAAGGCCTTTTCCCGCTACCTGGGAGAAGACCGTTCGAAATGGCGTGAATGGGATGCCAGTGCGTTGATTGCCGAGGCCGATGAAAAGCTGCCGCTGTTGGTCGATCAAGGCGATCGCGACGATTTCCTCGCCAACCAGTTGAAGCCCGAAGCCTTGCAACAGGCGGCCAAACTGGCCGGTCACCCGCTGACGTTGCGCCTGCAACCGGGTTATGACCACAGCTATTTCTTCATCGCCAGTTTCATCGATGAGCACTTGCGGCATCACGCGCATGCTCTAGGTGCCTAATGCAGGTAGAATCACGCCCTGACAAAATTCGGGGCGTTTTTTTATGCGTATTGGCCACGGCTATGATGTGCACCGTTTCGCTGAAGGCGATTTCATCACTCTGGGCGGCGTGCGCATTGCACACGGCTTCGGGCTGCTCGCTCACTCCGACGGTGACGTCCTGCTGCACGCCTTGAGCGATGCCTTGCTCGGCGCTGCTGCGCTGGGTGACATCGGCAAGCATTTCCCGGACACCGACCCGCAATTCAAGGGCGCCGACAGCCGAGTGCTGTTGCGTCATGTCGTCGCGTTGATCCACGCCAAAGGCTGGAAAGTCGCTAACGTCGACAACACCATCGTTGCCCAGGCGCCAAAAATGGCCCCCCATATCGAATCGATGCGCGCGCTGATTGCCGCGGATCTTCAAGTTGAGTTGGATCAAGTGAACGTGAAAGCTACCACCACCGAAAAGCTCGGCTTTGTCGGTCGCGAAGAGGGCATTGCCGTGCATTCCGTTGCCTTGTTGCTGCGCGCATGAACGAACTGCAATTGCTCGGCCCGCGGGCCTATGGTGAACCGCTCGGCAGCGCCGTACTGAAAGCCATCGCCGAAGATTTCCAGGTCGACGAAGTCCTCGATATTCCCTTGAGCGGTGACGGCGAACACCTGTGGATCTGGGTGGAAAAACGCGGCCTGAATACGGAAGAGGCGGCACGTCGAATTGCCAAGGCGGCCGGGGTGCCATTGCGTACTGTCAGCTACGCCGGGCTCAAGGACCGCCAGGCGCTGACGCGCCAATGGTTCAGCGTACAACTGCCGGGCAAGGCCGATCCGGATCTGTCCGCGGCCGAAAACGACACGCTGAAAATCCTCAAGACCAGTCGACATAAACGCAAGCTGCAACGCGGTGCCCACTCGGCCAACGGCTTCACATTGCGCCTGACGCAGTTCGCAGGCGACAAGGCCGCCATTGAAGAGCGCCTGCAGCTGATCGCCAGGCAAGGCATTCCCAATTATTTCGGTGCCCAGCGCTTTGGGCATGACGGTGGCAACGTGGTCGACGCCCGCGCCTGGGCCGCGCGCAAGGCATTGCCCGAGCAGCGCAACGTGCGTTCGCGCCTGCTGTCGACCGCTCGCAGTTTCCTCTTCAACCAGGTGTTGGCCGCGCGTGTCGCCGACGGTACCTGGCAGCGTGCTCAGGTCGGTGACCTGCTGGCGTTCACCGATAGCCGCAGCTTTTTTCCGGCAGGTGTTGCCGAGTGCAGCGACCCACGCCTGGCGATTCTCGACCTGCACCCGACCGGTCCGCAGTGGGGCGAAGGTGACTCGCCGACCACGGGCGCTGTCCATGAACTGGAGCAGGCGATCGCCGCTCGCGAAGCGGACCTTCGCGATTGGTTGATCAACGCCGGAATGAGCCACGAACGTCGCATTCTGCGGCTGCCCATTGCCGGGTTGACGTGGCATTATCCCGAGCCTGACATTCTGCAACTGGAATTCGTCCTGCCGGCCGGATGCTTCGCCACCGTATTGGTGCGCGAGCTTGTTGATCTGGTGCCGGTGGGGCAGACGGACAGCCCATGCGTATTCTGATTTCTAACGACGACGGGGTAACCGCACCCGGACTCGCCGCGCTTCATGCTGCGCTGGCGGATTACACCGAGTGCGTGGTGATTGCCCCGGACCAGGACAAAAGCGGCGCGAGCAGTTCGCTCACGCTGGACCGTCCGTTACATCCGCACACGCTGGCCAACGGCTTTATAAGCGTTAATGGTACGCCGACCGATTGCGTGCACCTGGGCCTCAACGGCTTGCTGGAGCGTGAAGCGGACATGGTGGTGTCCGGCATCAACCTGGGCGCCAACCTGGGGGACGACGTGCTGTACTCGGGTACCGTGGCGGCGGCACTCGAAGGTCGGTTCCTGGCGCGTCCTGCGTTTGCCTTTTCGCTGGTCTCGCGACAAGTCGACAACCTTGCCACGGCGGCCTACTTTGCGCGCAAACTGGTCGAGGCCCATGCGGATCTCGAACTGCCACCGCGTACGGTACTGAACGTGAATATTCCCAATTTGCCGCTGGAGCACATCCGCGGTATCCAGTTGACCCGCCTCGGGCATCGCGCCCGCGCGGCTGCACCGGTGAAAGTGGTCGATCCGCGAGGCAGGTCAGGGTACTGGATCGCGGCGGCGGGGGACGCTGAGGATGGCGGCCCCGGCACCGATTTCCATGCCGTGATGCAGGGCTTTGTTTCCATCACGCCGTTGCAACTGGATCGCACCTTCAATGATGCCTTCAGAAGCCTCGACGGCTGGCTGGAGGGGTTGCACCCATGACCCGTGGACAAGACGACATGATGCGCCGCGGCATCGGCATGACCTCGCAACGGACCCGCGAACGCCTGATCCAGCGCTTGTATGAGGAGGGGATTACCAACGCCAAGGTGTTGGAAGTCATTCGTCGTACACCGCGTCACCTGTTCGTCGATGAGGCGCTGGCGCACCGGGCCTACGAAGACACGGCGCTACCCATCGGCCACAACCAGACCATCTCCCAGCCTTATATGGTGGCTCGCATGAGCGAGTTGCTGCTTGAAGCCGGGCCGTTGGACAAGGTCATGGAAATCGGTACGGGGTCGGGTTATCAGACGGCGGTGTTGTCGCAGCTGGTCGAGCGGGTTTTTTCCGTGGAACGTATCAAGGTGCTGCAAGACCGGGCCAAGGAACGCCTGGTCGAGCTGAATTTGCGTAACGTGGTATTTCGCTGGGGCGATGGCTGGGAGGGCTGGCCAGCGCTGGCGCCCTACAACGGCATTATCGTCACGGCGGTGGCAACTGACGTACCTCAGGCGCTGCTCGATCAGCTGGCGCCAGGGGGGCGTCTGGTGATCCCGGTCGGCTCCGGTGAGGTACAGCAACTGATGCTGATCGTCCGGGAAGAAAATGGCTTCTCCAGGCGTGTCCTGGGGTCGGTGCGCTTCGTCCCGTTACTCAATGGTCCACTGGCCTGAGCATTTATTTAAACGCGCTGAATTCTCTTCGATGGCCTCTGTCTTACACCGGGGTCGATTGATTAAACGGGGTGTTTTGGCGGGCAGCAAACGTGTGCGCCAAGGCATTTCGCTTCATTAAGGGAAAAGCCGGCACGGCCCGTTATACTTGCGGCACTTCGTGCCGGAACACGGCAAATCACATTTTCAGCCACCACAAAGGGAGCGGCGGGTGAGTCTCACAGTCATAGCGCAGCGTATGGGTACAACGAGCTTTCAGCGCCTGGTGACTGGCCTTGTCATGAGCACCTTGCTGGTCGGTTGCTCCAGTAACAAATCCAGCGATGTAGGGGTTGTCGACCGCAACAAAGCCGCCGCCCAGCGTCCGGCTGTGACCACCGGGCAGTACGTCGTTCGCCCCAAGGACACCCTGTTCTCAATCGCCTTTCGCTATGGCTGGGACTACAAGGCGCTGGCGGCGCGCAACAACATTGCGCCGCCATACACCATCCATCCGGGTCAGACGATTCGCTTCGATGGACGCAGCGGTTCAACGCCGACCACCGTGGTCAGCTCGTCCAGTTCGTCGCCTTCATCCTCGAGTAAAACCACGGTCATCCGCCGCTCTGCGGACGGTACGACCACGACCACACCGGTAGTTGTACCGTCCGTCGCCAACAAGCCGGCACCCGCTCCACTGCCTCCACCGGGCCCAGCCCCGACCGGCTGGGGGTGGCCATCTAATGGCATTTTGATCGGCAAATTCTCATCAAACGGTAGTTTGAATAAAGGAATTGATATCGCAGGGGATTTGGGACAGCCTGTTTTAGCTGCGTCTGATGGGACGGTGGTATACGCCGGGAGTGGCTTAAGGGGCTACGGCGAATTAGTCATCATCAAACACAGTGAAACCTACGTCAGTGCCTACGGACATAACCGCAGGCTGTTGGTTCGGGAGGGGCAGCAGGTCAAGGTCGGACAGACAATTGCCGAAATGGGGTCAACGGGTACAGACCGGGTGAAACTGCATTTTGAGATTCGCCGCCAAGGTAAACCAGTAGATCCGCTGCAATTCCTGCCGCGTCGTTGATCGCTTCCAGCCTGTTCCGTCACGTAGAGGGGACAGGCTCCAGCGTTGCCAAGGATAAAGGCGCCGCTTGAGCTTGAGGTCGAACTCACCAAAGGACTATAACAATGGCTCTCAGTAAAGAAGTGCCGGAGTTTGACATCGACGATGAGGTTCTCCTGATGGAGACCGACGTCGCCGCGGATTCGATGTCGAATGATGAAGGGGCGGCTCCACCTTCCGTTCGTGCCAAATCCAAACACTCCGCGACATTGAAGCAACACAAGTACATCGATTACACGCGGGCACTCGATGCCACGCAGCTGTACCTCAATGAAATCGGCTTTTCCCCTCTACTGTCCCCCGAAGAAGAAGTGCATTTTGCGCGCCTGTCGCAAAGTGGTGATCCGGCCGGGCGCAAACGCATGATTGAAAGTAACCTGCGGCTGGTGGTGAAAATCGCCCGGCGTTACGTCAATCGTGGTCTTTCGCTGCTCGACCTGATCGAAGAGGGCAACCTCGGCTTGATCCGGGCGGTGGAGAAGTTCGACCCTGAGCGCGGTTTCCGCTTCTCGACCTACGCAACCTGGTGGATTCGTCAGACCATCGAGCGCGCGATCATGAATCAGACCCGGACCATCCGGTTGCCGATCCATGTGGTCAAGGAGCTCAATGTGTACCTGCGGGCCGCACGGGAGCTGACGCAAAAACTCGATCATGAACCCTCACCTGAAGAGATCGCCAACCTGCTGGAAAAACCGGTAGCGGAGGTCAAGCGCATGCTGGGCCTAAACGAGCGGGTTTCTTCGGTCGACGTCTCGCTGGGGCCGGATTCGGATAAAACCCTGTTGGACACCCTTACCGACGATCGCCCAACCGATCCATGCGAGCTGCTGCAGGATGACGACCTGTCTCAAAGCATCGACCAGTGGCTCTCGGAATTGACCGACAAGCAGCGCGAGGTGGTTGTACGCCGCTTCGGCCTGCGCGGTCATGAGAGCAGCACCCTTGAAGATGTGGGCCTGGAAATTGGCCTGACCCGGGAACGGGTCAGACAGATTCAGGTAGAAGGTCTGAAACGTCTGCGGGAGATCCTGGAGAAAAACGGGCTGTCGAGCGAGTCGCTGTTTCAATAAGCCATTCGTTAAGCGGATAGCAAGAAGCCCCGACTGGTTCGGGGCTTTTTGTTATCCGCCTACCCTGGTTTTATCCCCGGGACGCCAGCGCAGCTTTGTAGCTTCGGGGTGTAAGTCTTCGCTTACTCTTTTCGTAAGTGTTCACTATTTTTACAGGTTGGCAGTCGACCATATTTTTCGCAGGACAGTTTTATCCCGCTGAAAAACAAGCCGATTTTCTAACATGAACGGGATGTGACAAGTCATCCGGGCTTGGGCAGGCGATTGCTCTTGGCGCTAAAAACCCTAGTATCGGTGTTGTGCCTACGGACAGACACGCCCTTCAAGGACGAGGGGAAAGGACATCGCAGGACGCGATTCATCAGGATGATGAAAAGGAACACAGGGAATAGGGAAAAAATGTGGGCGGGTCAGACCGCCCCTTTTTTTGCCTGCAGAAAAGCAAAAAGGCCCTTGTGGGGCCTTTTTCTGGAACGCGGGGATAATCAGCGTTCGAGGTGTTCGATCTTGCCTGGCTTGCCATCCCACTCAGCGGCATCGGGCAACGGATCTTTGCGTTCCGTGACGTTCGGCCAGACCTCGGCCAATTCGAGGTTCAGTGCGATAAAGTTTTCCATGCCGGCAGGCACTTCATCTTCGGAGAAGATGGCTACGGCAGGGCATTCAGGTTCGCACAGTGCGCAGTCGATGCACTCATCCGGGTGAATCACCAGGAAATTCGGGCCTTCGTAAAAGCAGTCCACCGGACAGACTTCTACGCAGTCGGTGTACTTGCACTTGATGCAGTTGTCGGTGACGACGAAGGTCATTTCTAATTTTCTCCTCAGGCGCGGCTTGCTGCGCCCCTTCACGTAGGGGTCGCAAGGTTTGGGAGCGATAGTCTGCAAGCCAGGCTAAAAGCCTGCAGCATCCCAAACCGCGCGAGATTCTAACAGCTTGCAAGCCGCTGCGTTAGACCCGTGTCTTTAGTGTATAGAGCATTTCGAGTGCGCGACGTGGCGTCATGTTGTCCAGATCGAGCCTGGCCAGTTCATCCAGCACCGGATGCGGCAGGCTGGCGAACATGTCGCTTTGCTGCGGCGCGGCCGGTTTGCCTTTGGTCGGCGCAGGCGCCTCATGGGGCAGGGCGGTGTCTTCCAGCCGGCTCAAGTGCTCACGGGCACGCACGATCACTTCGTTCGGCACGCCGGCCAACTGCGCGACCGCCAGACCGTAGCTCTGGCTGGCCGGCCCTGGCAGCACATGGTGCAGGAACACGATGCGTTCGTTGTGCTCGGTGGCATTGAGGTGCACGTTGGCCACCAATGGCTGGGCTTCCGGCAGCACCGTCAGCTCAAAGTAGTGGGTGGCGAACAGCGTATAGGCCCGCAGGTGCGCCAGGCGCTCCGCCGCCGCCCACGCCAGGGACAGGCCGTCGAAGGTGCTGGTTCCGCGCCCGACTTCGTCCATCAGCACCAGGCTGCGTTCGGTGGCGTTGTGCAGGATGTTGGCGGTTTCGCTCATCTCGACCATGAAGGTCGAGCGTCCACCCGCCAGGTCATCGCTGGAGCCGATCCGGGTGAAGATGCGGTCGACCAAGGACAATTCGCAACTGGCCGCCGGGACGAAGCTGCCGATATGCGCCAGGAGCACGATCAAGGCGGTCTGACGCATGTAGGTGGATTTACCGCCCATGTTCGGACCGGTGATCACCAGCATGCGGGTATTGTCGTCGAGGCTGAGGTCGTTGGCCACGAACGGGGTGGTCAATACCTGTTCAACCACCGGGTGGCGACCCTGGTTGATGCGCATGCACGGCTCGCTGACAAAGCGCGGGCAGTTCAGGTCGAGGTTCAGCGCCCGTTCGGCCAGGTTGCTCAGCACGTCAAGCTCGGCCAGCGCAGCCGCGGTGTCCTGCAGGGGTGGCAGCTGGGCGATCAGGTCTTCAAGCAGCGCTTCGTACAGCATCTTCTCCCGCGCCAGGGCACGGCTCTTGGCCGACAGTGCCTTGTCTTCAAAAGCCTTCAGTTCCGGCGTAATGAAGCGCTCGGCACCTTTGAGAGTCTGGCGACGAATGTAATCGGCGGGTGCGGACTCAGCCTGCTTGCTCGGCAGTTCGATAAAGTAGCCGTGGATGCGGTTGTAGCCGACTTTCAGGTGGGACAGGCCAGTGCGGGCTTTCTCGCGGGCTTCGAGGTCGATCAGGAATTGCCCGGCGTTCTCGCTGAGCGATTGCAGTTCATCGAGTTCGCTGTCGTAACCGGTTTTCAGCACGCCGCCGTCACGGATCACCGCGGGCGGGTTGTCGATGATGGCTTTTTCCAGCAATGCCGCCAGTTCCGGGTAAGTGCTGGTGGTGATTGCCAATTGGTTGAGGTGCGGCGCTTCCAGTTCGGACATTGCCACTTGCAGTTGCGGCAGCGCGCCGAGGGCATCACGCAGGCGCGCGAGGTCCCGTGGGCGGGCATTGCGCAGGCCGATCCGGGCGAGAATGCGCTCGATATCGCCGATTTCCTTGAGCTGCGGCTGCAGCTTTTCGAAACGGTAGCCATCCAGCAGGCAGGTGATCGAGGTCTGGCGCGCCAACAACACGGTCAAGTCACGCAATGGGCGGTTCAGCCAGCGCGTCAGCAGGCGACTGCCCATGGCGGTCTGGCAACGATCGACCACCGATTGCAGGGTGTTGTCGCGACCACCGGCCAGGTTGGTGTCCAGTTCCAGGTTGCGGCGACTCGCACCGTCCAGCACCACGGTATCGTCCAGGCGTTCGTGGCGCAGGCTGCGCAAGTGCGGCAGGGCGGTGCGCTGGGTTTCTTTCGCGTAAGCCAGCAGGCAGCCGGCGGCGCCGATGGCCAGGGTCAGGTTTTCGCAACCGAAACCCTTCAGGTCCTGGGTCGAGAATTGCTGGCAAAGACTTTTCAGTGCCGAATCACGCTCGAAATCCCACGGCGCACGGCGACGAACGCCGCGACGTTTCTCGGCCGGCAGATCCTTGGGCCAGTCATCCGGTATCAGCAATTCCACCGGATTGACGCGCTCCAGTTCCGCCAACAGGTTTTCCCAGCCCTTGATTTCCAGCACGCTGAAGTTGCCGCTGGTGATATCCAGCACTGCCAGGCCGAACAGGCGCTCATCGCCCAGGACAGCGGCGATCAGGTTGTCGCGGCGCTCATCGAGCAGCGCTTCGTCGCTTACCGTACCGGGGGTGATGATCCGCACCACTTGGCGATCCACCGGGCCTTTGCTGGTGGCCGGGTCGCCGACCTGCTCGCAGATCACCACGGACTCGCCGAGCTTCACCAGTTTCGCCAGATAACCTTCTGCGGCATGGTAAGGAATGCCGCACATCGGAATCGCTTGGCCGGCCGACTGCCCGCGAGCGGTCAGGGTGATGTCGAGAAGCTTGGCGGCCTTTTTCGCGTCTTCATAGAAGATCTCGTAGAAGTCGCCCATGCGGTAAAACATCAACTGGTCAGGGTGCTGGTTCTTCAGGCGCCAGTACTGCTGCATCATCGGCGTGTGCGAGGACAGGTCGGAGAGGGCTTTATTCATCGGATTGCCAGGAAAACTCGTTCAAAAGGTGTGGGGCAAAAGCGGGCGTTGGCACGGCTTTTCCGCGATGGGCGCAAGGTTACCATGGGCAGTCTTGTCGACGCAGGCATCACGGCCGGGTGACGTCTTTATTGATGGTTCATGCATGACTTATGCAAATAAGCATTTGTCGTGGTAAAAAACTTCGAGCATCATGCGCGTTATGCAAAAACGCAATGTTTCGACCGTTTTAAGAGCGCTGCTCGATCAGCACGGTATCTCCCCCACGGAGCTTCACCGTCGCACCGGCGTGCCTCAATCCACGCTCTCGCGCATCCTCGGCGGGAAGATTGTCGACCCCTCCGATAAACACATTTCGAAGATCGCCGACTACTTCGCCGTCAGTACCGATCAGTTGCGTGGCCGCGCGGTCATCGCGCAGGCATCGGGTGCACGGCGTGAAGCCGCGCATTCGCAACTCACCGACATCAGTCTGTGGGACGACGACACCCCGATTGATGACGATGAGGTCTCGGTACCCTTTCTTCGCGAGGTTGAATTGGCTGCAGGATCAGGAAGATTCGCCATCGAAGAGAGCGAGCGCGCCAGCCTGCGGTTCGGCAAGCGTAGCCTGCGCCATAACGGCGTGCAGTTCGACCAGGCCAAATGCGTGACGGTGCGTGGCAACAGCATGCTGCCGGTGTTGCGCGACGGCGCCACGGTGGGCGTCAACGCCGGCAAGCGCGGGATAGGCGATATCGTCGATGGCGATCTCTATGCCATCAACCATAACGGCCAACTGCGGGTCAAACAGCTGTATCGACTACCGACCGGGATTCGCCTGCGCAGCTTCAATCGCGATGAGCATCCGGACGAGGACTACTCTTTCCTGGAAATGCAGGAAGAGCAGATCCTGATCCTGGGTCATGTGTTCTGGTGGGGTATGTACGCTCGTTGAAGCTTGTCCGCCTGTAGGATCGCCGCCCGCGGGCTCCTACGGGGGCTGCATTTCTTATGCGGCAAATAAATGCATCAATGCATTGACTGTATATGCATCCATGCATAGTCTTGTGCTCAACCGCTTGCACTGCCACCCAAACACCCTGGAGGCCCGACATGACAAACGAGCAACAACTGTTGCTGGACCTGCCGATCTGGCTCCCCCCCCCCCCCCC
>NZ_AKJF01000066.1 GCF_000282475.1 Pseudomonas sp. GM78
GCCAGCAAAATGGTAGGTGAGCTATTTATGTGCCACAGGTAGAGAAATATGGGGCACCGCGTCTGGGATCAAGTGGTGACTTTGAATGTGGGGTTCATGGAGCGCTTACTATCCTTCGAAGTGAATTGGCGCTACGAAATGCGCGTTGATTCGGTCAGTGAGGCCATGGCTCGCTACGACGAAACCTATCGGTTGATCGGCGCTTGGCTAGAAAGAACGGGTGCCAGCGGAGAGTTTGCAGTGTACAGAGGCTCACCGCTATTGAAACTGCCCGTGAGCTGTGGAACGTTTTTTCGATGGAAGTCTGATGATAATGCGTAGGTTCGATCTTTGATCACTTCACATCTTGGAAATTGCCCATAACTTGTGCTTATAAAGAGATCGGTGAAGTGGAGCAGTCCCGGACTCTGCATTGCGCATGGAATCCAGATAAGACTGAGTGACCTCTCGATATGAAAGGTCACACAGAAGATATTGCTTGGCTTCGCTATCAATGGAATTCTGGCCGACAGAGTTACATTGATAGCGACATAGGCAAGCCTGCGCTTATCTGTGCAGGCGAATCATGTGTTGATGCTACGAGGCTGCAATAGCCTTCAGGATCACTTTGATTCCGATCAGCATTGGCGTGCTTTGCTTCGCATCAGACTCGTCAATGATCTTAAACCCAAGCTCCTCATAAAATAAGACGGCATTGGGGGCAGCATCCAAGTAGATCCCCTTGATCGGGATTTCCTGGTGAACCCGAGCCGCTTGCTTGAACGCTTCCATCAGGAGTTTTTGGCCTATGCCCCAACCCTGATACTTCCCGTCAACCCCGATCATCACCAACCGTATAACGGGGATACGCAAAGGCAGATTGGTGTCATCAATGCCGTTCTGAGCCAGTGCCCTTTCGATATCAGACACGGTCAGTGTGCAGAACCCTACGACTTCCAAAGCAGGGTTGATGGCACCAATGGCACTGACGTTCTCGTGTTTCAGAGCACGCTTGAGGCTGCTCTTATAGTACGAATCGATTACGCTAACCCCGCAACTAAATGTTTTGAGGTACTTGTATTTGTCGCAATTGACAAGCAGGTTGCGGTCAATTTCACATGTTGGCGTCTCTTCGGTTTTCATGTTTCCCTCTCATTAGTCTAAGCAGCGCTTCTGAAGGCGCAGCGGTTTCATCCTCTAGGAGGATCTTTTGTATACGAGCAAATGCTCGTTCTGAAGCTTCAATTCTTTTGTGGCTTTCTATAACTGCTTCTGCTTTTTCAAAGGCTGATGCAATTATAAAAGACGTCATGTCTAATCCTTGAAGTGTTGCGGCTCTTTTTATAAGTTCCTTGGCGAAGTCAGTTGTTTTAATTTCAAGTCGTGCGCTTTTCGTAGATTTAAGTGTTTCTTCTAAAGTAGTCATTTGGTTAGCACCGTTGGTTTTCTTGCAGGTTTATTTCCTTTTAATTTTAGTTGATTCTCACTTTCTATTTATGGCCCGGTTGGGCCTTTTGATCGCCATGCATACCCCTCTCATTGATGTGGAATCTATTTCTCGTGCGTTCGTTTGATCTTAGTTTCTTGCTATCTGTACGGATGGTACCCGTACGCAAGGTGGCTTGTCAAGCGCCGTACGGGTATCGTCCGTACGGCGCGCGATTCAGATCGTGTCGATCAACTTCCGCCCAACCCACTCCGCCACCTGCGTAACAATGGCGTTTCAGGCAGCGAAAGCCTCCGCAAGGTTGGCCGCATCCAGTCCCAGGCAAAACCCATCATCTTCAGACGCTCGCCGCCGTTCAGCCATCTGATCCATCCGTGCAGGTGAGCGACGAATTGGTAGAGCCCATAGTGATATGAGATCCGGCTTTGTTTGCCAATAGATTATTGGCAGCCCAGGCATCCGCAGGGCGTGGCCACTGGATCGAGCGAGACGCTGGAGGTATTGCGTCCACTGGCGCGGCGTCAGCCAGGAACTCGAAGGGGGGCATTCGTCGATAACCTGCGACCAGGAGTACTCGGCGACGTTGCTGGGGGACTCCGAAATATTGAGCATTAAGAACTCGCCAGAATCCCACATACCCGCAGTCCGCAAGGGCCCGGATGACTGTTTCAAAGTCACGGCTATCGTTGACAGCGAGCAGGTTAACGACGTTCTCAAGGACCACCCAGCGAGGTTGAATTTCTTTGAGGATTCGTATGACTTCCCAGAACAGGCCGCTGCGTGCGCCGCGCAGCCCGCGGGTATCAATCCCCATGATTGGAGCAACCGTCCTCACGGATTCGTTGCTACCTGTAGCTGCCAGCGAAATTGGCAGCGCTCAACCAAGAATGGTATACGACGCAATTTGCGGTCAAAGGGAGAGCAATTCACCTGTCCCAACGACCTCCAATGCTCTCAATCATTTGGCCTTCCACCGAAAAAAGATGGGACCACACGGCCGATTTCCGCGAATACGGCCAATCATGAACTGAGGTATTTAAGTTTCGTATTCAACGAGCTTGAACGTCTAGGGGAGTGGTCCGGAGGTAACCCGCTTTCCAATGTAAGGGGCTTGAAGTTTGACCAGACTGAGATGGCGTATCTCGCTACCGAACAGATTTTTCCATTGCTGGCCAAACTCGATCATTGCCTGTCGGACGTGGTGGTTGTTGCTCGGGTTTGTTTGGCCACAGGTGCCCGGCGGGCGGAAGCGGCAGGTCTTACCCCCAGCCAGGTTCGTGATGGATGTATATGTTTCGCACGCACGAAGTCAGCCAAAAATCGAACTGTGCCTATATTGCCTGGGCTTGAGGAGCGTTTGAATGGAGCCCTGCCGTTCAAGTCTGACTACAAAACGACGTGGAAATTTTTTGCCCGGGCAATTGCCGAGTTGGAGTTGAAGTTGCCGAAGGGGCAGATGACCCATGTTCTGCGCCATACGTTCGCGACCCATTACATGATGAACGGTGGCGATATCCTGACTCTACAGCGAGTGTTAGGCCATGCATCCCTGGAAATGACGATGCGTTACGCTCATTTCAGCCCTGGGCACCTTGCCGAAGTCGTTTATCTGAACCCTATCGCTGAAGAGTGTGGACATTTTGTGGTCGTGAAGCCTGAAGAAAACCAGCAGCCGGTTGTGTGAGAATCGCTGAAGCCCTTTATTTATAAGGGCTTCAACGTGATTCAATCGACGTTGCTGTCTACACCCTGAAGTGACTCACCATCATCTGCAACTGATTCCCCAACCGCGCCAGTTCAACACTGGATTTAGCGGTCTCATCGCTGGCCGCAGCGGTCTGTTCCGATACATCACGCACGTTGATGATGCTGCGGCTGATCTCTTCGGCCACCGCGCTTTGCTGTTCGGCAGCGGCCGCGATTTGCTGGTTCATCGACTGGATGTTGGACACCGTGCGGGTGATGTTTTCCAGTGAGGCGCCGGCCTTGCGGGTCAGGGCCACGCTGCTGTCGGTCAGGGTGCGGCTGTTGTTCATCACAGTCGCCACTTGCTGGGTGCCGTTTTGCAGGGCGGCCACCAGGCCTTCGATTTCCTCGGTGGATTTCTGTGTGCGTTGGGCCAGGCCCCGCACTTCGTCGGCCACCACGGCAAAACCGCGGCCGGCTTCCCCGGCGCGTGCCGCTTCAATGGCAGCGTTGAGTGCCAGCAGGTTGGTCTGTTCGGCTACGGCCTTGATCACGTCCATGACGCTGCCGATCTTGTCGCTTTCCTGTTGCAGCAGGCCCATGGCTTCGGTGGAGCGCGCCACCTCGGTGGCCAGGCGTTCGATCTGGGTGATGGCTTCACCGACCACCTTGTCGCCTTCACGTGCTTCACCATCCGCCGCGGCGGCGGCCTGGGAGGCTTGTTCGGCATTGCGCGCGACTTCCTGCACAGTGGCGGTCATCTCGTGCATGGCGGTGGCGACCTGGTCAGTCTCGACTTTCTGGCTGTTGACCCCGGCACTGGTCTGCTCGGTCACGGCCGACAGTTCTTCGGCCGCGCTGGCGATCTGGGTGACGCCGTCGCGGATACCGCTGATCAGGTCGCGCAGGGTCACGCCCATGCGCGCAATGCCTTGTTGCAATACACCCAGCTCATCGCGGCGTGTCACCTGGACGTCCTGGGACAGGTCGCCGCTGGCGATGCGATCGACCACGGCCAGGGTCTCGCGCAAGGGACCGGTGATCTGCCGGGTAATGAGGACGGCGGCAATAATGCCCACCAATAATGCCAGCAGGGTGCTGATCAGTTGCAGGGTACGCGCCTGGGCGCTTTCGGCGTCACGACGGTCGAGCTGGATCTGATACAGCTGCTCGCTCAGGCTCACGATGGCCGCGCCCTGGTCGGTCATTTCCTTGCGCGCCTGCACGGCATCGCTGTTCGCGGCTTTGTAGGCCTGCAAGGCGCTGCGGTAGTTGCCCAACGCGGTCTCCAGTTGACGCAGGGCGTCGGGCTGGATGTCGGTGAGGTGGACATTGAGCTGTTTCAGGCTGGCTATGGCGGCGTCCAGTTGGGCGACGGCTTTTTGCTCGGTTTCGGCATTGGTGGTCGCGGTGTAGCCACGCACTTCGTAGCGGGCCAGCAAGAACGCTTGCTTGGCGGCGGTGATGGCCTGGAACTGTTCGAAGCGATGATCGCTCGGTGGCAGTTGTTGCACGCGGCTGTTCAGATCGTCGATCAGCGTGCTGGCCGTTTCGGCGTTGGCGCCCATGACGTCGCGGGCGCTGTTGCCGGTGCGGTAGGCGCCACGCATCTTGGCCAGGGACGTCTTGTAGGCGTCGATGACGGTGCCTTGCTCTTTGAGCAGCTTGAGGTTTTCCGGGCTCTTGAACTTGGCCAGCAAGGCTTGTTGCTGATCGGAAAAGGCCTGCAGCGTGGTCTGGACATTCTGCGCGGTGGCTTCGTCGCCGTTGGTCAGCATGTACTGCAGGCGCACCACGCGCAGCTTGGTCAGGCCGGCGTTGAGCTGGGTGATGTCGCTCATCCAGTTGCTGCGGTCGATCAGACTGCCCAGGCTGGTCCAGCCGGTCAGGGCGAGGATGCAGGTCAGGGCCAGGACCAGGCCGAAGCCCAAGCCCAGTTTCATGTTCACGCTGATGTTGCCGAACCAGCTATTCATCAAAATTCCTCCAGGAACGTGTGTTTCTTGATCGTCGGTTGGCTGGAAGATTGTTGTTTTTAGGCGCCAGCAAGGGTGGGTTGCAGGTTTGTATCGGCAGCAATCGCGAGAGCTGAAAGGTTTTTGTCGGACGAACCCTGTAACAAGTTTTTTGCCGCAGACTTAAGCTTTTTTTCACATCGGTTTCACTGGTAGCCGACGCCCACCTCCCTACCCTCACGGCATCTAATGAAGGGCTGCGAGGCGGCTTGATGTGGAACTGAGACTGAGTCTGTTCGGAATAAACCGCTCGATCGACCTGGGCCGTTTTGCCCGTTATCGCAATGTGTTCGTGGTGCTGGCCTCGACGCTGCTGGCGATCCCCTTGACGGTATTGCTGTTACGGCCCGCCGCCGTGCCGGACCTGGCCCATGGCAATGTGCAGGGCGCGCGGGCGCTGTTGGCGGGTTGGGCCAAGGGCGACATGATCGTGCTGGTGCGCCATGTCGAGCGTTGCGATCACTCCAGCGCGCCCTGCCTGAGTGGCAACGACGGCATTACCGATCGCTCGCGCAGCGTTGCGGTGGCCGTCGGTGCACGGTTCGAGCAGCTGGGGCTGGGTCGCGCCGACATCTACAACAGCCCGATGGTGCGTACGGCACAGACGAGCAGCTACATGTTCAACAAGGTCGGCACCGGCGACGACTGGCTGATCAACTGCAAAGGCACGATGTTGCGCGACGCCCTGGTGCACAAGGTTGCCGGGCGCAACCTGATCCTGGTGACGCACAGCGAATGCATGGCGCAATTGCAAAAGGATCTCAAGTTGCCGACTTCGACCCTTGGCTATGGCTCCGCGCTTTTCGTCACCGCCCAAGCGCAGCAAGCGCCACGCATCCTCGGTTTCATCGAAGCCTCGGACTGGCAATCGGTGACCACCGAATGAATTCACTCTCTGAATCAGGACGCACCATGCAGACGGCTTCCCGTTCCCGTTTTTACTGGCTGAACTTCGGTATCCCACTGGCCTGCGCGGTCGTGGTGTTCCTGATGTTCGACCTGACCCGGATCGACATCGCCTTCAACGATCTTTTTTTTGACCCGGTGACGCAGACGTTCCCGCTGGACCATGTGCACCTGTTCGAAAAAATCACCCATAAATGGGCGCGGATCATTCCGAACTGGACCGGCGAAATCGCCATCATCGGTGCCTTGCTGTCGTTTCTCTGGCCGCGTTTGAAGGTCGAAAAACACGCGAAAATCATCGCCTTCCTGGAGAAGATCAAAGTCGCGCCGGTACTGCGTTTTGCCACCAGGCATCGTCGGGATTTCCTCTACGTGGTGTTTGCGTTCTCCATCAGCACCGGCGTGATTCATTACCTCAAGGGCCATACCAGCGTGTATTGCCCGGTCGAGACGACCCAGTACGGCGGGAAGATCGAGCACAAGGAGTGGTACGAGAATTTCGACCTGTTGAAGGTCGCGGGTGATGGGCGCTGCTGGCCAGGCGGGCATGCCTCCGGCGGTTTCACCATGCTCGCGTTGTATTTTGTTGCACGCCGTTATCGCTGGCGCTATTCCAAGGCGCTCATGTACGGCTCGCTGGCCCTGGGGTTCGTGTATGGCACGACGCGGGTGGTGCAGGGCTGGCACTACATGTCCCACACCTTCTGGGCCGGGATCTTCGTGTGGCTGGCCTGTTTGCTGACGGCGCTGGCGTTTTATGGGCGAGCGCGGTTGGAGATGCCGGTGCTGCGCAAGGCTGAAAAACCGGCATTGGTGGCTCAACCTGTCGGACTTGCTCCTGCGGATCAATAGTATCCAGTGCCCGGTTCACAGCCAGCTCCGCCAGGGATTTTGCCCAGGGGTCTGTCCCGGGGCAGGACTTTTCGCCAGACAAAAAAAAGCCCGCGGGAGGGCGGGCAAACCGTAGTTTCTTGAATGAGCGAGACAAATGTACAGCGAGTGGCCTGAACGCGGGGTGAAGAAAAGTTCATGTCGTTCCCGAGGCGCACTCCACCGCGCCTAAGGCAGATGATCCGCTGCAAAATCCGCTTCCGAGCGCGCGTGCAATTTTCCCTTGCGACACGCTTGCTGGAAGTGTTCGAAGTCGCGCTCGTTCTGTTTGGCGTAGCCTTGGGCATACTGATAGAGGGCATCGGCCAGTGCCTGGCTCTTGCCGATGTAGCCGCTGATGTACGCGGCGTGTCCTGAAGACTTGGCGTGCGCGCGGGCCAGGGCGCGGCCACAAATCCGTGCGTAGGCTGCGAACGCTTCCCCGTCGAAGGTCTCGAGTTCGGCCGAGATCTTCATATCGCGCAACTGCCGCACATGGAAGTGACGCCCGCTGGGGCCGGTGGTCCAACCAAGGAACAAATCGCTGGCTGATTGCATCAGGCGTTGGCCGTCAACCACGCGCTGCCCCTCATGCCGGGCCCGTGACTTGGTCTTCACGAAGCCGGCGAGCACTGAGCGTCGTGCTTCCTTGAATTGCAGGAACAACGGGAATTCCTGCTCGTCGGTCAGCAGCGCCACCAGGCAACGCTTACCGACGCTGCCGACACCCGCCACCTTGAACGCCATGTCCTGCACCTCAAAGCGCGACAGCAGCTCGCGACGGTCGGTTTGCAGCGTGCCTCGGTAGTCGCGCAGGAAGGTGTCATACAGCGGTCGCCAGTCCGAAAGGCGCAGCCAGTCATCGTCGGCATCCAGCAAGGTGGTGTGGTTGTGCAGGTGGAAAATTTCCGGCAGGTCGTCGCGAATGATCAGGCGGCCCTGTTTGTCGCGCTCGCTGATTTTCGGCAGCAGCTGCGCATGGGTACGACGTTCGGCTTTCTCCATTGCCCGTTGCACATGCTCCAGGTTTTTTTTGCTCGCCTGTGCACGTAAGTCGTCATAAGTGATGGACTCATACCAGGTGTCCATCGCGCTTTGTTCGGCGCATTCGAGCATCGTTTGCTGATAAGCGTCCACCAGTTGGTGGCAGACCGTATCTTCCACCGAGCTGCCATGGCGCAAGTCACGGGTGGCCACCAGGAAACTGGCCACCAGCCGTTTCAAGTCCCATTCCCAGGGACCGGGATGCACCTCGTCGAAATCGTTGACGCTGAACAGCAGATTGCGCTCGGGGGTGGCAAAGCCGCCAAAATTCATCAGGTGACAGTCGCCACAGATCGGCGCAACCAACCCCATGCCCGGGGTCCCCGCCAGGTCGTGCGCCTGCAGCAACGCATTGCCGCGAAAGAAGCTGAAAGGCGATTCCAGCATGCGCCCATACCGCAATTCGACCAGCGATCGGATGCGACCCTCACTCGACGCCTTGATCAGCGGAACAGGATCGCGCCTGGCTTTGCCCATTGAAGCTTGCTGATTGCGCGGACACTTCTTGCGGGCTTCCTTGCCTTGCTTGAGGCGATCTTTGAGTGCAGTCATGTGGACTCTTTCGGTGGGGGCGGGAGAAGGTGTGCGATTGAGTGTAGAAGGGGTTTGGGGGCGAAGCCGGTGTTACACCCATCATCCTCAATACTCCGTCACCTTCTGCCGGCGCAAGATCCACCCCGCCTCCCCAGGCATCAACCGGTATTGGATCTCGCGCATCTTCCCGGTCCGACCCGCCGAGGCGTCCGCGCTGTCATACAGCACAAACCGCTGCACCAATGTGTTTTCCACCACGGCAAACTCGTCCTCGCCCCGGTACCCCTCGGCGATCTTCGGATCTTCGCTGACCGGAGGCAGATAGATCGCGCTGAGGGATTTTTTCCGGTTGGCGGAGTAGGCAACAAGTTCGCCGGGCAATCCGAGCCCTGGTGACCTGACGAACACGTAGATTTCCGGTGAGCCGTCCCGATCAATGTCTGCAACTTCTGCCCTGGAGATGTCGCTGGCCAAGGGATGAGTCATGGCTGAATTATCTATTTCCAGCCCTTGGGGATCGATGCGCATTACCCGGCTGCCATCGACTGACGCTTGCGTCACATGAAAAGTAATTCCCTGCAGTTCGAGCGTCTGGTCGAAAGGCTGCGTGCCATTACCGGCATAGGTATCAACGCCGTTGTTGAAAGAGACATGCTCGACCTTAGGGGCGACTGCGCTGGCGGCCTGTGCCGGCAGGGCGACCATCGCCGTCAGCAGGGCCAGAATCCGGATGTTCATGTTCTGCGTCCTGAATGCCTCGCTTCAGTGGAGGGATGAGCATAGTTGCGCTTGCCAGTTCGCACCGCTCACGACCGTCCAGTGGCCTATTCTTTGATTCTGGCCAGCATTGAAAGGGGGGGCAGACCCCATGAACGATTTGCTGAAAAAAGTACTCGACGCCCATGGCGGCCTGGAGCGCTGGAACAGGTTCACCACGCTCAACGCCACCATCGTCACGGGCGGGGAATTATGGGCAATCAAGGGCGTGGTGCAAGACACGATGTCCCGTGAGATGACCGTCAGCCTGCACCAGCAAAGCGCCAGCGTGACGCCGTTCGGCAACCCGCACTGGCGCACGGTATTCCGCGGCGACTACATCGCCATCGAAACCACCGATGGCGAAATCGTGCGCGAGCGAGCGAACCCACGAGAATCATTCGCCGGGCATGTCATGGATACCCCCTGGGACCCGTTGCACCGCGCGTACTTCAGCGGATACGCCATGTGGACCTATCTGACGACGCCGTTTTTCATGGCGATGCCGGGGTTCAGCGTCACTGAAATCACTCCTTGGCAGGAAGGCCCCGAGGCGTGGCGCGGTCTGCGGGTCGAGTTCCCGGAACACATCGCCAGCCACAGCCGGTTGCAGGATTTTTACTTCGGTGACGACGGCCTGTTGCGTCGACACGACTATCACGTCGACGTGGCCGGCGGCTTTGCAGCTGCCCAGTACGTGAGCGAGTACGTTGAAGCCCAGGGCTTTCGTTTTCCTTCCCGGCGTAGAGCCTACCTGCGGGGCGAGGATCGGCATCCGGTGCGGGAGAGGGTGATGGTGTCGATTGACTTGAGCGAGTTTCGTTTGAGTTGAGGGGTAGAGCGCGGGATTTGGGCGTGATCCCTAATCTTGTTGCATAGTGTCCAACGTCACCGTGTGCTTGAAATGATGCTCCCAAAGCCTCACCCCCAATGCTCCCGTGCGATCCAGCGATGACCCCACCGTCAGATCCGTGATCAGCGTCGGTTGCAACCCCGCATCGAATAGCGCGAACCCGGCCGCCAGGCAGCAGGTTTCGGTTTGCAGGCCGCACACCAGTACCCGCTCCACTTTCAGGCTTAGCAAATACTCGATGGTTTCCGGCGACGGTGCGTAGCCGTGCTTGATGAAGATGCGGTCGGCCTCGATCAGGCTGTCGTCGTCTGGAGCAGGGTGCCAGCCGAGTTGTTTCTGGAAGGGCGTTCTGGATTCATCGTGGCGTTCGACGGTGGCGACGCTTGGCAGGGTGCCGAGCAATGGGCGGATGCCGTCGATGAGCCATTGGGGTGGGGTGAAGCTGGGTTGCACGTCGATGATCAGGAGGGCTTGGCGCATGGGCTTCTCCGAGGGGGGGGGGCGTTGCGACGGTAGCTGATGTGGCCGCGGGTGTTTTGCGGTGGTCTGGCTGGCCCCTTCGCGGGCAAGCCCGCTCCTAGAGAGAGCGCGTGAGCTTTAAATTATCGAACTCCAGATGCAACAAAACCCGCGCTGGGCGGGTTTTGTCTTGCTTCGTATTTGGTGGAGCCGGGGGGATTTGAACCCCCGTCCGCCAGTACTCCGCTGTCGGTACTACATGCGTAGCCGTGTCTATTAAGTTAACCCTCAGCGACCCGACGGGCAGGGTGCTTTGGGCGAGTTGTGTAAGTTTTAGCCGCTTCGTCCACAACGTACTGCACGGCGATTCTGTTCTATATGACAATCACTTTGGGTTTACAGACATCCCCTGGTGATTGCTGGACCCGAAGGTACCAGAAGCTCAGGGCTAAGGCTGCTTACGCAGCGAGAGCGAATTCCTGGCCGTAGTTATCGTCATTGGCAACTATAAGTAGTTGCAACAGTGGATTTACGAGTTCTGTTACCAACTCGGCATGCACCTAAAGTTTCGCAACCGGCGTCGAATCCTAAACGGCCCCGAACTCATTGCCCGAAAACCTCGTTGAGCAACAAGCCAGTACAGTGTACGCCAATGAGGCGCGGAAGGCCAACCCGAAGGTTGGCCTTGCCTGTGTTCACTTTTTGGTAGGGCTGCGCTGCTGAATTTTCTCTAGCATCTGACCGGAGATCTCGATGCAGTCCTTGTCGTTACCGGATGCCTGAGCCTTTTTCGCATCGGCCAGCGCGGTTTTCGCGTTATCCATGGAGTTCTCGGATACGGCGGGTGCGGTGGTGATTGCGTCGTCCAGTTTTTGAACTTGTGCGTCACAAAGATCCTTGTCTGCCGCGAATACAGGCGATGCCAGCAGTGCCGCAGTGATAAACAATCCAGCCATTGCAGAGTGCTTCATGGGTATCTCCTTGCGCATGAGGGCTCGGTGCTGCCGGTCGATGGGGCTGCTGGCCGAGGGGGTTATAAGCCTTTTCACAGGGCTTAGCTAAATGACTATAGCTGCGCGCAGGAATTCGGTTTTCTTTTGCTGGAAGTGGGTAAGAATGCAAAAAGGGGCGAAAACACCCCTTTTCATTGCGTCATCCTCAAGCCGGGCGTGCTTGCGTCACGCGGTCTACCAGGTAGACCAGCCCGTGATAATCGATCCCGCCATGCTGGCTCAAGCCGATCTCACAGGTGCGGCTGGTGGAAATGCCTTCGCTGCAATACTGCACCGCATCCTTCAAGGTGCGCAGGGAATGTGCGTTCAGCTCGGGGGTGGTGAAGCCCTTGTCACCGGCAAACCCGCAGCAGTGAATGCCCTCGGGGATGACCACATTTTTGCTGCATTTGCGCGCCAGATCGATAAGCGCCTGGCTTTCGCCCAGGTGCTGGGTGCTGCAGGTGACATGCACCGCGATGGGCGCTTCCTGCGGGGTGAAGTCCAGTCGATCCATCAAGTGTGTGCGAATGAAACGTACCGGGTCGTACAGGTCCAGGCGCACATCGCCCAGGTCCTGGGTCAGGCGCAACGTGCAGGGGCTGGTGTCGCAATAGATCGGGTCGAGCCCGCCACGGCTGGCGTGGAGCAGGGCGCCGATCAACTCCTGGCGCTTGTGTTCGGCTTGTTCGGCATAACCCTTGGAAGCGAACGGCTGGCCGCAGCAGAGGTTGTCCAGGTTGTCGGGGAAGACCACCTGATAACCGGCTTTTTCCAGAAGGCCGCGGGTTTTGTCGTACAGCGACATTTGTTCCTTGTCGCCCGCCGCCGGGCCCATGGCCCGTGAAACGCAGGCTGCCAGGTACACCACGCGCGGTCGTTCGTCGGTCACCGATGGGCTGAAGCGAATGGCTTTTTCCGGCTGCGGCATGGCGTTGGTCCATTGCGGGACCTGGCCTTTGGACAAGCGGGTCAGAGTTGCCGATAACTTTGCCAGGCGCGGCGCACCCAGCAACATCCGCGCACCGTTGGCCACGTGCAGGGTGAAACGAGCACCTTGCAGCGCCGTGGCGAAATTGCCTTCAAGCCAGGTGGCTGTTTTCCTATGGGTGGCGTGCAGCCCACGAAGCTTTTTCACCAGCTCGCCGGTGTTGATTCCTACAGGGCAACGTTGCGCACAAAGACCCGTGGCGGCACAGGTATCGATGCCCTGGTACTCATAGGCCGCCTCGAGTTCACGGGTATCGATCCCGGCGCGTTTCTTCGCCTGGATGTCTCGCCAGATCACGATGCGCTGGCGCGGGCTCAAGGTCAGGCCTTTGGAAGGGCAGACCGGTTCGCAGAAGCCGCATTCGATGCACTTATCCACAATCTCGTCGGCGGCCGGCAGCGGTTTCAGGTGCTTGAGGTGGATCTGTGGGTCTTCGCTGAGCACCACGTCCGGATTGAGAATGCCGTTGGGGTCGAGCAGGCGCTTGAGCTGCCACATCAACTGGTAGGCGTCGCTGCCCCATTCCAGTTCGACGAAGGGTGCCATGTTGCGCCCGGTGCCGTGCTCGGCCTTGAGCGAGCCGCCGAACTCGACCGCCACCAGTTGCGCCACGTCGTCCATGAACGCCTGGTAGCGTGCGACTTCTTGCGGGTTGTTGAAGCCTTGGGTGAAGACGAAGTGGAGATTGCCTTCCAGTGCATGCCCGAAAAGGATCGCTTCGTCGTAGTGATGTTTGTCGAACAGCTCGATCAGCCGGTTCACACCGATGGCCAGTTGTTCCACCGGGAAGGTCACGTCCTCGATGATCACCGTGGTTCCGGTTTTACGCACCGCGCCGACGGCGGGGAAGGTGTCCTTGCGGATCGCCCAGAGCCGGGCGTTTTCCAGCGGGACTTCGGTGAAATCGACTTGTTTCTCTACCGGGAACGCGGACAGTGACGCCATGATCTGCGCCAGTTGTTCGTGCAACAAAGAGGTGGATGCCGCGCGGGATTCGATCAGCAGGGCGCAGGCATTGTTCGACAGGTGTTGTACGAAAGCGGGCATGCCGGGCTTGTTCTGCACCGAGCGCAGGCTGCGGCGGTCCAGCAGTTCTACCGCTGACACCGGTTGGCTTTTGAGCACGGTGACGGCGTTGCAGCAGGTTTCCACGTCCGGGAATACGATCAGTGCCGAGGCCTTGTTCGGGTGATCGATCACCGTGTCGTAGGTCACCGCGCTGATGAAGCCCAGAGTGCCTTCGGAGCCCACCAGCAAGTGGCTCAAGATATCCACAGGCTCGTCGTAATCCACCAGGGCGTTGAGTGACAGGCCCGTGGTGTTTTTCAGTCGATACTTGTGGCGAATTTTCGCGGCCAGTTCGGCATTGGCGCGGGTCTCGCGGCCCAGGGTTGCAAGACGCTCCAGCAGGTCGCCATGACTGGCCCGAAACGCCGCGACACTGGCGGCGTCTTCGGTATCGAGACGGCTGCCGTCGGCCAGCACCAGACGGATGCCCGCCAGGGTGTGGTAGGTGTTTTGCGCCGTGCCGCAGCACATGCCGCTGGCATTGTTGGCGACGATGCCGCCGATTTTACAGGCGTTGATCGACGCTGGGTCCGGGCCGATCTTGCGCCCGAACGGTGCCAGCCAGGCGTTGGCCTGCGCGCCGATCACCCCCGGTTGCAGGCGGATTTGTGTGCCCTGGCCACGGATCTCGCGACCGTTCCAGTTATCCCCCAGCACGATCAGCACCGAATCGCTGATGGCTTGCCCGGACAGGCTGGTGCCGGCGGCGCGGAAGGTCACGGGAACCTGATCGCGCTGCGCCAGTTGCAGCAGCGCCACCACTTCATCTTCGGACTCGACGCGAATCACCAGTTGCGGAATCAGGCGATAGAAACTGGCATCGGTGCCGAAGGCCAGCGTCGACAGCGGATCGTCGAAACGCCGTTCCCGGGGAATCAGTTGCTGCGCATCGCGCAGGAAAGCGGCCGGTAGACTCATTGGTCCTCCAGGATCAACACCACCAGGTCTTTCGGGCCGTGGGCGCCGTAGGCCAGGACTTGTTCGATGTCAGCGGTTTTCGACGGGCCGGAAACCAGCAAGGCATTGGTCGGCATGCCCTGGGCCCATTCGAATTCCTGTTGTACCTGATAGAAGTTATCGCGGATTTCACTGGCCTTGAGCAGGGCGAAATGCACCGGCGGCGCCAGGCTCATGAGACGCGGTTCTTCCCGTGTCGGCCAGATGATCAGGCTGCCCGTGGCGGCGATGGCGCCAAGGGTGGTGGTCAGGCTCGCCGGTGTGTCGTTGAACAGTTCTGCTTTCCATTCTTCAACCGGGCGGTCGTAGGCCTTGAGCGCCGGCAGGCCGGGATTTTTCGCCCAGTGCTGCGTGACACGTTGCCCGTGCGGCGTAGTCGGGGCGATCAACAGGCTGGGCAACTGGCGATCTTGCAGCAGTGTTGCCAGCAAGGCCGGCCAGTGTTCACCGCAAGTCAGGTGGATTTCCGTGTGCACGGCTTCCATCAGTTTGCGCAGTTGCGGGATGCGTTGATCTGGCGCGTAGGTGTAGGGCTTCGTCACCAGCTCGACGTCGAAGTTGTCAGCCACCGGGGTGGTGCCTGTCAGGCTTTTGCGCAGCTTGGCGAGGATATTTTGCTTGGCGCTCATCAACGATCTCCCTGTTTGGCCAGATGCTCGCGGGCCATGTCATGCAGTGAGCGGGCGGCGGGTTTCGGCGCACTGTGGTTTTGCGTCCAGGGGCCGACATTGCTCGGTGTAAGGGCGCGCAGGCGGGTAGCGGCCAAGCCGAACAGGCGATACAGCGTCGGTGAACTGTTGAGTCTGGCCCAGGCGTTCCAGATGAACCGTTCCTTGCGCGAGTACTTGCTACCCTGGCCACGCATCACTTTATCCGGGCTGTCCGGCGCCTTGACGTTCTCTTCGCGCAAACGGCGCAGCAAAGCCGGGATCGGGATTTTTACCGGGCACACTTCACCGCAGGCACCGCACAACGAAGAGGCGCTCGGGTGGTCCGGGACTTTTGCCAGGCCAACCATGTGCGGGGTGATGATTTTGCCGATAGGGCCAGGGTAGACCTCGCCGTAGGCATGACCGCCGATTCGGGTGTAGACCGGGCAATGATTCATGCAGGCGCCGCAGCGGATGCAGTTCAGGGTCTGGCGCAATTCGCTGTCGGCAAACGCCTGGCTGCGACCATTATCGAGCAGAACCAGATGCACTTCCTGGGGGCCGTCGAGCTCATGCTCCTTGCGCGGGCCGGAGATCATGTTGACGTAGGTGGTGATCGGGATGCCCAAGGCCGAGCGGGTCAGCAACGACAGCAGCGGCACCACGTCGCGCAGGTTCTCCACGACTTTCTCGATGCCGGTGACAGCGATGTGCACCGGTGGCACAGTGGTCGTCATGCGGCCGTTGCCTTCGTTTTCCACCAGCAGCAGGGTGCCGGTTTCGGCCACGGCGAAGTTGACGCCGGAGACGCCGATGTCCGCTTCGAAGAATTTCTGCCGCAGGACCCTGCGACCGATCTGAATGAGTTGGTCAACGTCCTTGGTGTATTCCACACCCAGTTTGTCGTGGAACAAGGACGCGACCTGACCGGCATTCTTGTGGATCGCCGGCATGATTATATGTGAAGGCTTCTCGTGGTCGAGCTGGACGATGTACTCGCCCATGTCCGATTCCAGGCATTCAATGCCCTGTTCAGCGAGGACATGGTTCATCTCCATCTCTTCGCTGACCATCGATTTACCCTTGATCACTTGCCGCCCCTCGTGAGCGCGGATGATCGAGAGGACGATGCCATTGGCTTCGTCCACCGTTTCCGCCCAGTGCACTGTCACACCGTTGCGGGTCAGGTTCTGTTCAAGTTGCTCGAGCAACTCGGGCAACTTCGATAACGCACGGGCGCGGACAGCATTGCCCAGCGCTCGCAGATGTTCTCTTTCATGGGCATCGCTGAAAGCCGATGCCCGTTTGGTCATCAGTGAATCCATCGCCTTGCGAAAGTTGCCTCGCAATTGCGAATCACCCAAGGCTTCGTGAGCCCGGGTGCGGAAGTCTTCTTCTACGGCGACCGTAGGAATAATCTCGGCGGCACTCATTGGGCACCCCCGGTACGCTGCCAGAGAAAGCTGGCCAGGTGTTGACCGCGCAGCGCTTCCTTCTGTTTCTCCAGCGAGCCATTGATATTCATCAGGCAACCGCAGTCGGCACTGAGTACCTGGTGCGCGCCGGATTCCTTCAATGAGCGGGTCTTGTCAGCCACCATCGCACCGGAAATGTCTGGCATACGGACGCTGAAAGTCCCACCGAAGCCACAGCATTCGCTTTCGTGACTGTGCTCCACCCGTTCCACGTTGCCCAGTTGCGACAACAGCTCGCGGCCGTGCAGGTGGGTGTTCATTTCACGGCGTGCCGAACACGACGTGTGCAACGCTACCTTCACCGGCGTGCCGCTGTCCTTGAACTGCACCTTGCAGACAAACAGCAGAAACTCGGCCAGCTCATAGGTCCTGGCCGCCAGGGCCTGGACTTGTTGCAACGTGTCCGGCTCATCCTTGAACAAGTCGGCATAGTGTTCGCGCAACATGCCCGCGCAGGAACCCGAAGGCACCACCACCGGATAATCACCGGAGAACAGCGCCAGTTGCGAGCGCGCGACGGTCCTGGCCTGCTCGGTGTAGCCCGAGGTATAGGCCGGTTGACCGCAGCAGCTTTGCCCTTGCGGGTACTCGACACGAATGCCTTCGCGCTCCAGCAGGTGGATCGCGTCCATTCCGGCTTGCGGGTAGAACAGATCCACTACGCAGGTCCCGAACAGGTACACCCGTTGCGGTTTCTCGCTGGGGTATTGCCGAGGCTCGGGCAGTGGCGGGGCGACACGGGTCGCATTCGGCACAGCGTTGTAAAAAAGCTCGCTCATGAGGCGTTTCTCTCGGCGGGTTAGCCATCCGTCGAGGCTGCTGAATATAAAGAGAGATTCTTTCAGCAGCCTTACAGACCGGGTAGTGAACAGCTGACGCCGGGGCGTGGCCCGGCGTCGGTTTTTCCATGTCGCTTGTAGTGCTTAGTGCACCAGCATGCCGGTGAACCAGTAGGCCTGGGCCAAAGTGATCAGGCCGACAATCGTTGCAAAGAACAGGCTGTGCTTGAGGGTGAAGCGGAACAGGTCCGATTCCTTGCCCACCAGGCCAGTTGCCGCGCAGGCCACGGCGATCGATTGTGGCGAGATCATCTTGCCGGTCACGCCGCCACTGGTGTTCGCCGCCACCAGCAAGGTGTCGTTGACGCCGATCTGGTGGGCGGTTGTCGCCTGCAACGAACTGAACAGCGCGTTGGACGAAGTATCGGAACCGGTCAGGAACACGCCCAGCCAGCCGAGGAATGGCGAGAAGAACGGAAACGCCGCACCTGTGCCGGCCAGGACCAGGGCCATGGTCGACGACATGCCCGAGTAGTTGGTGACGAACGCGAAGGCCAGCACCATGCCGATGGACAGGATCGGCCAGCGCAGCTCGTAGAAGGTCTCTTTCAAAGTGGTAAGACCAGTTTGGAAGTTGATCTTCAGGACCAGCATCGAGATCAGCGCCGAGAAGAAAATCGCGGTGCCGGTGGCGGAAATCGGGTCAAGCTTGAACACCGCCGGGAGGGCAGTCGGCGCGGCCACGATCGGTGCCACCTTGATCACCATCTGATCCAGATGCGGGATGGCGAAGTTGAACACGAAGCTGTACATCGAGCCGCCAGCGGCAAACATCGCCTTGAACGGCTTGAGTGTCCAGATGGTCACCAGCACGGTCAGGATCAGGAACGGCGACCAAGCCTTGAAAATCTCCCCGAGGCTGTAAGGCGAAGCCACGGTGGTGCGCTTCTGGCCGAAACCACCCACGCTGGCGCTGACCACGGAAGCCGAGACGGCGCCGACGATGTGTTGGCCGGCGGCGCGTTTTGGCTGCCAGACCTTCAGGAACAGGGTCAGGGAAATCAGGCTGGCGAGGGCCGACGTGATGTCTGGCAGTTCCGGGCCGATGAAGTTGGAGGTGAAGTACTGGGTCACGGCGAAGCTCAAGCCGGCGACCAGTGCAGCAGGCCAGGTTTCCCGCACGCCGCGCAGGCCATCCATCATGAACACCAGCCAGAACGGCACGAACAGCGACAGCAGCGGCAGTTGGCGACCGGTCATGGCGCCGATCTTGAAGGCGTCGATGCCGGTCACTTGCCCGGCGACGATGATCGGAATACCCAGGGCACCGAAGGCGACCGGCGCGGTGTTCGCGATCAGGCACAGGCCTGCGGCGTACAGCGGGTTAAAGCCCAGCCCTACCAGCAGCGCGGCGGTAATCGCCACCGGTGCGCCGAAACCGGCCGCGCCTTCGAGGAACGCGCCGAAGCAGAAACCGATCAGCAACACTTGCAGACGCTGGTCGTCGGTGATGGACAGCACCGAGCTGCGGATCACTTCGAACTGGCCACTCTTGACCGTCAATTTGTAGAGGAATACCGCCGCCACGATGATCCAGGCGATCGGCCACAGGCCATAGGCAAAGCCATATCCGGCGGCGGCGAACGCCATGTCGACCGGCATCTTGAACGCAAGGATTGCCACCAGGATCGACAAGGCCAGGGTGATGCTGCCGGCCACGTGTCCTTTGAGGCGGAACACGGCCAGGGCCAGGAAGAAGAACACGATAGGAATGACGGCTGCGAGTGCGGACAGGCCGAGGCTGCCGAGCGGGCTGTAGAGCTGTTGCCAGGTTTGCATATGGGGTGGCCCCTAATTGTTGTTGGTCAATGCACTGATCAGCGTTCTTGGTTAATTGGTAATACCAATTTACAATCGCTGTTGGCTAGGGTAAAAGCCTTGTAGGTGGTGTGTCAATTTGCCGTCCTAAAACTTTTGTCGTAGGCAGGGTTTTGCAGAGGATCTGGCCTGTCCGGGTAATGGTCGTGTGGCAGGTGCCTGCGTCGTATGGATAGGCCAGAATAGAGCCCCGGCGCACCGTCGGGATGGTGGAGAAATCGAGTTATGGGGTTTGATCAGATTCGGCAGCGCCGTTTGTCTGACGATATTGTCGAGCAGCTCGAGGGCATGATTCTCGAGGGCACGCTGAAAGCGGGTGAGCGCTTGCCGGCGGAACGCACGCTGGCCGAACAATTTGGCGTTTCTCGTCCTTCGTTGCGGGAAGCTATTCAGAAACTGACCGCCAGGGGGCTGCTGGTCAGTCGTCAGGGTGGCGGCAATTACGTGGTGGAGTCCCTGGGCACGACGTTCAGCGATCCACTGTTGCATCTGCTGGAAAACAATCCCGAAGCGCAGCGCGACCTGTTGGAGTTTCGCCACACGTTGGAAGCGTCCTGCGCCTATTACGCCGCATTACGCGCCACCGACGTTGACCGTGAGCGATTGACCGCGGCGTTCAATCAATTGCTGGACTGTTATTCGCGTCACGATGAAGTCAGTCGGGCGGAAGAGGGTGCGGCGGATGCAAATTTCCATCTGGCGATCGCCGAAGCCAGTCATAACGCGGTGCTGCTGCACACCATTCGTGGGTTGTTCGACCTGCTCAAGCGCAACGTGGTCACGAACATCGGCGGCATGTACAAGCAGCGCACCGAGACCCGCGACATGCTGATTACGCAGCACCGGGAGTTGTATCAGGCGATTGTCGAAGGCCGTGCGGAACAGGCGCGAGAAGTCTCCAGTCGCCACATCCTGTATGTGCAGGAAGTGCTGGAGGAGGTGCGTCAGGAAGTGCAGCGCGTGGCTCGGGCGGAGCGGCGCAAAGGGATGTAGTCAGTTGGTGATCGTTCCCACGCAGAGCGTGGGAACGATCAGGGCAAGAATTTAATCTTCCTTGCCCTTGTTGCGCACCGCGCGCTGCAACTCGCGGCCGGCGTCGCGTTCGCGCTCGGTATCACGCTTGTCGTATTCCTTCTTGCCCTTGCCCAGGGCAATTTCGCACTTGACCATGTGCTTGCTCCAGTACCAGGACAGGCACACGCAGGCGTAGCCTTTTTGCTGCACGGCAGCGGCGAGCTTTTCCAGCTCCCGCCGGTTGAGCAGCAACTTTCGCGTGCGCACCGGATCGGCGATGACGTGGGTGCTGGCAGTCGTCAGGGGCGTGATGTGGCTGCCAAGCAGCCAGGCTTCGCCATCCTTGAGCAGTACGTAACTGTCAACCAGTTGCAACTTGCTTGCCCGCAGACTTTTTACTTCCCAGCCGGCCAGGACCAGACCAGCCTCGAACCGATGCTCGATGAAGTAATCGTGTCGCGCCTTTTTATTTTGCGCGATGGTCCCTGTTGGGTGTTTCTTCTGTTTAGCCATAGGGGCGGCATTATAGGGAGTTGCGCGCGAGTCGGCTACGGGATTGCTACATGCTTGAGCAGGTTGATTGAATCCCGGACAATGCGGCCTCTTTTTTGAACGCTTGGTCGTAATATCGATGTCGACAGACAAGGTTTCTGTCCACGGCAGTTGGGCTAGCCGCTGGGTCTTCATACTCGCCGCGACCGGTTCGGCCGTGGGCCTGGGTAGTATCTGGAAATTCCCCTACATGGTTGGCGTCTACGGCGGCGGCGCCTTCGTGCTGATGTTCCTGGCCTGTATCGCGTTGATCGGTGTGCCGGTCATGCTCGCCGAAACCCTGATCGGCCGGCGTGCCCGGCAAAGCCCGGCCAATGCCTTGAAGGTGCTGGCGCTGGAAGCTGGGTATTCGGGCAAATGGTCTTGGGGGGCTTTTGCCGGGATGATCACGGCGCTGCTGATCCTGTCTTTCTACAGTGTGGTCGGCGGCTGGTCGCTGGATTACATCATCGACATGGGGCGCGGCGACTTCCAGGGAGCGACGCCCGATCAGGTGGGTGCGTACTTTGGCAAGGTGATCGCCGATCCATGGCGCCTGACACTTTGGCACACGATTTTCATGCTTCTGTCTGCCGTGGTGATCGCCAAGGGCGTGGTCGCGGGGCTTGAGCGCAGCCTGCGCATCATGATGCCGTTGCTGTTCGTGATGGTGCTTGTCCTGCTGGGCTACAGCATGACCACCGGGCATTTCATGGAAGGCGTACATTTCATGTTCGACTTCCATCCGGAAAAAGTCCTCGACGGCTTGCTGCCGGCCATGGGGCACGCCTTCTTTTCGTTGAGCGTCGGGGTCGGTTCGATCATGATCTACGGCGCCTACATGCCCAAGCATTCGTCGATTTCAGGAACCATCGTTGGTGTTGCGCTGCTGGATACCTTTGTGTCCCTGGTGGCGGGTCTGGCATTGTTTCCGATTGTGTTTGCCGGCGGTCTGAACCCGAGCGAAGGTCCTGGCCTGATGTTTGTCAGCCTGCCATTTGCCTTCGGTAACGTAGCGTTTGGCCAGTTGATGGGCGTAGTGTTCTTCGTGTTGGTCGCGATTGCAGCCTGGAGTTCGGCCATTTCCTTGCTCGAACCCATGGTGGCTTACCTGGTCGAGCGCTCGAAAATCAGTCGAGCCTGGGTCACCTTCTGGCTGGCTTTCAGCTGCTGGTTTGTCGGGCTGGGCACTGTGTTTTCCTTCAATATCTGGAAGCAGGCCAAGTTTTTCGTGAACGAAGACGGGCTGTTTCACCTCTATCAATGGGGTGCAGCGGGCGGTCTGGACTTCTTTGGTGTGATCGATTTCTTCACCTCGCGAATCATGTTGCCACTCGGTGGTTTGTGTTTCGTGGTGTTTGCAGGCTGGGTGATGGGCCGGGAAGCGGTGCGCGACGAATTGTCGATCCGTAATCCTGCGTTGTTCACCCTGTCCTTGTTCTTGATGCGCTATGTGGCGCCTATCGGCATTCTCATAGTGTTTGCCGCCCAGCTCTGGAAGTGATGCCGACATGACGACACACATTTCACGTTCGGCCTTGCTGCCGTACCCCGCGCAGGCGCTGTATGACCTGGTCAACGACGTGGCGCGTTATCCGGAATTCCTGCCTTGGTGCTCATCGGCTGAAGTCCTGGAAAGCTCTGACGATCATATGCGTGCGAGCGTTGGCGTGGCCAAGGGTGGGCTCAGCCAGCATTTCGTGACGCGCAACACCTTGGTGCCCGGTCAGTCGATCGAAATGAACCTCGAAGAGGGGCCGTTCACTCAGTTGCATGGCGTGTGGGTGTTCAAGCCGTTGGGTGAGAAGGCCTGCAAGATCAGCCTGGACCTGTCGTTCGATTACGCCGGCCCGATCATTCGCGCGACCTTGGGGCCGTTGTTCAATCAGGCGGCCAATACGCTGGTGGACGCGTTCTGCCAGCGCGCCAAGCAAATGCATGGTTGAGACAATGATAGAGATCGAGGTGGTCTATGCCGCCGTTGATCGTCAGGAACTCCTGATGGTGAGAGTGCCGGCTGGAATCACTGTTCGCGCGGCGTTGCTGAAGTCTGGAATGGGTCAGGTTTTTCCGGAGCTGGACCTGTCACAGTGTCCGGTGGGGATCTTCGGCAAGGTGGTCGTCGATCCCGAAAGTCGTCTGGTTGAACCGGGCGATCGCATCGAGATTTACCGGCCATTGTTGGCGGATCCGAAAGAGGTGCGTCGACTGCGTGCGGCAAAGGCCGCCGAGGCCAAAGCGCGGAATCAGTGAGCCCGGAAAAAAGCCAGGCATTAAAAAACCCGGCCATGCCGGGTTTTTTTACGTCGCAAATTATTGCGGCGAGGTGTCCAGGGGTTCTGGAGTCGGGACTGGCACAGTTTCGACACCGTCCACTTCCTTTTGGATCTGATCGAGCAATGAGCCAGGCTTGACCGGTTTTTCCGGCTTCGGCTGCTCGACCTGCTCTGCCGGCGCGGTGACGGTGGTGCCAGTGTCCTTGCCCAGAATGGCCTCATCGCGGCTCACGCCGGGCATGAAATCGCCAGACAGGCTGACAAGCTGGTCATTTGGGTTGAAGATAACGCTAATGCGTTCCTGTTGGCGTTCACCGCCACCCGGTTGCAGGCTATACAGATAATCCCAGCGATCGGCATGGAACGTATCAGTCAGCAGGGGGTTGCCCATGATAAACCTTACTTGCTTACGGGTCATTCCCGGGCGTAACTGGTCTATCATGTCCTGCGTGACGACATTGCCCTGCTGGATGTCGATTTTGTAAACCCCGGGGAATGAACAACCGGCGAGTGCGAGCAGTCCCACAAAGGTGAAACTGGTTAGCAAGAGCTTGGTGTTTTGCATCGGTGGGCGACTTCCACTATCTTGGCTGGGACAACGTAAACGCCGATCATACCCGCATTAAGAGAAGCTGCGAAGCAGCATCGCGAGAAAGCTGACCATGGTTGAAAATAGCGAACTACGCAAAGCCGGCCTCAAAGTGACCCTGCCACGGGTCAAGATTCTGCAAATGCTCGACTCTGCCGAGCAGCGCCACATGAGTGCCGAGGATGTCTATAAGGCATTGATGGAGGCTGGCGAGGACGTCGGTCTGGCCACGGTTTACCGTGTACTGACCCAGTTCGAGGCAGCTGGACTTGTGGTGCGGCACAACTTCGACGGAGGCCATGCGGTCTTCGAACTGGACGATGGCAAGCATCACGACCATATGGTCAACGTCGAAACCAGCGAAGTGATCGAATTCTTCGACGAAGAAATCGAGCGCCTGCAGAAAGCCATCGTCGACAAGTATGGCTTCGAGATGGTTGATCACAATCTTGTGTTGTACGTGCGCAAGAAAAAGTAAGCATGTCGCGCGAACCCAGGGTTCGCGAAACGAACGAAGGCGACCCCAGGGTCGCCTTCGTGCTTTCTGTCGTGGCTAGATTTTTGCGGTAACGACCATTTTTTTCGCGTGGGCCAGGGATTCCTTGGTGAGATCGATCCCGCCCAGCATCCGCGCTACTTCTTCTACGCGATCGTTCTTGCTCAATTTGGAGACGGCCGTGCGAGTGGCATCTTCGCCGCGTACCTTGTGCACGAACAGGTGCTGATGCCCTTGTGCGGCCACTTGTGGTAGGTGCGTGACCGTCAGGACCTGCCCGCGTTCGCCAAGCCGGCGCAGCAACTGGCCAACGATTTCGGCGGTGGGGCCACCGATGCCTACGTCTACTTCGTCGAACACCAGGGTCGGGACGCGGGACGTTTGCGCGGTGATCACCTGGATCGCCAGGCTGATACGCGACAGTTCACCGCCCGATGCCACCTTCGCCAATGCCTTTAATGGCTGCCCCGGGTTGGCGCTGACCAGCAGTTCTACCTGTTCGAGTCCGTTCGGAAGCAATTCTTTGCTGCTGTTCGGTCGCAGTTCGATGGCAAAGCGCCCGCCGGGCATGCCCAGGCGCTGGATCTCCTGTTCCACCGCGCTGGCCAGGCTGCTGGAGGCTTGGTGGCGCAGGTCGCTCAACTCTCGAGCCTTCTCCTGATAATGACGGGCATAAGACGCCAGCTCATCACTCAGTCGCTCGATGGATTCATCGTTGGCGTTCAGGGTTTCGATTTCATCCAGTAACCGCTGCTGCATCTCGGCGACCTCGGTCGGCTGGATGCGGTGCTTGCGCGCCATGGTGTAGATCGCATCGAGGCGTTCTTCCAGGTATTGAAGGCGCGCCGGGTCTGCGTCGAAGTTATCCAGGAAGCGGTTCAGCTCACCCACGGCTTCTTCAACCTGGATCTGCGCGCTGGTCAGCAAGCTGCTGGCTTCACCGAGCGCGCCAATCGAGTTGTTCACGCTCGACAGGCGATTAAGGCTTGCAGTCAGGGCGTTCAGGACATTTCCGGAATCACTCTCGCTGCATTGTTCGACCACTTGCTGACAGATACCCAGCAAGGTTTCCGCGTTTGTCAGGTTCTTGTGTTCCTGCTCCAACTGTTCCAGCTCGTTGTCGCCAAGGCCAAGGTTTTCCAGCTCTTCAAGCTGATAGCTGAGCAACTGATGGCGAGCGCGCTGCTCATCGCCGGAGTTGGACAGTCGCTCAAGCTCCTGGTGGGTCTGGCGCCAGCGCTGGGCAGCAAGCTGTACCTGGCGGGCAAGGTCCGTGGCGCCAGCGTATTCGTCGAGCAGGCGGCGATGGGTATCGGTCTTGAGCAGGGACTGGTGTTCGTGCTGGCTGTGGATGTCGATCAACAGTTCGCCCAGCGCCTTGAGGTCGCCCAGCGGGCAGGGCGTGCCGTTGATGTAGCCGCGCGAGCGACCTTCGGCGGTGATGACCCGGCGCAGGATGCACGGGCCTTCGTTCTCGAGGTCGCGTTCGGCCAGCCAGGCACCGGCTTCCGGAATATCGGCCAGGTCGAAGGTGGCCAGGATGTCGGCCTTGTCCGCCCCGGGGCGGACCACGCCACTGTCGGCCCGATCGCCAAGGGTCAGGCCCAGGGCGTCGAGCATGATCGACTTGCCGGCGCCGGTTTCCCCTGTGATCACGCTCATGCCTCGATCGAGTTCCAGGTCGAGATGTTCAACGATGGCGTAGTTATGTACGGACAGGTGCACCAGCATAAAGGCCGCTCCCAGGCTTTAGGTCTGGTTATTTATACAGTGTTTTATTTGCGGCTGACAATGCCCCTCGTTAGCTCGATTTGCTTGATCCGACGAAATCCTTAGTACTGAGGGGCATGACAATGCAGCTGTTTTTTGTAGGGTTAATGTTTGGTTGCCCCTTGAAGCCGGATTTTGCGGCCCCATATACCTGGGCAGAAGCGCGAGTCAGGCTCGCGGACGATATTGAAAGGAGAATTCTATGGCTGACGAACAGACAGTGGATACGCAAAATCTAGACGCCGATCAGGCTCCCCAGGCTTCGGGTGATGACCTGGTGGCTCGTGTACAAGTGCTCGAAGAGCAGCTGGCAGGTGCGCAGGATCAGGCTTTGCGTGTAGCCGCCGATCTGCAGAACGTCCGCCGTCGCGCCGAGCAGGATGTAGAAAAGGCTCACAAGTTCGCCCTGGAAAAATTCGCCGGCGACCTGCTGCCGATCATCGACAGCCTGGAGCGAGGCCTGGAGTTGTCCAGCGCGGAAGACGAAAACATCCGTCCAATGCGCGAAGGTATCGAGCTGACCCTGAAAATGTTCCAGGACACCCTGAAGCGTTATCAGCTGGAAACGATCGATCCGCACGGCGAACCGTTCAATGCGGTCAAGCATCAGGCGATGGCCATGCAGGAAAGCGCTGACGTCGAGCCCAACAGCGTGCTCAAGGTGTTCCAGAAGGGCTATGAGCTCAATGGTCGCCTGCTGCGCCCGGCAATGGTCGTGGTCAGCAAGGCGCCGGCAGCTGTTTCGCCTTCGATTGACGAGCAGGCTTGAAATTAGCCGCAAGGCCCCCATTTAGAAGTCAAGCGTTTAAGTGCTACCGCAGTTAGCCACCACTGCTGCGGCAACCAAATCCAAAGTTTCGGGAGAGTGAACATGGGCAAAATTATCGGTATCGACCTGGGGACTACCAACTCCTGCGTCTCCGTGCTGGAAAACGGCACCGCCAAAGTTATTGAAAACGCCGAAGGCGCGCGCACCACGCCGTCGATCATCGCTTACGCCAACGACGGTGAAATCCTGGTTGGCCAGTCGGCCAAGCGTCAGGCGGTGACCAACCCGCACAACACCCTGTACGCGGTAAAGCGTCTGATCGGTCGTCGCTTCGATGAAGAAGTGGTACAGAAAGACATCCAGATGGTCCCTTACAAGATCGTCAAGGCTGACAACAATGACGCCTGGGTTGAAGTGAACGGCCAGAAAATGGCACCGCCACAAATCTCGGCTGAAATCCTGAAGAAAATGAAGAAGACCGCCGAAGACTACCTCGGCGAGCCTGTGACTGAAGCGGTGATCACCGTTCCGGCCTACTTCAACGACAGCCAGCGTCAAGCGACCAAGGACGCCGGCCGCATCGCGGGCCTGGACGTAAAACGTATCATCAACGAACCAACCGCGGCCGCTCTGGCATACGGCATGGACAAGGCCAAGGGCGACCACACCGTGATCGTTTATGACCTGGGTGGTGGTACTTTCGACGTTTCCGTGATCGAAATCGCCGAAGTCGATGGCGAGCACCAGTTCGAAGTGTTGGCCACCAACGGCGACACCTTCCTGGGTGGTGAGGACTTCGACATTCGTCTGATCGACTACCTCGTCGACGAGTTCAAGAAAGAAAGCGGCATGAACCTCAAGGGTGATCCGCTGGCGATGCAGCGCCTGAAAGAAGCCGCTGAAAAAGCCAAGATCGAGCTGTCGTCCGCTCAGTCGACCGACGTGAACCTGCCGTACATCACTGCAGACGCCACCGGTCCTAAGCACCTGAACGTGAAAATCTCCCGCGCCAAGCTGGAAGCGCTGGTGGAAGACCTGGTTCAACGCACCATCGAGCCTTGCCGCATCGCCATGAAAGATGCCGGTATCGATGTCGCCAAGATCAATGACGTGATCCTGGTTGGCGGTCAGACCCGTATGCCGCTGGTTCAGAAGCTGGTGACCGAGTTCTTCGGTAAAGAGCCTCGCAAGGACGTGAACCCGGACGAAGCCGTTGCCGTAGGTGCTGCGATCCAGGGTGCCGTTCTGGCCGGTGACGTGAAAGACGTTCTGCTGCTGGACGTCAGCCCGCTGACCCTGGGTATCGAAACCATGGGTGGCGTGATGACCGCGCTGATCGAGAAAAACACCACGATTCCTACCAAGAAATCGCAAGTGTTCTCGACTGCCGATGACAACCAGGGCGCCGTGACCATTCACGTGCTGCAAGGTGAGCGTAAGCAGGCTGCACAGAACAAGTCCCTGGGCAAGTTCGACCTGGCCGAGATTCCACCAGCACCACGTGGCGTGCCACAAATCGAAGTGACTTTCGACATCGACGCCAACGGCATCCTGCACGTAGGCGCCAAGGACAAGGCCACCGGCAAGACTCAGTCGATCGTGATCAAGGCCAACTCCGGTCTGTCCGACGAAGAGATCGAGCGCATGGTGCGTGATGCCGAGGCCAACGCCGAGGAAGACCGCAAGTTCGAAGAGCTGGCCGCTGCCCGCAACCAAGGCGATGCACTGGTTCACTCGACGCGCAAAATGGTCGCTGACGCTGGCGACAAGGTAAGCGCTGAAGAGAAGACTGCGATCGAAGCTGCCGTGGTTGCCCTGGAGGCCGCTGTAAAAGGCGACGACAAGGCTGCTATCGAAGCCAAGGTTGAAGAGCTGTCGAAGGTCTCTGCTCCAGTGGCGCAGAAGATGTACGCCGAACAGGCTCAGCCTGCTGAAGGCGCGGCACCGCACGACGACAAGGCGGAAAAGGCTGACGACGTTGTCGACGCTGAGTTCGAAGAAGTAAAAGACCACAAGTAAGTTGTTGGTCGGCCGGTTGACTGCCTTGCGGCGGTGACTGGTAGGATGTCGCCGCGCGGGAGCTTGCTCCCGCGTTGGCGTGTCTGGAGTTAGCGAATTTTTACAGCATGCGACAGCGTTCGCGTGTTGCGGCATGGTCGGGAATGCTCCTGCTTTCCGAGCCGAAAGTGCCACATCGAAACAAAGACCAGGATCGTTGAATTGACGTGAGTTGGGTCCGGGCCTGTATTGGGGCTCAACGAGTTTGACGAGGCTCAGGAGAGGTTTGTCGAACGTCCTCAAGAGTGCAGAGACTTATGGCAAAGCGTGACTATTACGAAGTATTGGGTGTTGAACGAGGCTCAAGCGAGGCAGACCTGAAAAAGGCCTACCGTCGCCTGGCGATGAAACACCACCCGGACCGTAATCCTGATGACAAGGCATCGGAAGAGATGTTCAAGGAGGCCAACGAGGCCTACGAAGTGCTCTCCGACTCCAGCAAGCGTGCGGCGTACGACCAGTATGGCCATGCCGGTGTCGACCCGAGCATGGGTGGCGGCGGTGCCGGTTTCGGCGGTCAGAACTTCTCGGACATCTTTGGTGATGTCTTCAGCGACTTCTTCGGTGGCGGTCGCGGTGGTTCCCGTGGCGGCGCCCAGCGTGGCAGCGACTTGCGCTACACCCTGGAACTGAACCTGGAAGAAGCGGTGCGCGGCACCAGCGTGAATATCCGCGTTCCGACATTGGTCAACTGCAAGCCGTGCGACGGCTCGGGTGCCAAGAAAGGCTCCTCGCCGGTGACCTGCCCGACCTGCGGCGGTATTGGCCAGGTGCGCATGCAACAAGGCTTCTTCTCGGTGCAGCAAACTTGCCCGCGTTGCCATGGCCAGGGCAAGATCATTTCCGACCCTTGCGACTCTTGCCATGGCGAAGGTCGTGTCGAAGAGTACAAGACCCTGTCGGTCAAAGTGCCGGCCGGTGTCGATACCGGTGACCGCATTCGCCTGTCGGGCGAGGGCGAGGCGGGTGCCCAGGGCGGGCCGACCGGCGATCTGTACGTGGTGATCAACGTGCGCGAGCACTCGATCTTCCAGCGTGACGGCAAGCATCTGTTCTGTGAAGTGCCAATCAGCTTCGTCGATGCGGCGCTGGGTGGCGAGCTGGAGATTCCGACCCTTGATGGCCGGGTCAAGCTGAAGATCCCTGAGGGGACTCAGACCGGCAAGCAGTTCCGCGTGCGTGGTAAGGGCGTTGCGCCTGTGCGTGGCGGCGGTGCGGGTGACTTGATGTGCCGGGTGGCAGTCGAGACGCCGGTCAACCTGAGCCGTCGTCAGCGTGAAATGCTGGAGGAGTTCCGCAACTCCCTGGCGGACGACAACAGTCATTCCCCGAAAACCACGGGCTGGTTCGAAGGCGTGAAGCGCTTCTTCGGCGATTTGTAAGGAGACAGGCATGCGACGTATAGCTGTGATGGGCGCCGCCGGGCGCATGGGCAAGACCCTGATCGAAGCCGTGCAGCAGGCACCGGGTGCCGGCCTGACGGCGGCAGTGGATCGTCCTGACAGTACGCTGGTCGGCGCGGACGCCGGTGAGCTGGCGGCTATCGGTCGCATCGGCGTGCCGTTGTCGGGGGATCTGGATCGTGTGGTCGATGAATTCGACGTGCTGATCGACTTCACCCATCCGACGGTGACCCTGAAAAACCTCGCCTTCTGCCGCAAGCACAACAAGGCGATGATCATCGGCACTACCGGCTTCAGTGTTGAAGAGAAGCAGTTGCTGGCAGAGGCGGGCAAGGATATCCCGATCGTCTTCGCAGCCAACTTCAGCGTCGGTGTAAACCTGTGCCTGAAGCTGCTCGACACCGCCGCTCGCGTGCTGGGTGACGATGTCGATATCGAGATCACCGAAGCTCACCATCGGCATAAAGTCGATGCGCCGTCCGGTACGGCCGTGCGCATGGGTGAAGTGATTGCCGATGCCCTGGGTCGCGACCTGAAGAAGGTCGCGGTTTACGGTCGTGAGGGCCAGACCGGTGCTCGCGAGCGCGAGACCATCGGTTTTGCCACGGTACGCGCTGGTGACATCGTGGGTGATCACACCGTACTGTTCGCCGCTGACGGTGAGCGTGTCGAGATCACTCACAAGGCCTCCAGTCGCATGACCTTCGCCAAGGGTGCGGTACGTGCTGCTTTGTGGCTCGACGGACGTGAAGCCGGTCTTTACGACATGCAAGACGTGCTCGACCTGCGTTAACGTGCTCGACCTGCGTTAAGATGCACCCGAAATCGGGCTCGCGCGCAGCGGTTGAGCCCGGTTTTACCCCGCCAAGCGACGTCCTGTCGCATTCTCCAGCCTTTAAGGCTCATTGGCGGTAGACCAAAAATGCCTTTTTCTGTAAGCTACAGCTTTAGTGTGTCCACTAAAAGCGCGCAGAATAATTCAGTGAAGAAGCGGGGTGACGTGTCCATACGTCACTCCGCTTTTTTACAACCTGCGATCGCCCTTTCAGGCTTTATTTACGGGAGGTCTTCTTGACTAAGCCAGCCATACTCGCCCTTGCTGATGGCAGCATTTTTCGCGGCGAAGCCATTGGAGCCGACGGTCAAACCGTTGGTGAGGTGGTGTTCAACACCGCAATGACCGGCTATCAGGAAATCCTTACCGATCCTTCCTACGCCCAACAAATCGTTACCCTGACTTACCCGCACATCGGTAACACCGGCACCACGCCGGAAGACGCCGAATCCAATCGCGTCTGGTCCGCTGGCCTGGTCATCCGTGACCTGCCACTGGTGGCGAGCAACTGGCGTAACACGATGTCCCTGTCCGACTACCTGAAGGCCAACAACGTTGTGGCCATCGCTGGTATCGACACCCGCCGCCTGACGCGCATCCTGCGTGAAAAAGGCGCGCAGAACGGCTGCATCATGGCCGGTGACAACATTTCCGAAGAAGCCGCCATCGCCGCTGCTCAGGGCTTCCCTGGCTTGAAGGGCATGGACCTGGCAAAAGTCGTCAGCACCACTGAGAAATACGAGTGGCGTTCGACTGTCTGGGATCTGAAAACCGACAGCCACGCGACCATCGAAGCCTCCGAGCTTCCATACCATGTGGTCGCCTACGACTACGGCGTCAAGGTGAACATCCTGCGCATGCTGGTCGAGCGTGGTTGCCGCGTGACCGTGGTGCCTGCACAGACGCCTGCCGCCGAAGCGCTGGCCCTGAAGCCGGACGGCGTGTTCCTGTCCAACGGCCCTGGCGATCCGGAGCCTTGCGACTACGCGATCCAGGCGATCAAGGACGTGCTGGAAACCGAAATCCCGGTATTCGGTATCTGCCTCGGTCACCAACTGCTGGCCCTGGCCTCCGGCGCCAAGACCCTGAAAATGGGTCACGGCCACCACGGTGCCAACCACCCTGTTCAGGACCTGGACTCTGGCGTTGTGATGATCACCAGCCAGAACCACGGTTTCGCGGTAGACGAAGCGACCCTGCCTGCCAACGTTCGCGCGATTCACAAATCGCTGTTCGACGGCACCCTGCAAGGTATCGAGCGTACCGACAAGAGCGCCTTCAGCTTCCAGGGTCACCCTGAAGCCAGCCCTGGCCCGAACGACGTAGCACCTCTGTTCGATCGCTTCATCAACGAGATGGCCAAGCGACGCTGATCGCTCGCCTTGATGTTGCAAAGCTTGAGGGCGGTCCCGAGATCGGCGACCCCCTCAAGTCTTCACAGATTGAACAAGACGGCTTGCCGACTGACCTGCGGATTTGAGTGACAAACCCATGCCAAAACGTACAGACATTAAAAGCATCCTGATTCTCGGCGCTGGCCCGATCGTGATCGGCCAGGCCTGCGAATTCGACTACTCCGGCGCCCAGGCCTGCAAAGCCCTGCGCGAAGAGGGCTACCGCGTCATCCTGGTGAACTCCAACCCGGCCACCATCATGACCGACCCGGCCATGGCCGACGCCACCTACATCGAGCCGATCAAGTGGCAGACCGTTGCCAAGATCATCGAGAAAGAGCGTCCAGACGCACTGCTGCCAACCATGGGTGGCCAGACCGCGCTGAACTGCGCCCTGGACCTGGAGCGCGAAGGCGTCCTGGAGAAGTTCGGCGTAGAAATGATCGGTGCCAACGCCGACACCATCGACAAGGCTGAAGACCGTTCGCGCTTCGACAAGGCGATGAAATCCATCGGCCTGGCGTGCCCGCGTTCCGGCATCGCCCACAGCATGGAAGAGGCCAATGCGGTCCTCGAGAAGCTGGGCTTCCCGTGCATTATCCGTCCGTCCTTCACCATGGGCGGCACCGGCGGCGGTATCGCGTACAACCGTGAAGAGTTTGAAGAAATCTGCGCCCGTGGTCTGGACTTGTCGCCGACCAAAGAGCTGCTGATCGACGAATCGCTGATCGGCTGGAAAGAATATGAAATGGAAGTTGTCCGTGACAAAAAGGACAACTGCATCATCGTCTGCTCCATCGAAAACTTTGACCCGATGGGCGTGCACACCGGTGACTCGATCACCGTGGCGCCGGCTCAGACCCTGACCGACAAGGAATACCAGATCCTGCGTAACGCCTCCCTGGCGGTACTGCGTGAGATCGGCGTGGAAACCGGCGGTTCGAACGTGCAGTTCGGCATCTGCCCGAACACCGGCCGCATGGTCGTGATCGAAATGAACCCGCGAGTATCCCGTTCCTCGGCACTGGCTTCGAAAGCCACCGGTTTCCCGATCGCCAAGGTCGCGGCCAAACTGGCTGTGGGCTACACCCTGGACGAACTGTCGAACGACATCACCGGCGGCAAGACCCCGGCGTCCTTCGAGCCGTCCATCGACTACGTCGTCACCAAGCTGCCACGTTTCGCCTTCGAGAAATTCGCCAAGGCTGACGCGCGCCTGACTACTCAGATGAAGTCGGTCGGTGAAGTCATGGCCATCGGCCGTACCTTCCAGGAATCCCTGCAGAAAGCCCTGCGCGGCCTGGAAGTGGGCGTTTGCGGTCTGGACGAGAAGGTTGACCTGAGCAATCCGGAAAGCATGAGCGTCCTCAAGCGCGAGCTGACCGTGCCGGGCGCCGAGCGTATCTGGTACGTGGCGGACGCGATGCGCGCCGGCATGAGCGTTGAAGATATCTTCGGCATGACCATGATCGATCCGTGGTTCCTGGTGCAGATGGAAGATCTGATCAAGGACGAAGAGAAGGTCAAGACCCTGGGGCTGACCAGCATCGATCGCGACCTGATGTTCCGCCTCAAGCGCAAGGGCTTCTCCGACATGCGCCTGGCCAAGCTGCTGGGTGTGACCGAGAAGAGCCTGCGTGCTCACCGTCACAAGTTGGACATCTTCCCGGTCTACAAGCGCGTCGACACCTGCGCCGCCGAGTTCGCCACCGATACCGCATACCTGTACTCGACGTACGAAGAAGAGTGCGAAGCCGCGCCGTCGGGCCGCGACAAGATCATGATCCTGGGTGGCGGTCCTAACCGTATCGGCCAGGGCATCGAGTTCGACTACTGCTGCGTACACGCGGCGCTGGCCCTGCGCGATGACGGTTACGAGACCATCATGGTCAACTGCAACCCGGAAACCGTTTCCACCGACTACGACACCTCCGATCGCCTGTACTTCGAGCCAGTGACCCTGGAAGACGTGCTGGAAATCGTTCGCGTAGAGAAGCCAAAAGGCGTGATCGTCCAGTACGGTGGCCAGACCCCGCTGAAGCTGGCTCGTGCCCTGGAAGCCGCCGGCGTGCCGATCATCGGCACCAGCCCTGACGCCATCGACCGTGCAGAAGACCGCGAGCGCTTCCAGCAAATGGTCCAGCGCCTGAACCTGCGTCAGCCGCCCAACGCCACCGTGCGCAGCGAAGACGAAGCGATTCGTGCCGCCGCGAAAATCGGTTACCCGCTGGTGGTGCGTCCGTCCTATGTACTGGGCGGTCGTGCGATGGAAATCGTCTACGAAGAAGAAGAACTCAAGCGCTACCTGCGTGAAGCGGTTCAAGTGTCCAACGACAGCCCGGTGCTGCTGGACCACTTCCTCAACTGCGCCATCGAAATGGACGTGGATGCGGTCTGCGACGGTAAAGACGTGGTGATCGGCGCGATCATGCAGCACATCGAGCAGGCCGGCGTTCACTCCGGTGACTCCGCGTGCTCGCTGCCGCCGTACTCGCTGCCAGCGCACATCCAGGACGAGATGCGCGAACAGGTCAAGAAAATGGCCCTTGAACTGGGCGTGGTCGGCCTGATGAACGTACAGTTGGCGCTGCAAGGCGAAGACATCTACGTCATCGAAGTCAACCCGCGCGCCTCGCGTACCGTACCGTTCGTGTCCAAGTGCATCGGTGTTTCCCTGGCGATGATCGCAGCGCGAGTAATGGCTGGTAAAACCCTGAAAGAGCTGGGTTTCACCAAGGAAATCATCCCGAACTTCTACAGCGTGAAAGAGGCGGTGTTCCCGTTCGCCAAATTCCCTGGCGTTGACCCGATCCTCGGCCCAGAGATGAAATCGACGGGTGAAGTGATGGGCGTGGGCGACACCTTCGGTGAAGCATTCGCCAAGGCCCAGATGGGCGCCAGCGAAGTGCTGCCGACCGGCGGTACTGCGTTCATCAGCGTGCGTGATGATGACAAGCCACTGGTTGCAGGCGTGGCCCGTGATCTGATCAACTTGGGCTTTGAAGTGGTTGCCACTGCCGGTACTGCCAAGCTGATCGAAGCCGCAGGCCTGAAAGTGCGCCGCGTGAACAAGGTGACCGAAGGGCGTCCGCACGTAGTCGACATGATCAAGAATGACGAAGTCACCCTGATCATCAACACCACCGAAGGCCGTCAGTCGATCGCTGACTCCTATTCCATTCGTCGCAATGCCCTGCAGCACAAGATCTACTGCACCACCACCATTGCTGCTGGCGAAGCGATCTGCGAAGCGCTGAAGTTCGGTCCCGAGAAGACCGTGCGCCGCTTGCAGGATCTACACGCAGGATTGAAGGCATGAGCATAACGAAGTACCCGATGACCGTTCAGGGCGCTCGCGCCCTGGAAGAAGAACATGCTCACCTGACCAAGGTCGTTCGTCCGAAGCTCAGCCAAGACATCGGTACGGCCCGCGAGTTGGGTGACTTGAAGGAAAACGCCGAATACCACGCTGCCCGAGAGCAGCAGGGTATGGTCGAGGCGCGGATTCGTGACATCGAAGGCCGGATTCAGAATCAGGTCATCATCGACGTCACGACCATTCCTCACACTGGCAAGGTTATCTTCGGCACAACCGTCGAAATCGCCAATGTCGAGACTGATGAAAGCGTCACTTACCACATCGTGGGTGAGGATGAGGCTGACTTCAAACTCGGCAAGATTTCGGTCGGCTCACCTTTGGCTCGAGCCTTGATCGGCAAGGAAGAGGGTGATGTGGTCGTCGTCAAAACGCCTGGTGGCGTTATCGAGTACGAGATTGTCGAAGTCCGTCACATCTGAAGCGAGGCGCCCGCTGAATGCGGGCGCCATGCTCTGGCAGCTGGCCCAGATGTTGTGGGTCGGCGGCCTGTGGCTGGTGCATCTCGGTTTGCAGCCGGTGTTGGGTCGAATTGGCCTGGCACCGTTGCTGATCGATGAGATCGCCGGCATGTTCGAGACTGTGGTGGTGGGGTTTGCCGCCGTCTGCGTGATCTTTCAGGCTTTGGTGCTGGTACAGGCCAATGGCCTTGCCAGTCTATGGCGGGATTTTCGTGGGCAGGTGCTGCTGATCGCGTTGTGCGCCTGTGCGATGTTTGTCGTCGTGGGTATCGGCTGGCCGAATGCTCAGCGCTGGCAGGTGTTCAGCTATCTGGTCCTGGGATTTTCGGGGCTGGTACTGGTCATGCAACCGGTGCCCGGATGGAGTGGCAGGGTGCGCGAAGCACACCCTTGACCCTTGTCATCACTTGAAGCGATGGACGTTCGACAGCTGCTTGTTGACGCTGAAGTTCTTGCGGTAAATCAGTGCCATCTTGCCGATGACCTGAACCAGATCCGCTTTGCCAACCTTGCACAGCTCGGCAATGTTTGCCAGGCGCGATTCGCGATCGAGGATGTTGAGCTTGATCTTGATCAGCTCGTGATCCGCCAAAGCGCGTTCAAGTTCGGCTAACACACCTTCAGTCAAACCGTTGTCAGCCACAATCAATACTGGTTTCAGATGGTGGCCAATGGATTTGTACTGTTTCTTCTGCTCTTGAGTGAGCGGCATAATCTGACCCTTTCGTCTGGATTCTGTAAAATGGCGGCCATTTTACCCGAGGGTTCGTGGATCCGCCCAACTAATCACGACCCTTATCATCGAGGTGCCCAATGGCGCGTTCCAAGACAAGCCTTGGTTGGCTGAAAAGACATGTCAATGATCCCTATGTGAAGCAGGCGCAGAAGGATGGCTACCGCTCGCGTGCGAGTTACAAGCTTCTGGAGGTCCAGGAGAAATACAAGCTGATCCGTCCGGGTATGACCGTTGTCGACCTGGGGGCGGCGCCCGGTGGCTGGTCGCAGGTCACTAGCCGGCTGATCGGTGGGCAGGGGCGCCTGATCGCCTCGGACATCCTGGAAATGGACAGCATTCCGGACGTGACTTTCATCCAGGGTGACTTCACCCAGGACGAAGTGCTCGCTCAGATCCTGGACGCCGTGGGTAATTCGCCGGTGGACCTTGTGATTTCCGATATGGCCCCCAATATGAGTGGTACGCCTGCCGTAGATATGCCCAAAGCCATGTTTCTTTGCGAGCTGGCGCTTGATCTGGCGGCCCGGATACTCAAGCCGGGCGGTAATTTCGTGATCAAGGTGTTTCAGGGTGAAGGCTTTGATGCTTACGTGAAGGACGCTCGTCAGAAATTCGACAAGGTCCAGATGATCAAGCCGGACTCCTCCCGTGGCAGTTCCCGCGAGCAATACATGCTGGCTTGGGGCTACCGCGGTCGGAGTGAATAAAGCGAGTTTTTTGCGGGGCGATAGGAATTTCGTATTTCGCCCTGTGGGAAATTGCGAATATTGTGTAGGAAGTGTTTCACAAAGGGTTACAGACGGCGCCTGCCAGAGTTGTAGGTAATGTAGTAAGTTAGGCCGGTGAATATCATGCGAAGCGTGCGCCAACAGCGGCGCTTGCTTCAGAGGGTAGTTAATTGAACGATATGGCAAAGAATCTGATCCTGTGGTTGATCATCGCGGCTGTCCTGGTGACAGTGATGAACAACTTCTCCAGCCCTAACGAGCCGCAGACCCTCAACTATTCCGACTTCATCCAGCAGGTCAAGGATGGCAAGGTCGAGCGCGTGGCGGTTGATGGCTACGTGATTACCGGCAAACGCAACGATGGCGACAGCTTCAAGACCATTCGTCCGGCGATCCAGGACAATGGCCTGATCGGCGACCTCGTGGACAACCATGTCGTGGTCGAAGGCAAGCAGCCTGAACAGCAAAGCATCTGGACCCAGCTCCTGGTCGCGAGCTTCCCGATCCTGGTGATCATCGCCGTGTTCATGTTCTTCATGCGGCAGATGCAGGGCGGTGCCGGTGGCAAGGGCGGGCCGATGAGCTTCGGCAAGAGCAAGGCGCGCCTGCTCTCCGAAGATCAGGTGAAAACCACCCTGGCGGACGTTGCCGGTTGCGACGAAGCCAAGGAAGAAGTCGGTGAACTGGTCGAGTTCCTGCGTGATCCGGGCAAGTTCCAGCGCCTGGGTGGCCGCATTCCTCGCGGTGTGCTGATGGTCGGTCCTCCGGGTACCGGTAAGACCCTGCTGGCCAAGGCGATTGCCGGCGAAGCCAAAGTGCCTTTCTTTACCATTTCCGGTTCCGATTTCGTCGAGATGTTCGTCGGTGTCGGTGCCAGTCGTGTTCGCGATATGTTCGAACAGGCCAAGAAACACGCGCCATGCATCATCTTCATCGATGAAATCGACGCCGTCGGTCGCCACCGTGGTGCTGGCATGGGCGGTGGTCACGACGAACGCGAGCAGACTCTCAACCAGTTGCTGGTGGAGATGGACGGTTTCGAAATGAACGACGGTATCATCGTGATCGCCGCGACCAACCGTCCAGACGTACTGGACCCTGCGCTGCTGCGTCCGGGCCGTTTCGACCGTCAGGTCGTGGTCGGTCTGCCGGATATCCGTGGTCGCGAACAGATTCTCAAGGTCCACATGCGTAAAGTGCCAATGGGTGACGACGTCGCCCCGGCGGTGATCGCTCGTGGTACGCCTGGTTTCTCCGGTGCCGACCTGGCCAACCTGGTCAACGAGGCGTCATTGTTCGCTGCCCGTGCCGGCAAGCGCATCGTCGAAATGAAAGAGTTCGAACTGGCCAAGGACAAGATCATGATGGGCGCCGAGCGCAAATCCATGGTCATGTCCGAGAAAGAGAAGCAGAACACCGCTTATCACGAAGCTGGCCACGCCATTGTCGGCCGCGTCGTGCCTGAGCATGATCCGGTGTACAAGGTCTCGATCATCCCGCGCGGTCGTGCGCTGGGCGTGACCATGTTCCTCCCGGAAGAAGATCGCTACAGCCTGTCCAAGCGCGCGCTGATCAGCCAGATCTGCTCGCTCTACGGTGGTCGTATCGCTGAAGAAATGACCCTGGGCTTCGATGGCGTCACCACCGGTGCGTCCAACGACATCATGCGTGCCAGCCAGATTGCACGGAACATGGTGACCAAGTGGGGTCTTTCCGAAAAACTCGGTCCGCTGATGTACGCTGAAGAGGAAGGTGAAGTGTTCCTCGGTCGCGGCGGCGGTGGCCAGGCTGCAAGTTTCTCCGGTGAGACAGCCAAGCTGATCGACTCCGAGGTGCGCAGCATCATCGACCAGTGCTACGGCACCGCCAAGCAGATCCTCACGGACAACCGTGACAAGCTCGACGCCATGGCCGATGCCCTGATGAAGTATGAAACCATCGATGCCGAGCAGATCGACGACATCATGGCTGGGCGCACACCTCGCGAGCCTCGCGACTGGTCTGGTGGCACCGGTACATCCGGTACGCCTCCAGCAGTTCAGGGTGAACGTCCGGAAACACCTATCGGCGGTCCCGCTGCTGACGTTTAAGGTTTGAAATGACTTTTGTTCAGTCCTCGACCCGGTTGCCTTGCGGCAACCGGGTTCTTGATTTGGCCCAGACGCATGTCATGGGCATTCTCAATGTCACTCCCGACTCTTTCTCCGATGGTGGAAAATTCAGCCAGCTCGATGCGGCGTTGCGCCATGCGCAAGCCATGGTCGCGGCTGGCGCCACATTGATCGATGTCGGCGGCGAGTCCACGCGCCCGGGCGCCAGGGCGGTTTCACCGCTCGAAGAGCTCGAGCGCGTGGCGCCGATCGTCGAGCGGATCCACCGTGAGCTGGATGTAATCATCTCGGTTGATACCTCCACCCCCGCCGTCATGCGCGAAGCGGCGCGACTGGGGGCGGGCCTGATCAACGACGTGCGTTCGTTGCGCCGCGAGGGTGCGCTGGATGCAGCGGCGGCTACCGGCTTGCCCGTTTGCCTGATGCATATGCTCGGTGAGCCGGGTGACATGCAGGACAATCCGCACTACCAGGATGTCACCCAAGAGGTGGGCGATTTTCTTGCCGAGCGCATGGCTCAATGCGCAGCGGTGGGGATTACGGCTGACCGGATCATTCTCGATCCGGGTTTTGGCTTCGCAAAAAACCTGCAGCACAATCTAAGCTTGTTCAAGCACATGGAGGCCTTGCATGCCTTGGGGCGCCCGTTGTTGGTTGGGGTGTCGCGAAAGAGCATGATCGGCCAGGCGTTGAACCGGCCCGTCGGGGAGCGCCTGTATGGCGGCCTTGCCCTCGCGGCGCTGGCATCGCACAAGGGCGCGCGTATATTGCGTGTCCATGACGTAGCTGAAACAGTTGATGTGGTGAAAATGATCACCGCAGTGGAATCAGCCGAATAAGAATATGGAGTACTTATGACTAAAAAATATTTTGGCACCGACGGCATTCGCGGTCGGGTCGGCGTGTATCCGATCACCCCTGACTTCATGCTTAAGCTGGGCTGGGCTGCCGGCATGGCGTTCCGCAAGATGGGCGCGTGCAAGGTGTTGGTCGGCAAGGACACGCGGATTTCCGGGTACATGTTCGAATCGGCACTCGAGGCCGGGCTGACGTCGGCGGGTGCCGACGTGATGCTCCTGGGCCCGATGCCGACGCCGGCCATCGCCTACCTGACGCGTACCTTTCATGCTGAGGCCGGCATCGTGATCAGTGCTTCGCACAATCCCCATGACGACAATGGCATCAAGTTTTTCTCCGGGAAGGGCACCAAGCTTCCCGATGAAATCGAGCACATGATCGAAGAGCTGCTCGACACCCCCATGACCGTGGTTGAGTCGAGCAAGATCGGCAAGGTCTCGCGAATCAACGACGCCTCTGGTCGCTATATCGAATTCTGCAAGAGCAGCGTGCCGACCGGCACCAGCTTCTCCGGTCTGAAAATCGTCATCGACTGCGCCCACGGTGCCACGTACAAGGTGGCGCCGAGCGTGTTCCGCGAGCTGGGCGCCGAGGTCGTGGTCCTGTCCGCGCATCCCAATGGCCTGAACATAAACGACAACTGCGGTTCGACCCACATGGGCCAGCTGCAGGCTGCTGTGTTGGCCGAGCAGGCGGACCTGGGTATCGCGTTCGACGGTGACGGCGATCGGGTACTGATGGTTGATCACACCGGTGCCATCGTCGATGGCGACGAGCTGCTGTACATCATTGCTCGCGATCTGCATGAGCAGGGCAAGCTGCAAGGCGGTGTGGTCGGTACATTGATGAGTAACCTGGGGCTGGAGCTCGCCCTGGCGGACCTGGCGATTCCCTTTGTGCGTGCCAACGTTGGTGACCGTTATGTGATCGCCGATCTGCTGGAGCGCAACTGGCTGGTGGGTGGCGAGAACTCGGGGCATATCGTGTGCTTCAATCACACCACCACCGGTGACGCGATTATCGCTGCGCTGCAGGTACTGATGGCGCTGCAGACTCGTTCACAGGGCCTGGCGGAGGCGCGTCAGGCCTTGCGCAAGTGTCCGCAGGTGTTGATCAATGTGCGTTTCGGTGGCGGTGCAAACCCGCTCGAGCATGCATCGGTCAAGGAAGCCAGCGAGCGTGTCACCCAGGCCATGGCGGGTCGCGGGCGCGTGCTGTTGCGCAAGTCCGGGACAGAGCCGCTGGTGCGTGTAATGGTCGAAGGCGAAGACGAAAAGCAGGTTCGCGCCTACGCCGAAGAGCTGGCAAAACTGGTTACTGAAGTTTCTGCCTGATTTCGGCTTGCCAGCCTCGATTGTGTTGGGTAACATCTGCGCCCACTTTGACCGACGAGGTACAGCATGCGTCGCCCTATGGTAGCTGGTAACTGGAAGATGCACGGTACCCGCGCCAGCGTCGCTGAGCTGATCAACGGCCTACGTGACTTGGCCTTGCCGAGCGGTGTTGAAGTAGCGGTATTCCCGCCTTTGTTGCATATCAGCCAAGTGGTTGATGGCTTGAAAGGAAAGCCGGTTTCGATCGGCGCGCAGAACGCTGCGGTGGAAGCCGGACAAGGCGCACTGACCGGTGAGGTCTCGCCAAGTCAGTTGGTGGATGCAGGTTGTTCCCTGGTACTTGTCGGGCACTCCGAACGCCGCCAGTTAATGGGCGAGCAGGACGAAGTGCTGGTTCGCAAGTTTGCAGCGGCTCAGGCAAGTGGCCTGGTTCCGGTGTTGTGCATAGGGGAGACCCTTGAGCAGCGTGAAGCCGGGAAGACCCTTGAGGTCGTTTCGCAGCAGCTGGGCAGCATCATCGAAGCGTTGGGCGTCGATGTGTTTGCAAAGGCAGTAATCGCTTACGAGCCGGTCTGGGCCATTGGCACCGGGCTGACTGCTTCACCGCAACAGGCGCAGGATGTGCACGCAGCCATTCGCGCGCAGTTGGCGGCAGAGAATTCTGAAGTCGCACAAGGTGTGCGGCTTCTATACGGCGGCAGCGTGAAGGCGGCCAATGCGGTCGAACTGTTCGGCATGCCGGATATCGATGGGGGCCTCATTGGTGGGGCTTCCCTGAATGCAGATGAGTTCGGTGCGATTTGTCGCGCCGCGGGAAACTGAAAAAATGCTGGAAACAGTCGTAGTCGTTTTTCATCTGCTGGGTGCATTGGGCGTAGTAGCTCTGGTTTTGCTGCAGCAGGGTAAGGGTGCGGACGCTGGCGCGTCTTTCGGAGCAGGTGCTTCAAATACTGTGTTCGGAAGCCAAGGTTCCTCTACCTTTCTTAGTAAGTTTACTGCTATACTTGCCGCAGGTTTCTTCATAACCAGCTTAGGGTTAGGTTACTTTGCTAAAGAGAAAGCTCACCAGCTGACTCAAGTAGGTTTGCCAAATCCGGCAGTGTTGGAAGTTCCAAAGCAACAACCGGCTTCTGATGATGTCCCGGTGCTTCAAGAGCAAAAGTCGGCTACTCCAGCGACTGACGTACCTCCAGCTCAAGAGCAGAAGTAAGAAGGGTTTCAAACGTAGTATTGCCGAGGTGGTGGAATTGGTAGACACGCAACCTTGAGGTGGTTGTGCCCATAGGGTGTAGGGGTTCGAGTCCCCTTCTCGGTACCAATTAGTCAGGAGAGCCCGCTGTTGCGGGCTTTCTTGCAGGTGGAAGGTTACATTGACCCCGTCGGGGTTCGGTCGTATACTTCCGCCCCAGCTTTGTCGCGGGGTGGAGCAGTCTGGTAGCTCGTCGGGCTCATAACCCGAAGGTCGTCGGTTCAAATCCGGCCCCCGCAACCAGTTTAAGGAGCCCCTTTTCAGGGGCTTTTTGTTAGCTGGACACTTCCAACGCCGCTGTTCGACGGCGTTTCAAGGATGGGCGCTTCGCCCATTTTTTTATTTTGCATAGCATGCACATACATGCACGAGGGGGTTCAGGTGTCGAGCAAGCTAGAAGAGTTGCAGGCCTTGCTGGCCCCGGTGGTCGTGGCCCTAGGCTATGAATGCTGGGGTATCGAGTTTTCGGCTCAGGGTCGTCACTCGATGTTGCGCGTTTATATTGATAAAGAGGGCGGTGTGCTGGTGGACGATTGTGCCATCGTCAGCCGTCAGATCAGCGGTGTGCTGGATGTTGAAGATCCAATCTCCGTTGAATACACCCTCGAAGTTTCCTCGCCAGGCATGGAACGCCCGCTGTTCACTCTTGAGCAGTTTGCAAAATTTGCCGGTGAACAAGTGAAGATCAAGCTGCGCTCGCCTTTTGAAGGACGACGCAACTTTCAGGGCCTTCTGCGCGGTGTAGAAGAGCAGGACGTCGTGGTGCAGGTAGATGACCATGAGTTCCTGTTGCCGATCGATATGATCGACAAGGCCAACATTATTCCCAGTTTTGACTGAGGCGTGCCAGATACTGCGGATCCCGCGGATCCAATGGCTTGCGAAAGGCGAGGCGTACGATGAGCAAAGAAGTACTGCTGGTTGTTGAGTCGGTATCCAATGAAAAGGGCGTACCGGCTAACGTAATTTTTGAAGCGCTGGAGCTCGCTCTGGCCACGGCTACCAAAAAGCGTTTCGAGGACGAAGTCGATCTGCGTGTGGAAATCAACCGCCACACCGGTGCCTACGAGACTTTTCGTCGCTGGACGGTCGTCGAAGAAGCCGACCTGGACGATCCGGCCATCGAAACCTGGCCGAGCAAGGTTGCTGAAACGCATCCTGGTGCCAAAGTTGGCGATGTCGTCGAAGAGAAGATCGAGTCCATCGAATTCGGCCGTATCGCTGCACAGACTGCCAAGCAAGTCATCGTGCAGAAGGTTCGCGAAGCCGAGCGCGCCCAGGTTGTCGACGCTTACCGCGAGCGCCTGGGTGAAATCATCTCCGGCACCGTGAAAAAAGTTACCCGCGACAACGTGATCGTCGATCTGGGCAACAACGCCGAAGCGTTGCTGGCCCGTGAAGACATCATTTCTCGCGAAACTTTCCGGGTTGGCGTGCGCTTGCGTGCGCTGCTCAAGGAAATCCGCACCGAGAACCGCGGCCCGCAGCTGATCCTGTCGCGTACCGCGCCGGAAATGCTGATCGAGTTGTTCCGCATCGAAGTGCCGGAAATTGCCGAAGGCCTGATCGAAGTGATGGCTGCGTCCCGTGATCCGGGTTCGCGCGCCAAGATCGCCGTACGCTCCAAGGACAAACGCATCGACCCGCAGGGTGCTTGCATCGGTATGCGCGGTTCGCGCGTCCAGGCAGTGTCGGGCGAGTTGGGCGGTGAGCGTGTGGACATCGTCCTGTGGGACGACAACCCGGCTCAGTTCGTGATCAACGCCATGTCCCCGGCCGAGGTTGCGGCAATTATCGTTGACGAAGATGCCCATGCAATGGACATCGCCGTTGGCGCAGACAATCTGGCTCAGGCCATCGGTCGTGGTGGTCAGAACGTGCGTCTGGCCAGCCAGTTGACTGGCTGGACCCTGAACGTGATGACCGAATCGGACATCCAGGCTAAGCAGCAAGCAGAAACCGGCGACATCCTGCGCAACTTCATCGACGAGCTGGAAGTCGACGAAGATCTGGCACAGGTGCTGGTCGATGAAGGCTTTACCAGCCTGGAAGAGATTGCCTACGTACCGCTGGAAGAAATGCTCAACATCGACGGCTTTGACGAAGATACCGTCAACGAGCTTCGCGCTCGTGCCAAGGATCGTTTGTTGACCAAAGCCATCGCTACTGAGGAAAAGCTGGCAGACGCCCATCCGGCCGAAGACCTGCTCTCGCTTGAGGGTATGGACAAGGATTTGGCGATGGAACTGGCGGTGCGCGGCGTAATTACCCGCGAAGACCTGGCCGAGCAGTCTATTGACGACCTGCTCGACATCGACGGCATTGACGATGATCGTGCCGGCAAGTTGATCATGGCCGCCCGAGCCCACTGGTTCGAGTAATTAGGCGCGGCCTGAGGAGAGAAATGCATGACGCAAGTCACGGTGAAACAACTGGCCGATGAGGTCAAAACACCGGTAGAGCGCCTGTTGCAGCAGATGCGTGAGGCAGGTCTGCCGCACACCGCCGCCGAAGAAAGTGTGACTGACAGTGAGAAGCAATCGTTGCTGACTCACTTGAAGAGCAGCCACAAGGCGAAAGTGGAAGAACCACGCAAGATTACGCTGCAGCGTAAAACCACCAGCACCCTGCGTGTTGCTGGCAGCAAGAGCATCAGCGTTGAAGTACGCAAGAAGAAAGTCTTCGTACAGCGCAGCCCGGAAGAAATCGAAGCCGAGCGCAAGCGTGAACTGGATGAACGTCGCGCAGTAGAAAATGCTGCACGTCAGAAGGCTGAAGAAGAAGCCAAGCGTCGCGCCGAAGAAGAAGCGCGTCGCCAGCCAGCTGCTGCGCCGACCGCTCCAGCCCAACCTGTTGCAGCGCCAGCTGCGGTGGCCGAGCCTGTGCGCGAAAGCGCGCCGGTCGTGGCAGCCGCTCCGGCACCTGCAGCCGATACCCGCAAGCGCGACGAGCAGCGTCGTCCGGACAAGCCACGTGCCGACGACAACAATCGTCGCGGTGGCGGCGATGGCGAGCGCAAAAACGCTCCGCATCGTGCTTCGGTCAAGGAAAAGGCGCCTGCGCCACGCGTTGCCCCACGTACTACCGACGAAGAAAGCGATGGCTTCCGTCGTGGTGGTCGCGGCAAGGCCAAGCTGAAGAAGCGCAACGCCCACGGTTTCCAGAGCCCAACCGGCCCTGTCGTGCGCGAAGTGAAGATCGGCGAGACCATCACTGTGGGCGATCTGGCCCAGCAGATGTCGGTCAAGGCTGCTGAAATCATCAAGTTCATGTTCAAACTGGGTACTCCAGCGACCATCAACCAGGTACTGGACCAGGAAACTGCCCAGCTGGTTGCCGAAGAGCTGGGCCACAAAGTGACCCTGGTCAGCGACACCGCCCTGGAAGATTCCCTGGCTGAGTCCCTGAAGTTTGAAGGCGAGGCTGTTTCCCGTGCGCCGGTCGTGACCGTAATGGGCCACGTTGACCACGGTAAGACTTCCCTGCTCGACTACATCCGTCGTGCCAAGGTTGCTGCTGGCGAAGCCGGTGGTATCACCCAGCACATCGGTGCGTACCACGTTGAAACCGACCGTGGCATGGTGACGTTCCTCGACACCCCTGGTCACGCCGCGTTTACCGCGATGCGTGCCCGTGGTGCCAAGGCGACCGACATCGTGATCCTGGTAGTTGCAGCGGACGACGGCGTGATGCCACAGACCATCGAAGCCGTTCAGCATGCTAAAGCTGCTGGCGTTCCTCTGGTGGTTGCAGTGAACAAAATCGACAAGCCGGGCGCCGATCTCGATCGCATCCGTAGCGAACTGTCGGTTCACGGCGTGACCTCCGAAGAGTGGGGTGGTGACACTCCATTCGTACCAGTCTCCGCGAAGATGGGTACCGGTGTTGACGAACTGCTCGAAGCCGTTCTGCTGCAAGCCGAAGTTCTGGAATTGACCGCTACTCCATCGGCTCCTGGCCGTGGCGTTGTGGTTGAATCCCGCCTCGACAAGGGCCGTGGCCCGGTTGCGACCGTCCTGGTTCAAGACGGTACCCTGCGCCAAGGCGACATGGTCCTGGTCGGTTCGAACTACGGCCGTGTACGTGCCATGCTCGACGAGAACGGCAAGCCAATCAAGGAAGCAGGTCCGGCCATCCCTGTCGAGATCCTCGGCCTGGACGGTACCCCGGACGCTGGCGACGAGATGAGCGTGGTTGCCGACGAGAAGAAAGCCCGTGAAGTGGCTCTGTTCCGTCAAGGCAAGTTCCGCGAAGTCAAACTGGCTCGCGCTCACGCCGGCAAGCTGGAAAACATCTTCGAAAACATGGGTCAGGAAGAGAAGAAGACGCTCAACATCGTCCTCAAATCCGACGTCCGTGGTTCGCTGGAAGCGTTGAACGGTGCTCTGAACGGCCTGGGCAACGACGAAGTGCAAGTGCGTGTGGTCGGTGGCGGTGTCGGTGGTATCACCGAATCCGATGCCAACCTGGCACTGGCTTCCAACGCTGTACTGTTCGGCTTCAACGTGCGTGCCGATGCCGGCGCTCGCAAGATCGTCGAGCAGGAAGGTCTGGATATGCGTTACTACAACGTGATCTACGACATCATCGAAGACGTCAAGAAAGCCCTGACCGGTATGCTCGGCAGCGACGTTCGCGAGAACATCCTGGGCATCGCCGAAGTGCGTGACGTGTTCCGTTCGCCGAAGTTTGGCGCGATCGCCGGTTGCATGGTGATCGAAGGTGTTGTTCACCGTAACCGTCCAATCCGTGTACTGCGTGAAGACATCGTTATCTTCGAAGGCGAGCTGGAATCCCTGCGTCGCTTCAAGGATGACGCTTCCGAAGTGCGTGCCGGCATGGAATGCGGTATCGGCGTGAAGAGCTACAACGACGTCAAGGTCGGTGACAAGATCGAAGTCTTCGAGAAGGTCCAGGTTGCTCGCAGCCTCTAACTCGCGCACTTCAAGAGCCGTGATGGCCAGCCGCATGCAATTGCGCGGCGCATCGCCCGGACTCTAAACGCAACGCCCGGTCTGGCTTTTGTCAGGCCGGGCGTTTGCCGCTTTCAGACCTCACGGGTTTCACCGTGGGGCAGTAACAGGTAACAAGACATGGCAAAAGAATACAGCCGTACCCAACGTATCGGCGATCAGATGCAGCGCGAGCTGGCACAACTGATCCGTCGTGAAGTCAAAGACCCGCGCGTCGGCCTGGTCACCATTACCGCTGTGGAAGTCAGCCGTGACGTCGGTCACGCCAAGATTTTCATCACCGTGATGGGCCAGGACAGCCACGAAGACATCGCGCAAAGCATCAAGGTGCTCAACTCCGCCGCCGGTTTCCTGCGCATGCAGCTGGCCCGCGAGATGAAGCTGCGCAGTGTTCCGCAGTTGCACTTCCACTACGATGAAAGCGTCGTGCGCGGTGCGCATCTGTCGGCCTTGATCGAGCGCGCAGTGGCTGAAGACAACCAGCACTCGGTTGCGGCACAAGCCGAAGACACCAAGGAGTAATCGGTGGCTCAGGTCAAACGTATCCGTCGTAACGTCAGCGGCATCATCCTGCTCGACAAGCCGCTGGGGTTCACCTCAAACGCCGCCCTGCAGAAGGTCCGCTGGTTGCTCAACGCCGAGAAGGCCGGGCACACCGGCAGTCTCGATCCGCTGGCCACCGGCGTATTGCCGCTGTGCTTCGGTGAGGCCACCAAGTTCTCGCAGTACCTGCTCGATTCCGACAAGGGTTACGAAACCCTGGCGCAACTGGGCAAGACCACCACAACGGCGGACGCCGAGGGTGAGGTTTTGCAGGAGCGCCCGGTGACCGTTGGTCGCGCCGATGTCGAAGCTGTGCTGCCGCAATTTCGTGGGCAAATCAGTCAGATACCGCCGATGTACTCGGCTCTCAAGCGTGATGGACAACCCCTGTACAAGCTGGCTCGTGCAGGTGAAGTAGTGGAGCGCGAACCGCGTTCTGTTACTATTACGCGCTTGGAATTGCTGGCCTTCGAAGGAGATACTGCGCGGCTTGCGGTGGATTGCACCAAAGGCACCTATATTCGCACCCTGGTGGAGGATATCGGTGAGCAACTCGGTTGTGGCGCTTACGTTGCAGAACTGCGACGTACCCAGGCCGGGCCTTTCACCCTGGCGCAGACCGTAACCCTCGAAGAGCTGGAAGCGGTACATGCCGAAGGGGGCAACGAAGCGGTCGATCGCTTCCTGATGCCATCGGACAGCGGCCTGCTGGATTGGCCACTGTTGCAGTTTTCGGAAGCGAGCGCGTTCTACTGGCTCAACGGCCAGCCGGTACGCGCCCCGGATGCCCCGAAGTTCGGCATGGTACGGGTACAGGATCACAATGGTCGCTTCATCGGTATCGGTGAAGTGAGCGAAGACGGGCGCATCGCGCCGCGTCGACTGATTCGGTCAGAATGACCGGACGAGTGTGGCTGTCAGCAGGCACGGTCACTACTCATTTTTAGATACAGGGATTTGTCCCTGGCCTGTTGAAACTGTTTTTGAAACAGTTTCCTGATAAAAGGATTGCCACATGGCTCTCGACGTTCAAGAAAAAGCTCAAATCGTAGCTGACTACCAGCAAGCTGTTGGTGACACTGGTTCGCCAGAAGTGCAAGTTGCACTGCTGACCGCCAACATCAACAAACTGCAAGGTCACTTCAAGGCCAACGGTAAAGACCACCACTCCCGTCGTGGTCTGATCCGCATGGTTAACCAGCGTCGTAAGCTGCTGGACTACCTGAAAGGCAAGGACGTGAGCCGTTACAGCGCTCTGATCGCTCGCCTGGGTCTGCGTCGCTAATAAGCGATTGCGCTAGAGGTTGGTTGTCTGTCGTGCGTCAGCGGGTTTCCGCCGGCGCATGGCAGGCTCCCAGCCTCAAGTTTTATCTGGATACCCGTTTTGCCTGTGTGAGACACCCAGGACAACCTGTCGGGCCGATTCCCGGCGTTGCCCAAGAATTTCGCAAGAACCCAGTTTCCCCAAGAGCCACAAAAGAAGGTAGGACACCGTGAACCCGGTAATCAAAAAATTCCAGTTCGGTCAGTCGACCGTCACCCTCGAGACTGGCCGTATCGCCCGTCAGGCCTCCGGCGCAGTATTGGTCACCGTTGACGACGACGTCAGCGTATTGGTGACCGTCGTTGGTGCCAAGCAAGCCGATCCAGGCAAGGGTTTCTTCCCTCTGTCCGTTCACTACCAGGAAAAGACTTACGCTGCCGGTAAGATCCCTGGCGGTTTCTTCAAGCGCGAAGGCCGTCCTTCCGAGAAAGAAACCCTGACTTCCCGACTGATCGACCGTCCGATCCGTCCGCTGTTCCCTGAAGGCTTCATGAACGAAGTGCAGGTTGTCTGCACCGTCGTGTCCACCAGCAAGAAGACCGATCCGGACATTGCTGCGATGATCGGTACCTCGGCTGCCCTGGCCATCTCCGGCATTCCTTTCGATGGCCCGATCGGCGCTGCCCGCGTTGCCTTCCACGAAAGCACCGGCTACCTGCTGAACCCGACTTACGAGCAGCAAGCGGCTTCCAGCCTGGACATGGTCGTTGCCGGTACTTCGGACGCCGTGCTGATGGTTGAATCGGAAGCCAAAGAGCTGACCGAAGACCAGATGCTGGGCGCGGTACTGTTTGCTCACGACGAGTTCCAGGTTGTGATCAACGCTGTTAAAGAACTGGCCGCTGAAGCTGCCAAGCCAACCTGGACCTGGGCTCCACAGCCTGAAGCCACCGAACTGCTGGGCGCTATCCGTGCCGAGTTCGGCGAAGCGATCTCCCAGGCCTACACCATCACCGTCAAGGCCGACCGTTACGCTCGCCTGGGCGAGTTGAAGGACCAGGTCGTTGCCAAGCTGTCCGGCGAAGAAGGCCAGCCTTCTTCCAGCGAAGTCAAAGCTGCTTTCGGCGAAATCGAATACCGCACTGTTCGCGAAAACATCGTTAACGGCAAGCCACGTATCGATGGTCGCGACACCAAGACTGTACGTCCGCTGAACATCGAAGTCGGTGTTTTGCCAAAAACCCACGGTTCGGCACTGTTCACCCGTGGCGAAACCCAGGCTCTGGTCGTTGCAACGCTGGGTACTGCCCGTGATGCACAGCTGCTCGATACCCTGGAAGGCGAAAAGAAAGACCCGTTCATGCTGCACTACAACTTCCCTCCGTTCTCGGTAGGTGAGTGTGGTCGCATGGGTGGCGCCGGTCGTCGTGAAATCGGTCACGGCCGTCTGGCCCGTCGTTCGGTTTCGGCCATGCTGCCTGCCGCTGCCGACTTCCCGTACACCATCCGTGTGGTATCGGAAATCACCGAATCCAACGGTTCGAGCTCTATGGCTTCGGTCTGCGGCGCTTCCCTGGCCCTGATGGACGCTGGTGTGCCGATGAAGGCGCCGGTTGCCGGTATCGCCATGGGTCTGGTTAAAGAAGGCGAGAAATTCGCCGTCCTGACCGACATCCTGGGTGACGAAGACCACCTGGGCGACATGGACTTCAAGGTAGCCGGTACCGCCAAAGGTGTGACCGCGCTGCAGATGGACATCAAGATCAAGGGCATCACCGAAGAGATCATGGAGATCGCCCTGGGCCAAGCCCTGGAAGCGCGCCTGAACATCCTCGGCCAGATGAACCAGATCATTGGCCAGTCGCGTACCGAACTGTCGGCCAACGCTCCGACCATGATCGCGATGAAGATCGACACCGACAAAATCCGTGATGTCATCGGTAAAGGCGGCGCGACCATTCGTGCGATCTGTGAAGAGACCAAGGCTTCGATCGACATCGAAGACGACGGCTCGATCAAGATCTTCGGCGAAACCAAGGAAGCTGCAGAAGCTGCACGTCAGCGCGTTCTGGGTATCACCGCTGAAGCCGAAATCGGCAAGATCTACGTGGGTAAAGTTGAACGCATCGTCGACTTCGGCGCATTCGTCAACATCCTGCCTGGCAAGGACGGTCTGGTTCACATCTCCATGCTGAGCGATGCTCGCGTCGAGAAAGTGACCGACATCCTGAAAGAAGGCCAGGAAGTGGAAGTGCTGGTACTGGACGTGGACAACCGCGGCCGTATCAAGCTGTCCATCAAGGACGTAGCAGCAGCCAAGGCCTCGGGCGTTTAATCACCCCTCGCGCCTGATCAATGCCCCGCCGTGAAAACGGCGGGGCATTTTTTTTGTGTGCACAACCGTCAAAAGATTGCAGGCCGTGATCTTTTGATTTTAACGGTGTTCGAAGTTGCCTGACCCCATGGTCAGTGCTAGGTTTAGCCCACTGCCCGTGTAGCTCAGTCGGTAGAGCAGCGCACTCGTAACGCGAAGGTCGCAGGTTCGATTCCTGTCTCGGGCACCAGCGATACGTTGTTTTCAGATGATCCCGAATGGTTCTGAAGGCCAGAAAAGCCGGGCGTCACGCGGTTTTTTTGCGTCAGAGAGATCCTTGATGATCCAGATCCATCTTCCATTCCCCAGATCAACGAGAACGCCATGACCGTTAAAGAACTGTCTCAAGAAGCCAGACACGAAGAAGCCCTCAAGAAGTACGTGCTGGACGTGCCCCATTTGCTGGAAGAGATCAAGGACTTGCCACCCGAAGATCAGAAGGACCAGATCCAGTGGGCGTTCGAGGATGAAGCAGAAGCCCAGGGCCTGCAGCCGTGGGAGCTGACGCTCAAGTACACCTCGACCCCGGAAGAGTACGAGGCCAAGCGCCTGGAACTGCACAGGGAAGCAGCCGAGGTGCTGGGTGTCGAGTGGGAGGAGTACTGCGAGATGAACAATCTGGTGGTCTGATAAAAACGCTCTTATAGGAGCCCGGCTTGCCGGCGACTGCGTCCTTCAGATCGCCATCGCCGGCAAGCCGTGCTCCTACAGTCGTTATCAGAGACTCAAACGCATCGACAGATCGACAGCCTTCACATCCTTGGTCATCGCACCAATCGAAATGTAATCCACCCCGGTTTCTGCAATCGGCAGCAACGTGCTTTCGTTGATCCCGCCGCTGGCCTCCAGCTTTGCCTTGCCGTTGTTCAGGCGTACGGCTTCGCGCATGTCATCCAGGCTCAGTTCGTCCAGCATGATGATGTCGGCACCTGCCTCCAGGGCTTCCTTGAGCTCATCCAGGCTTTCCACTTCGATCTCCACCGGCTTGCCCGGCGCAATCTTGTGTGCGGCGGCGATGGCCTGCGGAATGCCGCCGCTGGCGGCGATATGGTTTTCCTTGATCAGGAAAGCGTCATACAGGCCGATGCGATGGTTGTGGCAACCGCCGCAGGTCACGGCGTACTTCTGTGCCAGGCGCAGCCCCGGCAGGGTCTTGCGGGTGTCGAGCAGTTTCACCTGGGTTTGTGCAACGAAGTCTGCCAGTTGCTGCGCGCGAGTGGCGACGCCGGAGAGCATTTGCAGGAAGTTCAGCGCGCTACGTTCGCCCGTCAGCAGCGAACGGGCCGGCCCTTCGAGGTGGAACAACACCTGGTTGGGCTTGACCCGCTCGCCATCGGCGACCTGCCAATGCACCGCAACTCGTGGGTCCAGCTGGCGAAACACGTTATCCACCCACGCTGTGCCACAGATGACAGCAGCGTCGCGGGTGATGATGGTGGCTTTGGCCAGGCGTTCGGCCGGGATCAGCTGTGCGGTGATGTCGCCGCTGCCGATGTCTTCGCGCAACGCGCGGCGCACGTTGGCTTCGATTTCGGCGTTCAAGTCGGCGAGACGTAGATTCGGCATAAGGCACTCCACAAACAAAGTGCCTCGATTATAGGGCCATGGTACTGAGCAACCCAAGGCGTCAGCACAGATCCCAGTGTTCTGAAGCCTGCATTTGGTCGATTGCGTGTGTGATCCTCATCCAGCCGCCGCCTCTTTTTCCCATGCAGGGTGTGCCGGGGTGGCGCAAGGGCTCCCTTTACCCGATAATTCGCCTTGGATTTGACGTCATGACTTTGACGGCTGAAGATTTCAGGAGGCTGGATGCACAACGACGGGAATGTAGTGCCTTTGCGCAGGGTCACCAGCGACCAGGGGACGCAACCGCCACTCGCCCGCTTGCCTGTCATTGTGCTGCAGGTTCGCGACAAGGCTACGCAACAGCTCAGGCAGGGCTTGCAGGCGCTGTTCGATAATGCCGACGATACCCTCTTCGAAATGGCCGACCGGGCACTCGATGATGCCGAGCAGAGCCTTTTCTTTGAAGCGATGCGCGACTTGCGCTTGAAGCGCAAAAGTATCGAACGGTTGTTTTTTGAGCAATTGTTCAAGGCGTTTATCAACCTCGGCCAATGTGATCTCGCTTATAGAGTCCTGCCTCGCTCATTGTCGGCCGATGCCAGCACGGCACCGCTGGATGACGGGCCCGAGCGCAACCTGGCCGTTCAGGCGATGGTCAACCAGACGCTCTACCGCGAAGGCTTCGCCCTTGACCAACTCACCGCCCGGCTCAGTACGTTGTTGGGCAGGACGCTGATCGAGCAGCGCAATCCCCTGGGGCCGACCGTGCTCTGCAAGTGCTTCCTGGCCGCCGCGCGCCACCTGGGCGTGGACATCAAGGTGAAGCTGATCATCCTCAAGCTGTTTGATCGCTACATGCTCAGTGGCGCTGGCCAGCTTTACGCCCAGGCCAACCAATTGTTGATCGCCACCGGTGTGTTGCCTGGCCTGCAGCCCGCTCCGACAAGCGACACGATGGATAACAAGACGGCTGCTGCGCTTGCCATGCCAGAAGGTGCGCAAGCTGATGCGCTCCCCCCTGACGAACGCCGTCGCAGCGAACTGCTGGAGCAGCGGATTCGTGATGCTGAAGAGGGTCACGCCCAGACCGCTTTGGCCCGCCAGCATGTCGAGCTGGCGTTGAACCAGGCACTGCTGGGCAAGACTTTGCCGCATAGTGTGTCGGCATTCGTGCGCGACGCCTGGAGCAACGTGTTGCTCCTGACCTGCCTCAGGCACGGCCACCTGTCACCGCAGTGGCAGGCTGATGTGCAGACCATGGAGCAATTGATCTGGAGCGTCCAGCGTCATGACTCGTCCGATGCTCGTGAGCATTTGTTGACGCTGGTTCCGGGGTTGCTCAAATCATTGCGCGAGGGGCTGGGCAGTTCAGCGTTCGATCCGTTTGCCACCAGCGCGTTTTTCAGCGAGCTGGAACGCTTGCACGTTCAATTGTTTGTTGGAGCGTGCCCCTGGCGTCAATGATGGGCAAACCGCAGCACATCAATCGCGTCAAGTGATCGCTCCCGATGGGCTATCGCGGCATACTGGGCGCCAACACAGTCGTCGTTGAAGGAACCTGTATGCAGCTGGACCCCGCGAGCGGTTGGTGCAAAGGCGTGCATTTATGCCCCTCGCCCAACTTCAATGCGCGCCCCGAGGGCGAAATTTCCTTGTTGGTGATCCACAACATCAGCCTGCCGCCAGCGCAGTTCAAGACGGGCAAGGTGCAGGAATTTTTCCAGAACCGCCTGGATGTCACCGAGCATCCCTACTTTGAAGGGATCGCCGACCTGCGGGTGTCTGCGCATTTTCTGATCGAGCGCGACGGCACCGTCACTCAGTTTGTCTCTTGCCTTGAGCGCGCCTGGCATGCGGGCGTTTCGAGTTTTGAAGGGCGGGAAACCTGTAACGATTTTTCCATAGGCATCGAACTCGAAGGCACGGATGATCTGCCATTCGACGATGCACAATATCGAGCGTTGACGACTCTGACCCGGCAGTTGCAATCGGCCTTTACGGCCATCACTACGCAACGCATCTGTGGGCACAGCGACATCGCCCCTGGACGCAAGACCGATCCGGGACCCGCGTTCGACTGGACACGCTATCGCGCAGCCTTGGCACAAGAGGAAGGATAATGAGTTTTCTGGTGTTGCTGTTGGCAGTGTGGATCGAGAAATTTTCGGCCCTGCGCCACCGGGTTCAACACGATGCAGGCTGGGTTCGGGAGCTGCACAAGCTTGAACTCAGCCCGCGTCTGGTGAAGCGTCCGTGGCTGGTCCTGGCTGTGCTGGTGTTGTTCCCAGTGGCAGTGCTGGGCTTGCTGCTGGTGGTGCTCGACCCTGTAGCCTACGGTTTATTGGCGCTGCCGGTGCATTTGCTGGTGGTGATCTACAGCCTGGGGCGCGGCGATCTACTGGGCGCTCTCGGGCCCTTTCGCGATGCCTGGCGCCGCGAAGATTTGCAAGCGGCGGCGCATGTGGCCAAGCGTGATCTGGACATCTGCGCCGACAATGCCGAGCAACTGCTGGAGCGGGTCGAAGGGCATTTGCTGTGGGAGGCCTACCAGAGCTTTTTCGCGATCATTTTCTGGTACTTCCTGCTGGGACCGGTCGCCGCGCTGAGTTATCGATTGCTGGCCCTGGCCGAAGAACATGGGCAAAACGCGGCCCTGGTCGAACGCGCCGCACAACTGCGCCATGCATTCGACTGGGTGCCGGTGCGTCTGTTGGCAGCGAGCTTTGCCCTGGTCGGCAACTTTGTCGCGGTCAGCCGGGTGATGTTGCACGAGCTGTTGAACTGGAACATCAGCGCTGCCCAATTGATCGAAAAGGTCGGACTGGTAGCCGGTGAAATTCCAGCCCCGGTGGTAGGGCCCGAAGGCATCCATAATCTCGACCGTATCTGGGAGTTGCTGCTGCGGGCGGCAGTGCTCTGGTATGCGGGTTTTGCGTTGTGGACGGTTTTGCCGTAGGTGCCGGCTTGCCGGCGAACGAGACGCTGCGGTGTACCTGTCGCACCGCGTAATCGTTCTTCGACTTGTAGGAGCCAGGCTTGCCGGCGAACCAGACGCTGCGGTGTCTCTGCTGCTCGGCGTTATCGTTCTTCGCGGGCACTGCATTCCGTTAACCTTAAGTTACAAAACCCTCCCTTGATTTACGCTATACAGAGCTAGCGCCGAATACTGGCTATCTGCTGTCTCGCTGCGCTCGCCAATAAAAATAAGAAATCCAAGGGAGACTTCCAGTGAAGAGCTTGCTCTATCCCGCCGTCGCGCTGATGAACCGCCTGAGCTTTGGCATGAAGTTCAGTCTGATCAGCGTACTGTTCCTGGTGCCGATGCTGGTAACCAACTTCTACCTGGTGCGTGATTCCTATCGAGAGTTCCAGGGCACCCGGGTCGAACTGCAGAGCCTGGACTTGTTGGGCAGCAGCCTCGCGTTAAGGCGTGATCTGGAAACCCTGAACAATCTTGTGCAGATCAACGTCGCCCTGGGCCAGTCGGGCAAGGCGGGGAATGTCGAGACGCAGATTAGTACCCTTGAACAAGGTGTCCTGGCACGCTTGCAGGGGTTGACGGCGATGGCCACCGATCCGGAGCAGATCGTGCTGTTCGAGGCCAAGCGCGATGAAATGATCAGCGCATTCAAAGCTCAGCAAACGGAAAAATCCCTGCAAAGCAAAAGTGCGCTGATCGGCAAACTGCTCGGCAATGCGCAGGTATTCGGCCAGATCATCGCCAGCCAGGCCGGCCTGAGCCACGACAGCCAGAGTGACATGCGCCAGCTGAGCGAACTCGTCACCAACGTCACCCCACGCATCACCCAGATGCTTGGCGAAGGCCGCGCATTGGGCGCCTCTTCCCTGGGCCAGGGTTTTCTCAATTCGTCGTCGAGCACGCGTTTCGATGAGTTGCTGGCACAGCTCGACAAGCTCCATGCCGAGTACGGCCTGAAGCTGCAGGACGCAACGGGCTCGAGCAACGCCGCGCGCGAAACCCTGGCTACCCAGGCTGACAGCAGCAAGGCCTCGTTGAAAAAGGCCAGCGAGCTGTTCGAAGAGCAAGTGGTGATGGCCGACACGCTCGATGCACCGTGGCAGGCCTTTTACGATCAGGTCTCGGCGCTGATGGGGCAGACCTACCAACTCAATGAAGCCACTTTGAAATTTCTCGGCACCCAGCTGCAACAGCGCCTGGAACAGAACCGCACGCACATGATTCTGCAGGCGGTGGCGCTGTCGGTGGTGTTTGTGCTGATCTTTTACCTGTACGGCGGCTTCTACGCCTCGACCCGCACCACCCTCAAGCGTCTTGGCGAAGTCATGGATAAAGTGGCGGCCGGCGACATGACGGTCACTTTCAACGCCCACAGTCGCGATGAGCTGGGCGAGTTGGGCGAGGTGTTCAACGGCACTGTGAAACAGATCCATGACTTGATCGAGCGTGTCGGGCAAACCGTCGGCGAGGTCGAGCGCCAGGCCGGGCAAGTCGAGAGTGTCTCGGCGCAAAGCAACCAGGCCGTGGCCGGGCAGCGTTCGCAGATCGAGCAGGTCGCCACCGCGATGAACCAGATGTCGGCCACCTCCCTTGAGGTGGCGCGCAGCGCTGCCGCCGCCGTCAGCAGCGCCCACAGTGTCAACGACGAAACGGCGAGCGGTCGTGAGCTGGTGGAGTCGCAGCAGGGCAGCATCGCCGCCCTGGCCAGCGAAATCGATCAATCGGTGCAGGTGATCAACCAGCTGGCCAGCGACAGCCAGTCCATCAGCCGTGTGCTGGAAGTGATCAAGAGCATCGCCGAACAGACCAACTTGCTGGCGCTCAATGCCGCCATCGAGGCAGCCAGGGCCGGTGAGCAGGGTCGCGGGTTTGCGGTGGTGGCAGATGAAGTCCGCACCCTGGCCAAGCGCACCCAGCAATCGACCGAAGAGATCGAACAGATGATCGCCAAGCTGCACGGCGGGGTCGGGGCCGCGGTCAAGGCGATGGGCGTCAGTCATGAGATGGCTAACGGAACGGTGGGGCAGTCGGAAAAGGTCCAGAAGGCCCTGGATAATATCCTGGGGGCTGTCGGCATGATCGTCGACCAGAACCAGCAGATTGCCGCGGCTGTGGAACAGCAGACCGCCGTGGCCCACGACATTGACCAGAACATTGTCGAGATCAATCGTGCCGGCGAACGCACGGCCGAAGGTGCGCACCAGACGGAGGATGCCAGTCGCGCGCTGTCGGCGCAGGTGGTGGAGCTCAAACAGTTGATCAGCGCGTTCCGGGTCTGAAAACGCTGTAGTACCCCTTCCCAATGCCCGCAGGAAAGCTCCTGTTTTCCTGCGGGTTCTTGTTTTTCGTCTTCAATGAAGGATTATCCACGTCACTGACCGCATGGAGGAGGCACGGTTATGGCTGTCGCAACACTTGGTATCCAGGGACGCTGTGCCCATTGCCAGCGCACGCTATTGCTCAAGCCCTGGCAACTCAATGCCATTGCAATCAACGAAGCATTCACCTGTACCCACTGTCAGAAAGCCCTGCAACTGTGCGACCCGAAACAGATCAGGCGCTTCAAGTCCCTGGACTCGTTGGCCATGTTGAAGGCCAGCCTGCTGATCATGATTTGCAGCACATTGCTGGTGGCGTTGGTGTTGGAATGGATTGGAATGCTCAGCGTCGTTGAGCAACTAAATGTTTCGCTGGTGGCGATTTTCGTCTACTTCGTTGCCCTTCGATTCGCTCGCCAGCGTCAGCATATGACGCTGATTCTCGAGGCCGCCAAGGCTCACGTCGACTGATTACCAGTTGAACAATTCACGCGCATTGGCGCTGCTGGCGCTGGCCAGCTGTTCGGGGGCGAGCGACATGATTTGCGCCAGTGCCCCACAGATCGCCGGCAAGTGCGCCGGGCTGTTGCGCTGGCCGGGGAACATCGCTGGTGCCATGTCCGGCGAGTCGGTTTCCAGCACCACCGATTCCAGCGGCAAGCGGGCGAGCACGCGGTGCATGCGCAGTGCCTGGGGCCAGGTCGCAGCGCCACCGAGGCCGAGTTTGAAACCGAGTTTGATGTATTCGCGCGCTTCTTCCTGGCTGCCCGCGAAGGCATGGATGATCCCGGCGCGTTTCAACTTGAAACGCTTGAGCGTGGCAATCACCGCCGCATGACTGCGGCGCACATGGATCAGGGCGGGTAAATTGAAATCCACCGCCAGCTGCAGCTGCGCGTCGAACAACGCTTGCTGGCGTTCACGGTCCAGGGTTTCGATGAAGTAGTCCAGGCCGATCTCGCCCACTGCACACAGCTGGCGATGGCCGGCCAATCGCGTCAGCCAGTCGCCCAGTTCGGTCAGATGTTCGGGGCGATGATCCTCCAGGTACACCGGGTGCAAACCGAACGCCGCATGCAGGTCGGGATCGCTTTGCACCAGTTCCCAGACGCGCTGCCAATTGCCCTGGTAAACCCCCAGCACCACCATCTGCCGCACCCCGAGCGCTCGGCTTTGGGCCATCAGCGCCTGACGATCCGCGTCGAAGTCGGGGAAGTCCAGGTGGGTGTGGGTGTCGATCAGGTCCATGGCTCAGTCCTGGCGAATACGTTGCTTGAACGTCCGCGCGATGGCCAGTACACCGGGTTGGTAATCGGATTGTTCAATGGCCGCCAGCGCGAGTGCCAGGGCCTTGTCGGCAATCAATTGGTGTTGCTGTGCCATGGCGTTCACCGGCAGCGGCAGGAAATCCAGCAACTGGGTGTCACCAAATGTACCGAGGCGCAGCGGGCGGGTTTTCAGCGGGAAGTCGTGCAGCGCATCGAACACACCTTGAAGCAGTACATAGGACGTGGTCACCAGTGCCTCGGGCAAATGCCCTACGCGCTGGATCAGTTCTTCCATCAACTGCTTGCCACACTCACGGCTGAACGAATCAGCGTGTTCGATGAGGACCTCGCCGTCGTAGCCGACCAGGGCTTCCTTGAAGCCGGCGGCCCGTTCCTGGCTGATGCTCAACTCGGGGCGGGCGCCGATCAAGGCGATCTGTTTGGGCAGCGGATCAAGCAGGCTTTGGGTCAGGTGCAGGCTGGCCTCGCGGTCGTCGCTGATCACCGAGCAGAAATACTCAGGTTCCATGACCCGGTCAATGGCGATGATCGGAATGCCTTTGGCTTGCAGCTGGCGGTAGCTGTCGTCACCGGGCGGCAGACAACTTGCGACGATCAGGGCGTCACAGCGGCGGGCGCGGAACAGTTGCAGCAGTTGCCGTTCACTGTCCGGTGCATCGTCGGAGCTGGCAATCAACAGCTGGTAGCCCCGCGCCCGGGCGCCTTGTTCCAGGAGCTTGGCGATCCGCGCGTAACTGGGGTTTTCCAGGTCCGGCAGAATGAAGCCCAGGGTCCGGGTGTGGCGACTGCGCAGGCCGGCCGCCTGGGGATTGGGCGTGAAACCATGTTCTTCGACGACCGCGCGCACGCGCTCAACGGTGGCGCTGCTGATGCGTTGCTGTTCGGCCTTGCCATTGATGACGTAACTGGCGGTGGTAACGGACACACCGGCCAGCTGGGCTATATCACTGAGTTTCAACCCGCTATTCCTTGTTTTTTCGAGCTTGCCTCGACATTTTCACCAATCCTACCCGATTCAGGCAGGCGACCAGGGTCACAACGCATCCGACAAGTTGGGCTTCAACGATGCAACATTATCGAGTAACGTGCCAATCACTCTAGATTAAACGATTCAGCAAGCGTATTTTCTACATTAATGGCTGCTTTGGCCGGTTCTGCCGAGAAACCGCCGAAGATTGTTTTAAGACAAAGGCCTAAGCTGAATCATTCAAAAACAATACCTGGCGCCCCAAGGGTGCCAACAGGAGACAGCATGCTCGAGCTCACCATAGAGCAGATATCCATGGGCCAGTCGGCTGTGGATAAATCCGCCGCGCTGCAACTGCTGGCCAGGCACCTGGTTGCCGATGGCCTGGTTGACGAGGGCTACCTCGCCGGCTTGCAGGCACGCGAAGCCCAGGGCTCGACTTTTCTTGGTCAAGGTATTGCCATCCCCCACGGTACGCCTGAAACCCGCGACCAGGTGTTTTCCACGGGCGTGCGCCTGATGCAATTCCCCGATGGCGTGGATTGGGGCGACGGACAGATCGTCTATCTGGCGATCGGGATTGCCGCCAAATCCGACGAACACCTGCGCCTGCTGCAACTGCTGACCCGTGCCCTCGGCGAGACCGACCTGGGCCAGGCCTTGCGTCGTGCCAGTAGCGCCGAGGCCTTGCTGAAACTGCTGCAAGGCGCGCCGCAAGAACTGGCACTGGATGCGCAGATGATCGGCCTGGGCGTTGCTGCCGAAGATTTCGAAGAGCTGGTCTGGCGCGGCGCGCGTTTGCTGCGTCAGGCCGACTGCGTCAGCAACGGTTTTTCCGCCGTGTTGCAGCAAGTCGAAGCGCTGCCGCTGGGCGATGGGCTGTGGTGGCTGCACAGTGAACAGACGGTCAAGCGTCCGGGGCTGGCGTTCGTCACGCCAGACAAACCGCTGCGCTACCTCGGCCAACCCCTGAGCGGCCTGTTTTGCCTGGCCAGCCTGGGCGAGGCCCATCAAGCGTTGCTCGAACGCCTGTGTGCGCTGCTGATCGAAGGTCGCGGCCATGAGTTGGGCCGTGCCACCAGTTGCCGCGCGGTGCTTGAAGTTCTCGGCGGCGAGCTGCCGGCGGACTGGCCAAGTGCACGCATTGCGCTGGCCAACGCCCACGGCCTGCACGCCCGTCCGGCGAAGATCCTCGCGCAACTGGCGAAAAGTTTCGAAGGCGAGATTCGCATCCGCATCGTCGATGGCCAGGACAGCGCGGTGTCGGTGAAAAGCTTGAGCAAACTGCTCAGCCTCGGCGCCCGTCGCGGTCAGGTACTGGAAATCATCGCCGAGCCGAGCATCGCTGCCGATGCCTTGCCCGCCCTGTTGGCCGCCATCGAAGAAGGCCTCGGTGAAGAAGTCGAGCCGTTGCCAGCGGTGAGCCAGCCGCGTGAGGAAGTGGTCGAGGTGGCCCAGGTGCTGCTCGCCCCGGCGTCGGGCAGTCTGGTACAGGCCATCGCCGCCGCTCCGGGAATCGCCATCGGCCCGGCGCATATTCAGGTGCTGCAAGCCATCGATTACCCGCTGCGCGGAGAGTCCGCTGCCATTGAACGTGAGCGTCTCAAACAAGCGTTGGCCCACGTGCGCCAAGACATCGGCGGCTTGATCGAGCGCAGTAAGGCCAAGGCCATCCGCGAGATTTTCATCACTCACCAGGAAATGCTCGACGACCCGGAATTGACCGATGAGGTCGACACCCGTCTCAAGCAGGGCGAAAGCGCGGAAGCAGCGTGGATGTCCGTGATCGAAGCCGCCGCCAGGCAACAGGAATCCTTGCAGGACGCCTTGCTCGCCGAGCGCGCCGCCGATTTGCGCGACATCGGCCGTCGCGTGCTGGCGCAACTCAGTGGTGTCGAAACCCCGAATGAACCGGAGCAGCCGTACATTTTGGTGATGGACGAAGTTGGTCCGTCCGATGTGGCGCGCCTTGATCCGACTCGTGTCGCCGGCATTCTCACCGCCCGCGGTGGCGCCACCGCCCACAGCGCGATTGTCGCGCGTGCCTTGGGGATTCCAGCGCTGGTCGGCGCCGGGGCCGCGGTGTTGCTGCTGGCACCGGGTACACCGCTGTTGATCGATGGCCAACGCGGTCGTTTGCATGTGGACGCCGACGCGGCGACCTTGCAGCGAGCCACCCAGGAGCGCGACACCCGCGAGCAACGCCTGAAGGCCGCCGCCGAACAGCGCCATCAGCCGGCGTTGACCACCGACGGTCATGCCGTCGAAGTGTTCGCCAATATCGGTGAAAGTGCCGGCGTCACCAGCGCGGTGGAGCAGGGCGCCGAAGGCATCGGTCTGCTGCGCACCGAGCTGATTTTCATGGCCCATCCGCAAGCGCCGGACGAGGCGACCCAGGAAGCCGAATACCGCCGCGTACTCGATGGCCTGGCCGGTCGACCGCTGGTGGTGCGCACCCTCGATGTCGGTGGCGACAAACCGCTGCCGTATTGGCCGATCGCCAAGGAAGAAAACCCGTTCCTCGGTGTACGCGGCATTCGCCTGACCCTGCAACGGCCGCAGATCATGGAAGCCCAATTACGCGCCTTGCTGCGCGCCGCCGACAACCGCCCGTTGCGGATCATGTTCCCGATGGTCGGCAGCGTCGACGAGTGGCGTCAGGCGCGAGACATGACCGAACGCCTGCGCCTGGAGATTCCGGTGGCGGACCTGCAATTGGGCATCATGATCGAAGTGCCATCGGCAGCCTTGCTGGCGCCGGTGCTGGCCAAAGAAGTCGACTTTTTCAGCGTCGGCACCAATGACCTGACGCAATACACCCTGGCCATCGACCGTGGGCATCCAACCTTGTCGGCCCAGGCCGATGGCTTGCATCCGGCGGTGCTGCAACTGATCGACATCACCGTGCGCGCGGCCCATGCCCATGGCAAGTGGGTCGGGGTGTGCGGCGAGCTGGCGGCCGATCCACTGGCGGTACCGGTGCTGGTCGGCCTGGGTGTGGATGAACTCAGCGTCGGCGGGCGCAGCATTGCCGAGGTCAAGGCACGGGTTCGCGAACTCAGCCTGGCCCAGGCTCAAACCCTTGCCCAACAGGCACTTGCCGTGGGCAGCGCGAATGAAGTGCGCGCACTCGTGGAGGCTTTGTAATGGCCAGGATTCTAACCCTGACCCTCAACCCGGCGCTGGACCTCACCGTCCAGCTTGCGCGCCTGGAACCCGGTCAGGTCAACCGCAGCGACACCCTGCACACCCACGCCGCCGGCAAAGGGGTGAACGTGGCGCAGGTGTTGGCGGACCTCGGGCATCAATTGACCGTCAGTGGTTTTCTTGGTGAAGACAATCTGCAAGCGTTCGAAACCCTGTTCGCCAAACGCGGTTTTGTCGATGCGTTCATTCGTGTTCCTGGCGAGACGCGCAGCAACATCAAATTGGCGGAGAGCGATGGGCGCATCACCGACCTCAATGGCCCGGGACCGCTGGTCAGCGCGGCGGCGCAGCAGGCGTTGCTCGAGTGTCTCGATCGGATTGCGCCGGGGCATGACGCGGTCGTGGTTGCCGGCAGCCTGCCGCAGGGCATCAGTGCGCAGTGGTTGCAGGCATTGATCCTGCGCTTGAAAAGCCTCGGCCTCAGGGTCGCTCTCGATACCAGTGGCGAGGCATTGGCGGCGGCGCTCAAGGCCGGTCCGTGGCTGATCAAGCCCAACACCGAAGAGCTGGCCGACGTGCTCGATGGCGAGGTGATTTCCATCACGGCCCAGGCCGAAGCGGCGCGCCGCCTGCACGCGCAAGGCATCGAGCATGTGGTGATTTCCCACGGTGCCGAGGGTGTGAACTGGTTCAGCGTCGGCTCGGCGTTGCATGCCACACCGCCGAAGGTCAGCGTCGCCAGTACGGTAGGCGCGGGCGACTCATTGTTGGCCGGCATGCTCCACGGGTTGCTCAGCGCCGATACGCCTGAACAAACCTTGCGCACCGCCACGGCGATTGCCGCGATGGCGGTCACCCAGATCGGTTTCGGTATCAGCGATGCGGCGCAACTGGCGCAGCTCGAACAGGGTGTGCGCGTGCGCCCCCTGACAGAACAATAAGAGGGTTGGTCATGAAGTTAGCCATTGTTACTGCCTGCCCGAACGGCATGGTCACCAGTGTGCTGTGCGCCCGCTTGCTCGATGCAGCGGCCCAGCGTCAGGGCTGGAGCACCAGCGTCGAGATCAGCGATGCGGCGCATCCCGAGCGGCAACTGTCCACCGCCACGATCGAGGCTGCCGAATGGGTGTTGCTGGTGACCAGCGCGCCTGTGGATATGTCGCGTTTCGTCGGCAAGCGCTTATTCCAGAGCACCCCGGCCCAAGCGCTGCAGGATGTCGAAGCGGTGTTGCGCCGGGGTGCTGAAGAGGCCCAGGTGTATGTCGCACCTACAGCTGCGGTCGAGCCGGTTGCCGCCGTCGAAAACGCGCCGCGACTGGTTGCCGTGACAGCCTGTCCGACCGGTGTCGCCCACACCTTCATGGCCGCCGAAGCCTTGCAGCAAGCGGCCAAACGCTTGGGCTATGACTTGCAGGTGGAAACCCAGGGCTCGGTGGGCGCGCGCAATCCGCTGAGCAGCGATGCGATTGCCGACGCCGATGTGGTGCTGCTGGCGGCGGACATCGAAGTCGCCACCGAGCGTTTCGCCGGCAAGAAAATCTACCGTTGCGGCACCGGCATTGCCCTCAAGCAGGCGGAAGCGACGCTGAATAAAGCGCTGGCGGAGGGCAAACAGGAAACCGCCTCGACCGGTGCCAAGGGGCCGGCCAAACAAGAGAAGACCGGGGTCTACAAACACCTGCTGACCGGCGTGTCGTTCATGTTGCCGATGGTGGTGGCCGGCGGTCTGATGATCGCCTTGTCGTTCGTGTTCGGCATCACCGCTTTCAAGGAAGAGGGGACGCTGGCGGCGGCGCTGATGCAGATCGGCGGCGACACCGCGTTCAAACTCATGGTGCCGCTGCTGGCAGGCTACATCGCCTATTCGATTGCCGACCGTCCGGGCCTGGCGCCGGGGATGATCGGCGGTCTGCTGGCCAGCACCCTGGGCGCCGGTTTTATCGGCGGGATCATTGCCGGTTTCCTCGCCGGTTACGCGGCCCAGGCGATCAATCGTTATGCGCGGTTGCCGCAGAGCCTTGAGGCGCTGAAACCGATCCTGATCATCCCGTTACTGGCGAGCCTGTTCACCGGCCTGGTGATGATCTACGTGGTCGGCAAGCCGGTGGCGGGCATGCTCTCCGGGCTCACGCATTTCCTCGACAGCATGGGCACCACCAACGCGATTCTGCTCGGCGTGCTGCTGGGCGGCATGATGTGCGTCGACCTTGGCGGGCCGATCAACAAGGCCGCGTATGCGTTTTCGGTCGGGCTGCTGGCCTCGCAGAGTTATGCACCGATGGCGGCGACCATGGCCGCCGGCATGGTGCCGCCGATCGGCCTGGGCATCGCCACATTCATCGCCCGGCGCAAGTTCGCCCAGACTGAACGCGAGGCAGGTAAAGCGGCCTTGGTGCTGGGACTGTGCTTCATCTCCGAAGGCGCGATTCCGTTTGCCGCGAAAGACCCGTTGCGGGTGATCCCGGCGAGCATTGCCGGCGGTGCGCTGACCGGTGCGTTGTCGATGTATTTTGGCTGCAAGTTGATGGCGCCCCATGGTGGGTTGTTCGTGTTGGCAATTCCGAATGCGATCAACCATGCGCTGCTGTATTTGCTGGCGATTGTTGCGGGGAGTTTGTTGACGGCGGTGGTTTATGCGCTGGTCAAGCGGCCGGAGGTGGTGGAGTTGGCGGTGGAACCCGTGAGCGCCTGACACCCCCACATCCTGTAGGAGCGGGCTTGCCCGCGAAGGCGGCGCATCAGCCAACATTGATGTGGCTGAAACTCCGCCTTCGCGAGCAAGCTCGCTCCCACAGGAATCTGCGGTGTTGGCAGATTTGTGTCATGCCATGAATCATGAGGCCATGATTTAGTTTTCCGGTTTCAAGGAGAACACCATGAGCGAGTTCGACCTCGGTCGTCGTCGAATCATGCAAGCAGTAGGTGCCGGTTTGTTACTGCCGAGCCTGGCACCAGCGCTGATCGCTTCGGTCAAGGATCGACCACAACTCACCGACGGCGTGCAGTCCGGAGACCTGCTGGGCGATAAGGCGATCATCTGGAGCCGCTGCGACCGCCCCGCACGCATGGTGGTGGAATGGGACACCCGCAGCCTCTTTTCCAATCCCCGGCGATTCGTCTCGGCCCTGGCCGACGCCCGTACCGATTTCACGGCGCGGGTCGAGCTCACCGGGCTACCCGCCGACCAGGCGATTTTTTACCGTGTGCACTTTGAAGACGCCCAGAGCGGCGTCGCCAGCGAGCCGTGGTTCGGCCACCTGCGTAGCGTGCCCCAGACCCGGCGTGATATTCGTTTCGTCTGGAGCGGCGACACGGCCGGTCAAGGCTTCGGGATCAACCCGGACATCGGCGGCATGCGCATCTACGAAGCCATGCGCCTGCGCCTGCCGGACTTCTTTATCCACAGCGGTGACACCATCTACGCCGACGGCCCCATACCCGCGCAACTCGCCACCGAGAGCGGCCGGGTGTGGCGCAACATCACCAGTGAGGCGAAGAGAAAGGTCGCCCAAACCCTCGACGATTACCGTGGCAATTACCGCTACAACCTGATGGACGAAAACGTCCGCCGCTTCAATGCTGAAGTCCCGCAGATCTGGCAATGGGATGACCACGAAGTCATCAACAACTGGTCACCGGGCACCGTGCTGAATGCACGCTACACCTTTGAGGATATCCACAGCCTGGTGAGTCGTGGGCGCCGGGCATGGCTTGAATATGCGCCGATGCGCTGGCAGACCGCCGAGGGGGGCAAACGGATTTATCGTCAACTCGATTACGGGCCATTGCTCACGGTGTTCGTGCTCGACATGCGCAGTTATCGCGGGGCCAACGACGCCAATCTTGGCGACGCCAAGGCGTTTCTCGGACGTGAGCAACTGGACTGGCTGAAGGCTGCGTTGAAGGCGTCTAATGCCCAATGGAAAGTCATCGCCGCCGACATGCCGATTGGCCTTGGCGCACCGGATGGCGAGGTCAGCCCTGGCGTGACGCGCTGGGAAGCGGTGGCCAACGGTGACCCCGGACCGGCCCAGGGGCGGGAGTTGGAAATTGCCGAGCTACTGGGTTTTCTGCGGGCGCAGCAGGTGCGCAATTTTGTCTGGCTGACGGCGGATGTGCACTATTGCGCGGCGCATCACTATCACCCGGACCGAGCGGCGTTCCAGGACTTTGAGCCGTTCTGGGAGTTTGTCGCCGGGCCGCTGAATGCGGCCAGCTTCGGCCCGGACACCCTGGACAATACCTTCGGCCCTGAAGTGGTGTTCGCGAAAGCGCCACCTGCGCAAAACCTCTCGCCGTTTGCCGGGTTTCAGTTTTTTGGTGAGGTGAACATCGATGGGCAGAGCGGGGAATTGAGTGTGGTGTTGCGGGACCTGGATGGGGTGGCGGTGTTTGAGCAGACGTTGCAACCGGTATAAGGCGAGGGTCGTCTGGCACTGACCTCATGTGGAAGCGAGCCTGCTCGCGATGGCGGTGTGACATTCAACGATACGTTGTCTGTCAGTCAGCTATCGCGAGCAGGCTCGCTCCCACAGGGGCCCAGGTGTGTCAGTACACGTCGCGGCGGTAGCGGCCTTGTTCGATCAGGCGCTCGACTTCGGCGGCGCCCAACACATCGTTGAGCACTTGATCGACTCCGGACGCCATGCCCTGCAAGCTGCCACAGATGTAGATCACCGCACCGTCCGCCAGCCATTTCTTCAGTTCTTCGGCCGATTCGCGCAGGCGATCCTGCACGTAGATCTTCTCGGCTTGATCGCGCGAGAATGCCAGGTCCAAACGTTCCAGGTCGCCGGCAATCAACCACTCTTGCAGTTCATCGCGACACAGGTAGTCGTGCTCACGATTACGCTCGCCGAACAACAGCCAGTGACGTTGTTGCCCATCGGCAATTCGCGCCTTGAGCAGGCTGCGCAAGCCGGCGAGTCCTGTGCCATTACCCAGCAGGATCATCGGCACCGGTTCATTGGGCAGGTGGAAACCACTGTTGCGCCGTACCCGCAGGCTGATGCTGCCGCCCACTGGTGCGTGCTCGGTGAGCCAGCCAGAGCCGACCCCCAGGCTGCCATCGGGGTGCAGTTCCTGGCGTACGATCAATTCCAGGATGCCGTCGGCGGCTATCGAGGCAATGGAGTATTCGCGCATGGCCAACGGCACGAGGGCATCGACCAGGGCCTGCGCATGCAGGCCGACCAGATGGCTGCGGTTCGCAGGCAGCTGCCGGCTGGCCAGGGCTTGCTCCAGCGGTTGCGACAAACCATCGTGGGTGATCATCGCGCGACCGTCGATCCCCAGTCCTTCGAGGAAATGCTCGATGGCCCATGGGCAATTGCGCGGCAACACTTCCACCAGGTCGCCGGCCAACCAGCTGCTGGTGGTCGGCGCGCTGAGGCCGAGCAAATAGACAGGCGAACCGCTGCTGTCCGGGTTGAGCAGCTCCCGGCGAGTCAGGGTCCAGTTGTCGTAACGCGGTGCCTGCCAGGTGTCGATCGGCGCCTGGCCGGTCAACAGGCCCAGTTGCTGCTGCCAGTGACGCAAGGCATAGGGGTCGCCGCTGTCGACTTCCACCGGCGCGAACAAGGTCTTGCCACCATGCTCGCCCAGCCACTTGTGCAGGCGCTGGGCGAATCCGCAGAAGTGTTGATACTGCCGGTCGCCGAGACCCAGCACGGCGTAGTTCAGGCTTTCGAGGCTCAACGCCCGGCCCAGCACCTTGCGCTCGAAACCCCGGGCGCTGTCCGGCGCTTCGCCGTCACCAAAGGTGCTGACCACAAACAGCGCGTTGTTCGAAGCATGCAGATCCTGCTCGCTGACATCCGCCAGCGGCTGTACTTTCACCGGCAGGCCCGCCGCCTGCAACTGGCCGGCTGTCTGCCAGGCCAGTTGCTCGGCAAAGCCACTCTGGCTGGCGAAACCGATGAGCCAGGCCGGCGTGTCACTGCCAGGTTGCGCCAGGCCTTTGCGGGCGTCCTTGATCTGGCGCTTCTTGCGTCGACGATCGAGGTACAACAGCCAGCCGGTGACGAAGAACAGTGGCATGCTCAGGGCCGTGAGCGTCAGGATGATGCGCCCGACGATGCCGAAGTAGCTGCCTACGTGCAGCGCATAGATGCTGGTCAGCAACTGCGCCTTGAGGCTCTTGTCGCTGTAGCGGTCATGCCGCTTGATCGCGCCGGTCACCGGATCGAGGGTGATCTGGTTCAACGCGCGGTCGTGGGGCGAGTTTTTCAACAGGTAGAAAACAGTGGCTGGTTGCCCGGCCACGGGCGGCATGCGGGTGTTGTAGAAGCTCAGGTCGGGGCCGGCAGCGCTGTAGATGCTGCTCCACATCGCCGAGTAATCGGCCACCGGGGCAGGGCCACTTGGCGCCGGGCCGCGTCCGCCACGTACCCGTTCGTTCTGCGGCGAATCGGAGAGCAGGCGAGTCAGGCCCTTGTTGTACCACTCGTAGGACCAGGACAAGCCGGTCAGCGCCGCCAGGAGGTAAAACACCAGGCACCAGGTGCCGGCAATCGAGTGCAGGTCCCAATTGAAGCTGCGACCTTTTTTCTTCCAGTCGAGGGTCAGCCAGGCGCGCCAGCTTTTCCACTGGCGGGGCCAGCGCAGGTACAGGCCGGACAGACAGAAGAACACCAGGATCAGAGTGCAGGCGCCCGTGATCTGCCGGCCGGTATCGCCCATGGCGAGGAAGCGGTGCAGTTGCAGCATCAGGCCGAAGAAGCCTTGGCCGCTGGCGTCGCCCAGGAGTTCGCCGGTGTACGGGTCGACGTAACGCATGGGGCCGCGACGCTCTCCCGCGGGCGGGGTGAAGAACACTTTTGCGGCAACGTCGCTGTCGATACCGACCGAAAGCATCGCGACTTTCATCTGCGTCGCCGTTTCGATCTTCTCCACCAGATCGGCGGGTGGCAGCACGCCGGCGACCTGTTTCTGCACCTGCAACACGGAAGGGTTCAGCGCGTACAGGATTTCATCCTGAAACGACACCGCCGCACCGGTGATGCCCATCAGGGCCAGGACCAGTCCGGCGCTGATGCCAAAAAACCAGTGCAACTGGAACAGGGTTTTCTTCAACACGTCGCTCGCCTTGTTCGTTCAAAAGTAATCATCACGGCGCGCATTATGCCGTGGGTTGTCGAGAAACATTCCCTTTACACACAAAAGCCCCGTTCACCTGGATGAACGGGGCTTGGGTTTCACCTTTCCATCAGAAGTGGAAGTTGGTGCTCAGCAGGGCAGTCCGGCCCGCCGCCTGGTTGGCGAAGTGGGTGGAGAACGCCTTGTCGTAGTAGGTGACGTCGGTCAGGTTCTGCACGTTCAGCTGCAGGTCGATGTTCTTGGTCAGCTTGTAGGCGGCCATGGCGTCGTAGCGCACATAGTCATTGACCATGGTGGTGTTGGCCACGCTGCCGAACACGTCATCGACATAGAACGCACCGCCACCGATGGTCAGCTTCGGCGTGACCTGGTAGGTCGTCCACAGGCTGGCACTGTTTTTCGGTGTGTTAGGCAGTTCGTTGCCGTCGGTCACGCTGAGCGGGCCGCCATCGACTTGTTCGCTGTCCATGTAGGCGTAACCGGCGAATACTTGCCATTTGTCGGTGAGCTTGCCGGTGGCCGAAAGCTCGACGCCCTGAACGCGGGTCTTGCCGGCGTTTTCGTACGAGGTGGTATCCACTTGAACGCGCGCGTTGTCTTTCTCGGTGCGGAAGATATCGGCGGTCAGCGACAGGCGATCGTTCAGCAGGTCCCACTTGGTACCGATTTCGTAGTTCTTGGTGGTTTCCGGCTCCATGTCGCTGCTTATCTGGTTGCCGCTGCGATCCGGGGTATTGCCCAGCGCGTTGGTTTCCGAGCCTTCACCCAGCGTGTTGCCTGGTGGGGTGGCAGAGGTGGCGTACGAGGCATAAATGCTGCCGTTATCAGCAGGTTTGTAAACGACGCCGAACTGACCGGTAACGAACTCACTGGTGTCCTTGGCCTTGGCCGGCACGCCTTTGTTCACGACCGTTGCCCCGGAAGCGTCATAGGTGCGGTACTGGGTGTCGAAATGGTCGTAGCGCAGGCCCATGTTCACCAGCCACTGCTCGGACAACTCCAGGGTGTCGAACACATACAGTGCGTAGGTGTTGGCCTTGGTGTCGGTGCCGGCGTAGTTGCGGGTGATCGAACCGTTCCATGGATCGTTCGGGTTCGGGTTCGACAAAGAGGTGCAGTTGTAGCCACTTGGCGCGCCGATGATGCCCGGGTTACAGGTGGTGGTAACTGGGGTGGTCCCCGGCGTGGTATCGGTGTTGACGGTATACGACGATTTCTTGCTTTCCTCGCGGCTCAACTCGATACCGGTCGAGAAGCTGTTCTTGAAGCCGGCGATGTAGACATCACCAAACAGGTCGGTCTGGTTGGTCGTCGTGTCGGTGTTGCTGACGCGAGTGTTGGCCCGACGCCACACGGTACCGTTGTTGACGTTGCCCTTGCTGTCGTCCGGCTGGGTCAGGATGTAGTCCTGCATGCTGCTGCCGTGGCGCAGGGTGTTCTTGACGGTCAGGGCGTCGTTCAGGTCGTGCTCGATGGCGATGGTCGCGGTGTCGGTACGGCCTTTGCGGAAGTCACGATCGGTCAGACCGTAGAAGTTGCTGCTGTTGCCGCCGGCGTAAGGCTTGTCCGGGTTGGACTTGGTACGGTCGGCAGTTTTACCCGAAGCTGGAACTGTGTACGGAATACCCGAATCCGGTGTGTCGTTGCTTTCCAGGTGGTAGTAATCAAGGTTGACGCGGGTGTCGGTGCCCAGGCCGAAGGCCAGCGATGGCGCGACGCCCCAGCGATCGTAATCGACGCTTTCGCGGCCGGCGACATTGCTTTCGTGGCTCATCAGGTTCAGACGACCGGCAGCGGTGTCGGAGAACTGGTAGTTGCCGTCCATGGTGTAGCGCTGGGTCTGGTCCGAACCCCAGGTAAAGCCACCGTCGAACGAGTCGCCCAGGTGCGCTTTCTTGCTCACCAGGTTGATGCTGCCGCCGGCAGCGCCGCGACCGCCAATGGCCGAGTTGGGGCCCTTGCTGACTTCGATCGATTCAACGGCGAAGATTTCGCGGCTCTGCGAACCGGTATCGCGCACGCCGTCCAGGTAAGTATCGCCCTGGGCATCGAAACCGCGGATGAACGGACGGTCGCCCTGGGGGTTGCCGCCTTCACCGGCACCGAAGGTGATGCCCGGGACGGTACGCAGCGCGTCCTGCATGTTCAGTGCGCCGGTGTCCTTGAGGACTTGTTGCGGGATGACGGTAATCGAGCGCGGCGTATCTACCAACGGCGCGGTGTACTTGGGCGAGGAGGCTTTTTCGACGTTGTAGGAGGTCGCGTCCTGGGATTCGCCGGTGATCGCGGTAGCGCCCAGGGAAATCGTGTTGCCCGGCGCTTTCTCGTCGGCTTTTTCAGCGGCGAAAACCATTTGGCCCGCAGAGCCGGCAGTGATGGCCACGCCAATTGCGCAAGTGAGCAGACGCGGTGAACTGACCGGTTGTTGTGGGTGTTGACGTGACATTTTTTATTCCCCTCCCCAAGGATTTGAGGCGGCGGAATATAGGGTAAACACGTATTTGTATCAATTGCGAAAAATTACTATTCGCACTGAATTTACAATCTTTACAATTTAACCTTACGGTTTTTACTGTTTCGTTCGTCTAGCGGGTTTTACACAAGCAATAAGAATCAATACCATTGGCACCCTTTTGCTTTCTGGTGCTTGCCCCATGCTGCTGCACATTCCCGGCTTGTTCGAAAAAGAAGAAGTGCAGCGCATTCGCGAGGCTCTGCAACAGGCCGATTGGGCCGATGGCAAGATCACCGCCGGCTATCAGTCGGCCAAGGCCAAGCACAATCTGCAGTTGCCTGAAGGTCACCCGCTGGCCAAGGAGATCGGCGCGGCCATGCTGGAGCGACTGTGGAAAAATCCACAGTTCATGTCGGCGGCATTACCGCACAAGGTGTTTCCTCCGTTGCTGAACTGTTACACGGCCGGCGGCAGCTTCGACTTCCACATCGACAACGCCGTGCGTCAGCCCAAGGGCAGTATCGAACGGGTGCGCACCGATCTGTCGGCCACGCTGTTCTTCAGTGAACCCGAGGATTACGACGGCGGCGAGCTGGAAATCCAGGACACCTACGGTACCCAACGCGTGAAGTTGCCGGCTGGCGACATGGTGCTGTACCCCGGCACCAGCCTGCACAAGGTCAACGCCGTCACCCGGGGTACGCGCTACGCCTCGTTTTTCTGGACCCAGAGCCTGGTGCGCGAAGACAGCCAGCGTGCGCTGTTGTTCGAGATGGACGGGGCGATCCGGCAGTTGACCCAGGACGTGCCCGATCACCCTTCGCTGATCCGCCTGACCGGCACCTATCACAACCTGCTGCGCCGTTGGGTCGAGGTATGAGTTTTCAATTGCGCCGCGAGGAAGTGCTCGACGGTGAACGCCTCAAAGACATGCTCGATGAAAGCCCGGCGCGTGCGGCCCAGGCGATTCTGATGGCGGCCCGCGAAGGGGTTGTCGATGCCCAGGCGCTGCTCGGGCAGATCCTGCTGGACGGGCGAGGGATCGAACAGGATCAGCCGCTGGCGGTGCGCTGGTTCGGGATTGCCGCCCAAAGTGGACATCTGATGGCGCGTAACATGCTCGGCCGTTGTCATGAGCATGGTTGGGGCTGTGCTGCGGATGCTTCAGTCGCGGCCAGGCATTACAAAGTCGCAGCTGATGCTGGATTGGATTGGGCGATGTACAACTACGCCAATCTGCTGGCGACCGGGCGTGGGGTGGCCGAGGATCAGGTCCAGGCACTGAATCTATATCAGCGTGCTGCCGAGCTTGGCCATGCGAAATCGATGAACCTGCTGGGGCGCTATCTGGAAGAGGGGCGCGCTTGCCCGTCGGATCTGGTAGCCGCCCGTGACTGGTATCGACGTTCAGCGGCCGGCGGGGATTTTCGGGGGCAGTTCAGCTATGCGGCGGTGCTGGCGGATGAAGGCAATATCGACGAGGCGCTGCAATGGCTACACAAGGCTCTGGACGGCGGGAATCTGAATTTTTTGCGAGTGGCGAGCCAAACGCTATCACACGCGCAAAGCCCGAGAATTCGCGAATTGGCCGCACTCTATGGGCAACGGCTGGTGCAACTGAGCGATGAGCGGAGCCAGCCTGGGGTTGTTGAATTGGTGTGAATCACTATGATTGGAAGTTAATCACTTTTCATCAAGCTACTTCATAGAGACATCATCATGGCCGCAACCAAAGTATTGACTGCGCATGTACCCATGGAACTCGCTGATAAAGTCGATCAGATGGCCGCCAGGATGGAGCGTTCACGAGGCTGGATCGTGAAGCAGGCGCTTGCCGACTGGATCGATCTGGAGGAGGAGCGCAGCCGACTGACCCGCGAGGCGATGGCAGACGTAGATGCCGGGAGGGTGATCGATCATCAATCCGTCCAGGCTTGGGCGGAGAGCCTGAGTACTGAAAACCCGTTGCCGGTTCCGCGCTGATGGAGTTGAAGTGGACGAGCAAGGCTTTATCGGATCTTGCACGGCTTTTTGAGTTTCTTGCAGTGGTCAATCGTCCTGCGGCGGCTCGAACTGTTCAATCTCTGACTCAGGCGCCCACAGCCTTGCTGAGCAATCCACGAATCGGCGAGCGGATTGAAGAGTTCGAACCGCGAGACGTACGAAAGCTTTTAGTCGGCCATTACGAAATGCGATACGAGATTCAAGGCTTGTCGCTCTACATACTGCGTCTTTGGCATGTGCGAGAAGACCGGTAGAAAATGTCCTCTCAAGCACAAAGTTTCAGGCACAAAAAAGCCCATGACTCGTCATGGGCTTTTTGCTTTCAGCGTATAGCGCTTACACGTAGAACGATTTCAACGGCGGGAAGCCATTGAACTCAACCGCGCTGTAGCTGGTGGTGTACGCGCCGGTCGACAGCCAGTACAGGCGATCACCGATGGCCAGGTTCAGTGGCAGGCCGTACTTGTAGTTTTCGTACATGATGTCGGCGCTGTCGCAGGTTGGGCCGGCGATGACGACTTCTTCCATCTCGCCTTTCTTTTCGGTCCAGATCGGGAACTTGATGGCTTCGTCCATGGTTTCGATCAGGCCGGAGAACTTGCCCACGTCCGTGTACACCCAGCGCTCGACGGCGGTACGGGATTTACGGGCGACCAGCACGACTTCACTGACCAGGATGCCGGCGTTGGCGATCAGCGAACGGCCCGGCTCCAGGATGATTTCCGGCAGGTCGTCACCGAAGTCTTCCTTGAGGAAGCGGATGATTTCTTCGGCGTAGGTTTCCAGGCTGTTGGTGCGGGTGATGTAGTTGGCCGGGAAGCCACCGCCCATGTTGATCAGCTTGAGAACGATGCCGTCTTCTTCCTTCAGGCGTTCGAAGATCACCTTGACCTTGGCGATCGCGGCGTCCCAGACGCTGATGTCGCGCTGCTGCGAGCCTACGTGGAAGGAGATGCCGTATGGCACCAGGCCCAGGTCACGGGCGAGGATCAGCAGGTCCATGGCCATGTCGGTCTGGCAGCCGAATTTGCGCGACAGCGGCCAGTCGGCGGTGGTCGAGCCTTCGGTCAGGATGCGTACGTAGACTTTCGCGCCCGGTGCGGCCTTGGCGATGTTGCGCAGGTCGGCTTCGGAGTCGGTGGCATACAGGCGCACGCCCTTCTCGTAGAAGTAGCGGATGTCCTTGGATTTCTTGATGGTGTTGCCGTAGCTGATCCGGTCGGCGCTGACGCCGCGGCTCAGCACTTTGTCCAGCTCGTAGATCGAGGCGATGTCGAAGCTCGAGCCTTTCTCCTTGAGCAGGTCGATGATTTCCACGGCCGGGTTGGCCTTGACGGCGTAGTAGACCTTGGCGAATTCGAAACCGGCGCGCAGGTCGTCATAGGCCTGGCTGATCATCGCGGTGTCGATCACCACGAACGGGGTTTCTTGCTTGTCGGCGAACGCCTTCATTTTCTGAAAGGTATCGCGCGCGAAATAGTCTTCGACCTGGATCGACATGCTGGGAACTCCTACTGGCAAACTGAAATTATCAATGGGTGCAAATGAACGTCCTCCGTATCCCCACTTTGGTTCGCCTACTTCCCAAGGCATGTCGCCGAAAGCAAAAAGGCCATGGGAAGCGCTGCTTTCCCTTGGCCTTGCTGTCTCGTCGTCAGTACTTGAGCCGGATGGATCGTTTCCAGCATGGACGTTCGGCGCGAACTTTAGGGCGTGAGGGGCTTGAGATCAACAAAAAATGTCGCGTTTTTGCACGCATCCGTCGTGCGGTCCCTTACAACTAACGATGTAACGGACCTGTGTGACGGTGTGATGTTCCCCTTGGAGGGATATTTGAGGTGTGTCAGCGGGAATTGAGGTGCCCCATTCGCGGGCAAGCCTCGCTCCTACAGATTGGGGGTGTGCGTTATTGTTTGCACGACACCGAATCCGTAGGAGCGAGGCTTGCCCGCGAAGGCGTCAGTCAGGCCAACGCTACCTCGGCAGGCGAAACGATGCTGGTCTTGCCCCCACGAGACTTGCCGGAACTCAAATACTCGGCAATCGACTCCTGCGTCACTTCCCCAAGGAACACCCGCTCCGCATCCATCACCGGCAACCACGACCGGTTGAACTCGTACATCCGCGACAACAGGATGCGCAAATGCTCGTCATACGCCGCCGTGGCGTTGAACTCGCGCAAGTACTGCCCGCATGTGCCGGCCTGACGGTGCAGGTCGCGACGGCGCACATAACCCAGGGCCTTGTTCTCGGCGCAGGTGACCACCACGTATCGCCGGTCATGCTCATCCATCAATTCCAGCGCATCGGCCACCGGCGTTTGCGGGCTGACCGATGGCGCGTTGTCCGCCGCATCTTCGGCCTTGACCAGCAGCAGGCGCTTGAGGGTGCTGTCCTGGCCGACGAAGTTGCTGACAAAGTCGTCCGCCGGGTGGGCCAGCAGAGTGTCCGGGTGGTCGATCTGCAGCAGTTTACCCGCGCGGAAAATCGCGATCTTGTCGCCGAGCTTTATGGCTTCATCGATGTCGTGGCTGACCATGATCACCGTCTTGTTCAGCGCCCGCTGCATCTCGAAGAACTCGTTCTGGATCATCTCGCGGTTGATCGGGTCGACCGCGCCGAACGGTTCGTCCATCAACAACAGCGGCGCATCGGCGGCCAGCGCGCGAATCACGCCGATCCGCTGTTGCTGGCCGCCGGACAGTTCCCGAGGGTAGCGATGCAGGTATTGCTTGGGTTCGAGCTTGATCATGCTCATCAACTCGCGGGCGCGGTCGTGGCATTTCTGCTTGTCCCAGCCCAGCAGTTTAGGCACCACCACAATGTTCTCTTCGATGGTCATGTTGGGGAACAGGCCGATCTGCTGGATCACATAACCGATGTTGCGGCGCAGGGTCACGGCGTCGAGGCCGGTGGTGTCTTCGCCATTGATCAGGATCTTGCCCGAAGTCGGTGTGATCAGGCGGTTGATCATCTTCAGGGTGGTGCTTTTGCCGCAGCCCGAAGGCCCGAGGAACACGCAAATTTCGCCTTCATTGACGGTCAGGCTTACCGAGTCCACGGCTTTCACGTCTTTGCCGTTGCTTTGGAAGGTCTTGCTGAGGTTTTGAAGTTCGATCATTTGAGCAGTCCTTTTGGAGTCAGCGAGCGTTGCAGCCATTGCAGAAGCAGGTCGGCGAAGATGGCCAGCAGGCTGACCAGCACGGCGCCGACGATCAGCATCGACATGTCGCTGCGGCTGATGGAAGCGAGGATGAGTACACCGAGGCCACCGGCGCCAATGGTGGCGGCAATGGTCATGACACCGATGTTCATGACCACGGCGGTGCGCACGCCGGCGAGGATCACCGGCACGGCGATGGGCAATTCGACCATGCGCAGGCGCTGGCCGAAGGTCATGCCGATACCGCGCGCGGCTTCGCGGATGCCCGGTTCGACATTGGTCAGGGCCAGGTAGGTGTTACGCATGATCGGCAACAGCGAGTAGAGAAAAACCGCGGTGATCGCCGGCATCGGGCCCAGGCCCTGGCCGAATTTGGAGTAGAACGGCAGCAGCAGGCCGAACAGGGCAATCGACGGCACGGTCAGCAGCACCGTGGCGCTGGCTTGCAGGGGGCCGGCGAGACTGGGGAAGCGCGTCATCAGCACCCCCAGCGGCACGCCAACCACAATCGCCAGGGTCACGGCGATGCCGACCAGGGTGATGTGTTGCCCGGTCAGCTGGAGCACCTGCGGCCAGTCGAGATGGGAAAAGGCGTTGATAAATTCCATGACTTTTCCTCTCTTCAGTTCAATGGGTGTTGGCGCAGGAAATCCGCGGCCACGGCTGAAGGACTCTGGTGCTCGACATCGACCCGCGCGTTGAGCTCGCGCATGGTGTTGTCGTCGAACAGTTCAGCCAGTGGCTTGAGCTGTTCGGCCAGCTGCGGATGCGCATCGAGGTAGGCCTGGCGAACCACGGGCGCTGCGGTGTAGTCGGGGAAGTAATGCCTGTCGTCTTCCAGCAGCTTGAGCTTGAAGGCGTTCAAGCGACCGTCGGTGGTGTAGACCAGGCCGGCAAACACCTGGCCGTTGCGCAGGGCGGTGTAGACCAGGCCTGCGTCCATCTGCCGGATGTTCTTGCGGGTCAGGTTCATGTCGTACAGCTGCACCATGCCGTCGAGCCCGTCCGAACGATTGGCGAACTCGGTGTCGAGCGCTACCAGATTGTTGGTCCCGGCCTCCTGGCGCAGCACCTTGTTCAGCTCGCTGATGGTATTGATCTGCGGGTACTGGTCAGCGATGTTTTTCGGCAGGGCCAGGGCATAGGTATTGCTGAATTTCGAGGGCGTCAGCCAGACCAGGCCTTTTTTCCCGTCGAGTTCTTTCACCCGGGTGTAGGACTGTTGGCTGTCGAGTTTTTCGCTGACATGGTTGTAGGCCACCAGCGACACGCCGGTGTATTCCCAGAGCATGTCCAGTTGCCCGCTTTCGTGGGCGCTGCGGGCCAGATTGCTGCCCAGGCCGCCGGTTACCTGTACGTCATAACCCTTGGCGCGCAGGTACTGGGAGGTGATTTCCGCCAGCAGCGTTTGTTCGGTGAACACCCGGGCGCCGATGCGGATCAGCGGTTTTTCCGCGGCTTGGGCAAATCCCGCGCACAGCAGGACGCAGCCTAGTAAAAAGCTTGATGTCTTCATGATGATTCCTTTGCCGAGGCTTAAGACGGGCGCAAACCGCGTTCGAGCCAGAGACGGCTGGCGAGTGTCACCAGAGCGTCGAGCAACAAGGCCAGCAGGGCGGTGCAGGCCGCGCCCAGCAGCAGTTGTGGCTGGTTGTTCAGGGCGATGCCGGGGAATATCAGGCTGCCCAGGCTGTTGGCGCCGATCAGGAACGCCAGCGGCGCCGTCCCGACGTTAATCGCCAATGCCACGCGCACACCGCCGACGATGATCGGCATGGCGTTTGGCAGTTCGACCCGCCACAGCACTTGAGACGGGGTCATGCCGATGCCGACGGCCGCTTCCTTGAGCGAACCCTGGACGTTTTTCAGGCCTTCGAAGGTGTTGCGCGCGATCGGCAACAATGAAGCGAGGAACAGGGCGAAGATCGCGGGACCGCTGCCGATGCCGAGCACGCCCAGGGCGATGGCCAGCACGGCCAGTGGCGGCACGGTGTTGCCGATGTTGAAGATCTGCATGAAGCGTTCGGCGCGTCCAACCATGGTCGGGCGGCTGAGGAAGATACCGGCAGGAATGCCCACGACAAGGGCGGCCAGCATAGAAGCGAGGACGAGAATCAGATGAGCTTGCAGGTAAAACAACAAATCGTCGCGGTAGTGTTCGATCGTGTTGATGCCGATCCAGTGGACCAGCAGGGCCAGGAGGGCGATTACCAGCGCGCCTCCTATCAGCCCTTTGCCATAGCGAATAGCCACAGGCGGACTCCTTTTTTTTCCGTCGGCGAACGCAATTCCGTGTGGCATGCCATGCCTGGCTGCCGGAAAACGTTCGCGAGAAGCAGCTCGTCAGATGCTGGTAAAACAGCATGCAAACAAACCATGAGCACAGCCTCGTCAGGCTGAATGGCGGGTGTTTCAGGCCCCCGACGAGTGGTCGTTACGGGGGAGTGGACGTCTCCGTGCTCCAAAAGGTTCCCATCTGAGGCAGCATTTGGCCACCCCTAATGTGCTCAACGGTTCGGTTATTGAATCAACTTGGGCTATAATCTGCGCCCTTTTTTGAATCACCTGCCAGGCGATTTCCCATGACCAAACAGGCCGCCGAAGTCGCGAAACGCCGCACTTTCGCCATTATTTCCCACCCCGATGCCGGTAAGACCACCATCACCGAGAAGCTCTTGCTGATGGGCAAGGCGATTGCGGTGGCCGGTACGGTGAAATCCCGTAAATCCGATCGCCATGCCACCTCCGACTGGATGGAAATGGAAAAACAACGGGGTATTTCCATTACCACGTCGGTCATGCAGTTCCCGTATCGCGAGCACATGATCAACCTGCTCGACACCCCGGGCCACGAAGACTTCTCCGAAGACACCTACCGCACCCTGACAGCGGTGGACTCGGCCTTGATGGTCCTCGACGGGGGTAAGGGTGTAGAGCCACGGACCATCGCCCTGATGGACGTCTGCCGTCTGCGTGACACGCCGATCGTCAGCTTCATCAACAAACTCGACCGTGACATTCGCGACCCGATCGAACTGCTCGACGAGATCGAAGCGGTCCTCAAGATCAAGGCGGCGCCGATCACCTGGCCGATTGGCTGCTACCGCGACTTCAAGGGCGTTTACCACCTGGCCGACGACTACATCATCGTCTACACCGCCGGTCACGGCCACGAGCGCACCGAAACCAAAATCATCGAGAAACTCGATTCCGACGAAGCCCGCGCCCACCTGGGTGACGAATATGAGCGCTTCATCGAGCAGCTGGAACTGGTGCAGGGAGCCTGCCACGAGTTCAACCAGCAGGAATTCCTCGACGGCCAACTGACGCCGGTATTCTTCGGTACGGCACTGGGCAACTTCGGTGTCGATCACGTACTCGACGCGGTCGTCGACTGGGCGCCGCGCCCTCTGGCACGGGTCGCCAACGAGCGCACCGTGGAGCCGGTGGAAGAGAAGTTCTCGGGCTTCATCTTCAAGATCCAGGCGAACATGGATCCCAAGCACCGCGACCGTATCGCCTTCATGCGCATCTGCTCCGGCAAGTACGAAAAAGGCATGAAGATGCGCCACGTGCGCACCGGCAAGGACGTGCGGATCGGCGATGCGTTGACCTTCTTCTCCTCCGAGCGTGAGCAGCTGGAAGAAGCGTTTGCCGGCGACATCATCGGCCTGCACAACCACGGCACCATCCAGATCGGCGACACCTTCACCGAAGGCGAAGTCCTCGGCTTCACCGGCATCCCGCACTTCGCCCCGGAACTGTTCCGCCGCGTACGCCTGCGTGACCCGTTGAAATCCAAGCAACTGCGCCAGGGCCTGCAACAATTGGCCGAAGAAGGCGCGACCCAGGTGTTCTTCCCCGAGCGCAGCAACGACATCATCCTCGGCGCCGTCGGTGTGCTGCAGTTCGACGTGGTCGCCAGCCGCCTGAAAGAGGAATACAAGGTCGAGTGCTCCTACGAGCCAATCACCGTGTACTCCGCGCGCTGGATCGAATGCAGCGACAAGAAGAAGCTTGAGGAATTCTCCAACAAGGCCGTGGAAAACCTGGCACTGGACGGCGGCGGTCACCTGACCTACCTCGCGCCGACCCGGGTCAACCTGGCACTGATGGAAGAACGCTGGCCGGACGTGAAATTCCGTGCAACGCGTGAGCATCACTAAGCGTTGAGTTGCAAAACCAAAGCCCCGACGCGAAAGCCTCGGGGCTTTTTTGGATCTGCGATTACCCCTGTGGGAGTGAGCTTGCTCGCGATGGCGGTCTGTCATTCAGCAAAGATTTCGCCTGTGAGTCAGTCATCGCGAGCAAGCTCGCTCCCACATAGGGCGTCGGTGTTAATCGGTTTGGATATATTCCTTATTCAAAACCAATCTCTACGCCTGCGGCATTTCCGTCTCATCGTTAGCGTCCTATCTGGAGAACCGGGCTGATCGGAACTAAATTTCATTGAGGCCAGCCAGGCACAGATGTTTCACCTGCAAAAGGATGGATTCGACTATGAACAGGTTGCTACGCGTTGTGTTGCTGTTGAAGGTTTTGCTGATGCTCGCCCTCGGCAGTTCGGCGGTCTGGGCCGAGTGTGAGGATCACGAAAGCCAGGCGTCCAGCGGGCAGGGAACCCATGGTGATCTGATGATCGCCAAGTCCGAATCGGAACCGGGCGACAAGGGGCAGGGCGGTAGTGCGGGTGACGATGACTCGACCACCGATGAGCCGGACTCCGATGACGCCGACGAGGGTGATAGCCAGACGTAAAGTGCAGGAAAAATAAACCCCTTTTACCAGCTCAGTGTGCAGGCCTTAGGAAGCGGTAAGGAGATCTTCTGTGGGAGCGAGCCTGCTCGCGAAAGCAGTCCTTCAGTCACCAGCTATTTTGACTGAGAAGACGTCTTCGCGAGCAGGCTCGCTCCCACATTATTTAAGCTGCGCCGTCGAGGAATGGGCAAACTACATGGGGCGGGCGCTCGTTGATCAGTAGGCGTACCGTTTATCTGAACTGTCATTTTTAACAGCTAGGTTTTCATTATCGGGTCTGGTCTATTTGGTTTGTAACGAACCAACAGATGTCCATCACTGACCGAGAAGGCCCTAATCATGGCAGATGAAATTATCACGCAGGATAATGACGAACCTCAGAATCCGTTATGGGATGCCCCGACTATCAAAGCGCCCAAGCCCAATTCAACCGTTTCTCCTGGATTTCAAATTATCGCCGGCGAGTATCTTTCAGCAAAAACTGATTGGCGAATACATATCATGCAAGGCGATAAGCTGGTCAGGGAGTTTAAGGCTTTTGGAGTTAGTGTTTATCTTGATGTGCCATATGATGTCATCCCCCAAGGAGAAGCGTTCTACTTTAAAGTTGATTACTATAAATGGCCCTCCTGGAGCAATTGGGCTTATTCGGGCGATTTGTTAATGGCTGAGCTCGGCGATCCGACAATTCTAAAACCTGTCGACAATGAAGTCGTAACAATAAAAACTCCAGAGGTGTCAGGGATCGGTGTGGCCGGCGCCAACATTGTCGTGAAAACCGCAGATCATTCAATGGTGGTTTGTCAGACTACCGTGGATGCAGACGGTACCTGGCGCGATACGCTTTCAGAATATGTGTCCTCCTTCCCAGTAGCTATAACTGCAAGTCAAACTGTTCGACAACTAGTCTCCGGTTGGTCGAACATTGTTAATATTAATTACCTCTACTCCGATTTGAAGGCGCCTGTCATTCTCAGTCCGTTACCAAACGCCTATGTCAGAAGGACCGAAGTAGTAGTCTCTGGTAATAATTGTGCTCCAGGCGCCACGGTCAATTTATACAAGGCAGGCTCTGGCGTTGTTCTTCATGGCACAGGGACGGTGAAGTCAGATGGTACATGGACAATAATCGGTAAAGATAATATGTACCTTGGGCCGTTCCCGTTAACTGTTCAACAGGTTTTTGACGGCAAGCCCTCCGGGTACTCGGACACTGTGAATATTAATCTTATCTTATAGTTAACCTGGTCCAACGACGCTGTCGATGACTCCGCTTTCGACCAAACCGGCATGCCGATGGCTAAGGCGAATTTCAGGCAAAAGAAAACCCCTCCCTCGGACTGAAGCGCATCCTGAGGAAGGGGGTCTGTATCACTTGTGGGAGCAGGTTTGCTCCCACATTTCGTTACGCCGCGCCGTCGAGGAATTGCTCGGCGTAGTGGCAAGCCACCTGCCGATTATCGAGAGGACGCAAAGCCGGCTCTTCAGTTTTGCAACGCTCGGTCGCATACGGGCAGCGCTTGTGGAACGCGCAGCCGGGTGGCGGGTTCAGCGGGTTGGGCAACTCGCCGACGATCTTGATCTTCGGCTTGTTCGGGTCCGGGTGAATGGTCGGGGTGGCCGACAGGAGCGCCTGGGTGTAGGGGTGCAGCGGACGCTCGTAGATGTCGTTTTTCGGACCGATTTCCACCGGGCGGCCGAGGTACATCACCATCACGTCATCGGCGACGTGTTGTACCACCGCCAGGTTGTGGGAGATGAACACGTAGGCGGTGTTGAACTCTTGCTGTAAATCCATGAACAGGTTCAGCACCTGCGCCTGGATCGACACGTCCAGCGCCGAGGTCGGTTCGTCGGCCACCAGCACTTTCGGTTGCAGCATCATCGCGCGAGCCAGGGCGATCCGTTGGCGCTGGCCGCCGGAGAACATGTGCGGATAGCGCTGGTAGTGCTCAGGGCGCAAGCCCACTTGCTTCATCATCGCCTGGACTTTCTCGCGACGTTCGGTGGCCGACAGGTTGGTGTTGATCAACAGCGGTTCGGCCAACTGGTCACCGATCTTCTGCCGTGGGTTCAGCGAGGCGTACGGGCTCTGGAACACCATCTGCACGTCTTTGCGCAGTTGCTTGCGCTGGGCCTTGTCGGCGCCGGCGACTTCCTGGCCGGCGATTTTCAGGGAGCCCGAGGACGGCTCTTCGATCAGGGTCAGGGCCCGGGCCAAGGTGGATTTGCCGCAGCCCGACTCACCCACGACGGCGAGGGTCTTGCCGGCTTCCAGTTCGAACGACACACCGTTGAGGGCGCGTACGGTGGCATGCCCCTTGAACAGGCCACGGGACACTTCGTAGTGACGGGTCAGGTCGCGGGCGGTAAGAACGACGGCCATTACGCCACCTCCTGGTTCAGCGGGTAGAAGCAGCGGGCGAGGCTGTTGCTTTTCGGATCAAGGGCTGGACGCTGCACGCGGCAGTTTTCCTGCACGTAGGGGCAGCGCGGCGACAGCAGGCAGCCCTGCGGACGGTCGTAGCGACCCGGGACGATGCCCGGCAGGGTCGACAGGCGCGAGGCGCCCAGGCTGTGCTCCGGAATCGCCTTGAGCAGCGCTTCGCTGTACGGGTGCGCCGGGATGTCGAACAGTTGCGGCACCTGGCCGACTTCGACCGCTTGGCCGGCGTACATCACGCAGACGCGCTGGGCGGTTTCAGCCACCACCGCGAGGTCGTGGGTGATCAGCACCAGGCCCATGTTCTGCTCTTTCTGCAACGCCAGCAGCAGGTCCATGATCTGCGCCTGGATCGTCACGTCCAATGCGGTGGTCGGTTCGTCGGCGATCAGCAGTTTCGGTTCGCCGGCAATCGCCATGGCGATCGCGACACGCTGGCTCATACCACCGGACAGTTGATGCGGGTAGGCGTCCATACGGCTGGCGGCACCCGGGATTTCCACTTTTTCCAGCAGTTCGATGGCGCGTTTACGTGCTTGCTTGCCGGACATTTTCAGGTGCAGGCGCAGCACTTCCTCGATCTGGAACCCGACGGTGTAGCTCGGGTTGAGCGCGGTCATTGGGTCCTGGAAGACCATCGACAGGTCTTTACCGACGATCTGCCGACGCTGGCGATTGTTGAGCTTGAGCATGTCCTTGCCGTCAAAGCTGAGCGAGTCGGCGGTGACGATGCCTGGATGTTCGATCAGGCCCATCAGCGCCATCATGGTCACGGATTTACCCGAACCCGACTCGCCAACGATGGCCAGCACTTCGCCCTTGTCGACTTTCAGGTCGAGGCCATCGACCACCGGGGTCGCGTTCTTGTCGCCGAAGCGAACGTTGAGATTCTTGATTTCTAGCAGTGACATGGGAATCTCCTCAGGCGGCGTTCTTGAGTTTCGGGTCCAGCGCGTCGCGCAGGCCGTCACCCATCAAGTTGATTGCCAGCACGCTGAGCAAAATGGTCAAACCAGGCAGACTGACGACCCACCAGGCGCGTTCGATGTAGTCGCGGGCCGAGGCCAGCATGGTGCCCCACTCAGGGGTTGGCGGTTGTACGCCAAGGCCGAGGAAGCCCAGGGCGGCGGCATCGAGAATCGCCGAGGAAAAGCTCAGGGTGGCCTGTACGATCAACGGTGCCATGCAGTTAGGCAGCACGGTGACGAACATCAGGCGCGGCAGGCCGGCACCAGCCAGGCGTGCGGCGGTCACGTAGTCGCGGTTCAGCTCGCCCATGACCGCGGCGCGGGTCAGGCGAACATAGGACGGCAGGGACACCACGGCAATGGCAATCACGGTGTTGATCAGGCCAGGGCCGAGGATGGCGACGATCGCCACGGCCAGCAGCAGGGACGGCAGGGCCAGCATGATGTCCATCAGGCGCATGATGGTCGGGCCGACGGCTTTTGGGAAGAAACCGGCGAGCAGGCCGAGCAGGATCCCCGGGATCAGCGACATCACCACCGACGACAAACCGATCAGCAGCGACAGGCGCGAGCCCTGGATCAGGCGCGACAGCAGGTCGCGTCCCAGTTCATCGGTACCCAGCAGGAACTGGATCTGCCCGCCTTCCAGCCAGGCTGGTGGGGTGAGCAGGAAGTCGCGGTACTGCTCGCTCGGGTCATGCGGCGCGACCCACGGGGCGAAGATGGCGCAGAAAATCACCAGCAGCATGAACATCAGGCCGGCAACGGCACCTTTGTTCTTGGAGAACGCTTGCCAGAATTCTTTGTAGGGTGACGGGTACAGCAGGCTTTGATCCACGGCGGAGGTGGCGGTGGCTACTGAGGATGTTGGAGTGCTCATGGGTATTGACCTCAGCGCTGATGACGGATGCGTGGGTTGGCAAAGCCGTAGAGGATGTCCACTACGAAGTTGACCAGAATCACCAGGCAGGCGATTAACAGGATGCCGTTTTGCACGACCGGGTAGTCCCGGGCGCCAATGGCTTCGATCAGCCATTTGCCGATGCCCGGCCAGGAGAAGATGGTTTCGGTCAGGACCGCACCGGCCAGCAGGGTGCCGACTTGCAGGCCGACCACGGTCAGCACCGGGATCAGCGCGTTGCGCAAGCCGTGCACGAACACCACGCGCGACGGCGACAGGCCCTTGGCCTTGGCGGTACGGATGTAGTCTTCACGCAGCACTTCGAGCATCGACGAACGGGTCATCCGCGCGATCACCGCCAGCGGGATGGTACCCAGCACGATGGCCGGCAGGATCAGGTGGTGCAGGGCATCGAGGAACGCGCCGACGTCATCGGCCAGCAGCGTATCGATCAGCATGAAGCCGGTGCGCGGCTCGATGTCATAGAGCAGGTCGATCCGCCCGGACACCGGGGTCCAGCCCAGGGAGACCGAGAAGAACATGATCAGGATCAGGCCCCACCAGAAGATCGGCATCGAGTATCCCGCCAGGGAGATGCCCATCACCCCGTGGTCGAACAGGGACCCTCGCTTGAGTGCCGCGATCACCCCGGCCAGTAGACCCAGGATACCGGCGAACAACAGGGCGGCCATGGACAGTTCCAGGGTCGCGGGGAATAGGGAGGTGAACTCGTTCCAGACGCTTTCACGGGTACGCAGGGATTCCCCGAGATCGCCGTGGGCCAGTTTGCCGATGTAATCCAGGTATTGGGCATACAGGGGTTTGTTCAGACCAAGGCGTTCCATTGCCTGAGCGTGCATTTCAGGGTCGACTCTGCGTTCGCCCATCATGACTTCCACGGGGTCGCCAGGGATCATGCGAATCAACGCGAAAGTCAGCAGGGTGATGCCGAAGAACGTGGGGATCAGTAACCCCAGTCGGCGGGCAATAAAACTAAACATCGTAAGGTGTACCTCATCAGCCGGTTAGGCGTGCCCGGCATGCCTGGGTCAGGGATGCCGGGAGTTTCTTATCTACTTCACCTGGGTTGTGGCGAAGTTATTAGTGGTGAGGGGGCTAATGTGGTAGCCCTCTACGTTGTTGCGCATTGCGGTGAACATTCTAGTGTGCGCCATGCTGATCCATGGCTGGTCCTGGTTAAAGATAACCTGAGCCTGTTCGTACAGTGCTGCACGTTCGGCCGGGTCGGTTTTTTCACGGGCCTGGTCGATCAGGGCCTGGAATTTTTCATTGCACCAGCGTGCGTAGTTTTCGCCGTTCTTCGCCGCCTCGCAACTGAGCATAGGCGTCAGGAAGTTATCCGGGTCGCCGTTATCGCCCGCCCATCCGGCGGAAACCATGTCGTGCTCGCCGTTTTTCGCGCGTTTGAGCATTTCGCCCCACTCCATCACGCGGATGTCGATCTTGATCCCGACCTTGGCCAGGTCGGCCTGCATCATCTGCGCGCCGAGCATCGGGTTGGGGTTGGTCGCACCCCCGCCGTTACGGGTGAACAGGGTGAATACGGTGCCTTCCGGGACCCCGGCTTCCTTGAGCAGGGCGCGGGCCTTGTCCAGGTCACGCACAGGGTTCTTCATGTCGTGGTTGTAGCCCAGCAGGGTGTCCGGGAACGGGTTGACCGCCGCAGTCGCATTGCCTTTGCCGAACAGCGCGTTGACGGCCGCTTCCTTGTCGAAGGCGATGTCGATGGCTTTACGTACGCGCACGTCACTCAGGTATTTGTGCTGGGTGTTGATGGCGATGTACGCGACGGTCATCGCGTTCAGTTCATCGACCTTCAGCTTGGTGTCTTTCTTGATGCTCGGGATGTCGTCCGGTTTAGGGTACAGCGCGACCTGGCATTCGTTGGCCTTGAGCTTCTGCAGGCGCACGTTGTTGTCGGTGGCGATGGCGAAGATCAACGAGTCAGCCGGTGCCTTGCCACGGAAGTAGTCCGGGTTGGCCTTGAAGCGAACCTGGGCGTCCTTGTTGTAGCGCTGGAAGACGAACGGGCCGGTGCCGATCGGCTTGTTGTTCAGTTCGCCAGTCTTGCCGGCCTTGAGCAGCTGGTCGGCGTACTCGGCGGAGTAGATCGAGGAGAACGCCATGGCGATGTCGGCCAGGAACGGCGCTTCGCGGCGGGTCAGGGTGAATTTGACCGTGTTGTCGTCGACTTTCTCGACGTTTTTCAGCAGTTCCTTGAAGCCCATGCTTTCAAAGTACGGGAAGCCCACGCTCGACAGCTTGTGCCATGGGTGGTTCGGGTCCAGCTGGCGCTGGAAGCTCCAGACCACGTCGTCGGCATTCATGTCGCGCGTCGGCTTGAAGTATTCGGTGGTGTGAAACTTGACGCCTTTGCGCAGGTGGAACGTGTAGCTCAGGCCGTCTTCGCTGATGTCCCAGGATTCAGCCAGTGCCGGAATCACATCCGTGGTGCCGGGCTTGAAGTCCGCCAGGCGATTGAAGATGGTTTCGGCCACCGCGTCGGCTGTGACTGCAGTCGTGTACTGGACCATGTCGAAGCCTTCGGGGCTGTTTTCGGTGCAGACCACCAGCGGCTTGGCCGATACACCCACCGCGACAGTCAGCAAGGCGGCCGCGATGGCCGCACGTAGGGGAAGCATTTTCATCAAGAACCCTCTGCAATCGGTTGAAGGACAAAAGCCCCACGGTTGATTCATCGCTGGATCAACCGTGGGGCGGGTGCATTACAGAATGTTGAACGGAACAGTGGTCACGAGACGGAACTCGTTGATGCTGCCGTCAGCCTGGTTTTCACTGGCGCGGTGAGCGGTGTACGTCCCGCGAACAGTGGTGGCCTTGAACGGGCCGCTCTGGATAGCGTAGGTGGCACCGATGCCGTATTCGTAATGGTGTTCGCCGTCTTGCGACTGGATGCCATCGTAGCCTTTGTCGGCCACGCCTTTGTTGCCGGTGTAGTGAGTACCGTCGATACCCCAGCCGCGCGCCTGGTAGATGTTGAACTTCAGGCCTGGCACGCCGTATTCGGCCATGTTCAGGCCGTAGGCAACCTGGAAGGATTTCTCGTTCGGGCCGTTGAAGTCCGACAGCAGGGAGTTGGCCAGGTAGATGCCGTTGGTTTCGTGCAGGTAGTCGAAGTACTCGTTACCGTTCACTTCCTGGTACGAGAAGGTCAGGCTGTGGGCCTGGTGGGTCAGGCCGAACGACAGCGAGTAGGTGTCGTTGTCGATGTCGCCGATCAGCGCTTTGCCTTCTTCCTGGGTCTTGTAGTAGTTCAGGCCGGTGGTCAGGCTCAGTACCTGGCTGTCGCCCAGTACGTGGGTGGCGCCGAAGTAGTACTGGTTCCAGATGTCCTCGGCCTGGGTGGCCCAGAGGCTGGTGGTCAGACTGGCGAACGGGGTGTAGGTGATACCGCCGGTGTAGACGTGATCGGATTCAACGATGCCATTGGCGTATTCGGTGCGGAATTTGCGCTGGCTCTGTTCGGTACGCGGCGAGTTGCGATCGAAGGTGGCCAGGTCGAACGCCAGGTTGTTCAGCTCTTCGCTGTGGATCGCCACACCCTGGAAGCTCGAAGGCAGCGCACGGTTACCGATGACGTCGACCATCGGGCTGCTGAAGTTCTGACGACCGGCGGTCAGGGTGGTGTTGGAAATACGCGCCTTGACGTTGGCCAGGCCCAGTTTGCTCCACTGGCCAACGGCGTCGCCGCCTTCTTCGGTCAGGGTACGGTTGTTGCCCGCGCCTGGGCGAGTACCCGGTGCGCCACCGTTGTTGGACGCCAGGTCCTTGCGGTCCTGGTCCAGGGCGATGGCGTTGTAGGCCGCCACTTCAGTGCTGACGCCGACAGTGCCTTCGGTGAAGCCCGAGTTGTACTTGAGGATGGTGCCCTGAACCCAGTTGATGCGACGATCCGTTGGGGTCGATACGCCATCTTTCTTGTAGGAGAAATTGGCACCACGTTTCAGTTGTTCGTTGGCGTACCAGTTACGGGTCGTGCCGCTGATCGACTGGCCTTCGAGGAAACCGGTGGCTTCGCTCTGGGCGCTTTTTTCATTCACGGTCACCGGGGTGTACGCCTGGCTCTGGGTTTCAGCATACGCCGTGGCGGTGATACTGCTGATGGCCAAGGCCAGTATCGCGGTGCTGCTCAGTTTCATGGGTGAAGCTCCTTACTTTCTATTATTAATGCCGGCCTTTTTTGGTGGTTCGGCTATTTGCTTTGGAACTCTTTCACGCATCGCAAACGTTTGCTGGATGCCGGATTGGCGAACTACGGCAATAGGCTTGCGTGAGGGCGCAATGCGCCCCCAGCGTTTTCAGCTACACGGTTTTATTTTTCGATGCTGACACCCGAGAAAACGTTGCGACCGAAAGGGCTGACCTTGAACCCTTCGATTTTGGCGCTCAACGGCTGGTTGACCGTCGAGTGGGCGACCGGCGTGATCGGTACCTGCTGCTTGAGGTACTGCTGCGCCTGTTTGTAGAGCACGGTGCGCTGGTCGCGGTCGGTCACGACCTTGGCCTGCTTGATCAGCTTGTCGTAAGCCGGATCGCACCACATGGAGTAGTTGTTGCCACCGATGGCATCGCAGCTGTACAGGGTGCCGAGCCAGTTGTCCGGGTCACCGTTGTCACCGGTCCAGCCGATCAGGCTGATGTCGTGCTCGCCATTCTTGGTGCGCTTGATGTACTCGCCCCATTCGTAGCTGACGATCTTGACCTTGAGGCCGATCTTCGCCCAGTCAGCCTGGAGCATTTCGGCCATCAACTTGGCGTTGGGGTTGTAGGGGCGCTGTACGGGCATGGCCCACAGGGTGATTTCGGTGCCTTCCTTCACGCCGGCAGCCTTGAGCAGTTCCTTGGCTTTTTCCGGGTTGTAGGCGGCGTCCTTGATCGTCTCATCGTAGGACCATTGGGTCGGCGGCATGGCGTTGACCGCCAGTTGCCCTGCACCCTGGTAAACGGCATTGAGAATGCCTTGCTTGTTCACCGCCATGTCCAGCGCCTGGCGCACTTCGAGCTGGTCGAATGGCTTGTGACGCACGTTGTAGGCGATGTAGCCCAGGTTGAAACCGGGCTTTTCGATCAGTTGCAGTTTTGGATCGTTCTTCAACGCGGTCACATCAGCCGGGCGCGGATGCAGCGTGATCTGGCACTCGTCGGCCTTGAGTTTCTGCACGCGTACCGAGGCGTCGGTGTTGATGGCGAAAATCAGGTTGTCGAGCTTGACCCGGCTCGGGTCCCAGTAATGCTTGTTGCCGGTGTAACGGATGTTCGAGTCTTTCTGGTAGCTCTTGAACACGAACGGCCCGGTGCCGATGGGCTTTTGGTTGATGTCGCTCGGCTTGCCCTCGGCCAGCAGCTTGTCGGCGTACTCGGCGGAGAGGATCGCGGCGAAGCTCATGGCGATGTTCTGGATGAACGCGGCGTCGACGCTGTTGAGCGTCATGACCACGGTTAGCGGCCCGGTCTTTTCGACCTTGGCGATGTTCTTGTTCAGGCTCATCCCGTTGAAATACGGGAATTCGGTGGGGTAAGCCTTACGGAAAGGTTGTTGCGGGTCGAGCATGCGATTGAACGTGAACAGCACGTCATCGGCGTTGAAGTCGCGAGTCGGAGTGAAGTACTTGGTTGTATGAAACTTCACGCCCGGGCGCAGGTGAAAGGTGTATGTGAGGCCGTCCTCGGAAATATCCCAACTGGTGGCCAGGCCCGGTACGACATTGGTCGAGCCTTTTTCAAACTCTGCCAGGCGGTTGTACAGCGGTTCGGCGGCATCGTTATCGGTCGCGGTGGTGTACTGCGCGGTGTCGAAGCCGGCGGGGCTGCCTTCGGAGCAGAACACCAGGCTGTTGGAGGCAGCCTGGCTCATGGACGTGGCGGCCAGCAGGCCGGTGCCCAGCAATGCGGATAAAACCAAGGTATGGCGCATGACGCTCTCTCTTGTTCAGTGTTGTGTCAATGAGCCTTCGCTCCGTGCGCAGACGGGGGAGGCTTCACTGGTTTCCAGCCATGGCGTGCAGCAAAAAAAACCGAGGACCCACGCATCAGCTGGTCAGATCCCGACGGTAGGTACCGTGGGCCCGGCAGTAAATACGAAAAGTCCGAAATGCTCGTGGGAAAAGACGACGCGTCCTAGCGCTCTGCTGTAGTCAGCGGGCGATTTGGATGTAGGTAATTTCCTGCGTTCTCGGTAGGCAAAGTAACGGCGACGTCATGAACGTCGCCGTTACCCAACCTTATTTGCTGACGCTGACGCCGTAGAAGGAGTTCAAGCCAAACGGGCTGATCTTGAAGTCCTGCACATTGGCGCGCATGGGTTGGAACACCGTCGAGTGAGCGATAGGTGTCATTGGCGTCTGATCTTTGAGGATGTGTTGCGCCTGCTTGTACAGTTCGGTGCGCTTGCCTTGATCCGAAGTGCGCTTGGCTTGCTTGACGATGTCGTCAAACGGCTTGTAGCACCATTTCGAGAAGTTGTTGCCTTCCAGCGAGTCGCAGCCGAACAGCACGTTCAGCCAGTTGTCGGGATCACCATTGTCACCGCTCCAGCCAATCAGCATTGCCTGGTTCTCGCCGCCTTTGGAGCGCTTGATGTACTCGCCCCACTCGTAGCTCTGGATCTTGACCTTGAGACCGACTTTCGCCCAGTCGGACTGCAGCATTTCAGCCATCAACTTGGCGTTCGGGTTATACGGACGCTGTACCGGCATGGCCCAGAGGACGATTTCGGTGCCTTCTTTTACACCGGCTTCCTTGAGCAGCTCCTTGGCTTTCTCAGGGTTGTACGGCGCATCCTTGATGGTGGTGTCGTAGGACCACTGGGTCGGCGGCATGGCGTTGACGGCCAGTTGGCCCGCGCCCTGGTACACGGAGTCGATGATCTGTTGCTTGTTGACCGCCATGTCCAGTGCCTGGCGCACTTTCAGTTGGGCCAACGGGTTTGGCTCGTTGCTGCCCTTGACCTTGTCCATCACGTTGTAGGCGATGTAGCCCAGGTTGAAACCAGCCTGGTCAGGCAGCTTGAGGGTCTTGTCTTCGCGCAGCGCTTTCAGGTCGGCCGGACGAGGGAACAGGGTGACCTGGCACTCGTTCTTCTTCAGCTTCTGAATACGTACCGACGGGTCGGTGGTGATGGCGAAGATCAGGTTGTCGATCTTGACATCGTCTGGCTTCCAGTAGTCCTTGTTCCCGGTGTAGCGGATGTTGGAATCTTTCTGGTAGCTCTTGAACACGAACGGACCAGTGCCGACCGGCTTCTGGTTGATGTCGGCAGCCTTGCCTTCTTTCAGCAGCTGGGCTGCGTATTCGGCGGACTGGATCGAAGCAAAGCTCATCGCCATGTTCTGGATGAACGCGGCATCAACGTCTTTGAGGGTGAACTTGACGGTTTTGTCGTCGACTTTATCGATCTTGGTGATGTTGGTGTCCATCCCCATGTCGGTGAAGTACGGGAATTCGGTCGGGTACGCTTTGCGGAACGGGTCATCCTTGTTAATCATGCGATTAAAGGTGAACAGCACGTCGTCGGCGTTGAACTCACGAGTCGGCTTGAAATACGGGGTGGTGTGGAACTTGACGCCGTCGCGCAGGTGGAAAGTGTAAGTCAGGCCGTCATCGGAGACGTCCCAGCTGGTCGCCAGGCCAGGAATGACGGCGGTGCCGCCGCGCTCGAACTGGGTCAGGCGGTTGAACATGGTTTCGGCAGAGGCGTCGAAGTCAGTTCCGGTGGTGTATTGACCTGGATCGAAACCGGCCGGGCTCCCTTCGGAGCAGAACACCAGGTTAGTCGCAGCTTGGGCGAACGGTGCGCTAGCTAGCAAGCTGGCACCTAATAAAAACGGAATGACCGCTTGTTTAAGCATGGTGGCCTCATGATTTGTTGTCATTTTTTGATTTTGAGGACGACCTCGTGAGTCGTGCCTGCGGATACTTATGCAGGGGCCATACCCAATGCAAGATCCAGAGCGACTACAAGTGTTAAACAGTGGCACGAACGTACCTTAATGTCGCATTTGTATAAAACCTGACGCATTTGACCGTTTGCGTGGCGTTTTTGTAGTGCAACTGGCGCACTTTAATGGTGCGTTAAAGCCTTGGGTTGCCCGTGAGTGGGGCGTGGTGTTACCTATTTATACCCCGTCCTTGACGGGTGTGTGGGGGTGAATGGGAGTGGTTATCGTTGCACTGGTATTGGTCGCAGTTTGCGGGTAGTACAAGGTGCAACTTTTCGTTTAAGTCTGTAGGTCATGTCTGTAGGAGCTGCCGCAGGCTGCGATCTTTCTGGTAGCCACTGAAATGTTCAGAGAGCATAGATCAGGATCAAAAGATCGCAGCCTGCGGCAGCTCCTACAGGGATAAAAAAAGGCGATCACTTGGGTGATCGCCGTTTTTGTTCAGAGGTTATCTATTCAAGGCATCAGCACTTCAATCGATCCATCGGCCGTCATGCTGACCTGGCTGGTGCCGGCTTCCACTTCCGGCGTCACCGGAGCGGCGTCCATGCTGGCGGCTTTCATCATCATCGGCCCGCGCATGTACGGTTGCGGGTAGCCATTGCTGTTGAAGTTCAGATTGACGATTTTGTAGCCCTTGCCGCCCAGGGCATCAGTGGCCAGTTGGGCGCGGGCCTTGAAGGCAGTCACGGCTTCTTTGAGCAAAGCGTCTTCGCTGGCCTTGCGGGTTGGCGTGGCGATGGCGAAATCCATGCCGCCCATTTTCAGGTCGGTGAGCAGTTCGCCGGTCAGCTTGGACAGTGCGGCGAAGTCCGGACTTTCCAGGCGCAGTTCGGCACGCTCGCGCCAGCCGGTAATTTTCTGGCCCTTGGCGTCGTAGATCGGGTAGCTGTTGCGACTGCCCTGGCGCAGGGTGATGTCCTTGACCTGCTTGGCCTGGGCTAGCGCCTTGTTCATGGTGGTGCTGACGTCCGCGGCGAGTTTGGCCGGGTCGGTGTTCTGTTCTTCGGTGTAGAGGGTCACGATCATCAGGTCGCGAGCCACTTCCTGGCTGACTTCGGCGCGCAGGGAAATCTGGTTGTAATGCAGTTCGTCGGCGGCCAGGGCCGGGAGGGCGGCGAGGGTGCCGGCACTCAGGGCAAGGAGGGCGGCGCTGCGGCGGAATGTGTGCATGAAGGCTCCTAAGTGGGTGCGCAGGTTGATGGTCCGGGCCTGCGTGAAACCATCAGACTCTAGCTTTGATGATCCGGTTCGCACAGTTACAACTTCTATACAGAAAGATACGGTGTGGCCGTTTGCCGCACTTTCGCCTGCCAGCCCCCGCGCTTGGTTATACTCCCGTCGATCCGCCTGGAGCGCTCATCAGGAGAGCTCATGCTCGCCCCCGTTCAAATCACTTCCGCCACGCGCCAGAATCTCTGGCGGTTGACGTTCATCCGCACTTTGGTCCTGGCCGCCCAAGCCGGTTCCGTAGGCCTGGCCTACTGGCTCGAACTGTTGCCGCTACCCTGGTTCCAGCTGGCCGCGACCCTCGGCTGCTCGATGCTGCTGTGTGCCTTCACGGCCATCCGGCTGCGCACCAGCTGGCCGGTCACCGAGCTCGAATATGCGGTGCAGCTGGCCTGCGACCTGTTTATTCACAGTGCGTTACTGTATTTCTCGGGGGGCTCGACCAACCCCTTCGTCTCTTATTACCTGGTGCCACTGACCATCGCGGCAGTGACCTTGCCATGGCGTTACTCGGTGATTCTGTCGGGCATCGCCCTGGCCATGTATACCTTGCTGCTGGCGCGCTTCTACCCGCTGCAAACCTTCCCGATCGCCCGGGAAAACCTGCAGGTGTACGGGATGTGGTTGAGCTTCGCCCTGGCGGCGGCGGTGATCACGTTCTTCGCCGCGCGCATGGCCGAGGAGCTGCGCCGCCAGGAAGAGCTGCGGGCCATTCGCCGGGAAGAAGGCCTGCGCGACCAGCAACTGTTGGCCGTCGCCACCCAGGCGGCGGGCGCCGCCCATGAGTTGGGCACGCCGCTGGCAACCATGAGCGTGTTGCTCAAGGAGATGCAACAGGATCATCCTGACCCCATGCTGCAGGATGACCTGAAGGTGCTGCAGGACCAGGTCAAGCTGTGCAAGGAGACTTTGCAGCAGTTGGTTCGGGCGGCGGAGGCCAATCGCCGGCTGGCGGTGCAGATGCAGGACGTCACCGACTGGCTCGACGAAGCGCTCAATCGCTGGCACCTGATGCGCCCGGAAGCCAGCTATCGCTTCCAGCGCCTGGGCCAGGGCACGGTACCGCGCATGGCGCCGCCGCCGGACCTGACCCAGGCGCTGCTCAATTTGCTCAACAACGCAGCGGATGCCTGCCCTGAAGGGCTGCAAGTCACCTTGGACTGGAATGCCGAGGACTTGACCATCAGCATCCGCGACCACGGTGCCGGTGTGCCGCTGGCCATCGCCGAGCAGATCGGCAAGCCGTTTTTTACCACCAAGGGCAAAGGTTTCGGCCTGGGCCTGTTTTTGAGCAAGGCCAGCGTGACACGCGCCGGCGGCTCAGTGAAACTCTATAGTCATGAGGAAGGCGGCACGCTCACTGAGCTGCGCCTGCCCCACGGCGCCCGAGGAGACCAACATGAGTGACGAAATCCAAGTCGAAGGCGAAGAACTGCCGCATTTGCTGCTGGTCGACGATGACGCGACCTTTACCCGGGTGATGGCCCGCGCCATGGCCCGCCGCGGCTTTCGCGTCAGCACCGCCGGTTCCGCCGAAGAGGGGCTGACCATCGCCCAGGCCGATCTGCCGGACTATGCCGCCCTGGACCTGAAAATGGATGGCGATTCGGGCCTGGTGTTGCTGCCCAAGTTGCTGGAAATGGATCCGGAAATGCGCGTGGTGATCCTCACCGGTTATTCGAGCATTGCCACCGCCGTGGAGGCGATCAAGCGCGGCGCCTGCAACTACCTGTGCAAACCGGCCGACGCCGACGACGTGCTGGCCGCGCTGCTGTCCGAACACGCCGACCTCGACAGCCTGGTACCGGAAAACCCGATGTCCGTGGACCGCCTGCAGTGGGAACACATCCAGCGCGTGTTGACCGAGCACGAAGGCAACATCTCCGCCACCGCCCGCGCCCTGGGCATGCACCGCCGCACGCTGCAGCGCAAACTGCAGAAGCGTCCCGTTCGTCGCTGAACCTGCGCTGAACGAATGCCGGCCGCTCCTCGCGACAAACCGAACCGATCATCTATGATCGGTTCGTGCATGTACTTTTCTATATCGAGCCTTATCCATGAATCAGAACGCTGAATATTCCGCGGTCAATGATGCTGTGCGCGGGCAGTTTTTCCGAAAAGTCTGGGCGATGGTCACGCCTTATTGGCAGAGCGAAGAAAAGGCCAAGGCCTGGACATTGCTGATCGCCGTGATTGCGCTGTCGCTGATGAGCGTGGGGATCTCGGTGTGGTTCAACACCTGGTACAAGGATTTCTACAACGCCCTGCAGCAAAAGGATGAGGAGGCTTTCTGGCGGCTGATCCTGTATTTCTGCGCGATTGCCGCAGTGGCGATTGTCGGTGCGGTGTACCGGCTCTACCTGACGCAGATGCTGACGATCCGCTGGCGGGCGTGGCTCACCGAAAAGCATTTCGCCCGTTGGTTGGGCAACAAGAATTACTACCAGCTGGAGCAGGGCGGTTACACCGATAACCCGGACCAGCGCATTTCCGAAGACCTCAACAATTTCACGTCCGACACCTTGAGCCTGGGCGTCGGCCTGCTGCGCAATATCGTCAGCCTGGTGTCGTTCTCCATCATCCTCTGGGGGGTGTCGGGGAGCATCGAGGTGTTCGGTGTGACCATTCCCGGCTACATGTTCTGGTGCGTACTGGTCTACGCGGTGGTGGGGAGCTGGCTGACGCATTTGATCGGTCGCCGCTTGATCGGCCTGAACAATCGGCAACAACGCTTCGAAGCCGACCTGCGTTTCTCCATGGTACGGGTTCGCGAGAACGCCGAAAGCATTGCGTTGTACAACGGCGAGCCCAATGAGAACCGCCGATTGACCCATCGTTTCTCGATGGTCTGGCACAACTTCTGGGACATCATGAAGGTGTCCAAACGCCTGACCTTTTTCACCTCCGGTTACGAGCAGGCGGCCATCATCTTCCCCTTCATGGTTGCCGCGCCGCGTTACCTGGCCGGCAAGATCGAACTGGGCGAGCTGATGCAGATCAGCTCGGCGTTCGGCAATGTCCAGGACAGCTTCAGCTGGTTTATCACCGCGTACCAGAGCCTCGCTTCATGGCGCGCCACCTGCGATCGCCTGCTCAGTTTCCGTCAGGCCATGACTGACAACGAGCAACGCGCACCGGCGATCGACGTGCAGAACTCGGGCTCAGCCTTGAAGGTGCACAACCTTGGCCTCGACCTGGCTGATGGTCGCCACCTGTTGACCAGTGGCGACATGACCGTGCAAGAGGGCGAGCGCGTCATGCTCAGCGGCCGTTCCGGCAGCGGCAAGTCGACCCTGCTGCGGGCGATGGGACACTTGTGGCCGATGGGTCATGGCAGCATTCGCCTGCCGGCGGCGCGTTATCTGTTCCTGCCGCAAAAACCGTACTTGCCGATTGGTACCCTGCGTGAGGCGTTGAGTTATCCACAGGCCGGCGATACCTATCCGAACGAGCGTTATGTGCACGTTCTGGAAACCTGCCGTTTGCCGCACCTGGTGGCGCGCCTCGACGAAGCCAATCACTGGCAGCGCATGTTGTCGCCGGGTGAGCAGCAACGCCTGGCCTTTGCCCGTGCGCTGCTGTATGCCCCGCAATGGCTGTACATGGACGAAGCGACTTCGGCGATGGATGAAGAAGACGAGGCATCGCTGTATCAGGCACTGATCGATGAGTTGCCGGGCCTGAGCATTGTCAGCGTCGGGCATCGCAGCAGCCTCAAACGCTTCCATCCGCGGCACGTTCGTATCGAGAATGGCCATTTGGTGGACCAGACCGTGACCGCCTGAACGCCACCGCCCGGGGGTTGTGGGTGATCGTACAACCGCGTTGAGCTATGATGCGCTTTCAGCCGATTTTTTCGAGACAGATGTTCACCATGGAAAACCCGAACGACGCACCACGCCTCCCTCGCAAGCGCCGCAGCCTCGCTCAGGAACTGGTGACGGTGCTGTCCGAGCAGATCCGCGACGGTCACCTCAAGCGTGGCGACAAGTTGCCCACCGAGTCGGCGATCATGGATGCCCATGGCGTCAGCCGCACAGTGGTGCGCGAGGCGATCTCCCGTTTGCAGGCGGCCGGGCAGGTGGAAACCCGTCATGGCATCGGCACCTTCGTGCTCGATACCCCGAGCCCGAGTGGTTTTCGTATCGATCCGGCGACCGTGGTCACCTTGCGTGACGTGCTGGCCATCCTGGAACTGCGCATCAGCCTCGAAGTTGAGTCCGCCGGCCTCGCCGCGCAACGTCGCAGCCCCGAGCAGTTGGCACTGATGCGCGCGGCGCTGGATGCCCTCAATGAAAGCGTTTCCCACGCCAGCGATGCCGTGGCCTCGGACTTCCAGTTCCACCTGCAGATTGCCCTGGCGACCGGCAACCGCTACTTCACCGACATCATGACCCACCTGGGCACCAGCATCATCCCGCGCACCCGCCTCAACTCCGCGCGACTGGCCCATGACGATCAGCAGCACTACATGAACCGCCTGAGCCGCGAGCACGAAGAGATCTACGACGCCATCGCCCGCCAGGACTCCGACGCCGCCCGCGCGGCGATGCGATTGCACCTGACCAACAGCCGCGAGCGGTTGCGCCATGCCCATGAAGAGGCTGAGGCGCAGCGGGGGTAAGATTCCGGGTCAGGTAATCCATTGCCTGTCAGACCGGCTTCGCGAGCAGGCTCGCTCCCACAGTTGATCGTGGCAGCTCACAATATGTGTGGCCGCAGATCAGCCATTGTGGGAGCGAGCCTGCTCGCGAAGGGGCTTGTAGTCATTGCGCGCATCCTCCAGGCGCTCCGCCGATCGTCATTGAATCCTCCGACAACGTATCTCTATCAGGCCGTTGATCGCGTAATCTTGCCTCATCCTCCCATCATGTAGGCCCTGCAAACACGGGGCATCACCCTATCTTGTCCAACAATTTTCACCCCTGACGATGAAATGCAGTTGACGGTTGTATTTTAAGTTGTACGATGACCTACAACTTCAGCGTCGGGCTGAACGGTCTCAACTCACATACGTCGCAATCCAGGGTGTTCGAATAATGAATCCACAAGAACTGAAGTCCATCCTCTCTTCCGGTCTGCTGTCTTTCCCGGTCACCGATTTCAATGCCCAGGGCGATTTCAATCGCGCTGGCTACATCAAGCGTCTGGAATGGCTGGCCCCATACGGCGCCTCGGCTTTGTTCGCCGCAGGCGGCACCGGTGAGTTCTTCTCTCTGGCGGCCAGCGAATATTCGGAAATCATCAAGACTGCCGTCGACACTTGCGCCACCAGCGTGCCCATTCTCGCCGGTGTCGGTGGTTCCACCCGTCAGGCCATCGAATACGCACAGGAAGCCGAGCGTCTGGGCGCCAAAGGCCTGTTGCTGCTGCCGCACTACCTGACCGAAGCCAGCCAGGACGGCGTTGCCGCCCACGTTGAAGCCGTGTGCAAATCGGTCAATATCGGCGTGGTGGTCTACAACCGTAACGTCTGCCGCCTGAACGCGCCGCTGCTGGAGCGTCTGGCCGAGCGTTGCCCGAACCTGATCGGCTACAAGGATGGCCTGGGTGATATCGAGTTGATGGTGTCGATCCGTCGCCGCCTCGGCGATCGCTTCACTTACCTGGGTGGCCTGCCGACCGCCGAAGTCTACGCTGCGGCCTACAAGGCGCTGGGCGTACCGGTCTACTCCTCGGCGGTGTTCAACTTCATCCCGAAAACCGCAATGGATTTCTACCACGCCATCGCTCGTGAAGATCACGCCACCGTCGGCAAGATCATCGACGACTTCTTCCTGCCGTACCTGGACATCCGTAACCGCAAAGCCGGTTACGCGGTGAGCATCGTCAAGGCCGGGGCAAAAATTGCCGGTTATGACGCGGGCCCTGTGCGTGCGCCGCTGACCGATCTGACTGGCGAAGAGTACGAAATGCTCGCCGCGCTGATCGACAAGCAGGGTGCGCAATAACAACGATCAAACCGGAGCCGCTGAGCGATCAGCGGCTTTTTGCGTGAGGAGAACGACTCGTGACAAAGCGCTACGACAACTACATCAACGGTGAATGGGTCGCCGGTGCCGATTACTCGGTCAACATCAACCCGTCCGAACTGAGCGACGCCATTGGCGACTACGCCAAGGCTGACCTGACTCAGGTCCATGCCGCCATCGACGCCGCCCGTGCCGCATTCCAGGCGTGGTCGGTTTCGGGCATTCAGGCCCGTCACGATTCCCTGGATAAAGTCGGTACCGAGATCCTCGCCCGTCGCGAAGAACTCGGCACCCTGCTGGCCCGGGAAGAGGGCAAGACCCTGCCCGAAGCCATCGGCGAAGTGACCCGCGCCGGCAACATCTTCAAGTTCTTCGCCGGTGAATGCCTGCGCCTGTCCGGCGACTACCTGCCGTCGGTGCGTCCGGGCGTCAATGTTGAAGTCACCCGCGAAGCCCTGGGTGTGGTCGGCCTGATTACCCCGTGGAACTTCCCGATCGCGATCCCTGCCTGGAAAATCGCTCCGGCGCTGGCCTACGGCAACTGCGTGGTGCTCAAGCCAGCCGATCTGGTACCGGGCTGCGCCTGGGCACTGGCGGAAATCATCTCCCGCGCAGGCTTCCCCGCCGGCGTGTTCAACCTGGTGATGGGCAGTGGTCGAGTGGTTGGCGATGCGCTGGTCAACAGCCCGAAAGTCGACGGCATCAGCTTCACCGGTTCCGTGGGCGTCGGTCGTCAGATCGCCGTCAGTTGCGTGTCGCGCCAGGCCAAGGTGCAGTTGGAAATGGGCGGCAAGAACCCGCAGATCATTCTCGACGACGCCGATCTCAAGCAAGCGGTCGAGCTGTCGGTACAGAGCGCGTTCTACTCCACCGGCCAACGTTGCACGGCATCGAGCCGCTTCATCGTCACCGCCGGGATTCACGACAAGTTCGTCGAAGCCATGGCCGAACGTATGAAGTCGATCAAGGTCGGCCACGCGTTGAAAGCCGGCACCGACATTGGTCCAGTCGTTTCGCAAGCTCAGCTTGAACAGGACATGAAGTACATCGACATCGGCCAGTCCGAAGGTGCGCGCCTGGTCAGCGGCGGTGGTCTGGTGACCTGTGACACCGAGGGTTACTTCCTCGCGCCAACCCTGTTTGCCGACAGCGAAGCCTCGATGCGCATCAGCCGCGAAGAGATCTTCGGCCCGGTGGCCAACATCGTGCGCGTGGCCGATTACGAAGCTGCACTGGCCATGGCCAACGACACCGAATTCGGTCTGTCGGCGGGCATCGCCACCACTTCGTTGAAGTACGCCAACCACTTCAAGCGCCACTCCCAGGCCGGGATGGTGATGGTCAACCTGCCGACCGCCGGTGTGGATTACCACGTTCCGTTCGGTGGGCGTAAAGGTTCATCCTATGGATCACGTGAGCAAGGTCGCTATGCGCAAGAGTTCTACACGGTCGTGAAGACCAGCTACATCGGCTCCTGATCCACGCAATACCTGTGGGAGCTGGCTTGCCAGCGATGGCATCACCGCGGTGCGACTGAACGACCGAGGTGCCCGCATCGCTGGCAAGCCAGCTCCCACAAAAGTCCGAAGAAGATTCACCCGCGCATAAAAATAATTTGTGGGAGTACATCTACATGCAATCGACCAAGAAGCCGACTCACGTCCGCTATTTGATCCTGCTCATGCTGTTTCTGGTGACCACGATCAACTACGCCGACCGCGCTACCATCGCCATCGCCGGTTCCAGCCTGCAAAAAGACCTCGGCATAGACGCGGTTACCCTTGGCTACATCTTCTCTGCATTCGGTTGGGCCTACGTGGCGGGGCAAATTCCCGGTGGCTGGCTGCTGGACCGTTTCGGTTCGAAAAAAATCTATGCGCTGAGCATCTTCACCTGGTCGCTGTTCACCGTGCTGCAGGGTTATGTCGGCGAGTTCGGCATGTCCACGGCGGTGGTTGCGCTGTTCATGCTGCGCTTTTTGGTCGGTCTGGCCGAAGCGCCGTCCTTCCCCGGCAACGCGCGCATCGTCGCGGCCTGGTTCCCGACCGCTGAACGTGGCACCGCTTCGGCGATCTTCAACTCGGCGCAATACTTTGCCACCGTGTTGTTCGCGCCGCTGATGGGCTGGATCGTCTATAGCTTCGGCTGGCAGCACGTGTTCATCGTCATGGGCGTGATCGGCATCATCTTCTCCGGCATCTGGCTGAAAGTGATCTACAGCCCGCGCGAACATCCGATGATCAACGACGCCGAGTTCAAGCACATCGCCGATAACGGTGGCATGGTCGACATGGATCAGACCAAGGGCAAAGGTGCAAAAGGCGACGGTCCGAAGTGGGACTACATCCGCCAACTGCTGACCAACCGCATGATGCTGGGTGTGTACCTGGGCCAGTACTGCATCAACGGCATCACTTATTTCTTCCTGACCTGGTTCCCGGTGTACCTGGTTCAAGAGCGCGGCATGACCATCCTCAAGGCCGGTTTCATCGCCTCGTTGCCGGCGATCTGCGGCTTCATCGGTGGCGTGCTTGGCGGGGTGATTTCCGATTACCTGCTGCGCAAGGGCCATTCCCTGACCTTCGCCCGCAAGGCGCCGATCATCGCTGGCCTGCTGGTGTCCAGCAGCATCGTGGCCTGCAACTACGTGGATGTTGAATGGATGGTCGTGGGCTTCATGGCCCTGGCGTTCTTCGGCAAAGGCGTGGGTGCCTTGGGTTGGGCGGTGGTGTCCGATACCTCGCCAAAACAGATCGCCGGTCTCAGCGGTGGCTTGTTCAATACCTTCGGCAACCTGGCGTCGATCACCACGCCGATCGTCATCGGCTACATCATCAGTTCCACCGGTTCGTTCAAATGGGCGCTGGTGTTTGTCGGTTGCAACGCACTGGTCGCGGTGTTCAGCTATCTGGTGATCGTCGGTCCGATCAAGCGTGTGGTGCTCAAGGAGCCGCCGGTCAACGGTCCTGAAGCATCCGGTAAATTGTCTCAAGCGCATTCCTGAGGAGCGGCGTCATGCAGTTGATTGAACATTCTGATTCGCCGCGCTACATCCGCCTGCACGAGCGGGACAACGTGGTGATCGTGGTCAATGACCAGGGGGTGCCGGCCGGCACCGAGTTTTCCGATGGCCTGGTCACCGTCGACTTCGTGCCACAGAGCCACAAGGTCACTTTGGAAGACATTCCCGAAGGTGGCCAGGTGATTCGTTACGGGCAGGTCATCGGCTACGCCCTGCAGCCGATCCCCCGTGGCAGTTGGGTCAAGGAAGATCAACTGCGCATGCCGACCGCGCCACCGCTGGACAGCTTGCCGCTGTCCACCGACGTGCCGGCCGCGCAGGCACCGCTGCAAGGCTATACCTTCGAGGGTTATCGCAACGCCGATGGTACGGTGGGCACGCGCAACATTCTCGGGATCACCACCACGGTGCAATGCGTGACCGGTGTGCTGGATCATGCGGTCAGGCGCATCAAGGACGAGCTGCTGCCCAAGTACCCGCACGTCGATGACGTGGTGGCACTGACCCACAGCTATGGCTGTGGCGTGGCGATCACCGCCACCGACGCCTACATCCCGATCCGCACCGTGCGCAACCTGGCACGCAACCCGAACCTGGGCGGCGAGGCACTGGTGATCAGCCTGGGCTGCGAGAAGTTGCAGGCCGGGCAGGTGATGCACGAGGGCGATGCGTCGGTGGATCTGAGCGAGCCGTGGCTGTATCGCCTGCAGGATTCCAGCCACGGTTTTACCGAGATGATCGAGCAGATCATGGAACTGGCTGAAACCCGTTTGAAGAAGCTCGATCAACGCCGTCGGGAAACCGTACCGGCGTCCGAGCTGATCCTGGGCATGCAGTGTGGCGGCAGCGATGCGTTTTCCGGGATCACCGCCAACCCGGCCCTGGGCTATGCCTCGGACCTGTTGCTGCGTGCGGGTGCGACGGTGATGTTCTCCGAAGTCACCGAAGTGCGTGATGCGATCTACCTGCTGACCTCCCGCGCGCAAACCAAAGAGGTTGCCCAGGAATTGGTACGGGAAATGGACTGGTACGACCGTTACCTGGCCAAGGGCGAGGCGGATCGCAGCGCCAACACCACACCGGGCAACAAGAAGGGCGGTTTGTCGAACATCGTCGAGAAGTCCCTGGGTTCGATCGTCAAGTCCGGTAGCAGCGCCATCACCGGCGTGCTCGGCCCTGGCGAGCGGTTCAAGGAAAAAGGCCTGATCTTCTGCGCCACCCCGGCCAGTGACTTTGTCTGCGGGACGTTGCAATTGGCGGCGGGGATGAACCTGCATGTGTTCACTACCGGCCGCGGCACGCCTTACGGGCTGGCCATGGCACCGGTGGTGAAGGTATCGACCCGGACCGAGTTGGCGCAGCGCTGGCCGGACCTGATCGACATCGACGCCGGGCGCATCGCTACCGGGCGGGCGTCCATCGAGGAGCTGGGCTGGGAGTTGTTCCACTACTACCTGGATGTGGCCAGTGGCAAGCAGCAGACTTGGGCTGAAAAGCACAAGCTGCACAACGACATCACCCTGTTCAACCCGGCGCCGATTACCTGAGACCGCGTTATCGTTCTTCGCTGGCAAGCCAGCTCCCACAGGGTGCTTCTTTGTTGCGCAAATTGTGTGAACAATGAAGATCACTGTGGGAGCTGGCTTGCCAGCGATGGCGAACTCCCAGACGCCGACGTCGCAGGTGGCTTATCATTAGCCCCCTAACGACGCCCACCTCAAGGTCCTCCCCGGCATGCTGGCAATTTTCCTCGAAACCCTGAACATCACCGCCCCGGTGTTCGCCATGCTGTTTCTGGGGGTGTTGCTCAAGCGCATCGACTGGATCAACGACAACTTCATCCACACCGCCTCGTCCCTGGTGTTCAACGTCACCATGCCGGCGCTGCTGTTTCTGGGCATCCTGCATGCCGACTTGCACGCCGCGTTGCAACCGGCCCTGCTGATCTACTTCTCCCTCGCGACCCTGGTGTGCTTTGCCATCGCCTGGGGCTGGGCGATCTTTCGGTGCCCGCGCGAAGACCGGGGGATCTACACCCAGGGTGCGTTTCGCGGTAACAACGGCGTGATCGGCCTGGCGCTGGCCGCGAGCATGTACGGCGACTACGGGATCTCCCTCGGGGCGATTCTGGCGGCGCTGGTGATTCTGTTCTACAACACGCTCTCGACCATTGTGCTGGCGGTGTACAGCCCGGTGATCAAGTCCGACCCGTGGAGCATTTGCAAAAGCGTGTTCAGCAACCCGCTGATCATCAGCGTAATCGCGGCGGCGCCCTTTGCTTATTTCAACATCGGCTTGCCCGGCTGGCTGGAGACGTCCGGCCAGTATCTGGCGCAAACCACCTTGCCGTTGGCGTTGATCTGCATAGGCGGCACGCTGTCGCTGGCGGCGATGCGAAAGAGTGGCTCGATGGCGCTCAGTTCAAGCCTGGTGAAAATGCTCGGCCTGCCCATTCTGGCGACCCTGGGTGCCTGGCTTTGGGGCTTTCGCGGTGCGGAGCTGGGGATTCTGTTCCTGTACTTCGGCAGCCCGACCGCCGCCGCCAGTTTCGTCATGGCCCGGGCGGCGGATGGCAATCACGAGTTGGCAGCGGCGATTATCGTGATCACCACGCTGATGGCTGCGGTCACCACCAACATCGGGATCTTTTTGTTGCAGTGGGGTGGGTGGATCTAGCGCCGCTAATCGTCAGCCAGGGTTTTGCACGCCGGCTCGATTACCGGAGGTGCCTGGCTCGGATAGCGCATGGGCATGACCTGCACCGGGGTCGTCACGGCGAAGCCATCGGCAAAGATCGCTTCGACAAAGGTCGCTTTCCAGCCATTTTCTGGAGTGTCGATCTGCATGCCACCGTCGAGCGGGTCGGTGAGGCTCAGCTCTTGCGGTTCGTACTGGATGCCACAGGGCTGACGAAAGTCCCGGGCGTGCGGATTGGCCGCCGTCCACTGGATCACCCGTACCGGTGCTTCGGAAAACTGCAGTCCAATCTTTTGTGGTTGCTGATCCGGGCGCAATGAAATGACCGGCAAGGGCTTATCCTGTTGCCAGCGATTGATGACAGGTATCAGCGAGTTCTCGATGAACCGTTTGATGCCGTAGTGACTGGCATTGGGCGCGACTCGCAAAGCTTTCGGACCTGGAAGCCGGTCGAAGAAAAATCGCGCATTGTCTGGCAGGAAGAAATCGTCGCTGCTGGCGTTGACGATGTATTTCGAGATCGCCAGGCGCTCGGCATAGCGAGTCTGCAGGTAGTTCAGCGGGTCTTCGATTTGCATCAGGCGGGCGAAGTTTTCAGTCTTTATCCGTTGGGTGATGCCTTCGTGATGATAGTCAAAAAAAGCCAGTGGCCAGTGCTTGCCGTAGCTTTGATAGGTATGTTCAAGGACGTTATCCGTGCCCAGCACGTCGATGACAAATGGCACGATGGCCTTGACCCTCTCGTCGGCAATGGCTGTCAGCCAAACGGCCCAGCCACGTTTCGATGCGCCGCTGGCAATGAAATGGTCTATTCCCCAGGGTTGCAGTTCCTTTTGCGCGAGGTCCATGGCCTTGACCATCGACACCACCATGGGCAGGCGCACCGACATGAACGGGCGCTGGTAAGGGGCATCGAGGAAGAGTTTCCAGCTGTGGGCGACGCTGGCGTCTTCAGTGCGCGCAATGCCGTCATCGGCATAGGTCAGGTACTGGTTCGGAACGTTGCTGACTGAAATGACAATCGTGCGTGTCTTACCCGCTACTTCAAGCGCCATGGCTTCGGTGAAGTCAGTGGGTTCGTTGGCATTGGTTGGCCCGGCGTTGGCGGTTCCGTTGTTGGCCACCAGCAGGGCTTGGCTGTGCAGGGCGTTGTCCGGAATGTAGATGTCAACCGTGTGTTTCCACTGTGCCGGGCTGACCAAACCCTGTGGCGACCATTGCTGGGAAGACAATTCGAAACTGCGCTTTTCCACGCCGGGAAATATCGTACTCGCCTTGGCGGCGTAAAGCAGTGGGTTGGCATCTTCGGCTTTCTTGTAACAAGCGAGCACTTCGCTGAAGTCTTGACCGCTGGCTTCGAAACACGCTTGGGCAGAGGCATGAATCGAGCTGCTGACGAGCAGGCTGGACAACATCAATTTCGACAATACGAACCTGGTGTTCATTCCCATGGGAGCCTTCCTTGTGATGCAGGGAAAGGCTCGAATCCTCGGCGCAGCAAGCTGCGCCGACCATTCCCCGGGTTTTTGGTCGGCGCAGTGTGTCGAAAAGAGGTTTGCGGGAACAGGTTTGGCAGGGCGCCTTTTATTGTCGAAATATGTGGGTGAACTGATTAGCCCCGAGGGTAACCAAGAGAAGTGTTCACACCGGCTTCTGATAGCTGTCGATCACTTCCTGCGCCGCGCGAAACGCATCGATCGCCGCCGGCACCCCGGCATACACCGCGCAATGTAGCAGCGCTTCGCGGATCTCTTCCACGGTACAGCCGTTGTTCAGCGCACCGCGCACGTGGCCTTTCAATTCCTGCGGGCATTTGAGCGCCGTCAGCGCTGCGAGCGTGATCAGGCTGCGGGTTTTCAGCGGCAGGCCTTCGCGATTCCAGACCCCGCCCCAGGCGTGTTCGTTGACGAAATCCTGCAGCGGCTGGGTGAATTCGGTAGCGTTGCCCAGTGCGCGGTCGACGAAGGTGTCGCCCATCACTTGGCGACGTACTTCAACGCCGGTTTTCTTGTTCTCGGTCATGGCGATTCCCTCTTGTGGTGTTGGCGACGCCAGGCGCGCAATGACGTGAACAGCAGGAACGCCATTAGCGCTGGCAGGACGAAAAACAGCATCAGGTGTTCAAGCTTGCCCGCCAGCGGCATGCCGGTGGTGAACGACACCACGTGCAGGCCGTAGGCCAGGTACAGGCCCAGAAACAGCAGGCCTTCGACGCGGGTCACTCGGTAGCCGGAATAGAACATCGGCAGGCATAGCACGGCGACACCGAGCATCACAGGCAGGTCGAAATCCAGCGCGTTGGGCGACACCGACAGCGGCGCTGGCGCGAGCAGTGCGGTCAAGCCCAGCACACCCAGGAGGTTGAACAGGTTGCTGCCGATCACGTTGCCCACGGCGATCTCGCGTTCACCGCGCAGCGCCGCGATCAGCGAGGTGGCGAGCTCCGGCAGGGACGTGCTGACGGCAACGATGGTCAGGCCGATGATGCGTTCTGACAGCCCGAGGTCTGTGGCGACCGATACCGCTGCGCCCAGCAGCAGATGTCCGGCATACACCAGCATCGCCAGGCCGGTGACGATCATCAGCAGGCTGCTGATCCACGGTGCCTGCCCTGTGTGATCATGGCTCGATACCGGGCGCACCGAATGCCGCGATTGGCGTAACAGCAAAGCCAGGTACAGCAGGAGCGCCGTCAGCAAAATCACGCCGTCGACACGGGTCAGATCCTCGTTCCAGGCCAGAATGAAGACCAGCAGGCTGGCGCCGATCATCAGCGGAATATCCAGGCGCACCAGTTGCCGTGACACCCGCAACGGGATGATCAGCGCCGACAATCCGAGCGTGACGAGGATGTTGAAAATGCTGCTGCCGATCACGCTGCCCACGGCGATGTCGGCGTTGTGCGCCAGGGTGGCTTGCAGGCTGACCGCCATTTGCGGTGCGCTGCTGCCGAGGGCGACGATGGTCAGGCCGATGATCAGCGGGCGTACATGCAGGCGGGCTGCCAGGCGCACGGCAGCACGCACCATCAGTTCGGCGCCGGCAATCAGCAGCACCAGCCCGCTGAGCAATTCGATCACGCTGATCAGGGGTAAATCGGCTAGTCCGAAAATGGTCGGGGCTCCGTCGGTCAGTCGAGGGCTTGCACGCGAACCCGCGCGGTGCCGCTCTTGAGCATGCCCAGCCGTTCGGCGGCTTCATGGGACAGGTCGATCAGGCGGCCACGGGTGTGCGGGCCCCGGTCATTGATGCGCACTATGCAGGATCTGTCGTTTTTCAGGTTGGTGACCTTCACCCGTGTACCGAAGGGTAGCTGGCGATGGGCGGCGGTCATGGAATTCTTGTTGAAACGCTCGCCACTGGCGGTGCGTTTGCCTTGGTGTTTGGCGCCGTAATAGGAGGCAACGCCGGTTTTGTCGTAGCCGTGCGGGTCGACGGTGTCGGTGCTGGCGCAGCCGGCAAGTAGAGAGAGCAGGGCGCACGCACCAAGTAGACGCTTCATAGAAAGGTTTCCCGAAACAAATGTGGGAGCGAGCCTGCTCGCGAATGCAATTCTGACAGTCAACTTCGTGTTGAGTGCCGAACCCCATTCGCGAGCAGGCTCGCTCCCACAGTAAATGGAGCCAGTTTTGAATGCTGGCTCTATTCTCATCAGCCTTCGAGCTTGCTTTTCAGCAGTTCGTTGACCTGTTGCGGGTTGGCCTTGCCTTTGGAGGCTTTCATGGCCTGACCGACGAAGAAGCCGAACATCTTGCCGCGCTTGGCTTCGTCTGCCGCGCGGTATTGCTCGACCTGCTCGGCATTGGCCGCGAGCATTTCGTCCAGCACCGCCGAGATCGCGCCGGTGTCGGTCACTTGCTTGAGGCCGCGCTTGTCGATGATCTCGTCCGCGCTGCCTTCGCCGTTGGCCATGGCTTCGAACACCACCTTGGCGATCTTGCCGGAGATGGTGTTGTCTTTGATGCGCAGCAGCATGCCGCCCAGAAGCTCTGCGGAAACCGGCGACTGCTCGATGTCCAGGCCTTGCTTGTTGAGCAGGCTGCCCAACTCGACCATCACCCAGTTCGCCGCCAGCTTGGCGTCGCCGCCGATGCTTGCGACCTTCTCGAAATAATCGGCTTGCTCGCGGCTGGTGGCCAGCACGCTGGCGTCATAGACCGACAGACCGAACTGCTCCTGGAAGCGCTCGCGTTTCTGCGGTGGCAATTCCGGCAGGGTGGCGCGCACGTCGTCGAGGAACGAGTTTTCGATCACGACAGGCAGCAGGTCCGGATCGGGGAAGTAACGGTAGTCGTTGGCTTCCTCCTTGCTGCGCATCGGACGGGTTTCGTCCTTGTTCGGATCGTACAGGCGGGTTTGCTGGATCACCTTGCCGCCGTCTTCGATCAGCTCGATCTGACGCTGGATTTCGCTGTTGATCGCCTTCTCGATGAAGCGGAACGAGTTGACGTTCTTGATCTCGCAGCGGGTGCCGAACTCGACCTGGCCCTTTGGACGGATCGAAACGTTGCAGTCGCAACGCAGCGAACCTTCGGCCATGTTGCCGTCGCAGATGCCCAGGTAACGCACCAGGGCGTGGATCGCCTTGACATAGGCCACGGCTTCCTTGGCGCTGCGCATGTCCGGCTCGGAAACGATTTCCAGCAACGGCGTACCGGCACGGTTCAGGTCGATGCCGCTGGCGCCGCTGAATTCTTCGTGCAGGCTCTTGCCGGCGTCCTCTTCCAGGTGCGCGCGGGTGATGCCGACGCGTTTGACCGTGCCGTCTTCGAGGGCGATGTCCAGGTGGCCCTTGCCGACGATCGGCAATTCCATCTGGCTGATCTGGTAGCCCTTGGGCAGATCCGGGTAGAAGTAGTTTTTACGGGCGAACACGTTGTGCTGGCCGATCTCGGCATCAATCGCCAGGCCGAACATAACTGCCATGCGCACCGCTTCCTGGTTCAGCACTGGCAGTACGCCGGGCATGCCCAGGTCTACGAGGCTGGCCTGGGTGTTCGGTTCGGAACCGAACGTGGTGGAACTACCGGAAAAGATTTTCGACCGGGTGGTGAGCTGGGTGTGAATCTCCAGCCCGATCACGACTTCCCATTGCATGTGTGTCTCCTCAGAAGCCTTTGCTGGGGATTTTGAAACGTCGCGAGCGAAGGTAAGGCAAGGCGAAAACTGGCGAGTAAGCGGAGTTGACTTTAGTCAATGAGCATTACGAGCCAGTTTTCAACGCAGCATTACCGAGCGCAGCAGTTTCAAAACCCCTGCGGGGTGCGGGTGTGCCAGTCAGTGTTTAACTGATACTGGTGGGCAACGTTCAACAGGCGACCTTCCTGGAAATACGGAGCGAGCAGTTGCACGCCAACCGGCAGGCCGTCGACAAAACCGGCCGGCATCGACAGGCCTGGCAGGCCGGCGAGGTTGGCGGTGATGGTGTATACGTCTTCCAGGTAGGCGGCGACCGGGTCGCTGTTCTTGGCGCCGAGCTTCCAGGCCGGGTTTGGCGTGGTTGGGCCGAGGATGATGTCGACCTCATTGAAGGCCGCCATGAAGTCGTTCTTGATCAAGCGACGAATCTTCTGCGCCTTCAGGTAGTAGGCGTCGTAGTAACCGGCGGACAGCGCGTAGGCGCCGACCATGATCCGGCGCTGCACTTCCGTCCCGAAACCTTCGCCACGGGAGCGCTTGTACAGGTCCTCGAGGTTTTTCGGGTCTTCGCAGCGATAGCCGAAACGCACGCCATCGAAACGCGACAGGTTGGAAGATGCTTCTGCCGGGGCGATCACGTAGTACGCAGGAATCGCGTGCTGCATGTTCGGCAGGCTGATTTCCTTGATCACGGCGCCGAGCTTTTTCAGCTCTTCGACGCTGGCCATGACCAGGTCGGCGATGCGCGGGTCGAGACCGGCGCTGAAGTACTCTTTAGGTACGCCGATGCGCAGGCCCTGCAGCGAACCGTTGAGGCTGGCGCTGTAGTCAGGCACGGGTTCGTCGATGCTGGTGGAGTCGTTCGGATCGAAGCCAGCCATACCTTGCAACAAAATCGCGCAGTCTTCGGCAGTGCGCGCCAACGGGCCGCCCTGATCGAGGCTGGAGGCGTAGGCGATCATGCCCCAACGCGAAACGCGACCGTACGTCGGTTTCAGGCCGGTGAGGTTGGTCAGCGCCGCTGGCTGGGGGATCGAACCGCCG
>NZ_AKJF01000067.1 GCF_000282475.1 Pseudomonas sp. GM78
AAACCATAAGTGGCCGTTACCGCAGGAATGGATATGTACTCAGAAAACAATCTCCCACAAGCTTCGACGCGGCATGGATCAACGTTGGTAGAGACGCCGATGAAGGTAGTCACAGGTTGACGGACAGGCTCAGGGCGTAAGGGGTCAATAAAATCAAAAGCCAGAGCCAAAGCGAGGCGGTCTACCGGCCGGCCTGTTTTCGGGAGGGAGGGGCAAGGGGAGGATCAGACAGGCAAATGCATGCCAAAGGTGTTCATGCCATGGTCGCTGCGCACGAACACATCCCCGCCATGCATCAGTGCAATCGCCTTGACGATGGCCAGGCCCAGCCCGTGGTTGTTGCCACTGTTGCTGCGCGAGGCGTCGACCCGGTAGAAGCGCTCGAACAGGCGCGGCAGATGCTCGCTGGAAATCGGCACACCCGGGTTGGCGACACCGATGCTGACCTGGTGCTCGCCCGCTTCGATTCGCACCTCGATGACTTGTCCGGGGCCGGTGTGCTGCACGGCGTTATTCAGCAGGTTGATCAAGGCCCGGCGCAGGTGCGCGATCTCGATTCGTACCAGGGCATCGCCACTGACCTGAACCTGTACCTGGGCATCCTCGAGAATGAAATCCAGGTAGTCCAGGGTCGTGGCCACTTCTTCCGCCAGCGAGGTGGAGGTCAGTTTGGTGGCCTTGCTGCCCTGGTCGGCGCTGGCCAGGAACAGCATATCGTTGATGATCGAGCGCAGTCGCTCAAGCTCTTCAAGGTTCGATTGCAGCACCTCGAAATAGTGCTCTGCCGAACGTCCGCGTGTGAGGGCGACCTGGGTCTGGCCGATCAGGTTGGTCAGCGGCGAGCGCAGTTCATGGGCGACATCGGCGTTGAACGATTCCAGGCGCGAGTAGGCCTGTTCGACCCGCTCCAGTGTCGAGTTGAACGAATCGACGAACTGGTTCAGCTCCGGGGGCAGCGATGACAGGCGCAAGCGGCCTGAACGCAACGGCGGGGCCAGGCGCTGGGCTTCCTGGGACAGCTTGATCAACGGTTTGAGCCCGATCCGCGCCACCCAGTAGCCCAACGCCGAGGCCATCAGCACACCGATAACCGCCAGGCTGATCAGGGCGATCAGCAACTGGTGCTGGGTATGGTAGAACGTTTCGGTATCGATACCGATCATGAAGCGCAGGGGCGGGCGCTGGTCCTTGGCCGGAAATTGGCTGACCAGCACTTTCAGCGGGTAGGGGTGATCCGCCAGTTGCATGTCGCGCGTGCCCAGCGGTCCCTCAGCGAAGGCGCGGATGGTCGGTGTCGGATTGCCATATTCGTAATGCGGGTCGCCGCTGACGATCCAGAAACTGATGCGCTTGTCTTCTTCGCCGAGCAGCTTGAGCTTGTTATTGATCTTCACCCAGTGCTCGGGCGTGCCGTAGCGGCCGACGGTGGATTCGAGCACGCTGTAGCGCGCGTCCAGTTCGGCTTCTGGCAACAATCCCAAACCTTTATCGACCTGCTGATAGAGCGCCCAACCGATCAACAAGAACACCAGGAGCGCCACCAGCGTGAACATTCCGCTCAGGCGCAGCGCAATCGAATTACTGGACACCACGGCTCTCCAGCACATAACCCATGCCACGGATGGTGTGCAGCAATTTCTCTTCGAACGGCCCGTCGAGCTTGGCCCGCAGACGTTTGATCGCGACTTCGACCACGTTGGCGTCGCTGTCGAAATTGATGTCCCAGACCATTTCGGCAATCGCTGTTTTCGACAGGATTTCGCCCTGGCGACGGGCCAGCACACTGAGCAGCGAGAACTCCTTGGCGGTCAGGTCCAGGCGCGTGCCGCCACGGGTGGCCTTGCGGCTGATCAAGTCTATCCACAGGTCGGCGATGCTCACTTGCACCGGTTCGTGGCCGCCGCTGCGCCGGGTCAGCGCCTGCAGGCGTGCCACCAGTTCGAGGAAGGAAAACGGCTTGCCCAGGTAGTCGTCGGCACCATCGCGCAGGCCCTTGATGCGGTCTTCGACCCGTTCGCGGGCGGTGAGCATGATCACCGGGGTTTGCTTGCGCGCACGCAAGGCGCGCAATACACCGAAGCCGTCCAGGCCCGGCAGCATGACGTCGAGGACGATCACCGCGTAGTCGCTTTCCAGTGCCAGGTGCAGGCCTTCCACGCCATCGCGGGCCAGGTCCACGGTGTAACCCTGTTCCGTCAGGCCGCGGTGCAGATAGTCCGCGGTTTTTTCTTCGTCTTCGATAATCAGGACGCGCATGACCCCGCCTCAGTCTGTGGTCGCCAGCGCCGGCAGCGCTGTAGGTTTAGGTCGATGAAATAGCCGCTCCAGCCACAAGTATATGACCGGCGTAGTGAACAGCGTCAGTGCCTGGCTCACCAGCAGGCCGCCGACCACGGCGATCCCCAGGGGTTGGCGCAGTTCGGCACCGGTGCCGTAGCCGAGCATCAGCGGTAGGGCACCGAGCAAAGCGGCGAGGGTGGTCATGATGATCGGCCGGAACCGCGTGAGGCACGCCTGGTAGATCGCTTCTTGCGGCGCCAGGCCACCGTTGCGCTGCGCGTCGAGGGCGAAGTCGATCATCAGGATGCCGTTTTTCTTGACGATGCCGATCAGCAGCACCAGCCCGATCAGCGCCATGATCGAAAAGTCCTGGCCGCAGATCCACAGCATGATCACCGCGCCCAGCCCGGCCGAGGGCAGTGTCGAGATGATTGTCAGCGGGTGGACGAAGCTCTCGTAGAGCACGCCGAGAATGATGTATACCGCCACCAGTGCCGCCAGGATCAACCATGGCTGGCTGGCCAGCGAACTCTGGAACGCCTGGGCCGCACCCTGGAAATTACCGCTGATGGCCGTTGGCATGCCGATGTCGACCTTGGCCTGGTTGAGCATGATCACCGCATCGCCCAGCGCCACACCGGGCGCCAGGTTGAACGACAGGTTGGCGGCCGGAAACATGCCGTCATGGGCGATGGACAGCGGCCCCACCGTTGGCGCATCGAATTTCGCCAGGGCCGACAGCGGCACCATTTCCCCGCTCAGGGGTGAACGCAGGTAGAAGTAGTTGAGGCTTTCGGCCTTGCCGCGTTGCCGGGTGTCCAGCTCCAGGATCACGTTGTATTGGTTGATCTGGGTCTGGAATTCGTTGATCTGGCGCTGGCCGAAGGCGTCGTACAGCGCTTCGTCGACATCGCTGGCGGTCAGGCCAAAACGTGCCGCGGCACTGCGGTCGATGCTGATGTGGGTGATGCTGCCGCCCAGTTGCAGGTCGTTGGAAATGTCGCGGAAGGCCGGGTTGCCGCGCAGTTTTTCCGTGAGGCGCTGGGTCCAGGTGCTCAGGACCGCACCGTCGTTGCTCTTGAGCACGTATTGGTACTGGGCCCGGCTCGGGCCGGAGCTGAGGTTGATGTCTTGCCCGGCGCGCAGATACAGGACGATGCCCGGTACTTTCATCAATTGCGGGCGAATACGGTCGATGAACTCGCTGGCTGAAACATCGCGGTCGCCGCGTTTTTTCAGGGCGATCCAGAAGCGGCCGTTGGCGATGGTCTGGTTGCTGCCCGACACCCCGACCGAGTGCGAGAAGGTCTCGACTGCGGGGTCGGCGGCGACGATTTCAGCCATTGCCAGGTGTTTTTTCACCATGTCGCCGTAGGAAATATCGGCGGCAGCTTCGGTGGTACCGAGGACGAACCCGGTGTCCTGGATCGGGAAGAAACCCTTGGGTATAAAAATGTAACCGGCAATGGCCAGGGCCAGCGACAGACCGAACACGCCGATCATCAATTTCTGGTGCGCGAGGGCGCGGCGCAGGCCTTTTTCGTACAGCGCCAGCAGGCGTTCGCCAAAGCCCGGCTTGTCGTGGGCGTGATGCACGGGCGCGCGCATGAACAGCGCTGCCAGGGTGGGCGCCAACGTCAGCGATACCACCACCGAAATCATGATGGTGGAGGTGGCGGTCAGGGCGAACTCCTTGAACAGGCGTCCGACCACACCTCCCATGAACAGCAACGGAATGAACGCCGCGACCAGTGAGAAACTGATCGAAACCACCGTGAAGCCGATTTCTCCTGCGCCCTTGATCGCGGCCTCGCGCATGCCGTCGCCAGCCTCCAGGTGGCGGTGAATGTTTTCCACCACCACGATCGCATCGTCGACCACAAACCCCACGGCCACCACGATCGCCACCAGCGTCAGGTTGTTCAGGCTGAAGCCCATCACGTACATCAACGCAAAACTGGCGATCAGTGAAACCCCAAGTACTGCCGACACGATCAGGGTTGCCGACAGCTGGCGCAGGAACAACGCCATCACCGCCACCACCAGCATGATCGCGATCAGCAAGGTGATTTCCACTTCATGCAGCGAAGCGCGGATTGTCTGCGTGCGGTCGATCAGCGTCTTGACCTGCACCGAAGCCGGCAGCATCCCTTCCAGGCCCGGAAGCGCCGCCTGAATCCGGTCCACGGTCTCGACGATATTGGCCCCCGGCTGGCGGAAGATCACCAGGTTGACGCCCGGTTGTGAGCCCGCCCACGCCTGGACGTAGGCATCTTCCGAGCCGTTGACGACTTTGGCGACATCTCTTAGATGAACCGGTGCGCCATCCTTGTAGGAAACGATCAGTTGGTTGTATTGCTCGGGATGGAACAACTGGTCGTTGGTGGACAGGGTCGAGATGCTCGATTCCCCATAGAGTGCACCTTTGGCCAGGTTGAGGCTGGTCTGCTGGATCGCCAGGCGAATATCGGCCAGGGTCAGGCCGATGGCCGCCAGTTTGTCCGCCGAGACCTGGACACGAATCGCCGGACGTTGCTGGCCGGTGATAGCGACCTGGCCTACACCGTCGATCTGACTGATCTGACGGGACAACAGGGTTTCCACCAAATCACTGAGTTCGGGGCCTGGCATCAAGGACGAGTTGACGCTGAGGATCAGCACCGGGCTGTCGGCCGGGTTGACCTTGCGCCAGGTCGGCAGGTTCGGCATGTCCTTGGGCAGTTTGCCTGCCGCGGTGTTGATGGCGGCCTGGACTTCCTGGGCGGCGGTATCGATGCTTTTGTCGAGGGTGAACTGTAGCGTCAGGATGGTAGAGCCCAGAGCGCTGCTCGAGGTCATTTGCGTTACGCCGGGAATGGCGCTGAATTGCACTTCAAGGGGCGTGGCCACCGATGACGCCATGGTTTCCGGGCTGGCGCCGGGCAGTTGGGCGGCCACCTGTATCGTCGGAAATTCAGCCTCCGGAAGCGGCGCGATGGGCAGGCGCGGGAAGGCGATGACCCCCAGCAGCACCAAGGCAAAGGTCAGCAGAATCGTTGCCACAGGGTGGTCGATGCACCAGGCGGATACCGAACCGTGGCCTTTCATGGCGCCGACTCCGATTGCACAACCTGCGCAGGCTCGGTGAGCACTTGCACTGTGGCGCCGGGCTTGAGCCGCGACTGACCGTCGCTGACCAGCACGTCACCGGGTTTCACCCCTTTGATGATGCTCTCGCCGCTGCCTTGGTGAACCATCTGCACCGTCACGGTTTCAACCTTGTTGCCGTTTACCCGATAGACGAAGTGCTGGTCGAGGCCACGCTGTACGACAGTGGGCGGTACGACCAGCGCATCTTTATCCAGCGCTGTCTGAATCTTTACCGTCACCAACAGGCCGGGCCAGAGTTTTTGCCCAGGATTGTTGAATTCGGCTTTGGCGCGGATGGTGCCGGTGTTGGCGTTGATCTGGTTGTCGATCAGGGTCAAGTGGCCTTCGCCCAGCAGGTTGCCGGTTTCGCCGTCGGTGTCGGCGCCGATGTAGGCCTTGACCTTGGCACGTTGCGGGTCGCTGATCAGGCCTTGCAGGGTCGGCAGCATCTGCTGCGGCAGGGAGAACTCCACGGCGATAGGGTCGATCTGGGTCACCGTGAACAGGCCTTGGGTGTCAGTCATGCGCAGGAAGTTACCCTCATCCACCGTACGAATGCCGACGCGGCCACTGACCGGGGAGCGAATCTGCGTGTACGACAACTGCACCTGAGCCGCGTCAATCGAAGCCTGGTTGCCTTGAGCCGTGGCCTTGAGCTGGTTGACCAATGCTTGTTGCTGGTCGTAGGTCTGTTTGGACACACCGTCATCGACGCTCAACAGTTTGTAGCGCTTGAGGTTGACCTGGGCCACTTGCAGTTGCGCCTGGCTTTCGCCCAGTTGCGCCCTGGCCTGATCCAGGCTGGCGCGGATCGATCGGTCGTCGATAGTGGCCAGCAGGTCGCCTTTGCTCACCAACTGGCCTTCCTTGACCAGGATTTTGGTGAGGATGCCGTCGATTTGCGGGCGGACCACCACGCTGTGCAGCGACAGCACTGAACCGATGCCGCTGACGTAGCGCGGCACGTCTTTTTCGACCACGTTGACCACGCGCACCGGAATGGCGGTCGGTGCTGCCACCCTGGCCGCGGAGGGTTTGGCCAGGTACCACGCACCCAGCGCTACCAGCACGATCAGAAAGGCTGCAAGAACGACGGTTTTTTTCTGGGTTCGCATGCGAGTGGGGCGCCGGGTCGGAAGATGGAAGTGTGCGCAGCTTTAACTACTACGTTATATCCCTGTGACCCGGTCAGGAAAGTGACCGCTGACTGACAGCCGTGTCAGTTTGGTCGTATGGAGTCCCACTCGGTCACGTAGGCTGTTTTGCTTTTCTTGTTGTACAGGCACAGTTCGGTACCTTGCCGGCCTTTCATGTGCTTTTGCGGGTACTGGCCTTGCAGCAGCAGGGCGGTGTAGCCGACCCGATCATCGAACTGCGCGGCGTTGCCGACGGGTTTGGCATTCGCCAGACCGCTGGCCTTGGTGCAACTGGCGAGCAGGGCTTTGTCAAAGGCGGCCCAGGCCTCGGGGCTGGAGGCATGGGCTTGGGTAGTGAGGGCTGTGAGGCAAACGAAGGTCAGGGTGACGGCTTTCATGGTTCAGGGATCCTTGGGCGGGTGTTGGCCAAGGCCTGAGTATGCCTGAAGGTTTGGGTCAGACCGGCACCGGTTCCCGGCGGACTACATACATCCCGGCGCTTTCATACAGCCGTCGTGCGCGAACGTTGTCTTCCAGCACTTTCAAATCGACATACCCTTCGCGCCGAAGTTGAAACACCTTGAAGGCATTGAGCAGCAACGCTCGCCCCAGACCGTGGCCTTGAGCCCGTGGATGCACCACCAGATTCTTGATGTAGGCACTGGTCCAGCACTGGCATACACCCGCGATACCCTGGGCATCCAGGGCGATGAAGCACAATGCCGGATCATATTCAGGATCGGTTTCAAACCGTTGTTGCCAGATGCCCAGGGCCGGGACGCGGCCACCTCCTTGGGAGTGACCCAGTTCCAGCAAGCGATGAACCTCTTCTGCCTGGCCTGGACCATACCCGGCCAGGACGATCCCCTGAGGCCAGGTGATGGCGGGCACAGCTTCAGTGAGACTGCGCCGCATGAGAAAGCAGAATGGCTCGTTCAAGACTCAATGACCTTGTTCGGCCACGGCCTTGGCCGCGTCGATCAGGCACTTGGTCAGCTCCGGCGAAGAGAACTTGGTCAGTACCGCATTCGCCCCCGCAAGCCGTGCTTTTTCGCTGTTCATCGCACTGTCCAGGGACGTATGCAACAGCACGTAGAGGTGCGCGAAGTCCGGGGTTTCACGCAGGGTACGGGTGAAGGCGTAGCCGTCCATTTCGGACATTTCGATATCGGAGACGATCAGGTTGATCTGCTGGGCGGTGCCTTGCAGGTCCAGCAGGCAGTCGATTGCTTCCTTGGCACTGCGGGCCGTGTGGCATTGCAGACCGAGGTTGCGCAAGGTGTGCACCGATTGTTGCAGCGCGACCTGACTGTCATCGACCACCAGGATACGAGCGCTGCCCAGTATTTCTGCATCTTCCATGCTGAGTTCGGTCGGCGCCATGTCGATGGGCACCGGGGCGATGCCATGGATGACCTTTTCGATGTCCAGCACCTGCACCAGGGTGCCGTCGACCGAGGTGACGCCGGTGATGTACGAGCGCGAACCGCCCGAGCCAAAGGGCGGTGGACGGATGTCGGTGGTCAGGCAGTGCACGATCTTGCTCACCGCCTGTACATGCAAGCCTTGCTTGGAGCGGCTGACGTCAGTGACGATCAGGCAGCCACCGTCAGGGTCTTCCAGCGGGCGCTCCCCGATCGCGCGGCTGAGATCAATCACCGACAAGGATGCGCCGCGCAGGGTGGCGATGCCTTTGACGTGGGGATGCGATTCGGGGAGTTTGGTCAGTGGCGGGCACGGGATGATTTCACTGACTTTGAGCAGGTTGATCGCCATCAGCTTGCCGCTGCGCAAGGTAAACAGCAGAAGCGAAAGTGAATCTGCGCGGGCTTTGGTGGAGGACATAAAAACCTTCTGTGGAAAAAGGTGGCGAGGCGATCGGTGGATCACCCACAGCTATCGATGTCAGGTTATCGACGTGTCGGGGGCAGGCTTTAGGAAAAATCCCCTGAGCCCGTCCAGAGCCTTGCAAAAATTGAAACAAAAAAGCCCCGCCTCTTCAAAAGAGAGCGGGGCTCTTGTATTGCATCGAGGCGGTTGGAGTAGAACTTACTCGTCGTCGCCCATCTGCGATTGCAGGTAGTTCTCGATTCCGATCTTGTCGATCAGGCCCAATTGGGTTTCCAGCCAGTCGATATGTTCTTCTTCGGACTCGAGGATATCTTCGAGCAGTTCACGGCTGCCGAAGTCACCCACTTTTTCGCAATGGGCGATCGCCACTTTCAGATCGGCATGGCCGGTTTTCTCGATTCGCAGGTCGCACTCGATCATTTCCTGAGTGTGCTCGCCGATCTGCAGCTTGCCCAGGTCCTGGACATTCGGCAGGCCTTCAAGGAACAGGATGCGCTTGATCAGCTTGTCCGCGTGCTTCATCTCGTCGATGGATTCGTGGTACTCGTGCTTGCCGAGCTTGTTCAGACCCCAATCTTCGTACATGCGTGCATGCAGGAAGTACTGATTGATCGCGACCAGCTCATTGGCAAGGATCTTGTTGAGATGCTGGATGACTGTAACGTCGCCTTTCATGATGGGGTCCTGCCCTGTATTAGCTGTCTATAAGGCAGAGTTTGAGCCGCACAACTAAGAGTGTCAAACCTAAGTTATTGAATAATAAATGAAAATTAATCGGAATAAGAATGTTTGTGTTCCGCGTCTAGAGCCTAAGCAATTGATTTTCAGGCATAAAAAAACCGGACTAGAGTCCGGTTCTTTGAAATACGGTATTTATGCAGCAGTAAATTCAACTGGAAAAGGAATCGCAGCCTGGGCCGTTTGCAATTTGGTCAGGGTCTCGCGGACCACTTCCTTGGCAAGGCAGGCACATTTGCCGCATTGACTGGCAACGCCGGTGGCCTGGCGCACTTCCTTGTAGCTGCAGCATCCTTCATAGATCGCATCGCGGATTTGGCCGTCGGTGACGCCAGTGCAGAGGCAAACATACATAAGTGAAAACCGTCGCTGTTTATGTCTCGAATGCGATGGATCTTAATGTTAACGAGAATGATTGTCAAAGTGCTTTGGGAGCGGTTTTTGACAGGTCTGACGAACGGTTGGCCAACCCAAGCTGTAAACCGAAAGACCCTTCGTCCTTTTTTGCGCCCAGGGGAGAAACCGTTAAGGACAGGCCAAAAACGCAGTGTATGATGGCCGGTCTTTTCGAAACGGGTTCGTGTCACAGGGCTGTCGCCTGAGGGTGGCAGGCTGACGCAAACCTTGTTCTTAACGCTTCTACACCAGGAGATATCCAATGAGCGTACTCGTAGGCAAACAAGCCCCTGACTTCACCGTACCGGCCGTACTCGGCAATGGCGAAATCGTGGACAGCTTCACCCTGTCGTCGGCCATCAAAGGCAAATACGGCCTGGTGTTCTTCTACCCACTGGACTTCACCTTCGTTTGCCCGTCGGAGCTGATCGCTCTGGACAACCGCATGTCCGAGTTCAAGGCGCGCAACGTTGAAGTGGTCGCTGTGTCGATCGACTCGCACTTCACCCACAACGCCTGGCGCAACACCCCGGTAAACGATGGCGGTATCGGCGCAGTTCGTTACACAATGGCTGCCGACATCAAGCAGGAAATCATGAAGGCCTACGACGTTCAGTCCGCTGACGGCGTGGCTTTCCGTGGCGCATTCCTGATCGACGACAAAGGCGTTGTCCGCTCGCAGATCATCAACGACCTGCCGCTGGGCCGTAACATGGAAGAGCTGCTGCGTCTGGTCGATGCTCTGCAATTCCACGAAGAGCACGGTGAAGTTTGCCCTGCCAACTGGAAAAAAGGCGACAAAGGCATGAACGCTTCGCCAGAAGGCGTTGCGGCTTACCTGACCGAGCACGCTGCTGCGCTGTAAGGCACACGCTCCGGCTATAAAAAGCAGGTACAAAAAAACCGGCCTCTGAGGCCGGTTTTTTTATGGGTGGGATTCAATCCGCGAATGTATCAATCGCCGAAATCTTCCCAACCGCCCATTTGTTTCCAGCGATTGACGATGCCGCAGAACAGCTCGGCAGTCTTCTCGGTGTCGTAGCGAGCCGAGTGCGCCTCGCGACCGTCGAAGTCGATGTCGGCGGCCTGGCAGGCCTTGGCCAGCACGGTCTGGCCATAAGCCAGGCCCGCGAGCGTCGCGGTATCGAAACTGGAGAATGGATGGAACGGGTTGCGCTTCATGTCCAGGCGCGCAACCGCGGCATTGAGGAAGCCCAGGTCGAAGCTGCTGTTGTGCCCAACCAGGATCGCCCGTTTGCAGCCGTTGGCCTTGAGCGCCTTGCGCACGCCGCGGAAGATATCGTTCAGCGCTGCTTCTTCACTCACGGCCATGCGCAGCGGGTGATCGAGCTTGATCCCGGTAAACTCCAGGGCCGCCGCTTCGATGTTCGCACCTTCAAATGGCTCGACCCGGAAGAAGTAGGTGTGATCGGGGTACACAAAACCCTTTTCATCCATGGCGATCGTCGTTGCAGCGATTTCCAGCAAGGCGTCGGTGGCCGAGTTGAAACCACCGGTTTCTACGTCGACGACAACTGGCAAGTAGCCACGAAACCTGGCGGCCATTGGATGACGGGAACCGCCGCCACCGCCTTGACCTTCCTGTTCGTCGTCGAAATGGTCTTCACTCACGCGTGTTCCTCCAGCAGGCGCCAGCGCAGTTTTTCACCGGCGCGCAGCGGGATAACGGTCAGCTCGCCAAACGGCAGGCTGGTTGGGGCGGTCCATTCTTCGCGGACCAGGGTAATGCGATCGGTGTTGGCCGGCAGGCCGTAGAAACGCGGGCCGTTGAGGCTGGCGAAAGCTTCGAGCTTGTCCAGCGCGTTGCGCTGTTCGAAGGCTTCGGCGTACATCTCGATCGCCGCATAGGCGGTGTAGCAGCCGGCGCAGCCGCAAGCGGCCTCTTTGGCGTGCTGGGCGTGGGGCGCCGAGTCGGTGCCGAGGAAGAACTTTTCGCTGCCGCTGGTGGCGGCGTCGAGCAAGGCTTCCTGGTGCGTATTGCGCTTGAGGATCGGCAAGCAGTAGAAGTGCGGCCGAATTCCGCCCACCAGCATGTGGTTGCGGTTGTACAGCAGGTGGTGCGCGGTGATGGTTGCGCCAACGTTGGCCGAAGCAGAGTTGACGAACTGCACGGCGTCGGCGGTGGTGATGTGTTCGAACACCACTTTGAGCGTCGGGAAACGCTCGACCACACGACGCATGTGCTCATCGATGAAGATTTTTTCGCGGTCGAACACGTCGACATCGCCGCGGGTGACTTCACCGTGGATCAACAAAGGCATCCCGATTTCGGCCATGGCCTCGAGTGCAGGGAAGATCTTGTCGATGCTGGTGACGCCAGAGTCCGAGTTGGTGGTCGCGCCGGCCGGGTACAGCTTGGCGGCGTGAATGAAACCGCTGGCCTTGGCCTCGCGAATTTCTTCAGGCTGGGTGCGGTCGGTGAGGTACAGCACCATCAGCGGTTCGAACTGGCTGCCGGCCGGGCGGGCAGCGAGAATCCGCTGGCGATAGCCGTCGGCTTCAGCCGCATTGCGCACCGGTGGTACCAGGTTGGGCATGATGATGGCGCGGCCAAAGGTGCGCGCGACATCCGCGACGGTATTGGTCAACACGGCACCATCGCGAAGATGAATATGCCAGTCGTCGGGACGCAGCAGGGTCAGGCGGTCGGACATGAGGGGATTCCAGGCGGGTCAAACTCAAGGGAATGCTACCGGAAAAGACTCTTGCAGGCACTCGCTATCAAGTTTTACGGGAAGCTTCCGATATCCAACAGGTATGCCGTAAACATCTGTGTGTCGGTCTTTTTGTTGTAGAAGCCAGTGGAGCCTCCCGTGCGCCAGCGTTATTTAGCCTTGCTCAGTGTGTTTGCCAGCCTTCCCGCCATGGCGCTCACTTTCCAGACTCGCCTGGAGAGCATCGAGTGGACGGTCGAAGGCGACAAATTCGAGTGCCGGCTGACTCAGCCGATCACCGATTTCGGCTCGGGTGAATTCGTGCGGCGCGCAGGCGAACAGGCGACGTTTCGTTTGAATGCCTACAACGCAATGCTGGGCGGCGGTTCTGCCACCTTGCTGGCGGCCGCCGCGCCTTGGCAGCCGGGACGCGGTGATATCAATCTGGGCACGGTGCGGATTGGCGGCGGCAATGTCCTGTTCAACAGCTCGCAGGCCCAGGCCGGACGCTTGATCAGCGGCCTGATGGATGGACGCAGTCCTGTGGTTCGGAGCTCCTCGGGTGATGGCCGGGTCTCGGAGGTGCGTTTGTTGCCGGTCAAGTTCAACAAGGCATTTGCCGACTATCAGGGTTGTGTGGCCAAGTTGCTGCCGCAGAACTTCGATCAGGTGAAGCAATCCCAGGTCGGCTTCCCCGGTGGCGGTATCGATCTGGACGGGGCCGCCAAGGACAGGCTGCAAGTGATGCTGGAATACATGAAGGCCGATCCGACGGTCAATCGCATCGAACTGGACGGCCACTCCGATAACAGCGGCAATCGCCTCACCAACCGTGACCTGTCACGGCGAAGGGCGCTGGCGGTGATGGAGTTCTTCAAGGCCAACGGCATCCAGGAATCGCAGATTACCCTGCGTTTCCATGGCGAGCGCTATCCGCTGGCACCCAATACCAGCAACGTTAACCGAGCGAAAAACCGCCGGGTAGCGATACGCCTGGAGCGCGGAGCCCCCGCAGAGCAGGTGGCCCCTCAAGCGACCAGGCCCGCCGCTTCGGCAACTTCCTGACCCCTCTGGTCATCGTCGCGCTCTCGACATAATCTGTCGCTTCGTCGTCATAAGCTGTCGCGCCACTGTAAATTATTCTGTATGGGCGGTAGACTTGACGGCTTTCCGTAGAACCCCGTGGAGTGATGGCATGGCGGACGTAAACAAGGTCGTTCTGGCGTATTCCGGCGGCCTGGACACTTCGGTGATCCTCAAGTGGCTGCAGGATACTTATAACTGTGAAGTGGTGACCTTCACCGCTGACCTGGGTCAGGGCGAAGAGGTCGAACCTGCACGTGCCAAGGCTCAAGCCATGGGCGTGAAAGAGATCTACATCGACGACTTGCGCGAAGAGTTCGTGCGCGATTTCGTTTTCCCGATGTTCCGCGCCAACACCGTTTACGAAGGCGAGTACCTGCTGGGTACTTCCATCGCTCGTCCGTTGATCGCCAAACGCCTGATCGAAATCGCCAACGAAACCGGCGCTGACGCCATATCCCACGGCGCCACCGGCAAGGGTAACGACCAGGTTCGTTTCGAACTGGGCGCCTACGCCTTGAAACCAGGTGTGAAAGTGATCGCTCCGTGGCGTGAATGGGACCTGCTGTCCCGTGAGAAGCTGATGGATTACGCTGAAAAGCACGCCATCCCGATCGAGCGTCACGGCAAGAAAAAATCCCCGTACTCGATGGATGCCAACCTGCTGCACATCTCCTATGAAGGCGGCGTGCTGGAAGACACCTGGACCGAGCACGAAGAAGACATGTGGCGCTGGACCGTCTCCCCGGAGAACGCTCCCGACAAACCGCAGTACCTGGAACTGACCTACCGTAACGGCGACATCGTGGCACTGGACGGCGTCGAAATGACCCCGGCCACCGTGCTGGCGACCCTGAACCGCATCGGTGGCGAACACGGTATCGGCCGCCTGGACATCGTCGAGAACCGTTACGTGGGCATGAAGTCCCGTGGCTGCTACGAAACCCCTGGTGGCACCATCATGCTGCGCGCCCACCGTGCGATCGAATCGATCACCCTGGACCGCGAAGTGGCTCACCTCAAAGACGAGCTGATGCCCAAGTACGCCAGCCTGATCTACACCGGTTACTGGTGGAGCCCTGAGCGTCTGATGCTGCAACAGATGATCGATGCCTCCCAGGCCCACGTGAACGGCGTGGTTCGCCTGAAGCTGTACAAAGGCAACGTGATTGTCACCGGTCGCAAGTCCGATGAGTCGTTGTTCGACGCCAACATTGCCACTTTCGAAGAAGATGGCGGCGCGTACAACCAGGCTGACGCAGCGGGCTTCATCAAGCTCAACGCCTTGCGCATGCGCATCGCGGCGAACAAAGGTCGCAAGCTGTTCTGAGACCTTTGATGTAATGGAATGTGTGGCCCGGTCATCGACGGGGCCACACATTTGAAAAGGGGGATCTTGCCTGTTTCAGCATTCTTCCTGGTTTTTACCATCACCTCTCTCATCCTTCCCTTCTGATTGATCGTCAAACGCTACGGGCTGCCGTAAGTCGATTGGCAAATGTTGATCAATGACCGTCAAACCCTGTGAACTCAAGTTGTAAGCAGCACAGAACGTTGTGCGGCAGCGTTTCCTCGCGTGTTTTGAAGGGGTGGCCGCGCTTTCCTTCAGCTTTGAATCTGACTCGGTACAGGTGAGGAAAACAACTGCACGTGCAGCTTTTCCCGGTTCGTTGTGAAGGCTTTCCATCAAGTGGCTGAACTCGACGTTTCTTGTCATCGCGCGTGCATCAACGACATACAGGTCTCTGAGCCGTTCAGGCAGGCGTATGCGGTGTAGCGCCGAAAGAGCGACGCCATGGAACGATTCTGAAGGTGGGTCTTGTGCTTTGGAGGGACGGTGAATGGATCTGCCACCACTGTCCGATGTCCTGCCGGCGGACTTTCTGCTCTTCCTGTTCTCGGGTTGCTCGACACCGTCCATGACTTTAATGAAGTGTTTCCCCTTTTCGAAGTCGGAGGGGGCGTAAAGCGATCGATAGTTGAAGTTGAGCGTGGCGAAGAACAGCAACAGCAGATAGAAGGGAAAGCTGATCAGGAACCAGATATAGACGTCTCTATCGTCGTCATCGAGGAAGGGCAGTGAAACCGCCGCTGATGTTTCAGACAGGGTTGCGAATATGGCAATCACTGTCATGGGGTTGCTTATTCTTTTTTTGAGCTTATCCATGTTCAATCCCTTCGTTGGTAGTTCCTGTTTTTTGAATTTAAAGCATCTAACGTATGTTTGGCATCCAAGGGGTTTCTATTTTTCAATTGATTTAATGTCAGGCGGGCGCCATTTCCGTTTGTGGTTTTCTTATGATTAGCGGTGTGTTGGTTTTTACTGTAAGAGTGAGTGAATAAGTTGTGTGTGATATTTCTTGGGTTAGAGGTGATGTTGGATAACCTTAGTTACTTTTTGGTTTGTGAATAGGGATGGTATATGTCGGGTCGCTGTCTAAAAATCAAATTTCCCTGATTTTTTTGTTGCAGATCGATACAAAAAAATAATCTCAATTAGAAAGTCAAGTGCTCAATAAAAGTTTTCTACCCCGCAAATTCTTGGATTTTTTGTAAGAAAAATCTCTGTTTTTTGTAGGGAATGTCTCTCGGTGCGAGTGACCGGGGGGGGCGACATGCCAGGGGGGAAACGACTAGGCTATTGTGCGGGCTCTAAAAATTCGAATAGCGAAATTGGACTTGCCCATGAATAAAGTGCTGATTGTGGATGATCACCCCGTCATTCGTCTTGCGGTACGAATGCTGATGGAGCGTCATGGCTACGAAGTCATTGCAGAAACAGATAATGGTGTGGATGCATTACAACTAGCCAGAGAATATATGCCGGACATAGTCATCCTGGATATTGGAATACCGAAGCTGGACGGCCTGGAAGTTATTGCGCGACTGACATCGGCTGCGATGCCGATGAAAGTGCTGATATTGACCTCCCAGTCCCCTGGACATTTTTCCATGCGCTGCATGCAGTCGGGAGCCGCCGGATATGTGTGCAAACAACAGGACCTTACGGAGTTACTCAGTGCAATAAAGGCTGTCTTGTCTGGCTACAGTTACTTTCCCAATCAGGCTTTGCATACCGTGCGTGCCAGTCTTGGCAACGCCAGTGAAGCCGATATGGTGGATCGTCTGTCAGGGCGGGAGATGATGGTGTTGCAACAGTTGGCCAGGGGCAAGACCAATAAAGAGATTGCCGATGGGATGTTTCTCAGCAACAAGACCGTCAGTACCTACAAGACCCGACTGCTATTGAAACTCAATGCTCGCTCCCTGGTCGATCTGATCGAGTTGGCCCAGCGTAACGGCCTGGCATGATGAGCCCTGGGTTGACGAAGTACGACAGGCGGGCATTTATCGCGACTCGACACTTGGTAAAAAGCCTCCGTTTCGGGAGGCTTTTAGGTTTTACAAGTCAAAATCGTAATCGGCCAATTGCTTTTGCAGTCGGCGCTCCTCCAGCAGGTTGTCGATGGTCCGGCGCTTGCTCAGGTTGGTTTTCGCAACTTCAGCCACCGGCTCGGCATCATCAGCCTCTACGGGGGTGAAGTCGTCATCTACGTCCAATTGCTCTTTGCCAGTGCTCATTTAGTTACTCCAGGCGAAGAAGGCCTTTGGGGCTCCTTATATCGACAATCGTGCGATGGGTAAAAAAGATTTTTTCAATCGATAAATCGAAAAGCCCAATAGCGGCTCAATCGTCCGAGGTCTTGTGCTTGTATTCGCACAAGTCTTCGATCCGGCAACTGCCGCAGCGAGGCTTGCGGGCCAGGCAAACGTAACGTCCATGAAGGATCAGCCAGTGATGGGAGTCGAGCAGGTACTCCTTGGGCACGAACTTCATCAATTTATTCTCGACCTCGACCACATTCTTGCCGGGCGCGATGCCGGTGCGGTTGCTGACCCGAAAAATGTGGGTGTCCACGGCCATCGTCAATTGGCGAAATGCAGTGTTGAGCACCACGTTGGCGGTCTTGCGGCCTACGCCGGGCAAGGCTTCCAGTTCCTCGCGGGTCTGCGGCACTTCACCGGCATGACGCTCAACCAGCAGGCGGCAGGTCTCGATCACGTTTTTGGCCTTGCTGTTGTACAGGCCGATGGTCTTGATGTATTCGGACAATCCTTCGACGCCCAAGGCATGAATCGCCGCCGGCGTGTTGGCAACCGGAAACAGTTTGGCCGTGGCCTTGTTGACGCCGACATCGGTCGATTGCGCCGAAAGAATCACTGCAATCAGCAATTCAAAGGGTGAGGAGTAGGCCAGTTCGGTCTTCGGTTCCGGATTGTCTTCATGCAGCCTGCGGAAAATTTCCAGACGTTTTGCAGCGTTCATGTGCGGTGCGTTTCCTCGTAGGCGGTCAGTGTGAGGGCGGCGGGCGGTGCCAGGCTTGCCAGGCGGCGATCAGTAATCCCAACAGTATGAAACCGCCAGGAGCCAGCGTGGCCAGGCGCAAGCCACCGTCAGCGGTCAGCACCCAGCCCTGCCAATCGGCGTGCGTCGCAGCAGCCAGCCACGGCAGATGATTGCCGAGTGTTCCGTAGCCAATGAGTTCGCGCAGAAGGCCCAGGCCCACCATCAATGCGCCGAACAGGCCACAGAGGCGCCAACGTTCGCGCCAGGGGCTCTGGAAGAAATCATTGCGCTCCAGCACGACGCATTGCAAGGCGATCAAGCCGGCATAGATCCCGGCATGCTGATGCCATTGCAGCGACCAGACCTGCGCGCCGAGTTCTGCGCAACTGGTCAGCGTTGCTGCAAGCAATACGCTGGCCGACAATTGGGTCGCCGGGAGCAGCCGCGAGCGCAAGGCGTTCATGCAGAGGCCAAAAGCACTGGTCACCACAATGAACATCACCCACAGGCCCAGGGCACTCACCAGTGAGCCGGTGGCGCCAATCAGCGGCGCGAGCATCAAGGAGTTCTGCAACCACAACGCTTTAGTCATCTGGAGGGCTCCCAATCAGTGAGCGCCGGTGCTCATCGAAATAGCGCAAGGCATCATGGGTGGCCTGGATCACCGCTCTTGAAGTGATGGTCGCTCCCGCAATCTGGTCAAACTGTCCCTGGTCCTTTTTCAAAGCCCAGGCGTTGTCACCCGGATCGGTTCGCGACCTGCCGGCAAAGGCCTCAAGCCAGGCATTGGGCCAGTCGGCGATGCGTGCGCCGAGCCCTGGGGTTTCCGTTTGCTTGAGGGTTTTGACCCCCAACACTCTGCCGTCGGTATCGATGGCGATCAGCAAGTCGATGGCGCCCTCGTAGCCCAGGGTCTGGCTGCGCAGCAGCACGGCACAGGCTCGGCCGGCCTTGGTCGCGCGGTAACCCGCCAACAGCGTGCTGTTGCCCAGCGTGGTGTTTTCGAGGCTGAGCGGTTGTTCCAGCGGTTGATTGTCATAGCTGTCGGGCGGTAGCAGGTCCAGCAGGTTGCGACTGTCGATCAGACGCTGTTCAGCCGCAATCCGTGGCGCGCTGCCCTGCTGCGCGAGATAGGTCAGGCCAGCCCCGAGGGTGGCCAGTAATGTCAGGATGACGGCGCTCGACGCTCGGCTCATGGTGCGCGCAGCTCCTGCCTGGCCGCGACAAGCCGCTCCAGCGCCGGTACACAGAGGTTCATCAACAGCACGGCAAAGGCCACGCCGTCCGGGTAGCCGCCCCAGGTGCGAATAAGGTAGGTCAGCAACCCCACGCCGGCACCAAACAGCAATCGCGCACCCGGGCTTTTTGCACCGGACACCGGTTCCGTGACGATGAAGAAAGCGCCCAGCATGCTGGCGCCGGTGAGCAGATGAAACAGCGGCGATCCGTGAGAGTCTGAGCCCGAACCGTTCCAGCACAACAGGCTGATGACGAACAGGCTGGCGAGCATGCCGACTGGCGCGTGCCAGCTGAATACGCGACGTTGCAGCAAAAACGCGCCGCCGGCGAGAAAGGCCAGGTTGACCCATTCCACGCCGCGGCCACCGAATTGACCAAAGGCCGGATTTGCCGAGAACAGCTCGTCCATGGTCAGGCTTTTGTTGATCCGCAGGCTGTCCAGTGCCGTGGCCCGCACCCAGGCGTCCGGGCCCTGGCCTGCACCGAACACCTGCTGCACCCCCCCCCACAGGTCCATGCCATGGGCGGCGGGCCAATGGGTCATCTGTTGTGGAAAGGTCACCATCACCAGGGCGAAACCGAGCATCGCCGGGTTGAACGGATTGCTGCCGACCCCGCCGTAGAGGTGCTTGCCGAACAACATCGCAAGCGCGGCAGCGCTGACCGTCATCCACCAGGGGCAATAGGGCGGCAAGGCCAGGGCCAATAGCGTGGCGCTGACCAGGGCGCTGCCGTCGCTCAAGGTCGGCTTGAGCGCGCGCTTGCGCAATCGCAACACCGCCGCTTCCGCGGCTAATGCACTGGCGCCTGCCAGAATCAGGTTGATCAACACCCCCCAGCCGTAGAACCAGAACAACGCCAACATCCCTGGCAGCGTCGCCAGTAGAACCAGTTTCATCGCCTGCTGAAGGCGTAAATCGACCGGTTCAAGGGGCGGCATGGGCATCCACCTGGCGTTCGGCTTCGCCCAGGGCGCGCTCCAGGGCTTCGATCTGCTCCGCGGGTGTGGCGCTGGCCTGGGCTTTCTTCAGTTCGGCGCGGCGCATGGCCAGCTGGATTTTCGCCCGTTTCAGTTCGGCGTCCTTCGCTGGAGCCGACACGGGGGCAGGGGCCGTCGGTGCAGCGCGTTCCAGTTGGGCCAAGGCTTGCTCGGCGGCTTCGAACTGCTGTTGCAGGACAATCAGCTGCGATTGCTGTTCGAAGGTCGGCGGATGACCAAAGGCCTTGAGCGACTTGTTCAATTGCGCCCGGCTCATCGCCAGGTCGACCTTGGCTTTTTTCAGGGCAGCATCGGCGTTCGCCGCCTTCTGCGCGCGCACGCGTTCCAGGGCTGCCTGTACCGGGTCGAGCGGAATATCTGCGTGTGCCGGGCTGGGTTGGGCGCTCCGTTTCGCACGGGCTTCCCGCTCGGCAGTTTTTTGTTGTTCTTCACGCTGCAAGCGGGCGTTGCGCTGCTCGAAACGGCGCCGAGCATGGTTGCGTTTGGCGGCACGGGCCCGTTGCTCTTCCAGGCTGAAAGCCAGGCCACCGACTATCGGTAGCACGCCGCTCAAGGGCAGTGGATGCATTTCGATGCAGTCCACCGGGCAGGGCGCCACGCAGAGATCGCAACCGGTGCATTCGTCGATGATGACCGTGTGCATCAACTTGGCCGCACCGACGATGGCATCCACCGGACAGGCCTGGATGCATTTGGTGCAACCAATGCACTCCGCTTCACGGATAAAGGCGATCTGCGCCGGGGCCGAACCGCGACTGACGTCCAGTTCCAGCACCGGCACGTTCAACAGTTCGGCCAGGGCGTTGATGGTTTCACTGCCGCCAGGCGGGCATTTGTTGATCGGCTCACCGCTGGCGATGCCTTCGGCGTACGGCTTGCATCCGGGGTGGCCACACTTGCCGCATTGGGTTTGCGGCAAGAGGGCGTCGATGCGTTGAATCAGACTCATGTTTTGATCAGCCCGCTGAATCCGAGAAAGGCCACTGCAATCAGGCCGGCACCGATCAGGTCGATCGGCAGGCCGCGAAAGGGCAGGGGCACATCGTTGTCGAGTGTGCGCTGGCGCAAGTCATGGAACAGACTCAGTACCAGCCAGAAGCCCAGCCCGGCACCGATGCTCAAGGCTGTAGCGTGAAAAAATCCTTTGTCCTCCCGAGCATTGAGCAAGGCCACGCCGAGCACCCCGGCATTGCACAGCAGCAACGGCCAGAGGCCTTCGAAAGACAATGTTGAAAATACCCGTGCCAGCAGATTCAACAACGGGCCGATCAGCAGCGCACTCAATGGCAGAAACACAAACAGGTGCAGCGCCGTCAACGCCAGCGGTACCAGCAGCCATTGATAGAACGCATAGCCGAGCACCCCGGTGATCAGCATCAGGCAGGTCGTCGCGATGCCCAGGGCGTGGACCTGGCGACGTTCGCTGCCCAAGAGCGGATCGACACCCAGCGGCCAATGCAACACGAGGTTGTTGAGCAGGGCGGTGCTGATGAGCGCAAGCAGGGTTTCGGTCATGATCGTCCGTATCCGTCGCATAACCCTGTAGGAGCTGCCGCAGGCTGCGATCTTTTGATTTTGCTCTTAAAAAAGCCAAGATCAAAAGATCGTCCGAACGCGGCCCGAGCCTGCGGCAGCTCCTACAGAGATAGTATGGGCCAGACATGAAAATCCCACAGTCGCGCCAGGCACGACTGTGGGATCGGTTTACCGCAGTGCCTTACTTGATCCGCTGACCAGGCTTGGCGCCGCTGTCAGGGCTCAGCAGGTAGATTTCTTCACCGCCAGGGCCGGCCGCCATCACCATGCCTTCGGAAATCCCGAACTTCATTTTGCGCGGCTTGAGGTTGGCGATCATCATCGTCAGGCGACCATCGAGCTTGGACGGGTCCGGATAAGCGCTCTTGATCCCGGAGAATACGTTGCGCTGCTCGTCGCCGATGTCCAGGGTCAGGCGCAACAGCTTGTCGGCGCCCTCCACGTGCTCGGCCTTGACGATCAGGGCGACGCGCAAATCGACAGCCGCGAAGGTGTCGAACTCGATCTCCGGCGACAGCGGATCCTTGGCCAGTTCGCCGTTGCCGGCAGGTGCGGCTTCGCCGGTGTCGGTCTGACTGGCGGTCAGGTCTTCTTTCGAAGCGTCGGTCATGGCTTGCACTTTTACCGGGTCGATACGGGTCATCAGCGGCTTGAACTCGTTCAACTGATGGTTGGCGAGCAAGGTCGCGTGGTCGTTCCAGGTCAGCGGCGCGACGTTAAGGAATGCCTCGGCATCGGCGGCCAGCAGCGGCAGCACTGGCTTGAGGAAGATCACCAGTTGACGGAACAGGTTGACGCCGGTGGCGCAGATGGCCTGGACTTCTTCCTGCTTGCCTTCCTGTTTGTTCAGCGACCACGGCGCCTTGTCGGCAATCCAGGCGTTGGCACGGTCGGCCAGGCCCATGATCTCGCGCATGGCGCGGGCAAAGTCGCGGGCTTCATAGGCATCGGCGATGCTTGGCGCGGCGGCCAGGAACGCTTCGGTCAGCTCCGGCGCGGCGTTGGTCTCGACCATCACCCCGGCATTGCCCTTGTTGATGAACCCGGCGCAACGGCTGGCGATGTTGACGACTTTGCCGACCAGGTCGGAGTTGACCTTCTGCACGAAGTCTTCGAGGTTCAGGTCCAGGTCGTCGACGCCACGGCTCAGCTTGGCCGCGTAGTAGTAGCGCAGGTATTCCGGCGACAGGTGATCCAGGTAGGTCCGGGCCTTGATGAAGGTGCCGCGGGACTTGGACATTTTCTGGCCGTTGACGGTCAGGTAGCCGTGTACGTTGATGCCGGATGGCTTGCGGTAGCCGGCGCCTTCGAGCATGGCTGGCCAGAACAGGGCGTGGAAGTTGACGATGTCCTTGCCGATGAAGTGGTACAGCTCGGCGGTGGAATCCTTGCCCCAGAACGCGTCGAAGTCCAGCTCCGGCGTGCGGTCGCAGAGGTTCTTGAAGCTCGCCATGTAGCCGATTGGTGCGTCCAGCCACACGTAGAAATACTTGCCCGGCTCGTCGGGGATTTCAAAACCGAAGTACGGCGCATCGCGGGAGATGTCCCACTGTTGCAGGCCGGCATCCAGCCATTCGGCGATCTTGTTGGCCACGGCGTCCTGCAGGGTGCCGCTGCGGGTCCAGGATTGCAGCATTTCCTGGAAGTCCGGCAACTTGAAGAAGAAGTGCTGGGAGTCCTTGAGCACCGGGGTGGCGCCGGAAATCGCCGACTTCGGATCCTTCAGGTCAGTCGGTGCGTAGGTCGCGCCGCATTTTTCGCAGTTGTCGCCGTACTGGTCTTCGGTGCCGCATTTCGGGCATGTGCCCTTGATGAAGCGGTCGGCCAGGAACATTTTCTTTTCCGGGTCGAAGTATTGGGTGATCGAACGCGTGGCGATGTGCCCGGCGTCGCGCAGCTTCAGGTAGATCTGGCTCGACAGTTCACGGTTTTCTTCGGCGTGAGTGGAGTGGAAATTGTCGAAATCCACCAGGAACTCGGCAAAGTCGGCGCTGTGTTCAGCCTGGACGTTGGCGATCAGTTGTTCAGGGGTGATGCCTTCCTTTTCCGCGCGCAGCATGATCGCCGAACCGTGGGCGTCGTCGGCGCAGACATAAATGCATTGGTTGCCGCGGTGCTTCTGGAAGCGCACCCACATATCGGTCTGGATGTATTCCAGCATGTGGCCAAGATGGATCGAACCATTGGCATAGGGCAGGGCGCTGGTGACGAGGATCTTGCGTGGCTCGGACATGGGGCTCGGCTACTTGATGAAACGGAGGTCGGCCACTATAAAGCGCTGGCAAAGATATTTCACCCCTGCAAATCGTTGCCGGGCATGCCGTCCGGAAGACAGAAGGGGTAGGATACCGCCAACTTTTCCCAGTCTTGTTTCGGAGTTGCCCATGAGCGCCGTCAATCGCGCAGCGGTGGAAGCCGTCCTTCGCCAATACACCGACCCCTATCTGAACCAGGATCCGGTCAGCGCCGGGTGCGTGCGCAACATCGAGATCCAGGGCGAGCGCGTCAGCGTGCAGCTGGAACTGGGTTATGCCGCCGGTCTGTTCAAGAGCGGTTGGGCGCAGATGCTGCAAATGGCCATTGAAGGCCTTGACGGTGTCAGCGCTGCCCGCGTCGACATCACCAGTGTGATCGCCGCGCACAAGGCCCAGGCACAGATCCCGGGCCTGGCCAACGTCAAGAACGTCGTGGCCGTAGCCTCCGGCAAGGGTGGCGTGGGCAAGTCCACCACTGCCGCCAACCTCGCGCTGGCCCTGGCCCGCGAAGGCGCCAAGGTGGGGATTCTCGATGCGGACATCTACGGTCCGAGCCAGGGCATCATGTTCGGCATCGCCGAAGGCACCCGGCCGCAGATCAAGGATCAGAAATGGTTCGTGCCGATCCAGTCCCATGGCGTCGAAGTGATGTCCATGGCGTTCCTCACCGATGACAACACGCCGATGGTCTGGCGCGGGCCAATGGTCTCCGGCGCATTGCTGCAATTGGTGACACAAACCGCGTGGGGCGACCTGGATTACCTGGTCATCGACATGCCGCCAGGCACCGGTGACATCCAGCTGACCCTGGCACAGAAAGTCCCGGTGGCCGGCGCGGTAATCGTGACCACGCCACAGGACCTGGCATTGCTGGACGCGCGCAAGGGCGTGGAGATGTTCCGCAAGGTCAATATCCCGGTGCTGGGCGTGGTGGAAAACATGGCCGTGCACATCTGCTCGAACTGCGGGCATGCCGAGCATCTGTTCGGTGAGGGCGGCGGTGTGAAACTGGCCAATCAGTATGGCGTCGAGCTGCTGGCGTCGTTGCCGCTGGCGATGGCAATCCGCGAACAGGCCGATGGCGGCAAGCCAACGGTGATCGCCGAGCCGGACAGCCCGATTGCCCTGGTTTACCAGGAACTGGCCCGCCACGTCGGCGCGCGGATCGTGCTGCAGGAAGCCGCAACGCCGGCGATGCCGAACATCACCATCAGCGACGATTAATAAGATACCCCCTGTAGGAGCACGGCTTGCCGGCGATGGCGAATTCACATCCGCCATCGCCGGCAAGCCGTGCTCCTACAGGGTGAAGCGTTGCCTTAGATGCGCAATCCGCCATCCAACTCCAGAATCCGACCGGTGTAATAGTCGTTTTCGAAGATGTAAGCCGCCGATTGGGCGATTTCTTCAGGTTTGCCCATGCGCTTGAGCGGAATTCCCGACGTCATCTTCTCCAGCGCTTCCGGTTTCATGCTCAGGGTCATTTCGGTTTCGATGAAGCCCGGCGCAATGCCGGCCACACGAATGCCGTAGCGCGCCAGTTCCTTGGCCCAGGTCACGGTGGCTGCAGCGACACCGGCCTTGGCGGCGGAGTAGTTGGTCTGGCCAACGTTGCCAGCGCGGGAAATCGACGAGATATTGATGATCGCGCCGCGGTTGTCGAGCTCGACCATTTTCGCCGCGACCTCTCGGGTGCACAGGAAGACGCCGGTCAGGTTGACGTCGATGACCGCTTGCCACTGGGCGAGGCTCATCTTGGTCATTTCACCATCCTTGACCTTGAGCAGCAGGCCGTCACGCAAGATCCCGGCGTTGTTGATCAGGCCATGGATCGCGCCAAAGTCGTCGGCGACCTGGGCGACCATGTGGCTCACCTGCTCTTCATTGGCCACGTTGCACAGGTAGGCGCGGGCTTCGACGCCCAAGGCCGTGCAGGCAGCGACGGTGTCGTCGAGCTTTTCCTGGTTCAAGTCCACGAGCGCCAGCTTCGCGCCCCTGGCGGCGAAATACTCGGCCATCGAGCGGCCTAAACCTTGGCAACCGCCCGTGATAATGATTACTTTGTCAGTGAGTTGCATTCGTATGCCCCCGGTAGCAGATCTGGTGGATTCCTTTTAGAGAGTCTCTCGATCTGCACCTGATATGGCCTGGCTGCAGAACTGCCCCCGATCGCGTACCGGGACTTTCCCGGGTCGCCCGTCCGTTTTTTAGACGGAATCTCTATAAGGAGTCATAAATTGAGCGTTGAAGCGGCCAAGAATGCCCGAGAATTGCTTCTCAAGGAATACCGTGGAGTGCTTTCGACGCACTCCAAGTCTATGCCAGGTTTTCCGTTTGGTTCTGTGGTGCCTTATTGCCTGGACGACGAGGGTCGACCGCTGATTTTGATCAGCCGCATCGCCCAACACACCCATAATCTGCAAAAAGACCCGAAATGCTCACTTTTTGTAGGGGAGCGTGGGGCTGAAGACGTGCAAGCCGTTGGTCGGCTGACCTACCTGGCCGAGGCAGAACAGCTTCAGGAAGCGCAGGCCATCGAAGCAGCCGCTGAGCGTTACTACCGCTACTTCCCTGATTCGCAGAACTATCACCAGGCCCACGATTTCGATTTTTGGGTGCTCAAGCCTGTACGCCATCGGTACATCGGCGGTTTTGGCGCGATTCACTGGGTCAACGACCTGATCCTGGCTAACCCCTTTGCGGGCAAGGCCGAGGTGAGCATGGTCGAACACATGAACGCCGATCACGCCAAGGCCATTGCCCATTACGTCGACCTGGCCGGTCTGCCGAAAACCTCGCCGGCGCAGATGGTCGGTATCGACAGCGAAGGTATGCACCTGCGCATCGGTCAAAGTCTCCACTGGCTGCGGTTCCAGGCGCCATGTAATACGCCGACACAAGTTCGCGAAGCCTTGGTTTTCCTGGCTCACGCCGAACATTGGCCGAAAAATGCCGTGGCCGACGCTTGAATTCACGCAATGGCGACGTCATCTAGGGAAGACTGGCAAGGCATTCTTGCGTTGAGGAACCATTTGATGCGCCCTTTTTTGTTGCTCTTTCTGCTGTTCCCGGTGTTGGAGCTGTTCGTATTCGTCAAGGTGGCAGGGGCGATCGGGTTTTTCCCGGCCCTGCTGCTGATCATTCTCGGCTCGATGTTCGGGGTGTTCGTGTTGCGCGTCGCGGGGCTGGCCACGGCGCTGCGTGCCCGTGAAAGCCTGAACCGAGGCGAACTGCCGGCCCAGACCATGCTTGAGGGCTTGATGCTGGCGTTGGCCGGCGGCCTGTTGATCCTTCCGGGTTTCATCAGCGACGTGATCGGCCTGATCATGCTGCTGCCGATCAGCCGTCGCCTGCTGGCCAATAAAATGCGCCAGCGAGCCGAGGAGCAAGCGATCCGCCAGCGTGCGTTCGCCGATGACCTCCAGCCCCGTGGCGGCCCTGTGCCACGCGAGCCACTGGGCCGCGAGCCCAATGTGATCGAGGGCGAGTTCGAACACCGCGATACCAAGTAACACCCCTATCGACACGGCACCTTCGGGTGCCGTGTTCGTTTTCGGGAGATTGCCGTAAAAATTTTTCGATCCCCGCCCTTGTAATAAGCTTATGCGCCCTTATGTATCGGTCACCGCAAGGTTTCTGGTGATCACGCCAGACAGACTTCCGCGGTTCGCTCGACGAACCGCACCCGGCTCCGCCGGACTTTGTTAAACCCGCCGGGACTACACCGGCCGATGAAAACCACAATTAGGAGAGATCGACAATGAAGCTTCGTCCTCTGCATGACCGCGTCGTCATCCGTCGCAGCGAAGAAGAAAAGAAAACCGCTGGCGGTATCGTCCTGCCAGGTTCGGCTGCTGAAAAAGCCAACAGCGGCGAAATCCTCGCTGTCGGCACCGGCCGCGTATTGGAAAACGGTGAAGTGCGTGCACTGTCCGTGAAAGTGGGCGACAAGGTTGTGTTCGGTCCTTACTCCGGCAGCAACACTGTGAAAGTCGACGGCGAAGACCTGCTGGTAATGAGCGAGAACGAAATCCTCGCTGTTATCGAAGGCTGATTACCCGCTCATTTTCCCGTTACTACAAAGTATTTAAGGAATATCGATCATGGCTGCTAAAGAAGTTCTGTTTGGCGATTCCGCCCGCAAGAAAATGCTCAAAGGCGTTAACGTCCTGGCTGACGCGGTAAAAGCGACCCTGGGCCCGAAAGGCCGTAACGTGATCATCGAGAAGAGCTTCGGCGCTCCGACCATCACCAAGGACGGCGTTTCCGTAGCCAAAGAAATCGAACTGGAAGACCGTTTCGAAAACATGGGTGCGCAGCTGGTCAAAGACGTTGCCTCCCGTGCCAACGATGACGCAGGCGACGGCACCACCACCGCTACCGTTCTGGCTCAGTCGATCGTCAACGAAGGCCTGAAAGCCGTCGCTGCCGGCATGAACCCGATGGATCTGAAGCGCGGCATCGACAAGGCGACCATCGCCATCGTCAAAGAGCTGAAAAACCTGTCCAAGCCATGCGCTGACACCAAGGCTATCGCTCAGGTAGGTACCATCTCTGCCAACTCCGACAACTCCATCGGCGACATCATTGCCGAAGCCATGGAAAAAGTCGGTAAAGAAGGCGTGATCACCGTTGAAGAAGGCACTGGCCTGGAAAACGAACTGTCGGTTGTAGAAGGCATGCAGTTCGACCGTGGCTACCTGTCCCCGTACTTCGTCAACAAGCCGGAAACCATGGTTGCCGAGCTGGACAACCCGTTGGTTCTGCTGGTCGACAAAAAGATCTCGAACATCCGCGAAATGCTGCCAGTGCTGGAAGCCGTTGCCAAAGCCGGCCGTCCACTGCTGATCGTTTCCGAAGACGTTGAAGGCGAAGCCCTGGCGACTCTGGTTGTGAACAACATGCGTGGCATCGTTAAAGTCGCAGCCGTCAAGGCGCCAGGCTTCGGCGACCGCCGCAAGGCCATGTTGCAGGACATCGCTGTTCTGACCGGCGGTACCGTTATCTCCGAAGAGATCGGCCTGAGCCTGGAAGCAGCCACCCTGGACAACCTGGGCAGCGCCAAGCGCGTGACCATCTCCAAGGAAAACACCATCATCGTTGACGGTGCTGGCGTAGCAGGCGACATCGAGTCCCGCATTGCTCAGATCCGTGCTCAGGTTGCTGAAACTTCCTCGGACTACGACCGTGAGAAACTGCAAGAGCGTCTGGCCAAGCTGTCCGGCGGCGTTGCAGTGATCAAGGTTGGCGCTGGCTCCGAAGTCGAAATGAAAGAGAAGAAAGCCCGCGTTGAAGACGCCCTGCACGCTACCCGTGCAGCCGTTGAAGAAGGCGTGGTGCCTGGCGGTGGCGTTGCGCTGATCCGCGCTCTGCAAACCCTGAACGATCTGAAAGGCGACAACGCTGATCAGGACGTAGGTATCGCTGTTCTGCGCCGTGCCGTTGAAGCACCGCTGCGTCAGATCGCTGCCAACAGCGGTGACGAGCCAAGCGTTGTGGTCAACGAAGTCAAGAACGGCAAAGGTAACTTCGGTTACAACGCTGCGACTGGCGAATACGGCGACATGATCGAAATGGGCATCCTGGACCCAACCAAGGTCACCCGTTCCGCGCTGCAAGCTGCATCGTCGATCGGCGGTCTGATCCTGACCACCGAAGCTGCTGTTGCTGAAGCGCCGAAGAAAGAAGGCGCAGCTGGCGGCGGCATGCCAGACATGGGCGGTATGGGCGGCATGGGCGGCATGATGTAAGCCAGCCTTACCCCTGTACTAAAAACCCCGTCTGCGTAAGCAGGCGGGGTTTTTTATTGCCTCCATTTTGAGAATCACACACCAATCCCTTGTAGGAGTGAGCCTGCTCGCGATGGCGTCGGATCAGGCGCTGACCGGTTCTGCATTTGCCTCAGATTCAGCCTTCACAGTCGGCAGATACAAAATCCAGTAATACGACCCCAGGCAAATCAGCCAGCAGAACACCGCCGTCCACACGTTGTGCGAGAAAAAGTGCGCCCCCTGCAGCATGCGGCCAATGGAGAACACCGAGCCCAGGGTGAAGGCGAAAACCAGCGCCGCACGCGCCATGCGTGGACGGCGATCACGCAACACGAAGAACAGCGCAAACAGGGTGAAACCGGTCGCGGCGTGACCGCCAGGCCAGCAACGACCCGGTTTTTCCGTGGCCGGGCGTGGACTCAACAATTCGCTGTAGGTCTCGTGACCGCCGAATTGCTCAAGGCTCCACGGGCATTGCACCGCCGTCACCGCCTTCATCGGCGTGACGAAGGACGTCGCCAGCCCCAGGGACAGCACCAGGCAGCCCAGTTCGCGCTTGAACGGCTTGAGCCGGGTCATGAACAACGAACCGGCAAAACCGAGGATAGCCAGCACCGAAAAGGCGATGACCACTTGCTTGGCCCGATCATGCAGGATGGTTTCCAGGAAATAGCTGTGTCGCCCGATAAAATCCCCGGCGACCGGGTCGTAGAACAGCCTGGCCAAATCCATGTCCAGGGTCGTCAGTTCGAGCAATATCAAAATGATTGCTGCAAAGGCAGGAACACCCAGGCACACCCAGAAGTTGAGCGGTCGGGAAGCGGGGCGTGCAGAGATCGAAACCATGGCGAATCCTTGGTCAGTAAAATGTTCTTGAATACGCAGCCGCGCGGAGTCTGAGCTCGATCCTGTCGTCAACCTGTGAACCGATAGTGAAAAAAACGTTGAGGCTTGAGCCGGCCATTTCGCCAGACAGGCCACTGCACACAACCCTGGCCCTGAGCCACACTTGGCCTTAAGCTGCGCGGGCCAAGACGGCCGTTACTGTGTACGGAGAAGGTGCCCATGCGAATTTTATTGGTTGAAGACAACCGCGATATCCTGGCCAATCTGGCCGATTACCTGGGACTCAAAGGCTATACCGTGGATTGCGCACAGGACGGGTTGTCGGGCCTGCATCTGGCGGCCACCGAGCATTACGACTTGATCGTGCTCGATATCATGCTGCCCGGCATCGACGGTTACACCCTGTGCAAACGCCTGCGCGAAGACGCCCGGCGCGACACGCCGGTGATCATGCTCACGGCGCGCGATCAACTGGACGACCGCCTGCAGGGCTTCAAGTCCGGTGCCGACGATTACCTGATCAAACCCTTCGCCTTGTCTGAACTGGCGGCGCGGGTCGAAGCCGTGATGCGGCGCACCCAGGGCGGCGGTCGCCGGACCTTGCAGGTCGGCGACCTGAGTTATGACCTCGACACGCTGGAAGTCACTCGCGAAGGCCGATTGCTCAAGCTCAACCCGGTAGGCCTGAAGTTGCTGGCGGTGCTGATGCAAAAAAGCCCGCATGTACTGCGCCGCGAAATTCTCGAAGAGGCCCTGTGGGGCGATGACTGCCCGGACAGCGACAGCCTGCGCAGCCACGTCCATCAATTGCGCCAGGTGATCGACAAGCCGTTCGCAAAACCGCTGCTGCACACCGTTCACGGTGTGGGTTACCGCCTGGCCGAGGGGCGTGATGGAGTTTAGACAGAGCCTTGCTCAACGGATCATCATTGCCTTTGCGCTGATGAGCGCACTGGTGGCGGGTGCCTTTGCCATGGGCATCGTCGCCACTGTGCACCTGGTGGAAGAAAAACTGATCTCGGCGGGCCTGGGCGGCGATTTGCAGCGCCTGTTGCTGATGGACAACGTCTCGGACTGGAGCCATCGCCCGGAACCGGACCAGTTGTTCTATTTCAGCGGCGGGCCGGGCGATTTCGAGTTGCCCAAGGATTTGCGGCACCTGGACTCGGGGTTTCACGAAGTCTTTCGCGAGCAGCTGTCGTACCACGCGATGGTCGAGATCGTCGATGGCCGGCGGTATGTGTTGTTGCAGGACCAGAGTGACTTCGAAGAACGCGAGCGGGTGCTGTTTGCCGTAGTGCTGGTGGGCTTCGTGCTGAGTCTGGCGCTGGCGGTGTTCCTCGGCTGGGTGCTGGCCCGCAAGGTAATGGCGCCGGTGGTAAGGCTGGCGCGCCAGGTACGTCATCGCGATCAGTTGCTGGGGCTGGCACCGCCACTGGCGCCGGATTATGCGGCCGATGAAGTGGGCGAGCTGGCCGTGGCCTTCGACGCTACCCTTGGCCGTTTGCGCCAGGCGCTGACCCGCGAACGCATGTTCACCAGTGACGTCAGCCATGAACTGCGTACGCCCTTGATGGTGCTAGCCAGTTCCTGCGAGTTGTTGTTGGAAAACCCCGGTATCGATCAGCGCGGCCGTGCCCAGGTAGAGCGAATTGCCCGCGCCAGTGAGGAAATGCGCGAGTTGGTACAAACCTTCCTGATGCTCGCCCGCACCCAGCGCGAAGACGCCGGCATGTCTGCGCAGCAGACGCTGGGCGAAGTGGCCGATGGCTTGATCAACCTGTGGCGCGAACCGATCGAGGCCAAAGGTCTCAAGTTGATCGTTGACCAGGGAACCCCAAACAAAACTCGTTACAACGCAACGCTCCTGCATGCGGTCATGGGCAACCTGCTTCGTAACGCCCTGCATTACACCGACCGGGGGTTTATCCGCTTGAGCCTGATGCCCATGGGGTTCATGGTCGAGGACAGTGGCGTAGGCATTCCCGAGGAAAAACGCGAAGCGATGTTCGAGCCTTTCGTGCGAGGCAGCGAGAAACGCGGAGAGGGTCTGGGGCTTGGGCTATCGTTAGTACAACGGATTTGTGAAAACCAGGGGTGGAGTGTCAGCCTGACGACCATGGAACCCAATGGCTGTCGTTTTCAGGTTCAGTTCAATGCATCGACCGTGAGTTGATGGCCGCTGAAAGATTGATTGAGATCGCTGCCTTGTAATACCTCGAAATGATTCGAGGTACTCATGACAAATTTTTCACAATCGCATGACCTGACCCTCACACATCGCTACCTAAGGTGGTAGGTATCAGAGCTCAGGAGATTGATGATGGTGGATGGCCCGATCAAACTGGATTTTTCCAACAAATACGACGATCAACACGCCCAACGTTACTTGCGCAAGCACAAGGATGGCGTGGGTCGCCGCTTGTCTCACTGGCGTGATGAGCAGATGGCGCGCAAGGCGTTGACGTTGGTCGGCGAACCGGGCTTGGTCCTGGATCTGCCCTGTGGCGCGGGGCGCTTCTGGCCGTTGCTGGCGGAAAAACCCAACCGCGTGATCATCGGTGCCGACAATTCCGAGTCCATGATCAAGATCGCTACACAGTCGCAACCAGCTGATGTCGTGAAAAGGGTACAACCCTTGCGGACGTCTGCGTTCGACATCGCTTTGCCGGATAACGCCGTCGACAGTATTTTCTGCATGCGTTTGCTCCACCACATCGGTGAAGCCGAGCATCGACTGGCGATTTTGCGCGAGTTCGAGCGCGTCAGCCGTGACAGTGTCATCCTCTCGCTGTGGGTCGACGGCAACTTCAAAGCCTGGAAACGCAAGCGCGCGGAGAGAACCCGTGGGCAGGAAGGTTACCAAAATCGATTTGTGTTACCGGTGGCTACCGTAGAAAAAGAGTTTGAGCAGGCAGGTTTCCGTATTCAGGAACGTATCGACTTTTTGCCGCTCTATGCCATGTGGCGAGTTTATGTATTGCGCAAGAGGTAACAGATGGCAGAGCAGTGTGCAGCAGGATCGGAAGTCGCTTCCCAGGACCCATTCGATTACTACTGGAATCAGCGCGGTGAATGGGTGGAAGAACCCAATGTCCGGCGCGGTGGTGAGAGTGGCGTGCAGCGCCTCATGGGCAGTGACGGACAACTGCTGTACGTAAAGCGCCAGACTGGCCATATCCATCGTGGTCTTTTGCACCCTTTCGGCCGGCCGACGGTGTTGCGCGAGCGTGATGCACTCACCGGCCTGCGCCTGCTCGATGTGCGGGTTCCGGAAATCGTTTTCTGTGGTGCGCAACGCGATCCCGTGCACAAATGGCGCGCATTGCTGGTGACCAAGTCCCTGGACGGCTTCCAGGAAATCGAGCATTGGTACGCAAGTGGTGGACGCGAGCGCCATGGCGAGGCTGTGCACGATCGCGTGCTCAAGGACCTGGCCGAGAACCTGGCGCGGATGCACAAGGGGCGTTGGCAGCACAGCTGCATCTATATCAAGCACGTATTCGTTCGCGTCACCGGTGAGGGCGAGGCTGCCAAAGTCGAGGTTGCCTTGATCGATCTGGAGAAATGCCGGCAGCGTTTGAGTGCTCGGCAAGCAGCTGCCCATGACATGAAACAGCTGCGCCGCCACTCGTCATTCAGCGCGACGGACTGGAAGAAACTCGTCTATTTTTATGAGACGGCGTTTGGCAGCGCTATCAAAGGTTTATAGCAATGAAACTTGAAGTCGCGCGAGGTTTGTTTCTGGTAGGAGCCTTGGCAGTTGCTTCACTCGCGGTGGCCGCATGGGAGCAGCCTCGCACGCAAGTCCTCAGTTCAGTACACAGTGACGCGCACTGTCCGTTGCCACGGGTTGCCAAGGCATCCGTCGCGACTCAACCCGATCATGATTTGTTGCTGTTCATGTTCGGGCTTTCTCAAGGACTGAGGCCGCAAAGTTGAACAGATTGAAGCCCAAGTAAAAGGCCTCGCTGATGCGAGGCCTTTTTTGTTGAATGATCGTTCCCACGTTCTGCGTGGGAATGCAGCCCGGGACGCTCCGCGTCCCATCCGAAGCCGAACGCAGAGCGTCCGTTGAGGCATTCCCACGCAGAGCGTGGGAACGATCTTAGCGAGAGGGTTTTGCCAGCAGGGTATACACACACGGCAGTACAAACAGGGTAAACAACGTACCAATCGACATCCCGGTGGCAATGACTGTACCGATATCGAACCGGCTTACCGCACCCGCCCCCGTAGCGATGATCAATGGCACCATGCCGAACACCATTGCCGCCGTTGTCATCAACACCGGACGCAGACGAATGGCCGCGGCTTCCTCCACCGCCTCGCGGGGCGTCAGGCCCTTGTCCTTGCGCAGCTGGTTGGCGAATTCGACGATCAGGATCCCGTGCTTGCTGATCAGGCCGATCAACGTCACCAACCCGACCTGGGTATAGATGTTCATGCTCGACCAGCCGAGGAACAGCGGCAGCAAGGCGCCGCAGATCGACAGCGGTACGGTCACCAGGATCACCAGCGGGTCGCGGAAGCTTTCGAACTGGGCAGCCAGTACCAGGAAAATGATCGCCAGTGCCAGGCCGAAGGTCACCCATAGCGCACTGCCTTCCTGAACGTACTGCCGCGATGCACCTGCATAGTCGAAGGCAAAGCCCGCCGGCGCTTCTTCCCGGGCGATCTGCCGCACGGCGTCGATGGCTTCACCCATGCTGACCAGCGGCACCCCGGAAAGAATCGCCGAGTTGAGTTGCTGGAACTGGTTCAGTTGCCGAGGGCGCGCCCGGTCGGTCACGGTGATCAGGGTCGAGAGGGCGAGCAGTTCGCCCTGGGTGTTCTTGACGTAGTAGTTGTTCAGCCAGTCTGGGTTGTCCCGGAAGGGTCGCTCGACCTGGGCAATGACTTTGTAACTGCGGCCATCAACGGTGAAACGGTTGATTTCCGCCTCCCCCAGCAAGGTCGCGAGTGTCCCGCCCAGATCCTGCATCGACACGCCCATCTGGGCAGCCTTGGCGCGGTCGATATCCACCACCACTTCCGGTTTGTCGAAGGCCAGGTCGACGTCGACGAAGGCGAATTTGCCCGACTCCATCGCGCGCTTTTTCACCCGATCAACCACTTGCAGCAGCAACTCGTAGTCGTTTGCGGTGTTGATGACGAACTGGAATGGCAGACCCTCGCCCGTGCCCGGCAGGGAAGGCAGGTTGAAGCCGAAAACCTGCAACCCTGAAATGCTCTCCAGCTTGGCCTGAACCTCGGGCAGGATCTCCATTTGAGTTCGGCTGCGCTCGTTCCAGGGCTTGAGCAGGAAACCGCCGATCCCCGATTGCACGCCGTTGAAGCCGTTGATCTGGAACGACGAGTAGTACTCGGGAAACGCCTTGAAGATCGTGATGAACTCGTCGGTGTAGGTGTTCAAGTAGTCGAGGTTGGTCGGTTGCGGGGCGTTGGCCAGCATGAAAATGATGCCCTGGTCCTCCTCCGGCGCCAGTTCCGACTTGGTGAACTTGAGCAGCACGGGGATCAGGCACAGCACGATCACCGCAAACACCAGCACCACCGGCCGGGTGTTCAGGGTGCCGTGCAGCATTGTCTGGTAACGGCGCTTCAGGCCTTCGAAAATCAGGTCCAGGCGATGGGCCAGGCCCGTGGGGTTTTCATCGTGACGCAACAGCAGGGCGCACATCATCGGCGACAGGGTCAGGGCGACGATGCCGGAGATCACCACCGCACCGGCCAGGGTCAGGGCGAACTCCTTGAACAACGCTCCGGTAAGGCCCGTCAGGAAGCCGATGGGCGCATACACCGCCGCCAGGGTGATGGTCATCGAGACCACCGGCATGGCGATTTCCCGGGCGCCCTCGATGGCGGCGTCCAGCGGTGTCTTGCCTTCCTCGATGTGGCGGTGGATGTTTTCCACCACCACGATGGCGTCGTCCACCACCAGGCCGATGGCCAGCACCATCGCCAGCAGGGTCAGCAGGTTAAGGGAGTAACCCATCATCTGCATGAAGAACATCACGCCGATCATGGACAGCGGAATGGTGACTACCGGGATCACCACCGAGCGCAACGCACCGAGGAACAGGAACACCACCACTATTACGATCAGCACCGCTTCGAACAGGGTCTTGACCACCTCATCGATCGATGCCTGGATGAACAGCGTCGCGTCGTAGGCGATTTCCCCCTTGAGGTTGGGCGGCAACTGGGCCTCCAGCTCCGGCATGATCTTGCGCACTTCCTTGATCACGTCCAGCGGGTTGGCTGCGGGCGTGGCCTTGATGCCGATGTACACCGAGGGCGTACCGCCGAACGAGCTGATGGAGTCGTAGTTTTCCGCCCCCATCTCGACCCGCGCGACGTCGCGCAGCAGCACGCGACTGTCACCATCGACCTTGAGCGGGATCGCGGCAAAGGCTTCGGCTGATTTGAGTTCGGTGTTGGCGTTGATGCTGGTGACCACATACTCGCCTTTCAATTCACCAGCGGCGGAAAGGAAGTTGTACTGGCGCACCGCGTTGGTCACATCGCTGGCGCTCAGGCCGAAACCGGCCAGCTTCGCCGGGTCCAGCCACAGGCGCATGGCGAATACCTGGTTGCCGAGAATCTCGGCTTCGGCCATGCCCGGCAGGGTCGCCAGTTTCGGCTGGATGACCCGCGACAGATAGTCGGTAATCTGCGGGTTGCCCAGTTCCTTGCTGAAGAAACTGATGTACATCAGCGCCGAGGCATCGGCGGCTTCCTTGCTCAGCACCGGGTCTTCGGCATCCTGGGGCAGCTGGTTCTTGACCTCGTTGGCCTTGGACAGCAGCTCGGTGAACAAGCGGTCGGTGTTGGAGCCGATCCGCGCGTAAATCGATATCACCGAGAAATTCTGGCGACTGACCGAGGTCATGTAGTCGATACCCTCGGCGCTGGCCAGGCTCTGTTGCAACGGTTGGGTGATGTAGCCCTGGATGGTTTCGGCGTTGGCCCCGGGGTACGCGGTGGTGACCGTGATCAGGGCATTTTCCATTTGCGGGTATTGGCGCAGCGGCAACTTGCTCCAGGCCTGGAAGCCCAGCAGCACAATCAACAGGCTGACGACGGTGGCGAGCACCGGGCGACGGATGAACGGGTCGGTAAAAGCCATTGGGGGTTCCTTGATCAGTCCGCGCGTGGCTGACTGTTCTTCTCGGCCAGGGTCTTGTCGTCGCTGATGGCGATGTGCGCACCGTTATCCAGTTTGATCTGGCCGGCCGTGACCACTTTTTCGCCGTTCTGCACGCCTTTGCTGATCACCACCTGCCCGTCGCGGCGTTCGCCGGTTTCAATGAACCGCCGTTCGGCGATCAGGATCGGTTGGCCCTTGTCGTCTTTTTCCAGGCTGCCGTCTTCGGCCTTTTTCTCTGCAACGATATATAGGGAGTTGCCATAGAGCGTGTAGGTGATCGCGCTTTCCGGCACGACGATGCTCGGCCGTGGGTTGGGCAACATCACCTGCAGGCTGGCGAACATGCCGGGCAGCAGCTTGCCATCGGGGTTGGCCAGGGTCGCGCGGACCTGCATGTTGCGAGTGCTGTTCTCCAGTTTCGGATTGATCGCACTGATGGTGCCCGGGAAGGTCTGGGACGGGTAGGCCGCGACGATGATTTCAACCGGCTGGCCGAGGGCGATCTTCGGCACCGATTGCTCGGGCACGAAAAAGTCGACGTAGAGGCTGCTGAGGTCTTGCAGGGTGGCGATCATGGTGCCACTGGCCAGGTAGTCGCCAACGTCCACCTGACGAATGCCGATGGTCCCGCTGAAGGGGGCGACGATGCTTTTTTTGCCCAGCGCAGCCTTGAGTTGATTGACCGTGGCCTTGCTCTTTTTCAGTACTGCCGACAGTCGGTCGAACTCGCCTTTGGAAATGGCCTGGCTGCCCACCAGCTGGCTACCGCGACCGTAATCGAGCTGGGCCAGCCCGAGGTCGGCCTGGGCGGTTTCGAGCAAGGCGCTTTCCACGGCGCTGTCCAGGCGCAGCAGTGGTTGCCCGGCCTTGACCTTCTGCCCGGACTCGAACTGCAAATCGACGACCGTGCCGTCGGTCTCCAGGCTCAGGTCGACGCCTTGCAGCGCCTTGAGGGTGCCCACGGTAGGCAGGCGCGCTTGCCAGGGCCGTTCGGTGGCGGTGGCCACGGCGACGCTGATCGGCGGTTTGGGCGCAGAGAAGCCTTGGATCATCGTGTAGATGGAGAAGGCTTTGTAACCGGCCAGGATCAGCACGATCAGCAGAACAACACCCAACATGATCAGCATGCGGCGACGCAGCATATTTCCAGTTCCTTGGAGAAAATCAGGTGAGACAGTAGGGCACATTACCGCGAGTGGAAGCGTGAATCCAACTGGCACTTGTTACAGGCAGGCGCCAACCCCTGTAGGAGCGAGCCTGCTCGCGATGGACTCAAGAGCGCCGCGTTTAATCAGTAAACACGCGTAATCGTTAACGTCCATTGCGAGCATTCGAACGTCGACCGGCTGCTCCTACAAAGAGCAGCGGGCTCAGATGAGGTGCAGATGGTTGTCCCAGAGCCCCGCCGGAAGTTCCAACGGTTTTGCAACCAGGTTTGTCTGACGGCAATCGTAGTACCGGCAGCGCCCCTGGCCCGAGGTCACGACGAAACCGTCGGCTACCGCGCCCACCCCGGCGCAATCGGGCAGTGGCGCGTCCAGGCGCACTTCGCCGCTGTCCAGGTCCCAGATGAAAAAGCGGTTGCCCCGAGGTGCGGTCAGCGCGACCAGGCGCAAATCGCTATGCACCGCAACGCTGGCAGTGTAGTGCCCCATGGCCTGCAATTGATGCTCAGGCACCGGGAACGCCACGAATGGCTGGCCAGGGCGCTTGATCGCCAGCAGCTCCGAGTGTTCGTGGGCCGCCCCCATGAATTGCTGGCCGGCGACGATGGTGCCATCGCTGGCGATGCCCAGGTGACGCACGCTGTTCATCTGCTGGCCGAGGGTTTCCTTGCTCAGCAGGGTGCCGTCGCGTTGCATCAGGACCAGGCTCGGCTCCATGGCGTTGAGGTTCATCTCGACCCGGCTTTCGGCCTCAGTGCGGATGCCGCCGTTGGCCACCACCAGGGTTTCGCCGTCGGGCATCCACGACACTTGATGCGGGCCGATGCCGTGGGTGGAAATCTCGCCGCTGTGGACCAGGCGTTCACCTTCGAACCTGTACACACCGAGTAGGCCGCGACCCGGATCGGTGGTGTCGTTTTCGGTGGCGTACAGCCAGTCACCGCTGTGGTGGATCACCGCGTGACCGTAGAAGTGCCGGTTCGCCCGCGACGTCACGGTTTGCAGCAGCGTGCCGTCACGCAGGTCGATCAGGTAGCTCTCGGTGCCCGGACGCCGGGCAACGAACAGCGCGATCGGCAATGCCGGGTGGTTGATGATGTCATGGCAGCGCTGGCCGACCTGGGTGGCAAACACGCGGGTGCCGTCCAGCCGGTAACCGACGGCGTAGTGCTTGCCGTCGGTATCGTCCCGCGCCGAGAGCAGCAGCGGGCTTTGATCCTTGCGCTTGAACAGCGTCCAGCCGCCCAGTGTCACTGCTCCTAGCAGCAAACTCCCTAATGTCAGAGCCTGGCGTCGCAGCATGTCACTTGCCCTCATCAGTCACCGTCGTTGGCGTTGAAGCCCAGTTGGATGCCCAGCGCCTTGGCCAGCTCGCCTTCGTGCAGGCGGTGGACGACGTTGAGGCTGTCGTAGAGATCGTTGAGTTGCTGGCGACCGGCGTCGTCATTGAGCATTTCGGTCAACGAGCGCTGGTTGCTGGCGAACAGTTTCAACGAGGCGGCATAGGCGGCGTCGATCTTGTCGGCCAATGGCTTCTGCTCGCTCGGCAACAGGCCGCGCAGGCCTTTGTTGTCGACACCTTCCCACACGGTTTTGGCGGCGGCCAGGCTGGCCTCCAGGGCGGTCAGGGACGACTGGCTACGCCAGGCATCGGCCTGGAACGGCTGCGGCACGCCTTTGCTCTGGCGGCCCATCGGCGTACCGAGCTTCTTCTTCAAGGTATCGAGGGCGGTGACCTGCACACGCAACAGGTCGGCGATCGCTTCGTGGGAATCGGCGTAACGCTGGTTCGGGAACTTGCTCATCTGCGCGAGCATGCCGTCGGTGTTGTTCCAGCTTTTGAGGATTTCTTCAGCCAGTTCTTTCTGGCGCTCGCCAATGGCGATCAGCAGTGGGCAGTACTTGGCCTTTTGCTCGGCATTGGCCACATCAGGCTTGCTGTCGAACAGGATGTATTCGTAGGCCGACAGGCCTTGAACCACCACGCTGGACTTGGCCAGGGCGGCGGCATCGATCTGCGGTTGTGCAGTGACCAGTTGCTCGACCTGGCGGCCGACCAGGTTCTTCTTGTCCGGCCAGAATTGCACCTGCCAGGCACGGTTGCCCTCGGCCAGTGGACCAATCAGCAGCGGCTGCAGCTCGGCCCAGGCTTTTTGCGCGTGCAGGAAGTCGGCGCGGGCGGTTTCGAGGTTCGCCTTGCCTTCGCAGTAGGCGAGGGCGCTGACGGCCAACTGGCGGTCTGCTTCAACCCAGCGGGTGTAGGTCGGCAGAATCACTGACTTGGCGATCGCGGCCGAGGTGACGGCTTGTGGGTCCTGCGGCGAGCAGGCGCCCAAGGCTAGCGCGGCAAGGCTGGTGAACAACAATTTGGGACGGAACATGTCGGGCTCCCGCGGGAAGATGCGTATTAAAGGGAATTCAAGAAGGCCAGCAACGCAGCGCGCTGCTCGGCATTGAAAGACAAAACCTGTTGCTGCGCCGCTGTTGCCTCGCCGCCATGCCAGAGCACGGCTTCGAGCAGATTGCGGGCGCGGCCGTCATGCAGGAACTGGGTGTGGCCACTGACGGCTTCAGTCAAACCGATGCCCCACAACGGCGGGGTGCGCCAGTCGCGGCCTCCGGCCTGGAATTCAGTGCGGTTGTCGGCCAGGCCGTCGCCCATGTCATGCAGCAGCAGATCGCTGTACGGGCGAATCACTTGATTGGCCAGTTCAGGTTCGGCGGCGTTGGCGGCGGTGGTGTACTTGGGGGTGTGACAGGATTGGCAGCCGGCCTGGTAGAACAGGTTCTTGCCGGCCAGAACCTCAGGTGTGCCGACATCGCGGCGTGCCGGTACGGCGAGGTTGCGGGTGTAGAACAGCACCAGGCGCAGGATATTGTCGCTGACTTCCGGCTCGCCATCGGGGCCATTGCCACTTGTGGCCTGCTTGCAGGCCGTTTGCGTCTCGGTGCAGTCGTCAAAGGGTCTCAGGCGGGTGGTGAGGCCCATATCGCCGGAAAACGCGTGAACATTTTGTTGATTGAGGTTCGGCTGCCCGGCTTTCCAGCCAAATCGCCCGAGCACGGTTTTCTGCTGCACGTCATCCCAGACCTGGTTCGGGCGTCCGGCAATGCCGTTTTTCGCTTTAGCCTGCGCGTGCGCATTTGCCAGGATGGCCTCTTCGGGAATGGCCTCCAGCAAGCCCAGGCCAATCATCGGCGGCGCCACACGTGCCGAGAATCGCGTGTCGGGGTGCATCGGGCCGTAGTTCAGTTGAGTGATGTTCAGGCTCGGTTTGCGCAGCTCGATTTCGGTACCGTCCTTGAAACGAACCATCACCGGCGTGTAATCGACCCGCACCTTGCCTTCCGGCATGACGCCAGGCACGGCCATGTCCTGGAACTGCCCGCCATACACCGGCTCAGGTACGACACCCTGTTGCTCGATGACCTTGGCGTAGGCCGGGGTGTCGGGAATCGACAGGCGTACCAGCATCGACACCGCATTGCGCGCATCGGGCGCCGGCGGGTGACCGCGGCCATCCTTGATATGGCAGCCCTGGCAGGCGTTGGTATTGAACAGCGGGCCGAGGCCGTCGCGGGCGGTGGTGGTCGACGGAGCGATCACCCAGGGGTTGCGAAAGAAACTGTTGCCGACGCTGAAGTCCACGCGCCGCGACGGAGGCAGGTTGGCGGAGGGCAGCGAAAAGGCGTTCTGGTCGGTCTTGCGCACGGTCGTGCCACCGCCGGAGCGGGCTTCACCGGGTTCGGCCTGGGTGAACTTCGGGGCGTCATCGCAAGCACTCAGGCCAAGGGCCAGCAACAGTGCGGACAAGCGAAGAGGCAGCGAGGGCATCAGACATCCTGCAAGACGAGCAAAACAAGGGCGCAAAGTCTAACAGGGGATGGGAATTTGAATAAGAGGAATTATCGTTTGCTTGATGTGGTTGTCCGGCAAACCGCGATCCCCTGTGGGAGCGGGCTTGCTCGCGAAAGCGGTGGGTCAGCAAACATCATCGTTGAATGTGAAACCGTATTCGCGAGCAAGCCCGCTCCCACATTGGTCAGTGTTCAGGCAGGCATGAAAAAGGCGACCCGAAGGTCGCCTTTTTATTCAGCCAGCGTTGATCAGAACTCGTGATCAGCGTTGTCCGGGTTCAGGTCGCTGATGCCCAGTTTGCCAGCGGCGGCTTCGATCGAACCGGTCTGCTTGACCAGGGATGCGATGGCGTCACGGACGATCTGGTTACCGGCGGTGTTGCCGGCAGCGATCAGCTGGTCGTAGTGCTCACCCTTGTTGGCGTGGTCGACGATGACCTGCATTTTGGCTTCGGTCGCAGCCAGGTCGGCTTTCAGGGCGGTGTCTGCCGCCGGATCGACCTTGGCCACCAGGGACGACAGGCTGGCGCCGGTCATTTTGGTGCCGTCGACACGGGTGTATTCGCCCAGGTACACGTTACGCACGCCTTTGGCATCGTAGAACTGCGAGTTGTGGGTGTTGTCGCTGAAGCAGTCGTGTTCGTCTTCCGGCGAGTTGGCTTCCAGGGAAACCTTCATGCGCTCGCCCGCCAGTTCGCCCAGGGACAGGCTACCCATGCCGAACAGCATTTTACGCAGGCCGCTTTCAGCCGGTTCCGCTTCCAGGGTGGCGCGGTAGTTGTCGGCCACGTTCGGCTTCCAGTTACCGACCATTTCTTCCAGGTCGCTGACCAGCAATTGAGTCACGGATTTGAGGTAAGCGCGGCGACGATCGTTGTGACCGCCGGTGGCGCCTTTGCCTTCCAGGTAGTCGGACGCTGGACGGTTGCCGGCGCCAGGGCCGGTGCCGTTCAGGTCCTGGCCCCAGAGCAGGAATTCGATGGCGTGGTAGCCGGTGGCGACGTTGGCCTCGGAACCGCCCAGCTCGTTCAGGCTGGCGAGTTTTTCCGGGGTGATGTCCTTCACGTCGACCTTGTCTTCTCCAACCTGGATTTGCGTATTGGCGATGATGTTGGCCGTGGCGCCAGGGTTACCCAGTGCGTGCTCGTAGGATTTGTCGACGTAGTCGATCAAGCCTTCGTCCAGTGGCCAGGCGTTCACCTGACCTTCCCAGTCGTCGATGATGGTGTTGCCAAAGCGGAACACTTCGCTCTGCAGGTAAGGAACGCGAGCAGCGATCCAGGCAGCCTTGGCGGCTTTCAAGGTATCGGCGTTCGGCTTGGCGAGGAACGCGTCGACGGCTGTTTGCAGGGTTTTCGCGGTAGATTCGGCATCGCTGTAAACGGCGAAAACCATGTCGGCGTAATGCGCGACAACGGCTTTGGCAGCTGCTTCGTCGACCTTGCTGGCAGCGGCAGGGGCTGCGGCGGGTGCTACCGGGGCTGCGGCAGTGCTGGCCGCTGGCGCAGGAGCGGCCGCTTTTTCTTTGTCTTTGCCTTCACCGCAACCGGCGAGGGAAATTGCGATGGCCAACAGACTGGCGGTAGCCAGAGGCATACGAATCATGGCGAACATCCTGCTTCGAGAGGGGGTGGTATAACGCGTCCGGCGCGCAAAACTGCCACATAATGCAAATCTTTCGCATTATGTGTAAAGGGTTGTGGTTGGAAATATTTCTTATTCACCTTGTAGGAGCGAGGCTTGCCCGCGAAGGCGGCTTTACTGACACACCGCATCGCCTGGTTCGCCTGCAAGCCGGGCTCCTACACGGGGGTTACAAGATTGCGGCATTACTGCGCTGGGCCTGTTTGAGGTAAGCCACCAGCTCTCGGGCCGGCAGGGGTTTGCTGTAGAAGTAGCCCTGACCCTCGTGGCAGCCTTCGGAGATGATGTAGGCCTCCTGCTCCAGGGTTTCCACGCCTTCGGCGATCACCTGCATACCCAGGCTCTTGCCCAATTGGATGATGGCGCGAACGATGGTTGCGTCGTCATCGTCATCGAGCAGGTCCTGGACGAAACTCTTGTCGATCTTGATCTTGTCCAGCGGCAGGCTTTTCAGATAACTCAGTGACGAATAACCCGTACCGAAGTCGTCGATCGCGATCAGCGCACCGGAGCGACGCAGGCTGAGCAAGTGCTGGGCGGCGGTGCTGATGTCTTCCATCAGGCCGGTTTCGGTGACTTCCAGCTCCAGGCTGCGCGGCGGCAGGCGATACATCTGCATCAGGTTGTTGATCACCCGCGGCAACTCGGCGTGGTGCAGCTGCACGGTGGAAAGATTTACCGCCATGCGCATGTCGCTGAAGCCCTGGTCGTGCCAGTCGCGCAACTGCTTGCAGGCCTGGTCCAGCACCCATTCACCGATGGCGATGATGGTGCCGTTCTGCTCGGCCAGGGGGATGAACAGGTCTGGTGGTACCAGCCCGTGGTCGGGATGCTGCCAGCGGATCAACGCTTCGACGCCGACCACCCGGTGATCGCGATAGCTGATCTGCGGTTGGTAGACCAGGTAGAACTGGTCGCGGGCCAGCGCATCGCGCAGGTCCTTTTCCAGCTCGCGGCGGCGGCGCATTTCGGTGTCGACGCTGGCGATATAGAACTGATAGCGGTTGCGCGAGCGCGTCTTGGCCAGGGTCATGGTCTGCTCGGCTTTTTGCAGCAACTTCTCGGTACTGTCGCCATCCTCGGGGAACAGGGTAATGCCGATGGTGGCGCGCAGGCGGATCTGTTGATGATCGAGGGCAAATGCCGCTTCCAGGTCATCGAGAATGCTTTGGGCCAGTTCGGCGGCTTCGTAGGGTTGCTCGATATCGGCCTGCACCAGGGCGAACTGGTCGCCACCCAGGCGGGCGAGGGCGCCCAGGCGTCCGCTGTGCGCGCGCAGGCGATCGGCCAGGGCCAGCAGCAACTGGTCGCCGGTCTGGTAGCTGAACTGTTCGTTGATGCCCTTGAAGTCATCGAGCCCGACACACAACACCGCGACCCGGCGTTGCAGCTTGCCGGCATCGACGAGGATCCTGTCCAGCTGTGTTTGCAATTGCTGGCGGTTCGGCAGGCCGGTAAGGAAATCGTACTGGGCCATGCGCAACAGGCTGTTTTCCGCTTCGTGGCGCAGGTGGGTGTTGCGCTCGATGGATTCGAGCAACTGGTTGGCGGTGTTGATCCACAGCCCCAGTTCGTTCTTCTCGTGGCCCTTGAGCAATGGAATCTTGTGCTCGCTGGGGCGGTCGGGGTTGATTTCGGTCAGGTGCTCGATGATTCGCGACAGGGGTTTGGTCAACAGCCAGTGATAGACCAGGTACAGCACCAGTCCCATGGCCATGGCACGCAGTACCCCGGAAATGAAGATGATCACCGAACTGACGATAAAGCCCTTGCCGTAGGTGGCGGTGTCGAGGGTGATGCTCAGGTCGCCGTAATACTCGCTGTAAGGGCCGCGCCCCACCAACTGGGTGGTGAAGGTGCGTTCCTTGCCGAGAATCAGGTCGGTCAGCCAGCGACTGCTGGAGTGCTGCAGCTCACGGGATTTTTGCGCCAGCATGGCTTCGTTGGGATGGCCAATGGAAGCCTGACGCACCGCATCATCCTGAAACAGGCCTTCGATCACCTGCATGCCCATTTCCCGGTCCAGGCTGTAGACGGCCTGGGTGGAGGGGTCGCGGAACATGTCGAGGATGCGTTCGGCATCGCCGGCGACGGCCTGGCGTGTTTTATAGGCATCGAACACGATCTGCGCGCAGCTCAAGACCACGCCGACGATCAATGCCGACAGGAGCACGACCCGGAGCAACTTCACCGACAAGCTGTTCTTGAGTTCCAGCTTCAAAGGGTAATTCCTTGTTCCGTGCGGGTAGCATCAAGTTGCCATGAGTATTGGCAATCCCGTGATGGCAGTCAAAGGGACAATCCATCCTGCGGAATTTTGCCTGCAGCTTGGCCGATTTGCTGTGTCTGGGGCAATTGCCCGATCAGTACTGTGTCGGTAGTCGAGTCCTTCAACTTGAGGGGAATTGGGACAAAATTTCCTTTCGTTAGATGTTAGACGGCTGTGGCGTTGAGGCAAGGTGCCGGGCGCTGCTTTTGGACTGGTCGCTCGCCCACAAAAAAGGCGACCCCCTGCGGGAGTCGCCTTGGCGTTAACTACGGTTGTCGCTTATTCCGACAGTTTGTAGGCAATCACGTAGTCACCCTGTTTGGTGCCCAGCGAGCCGTGACCGCCAGCCACGACCAGCACGTATTGCTTGCCGTCCTTGCCGGTGTAGGTCATCGGCGTGGTTTGCGCGCCTGCTGGCAGGCGGCCTTCCCACAGTTGCTTGCCGTTTTTCACGTCGTAGGCACGCAGGTACTGGTCGAGGGTGCCGCTGAGGAAACCGACGCCGCCAGCGGTGGTGAAGGTGCCGCCCAGGCTCGGGACGCCCATGCTCAGGGGGATCGGAACCGGCGAGCTGTCACGCACGGTACCGTTCTTGTGCATCCAGATTTTTTCATGGGTGGTCAGGTCGATCGCGGCCACGTAGCCCCACGCTGGCGCCTGGCACGGCAGGCCCATTGGCGACAGCAAGGCTTCGAGCACCACGCCGTACGGCGCGCCCTTGTTTGGCTGCACGCCTTCGGTTTCGCTTTTACGCGGGCCTTGGGCGGCGATTTCGGCGGCCGGGATCATTTTCGATTTGAACGCCATGTAGCTCGGGTTCACGAAGGCGATCTGACGCACCGGGTCAACCGAGATACCGCCCCAATCGAACACACCGAAATTGCCCGGGTACACGATCGAACCCTGCAGCGACGGCGGGGTGAACGGGCCGTCGTAGCGCATGGATTTGAAGTCGATCCGGCAGATCAGTTGGTCGAACGGCGTGACGCCCCACATGTCGCGCTCTTGCAGCGGCGGCGGCATCAGGTTCAGGTCGGATTTGGGTTGCGTCGGCGAGGTGTGGTCGCCTTCCACCGCGCCTTGCGGCACTGGCACTTCGTTGATCGGCACGATGGCCTGGCCGGTGCTGCGGTCCAGCACGTAGATGCTGCCTTGCTTGGTCGACGCCAGGACGGCCTGTTTCACGCCATCGGCGGTTTTCAGGTCCATCAGGGTCGGCTGGCCGCCGACGTCCATGTCCCACAGGTCATGGTGAGTGAACTGGAAGTGCCAGCGCACTTTACCGGTGGCGATGTCCAGGGCGGTCAGGCCGGCCGCGTGCAGTTCCGACTCGGGGGTACGCGCGCCGCCGAACTGGTCCGGGGTCTGGTTGCCCATCGGCAGGTACAGCATGCCGAGTTTTTCATCGACCGCGAACATGGACCACATGTTCGGCGAGTTGCGGGTGTAGGTCTTGCCCTCGGCAATCGGCGTCGTATCGTCCGGGTTGCCGCTGTCCCAGTTCCACACCAGCTTGCCGGTGTGCACGTCGAACGCGCGGATCACGCCGCTTGGCTCGTCAGTGGAGACGTTATCGGTGACATGGCCGCCAATCACCACCAGATCCTTGGTGACCGCAGGTGGCGAGGTGGAGTAGTAACCGCCGGCCGTGAAGCCGCCGATGTTGGCGCGCAGGTCGACCTGGCCCTTGTCGCCGAAGTCTTCGCACATCTTGCCGGTGTCGGCGTTCAGCGCGATCAGGCGGGTGTCGGCGGTCGGCAGGAAGATCTTGCGTGGGCAAGCGCTGGCCGGGGCCGGGCTGGCCGAACCGGTCGGGCTCTGTTCGGAGGCATACACGGCGTCATCGTGATAGGTCACGCCACGGCAGGTCATGTGTGCCCAACCCTTGAAGTTCGCCGCATTCTGCGTCGAGAGCTTCGGATCGAAACGCCAGATTTCCTTGCCGGTGTCCGGGTCCAGCGCGATCACCTGGCTGTGCGGCGTGCACACGTAGAGCATGCCGTTGACTTTCAGCGGGGTGTTTTCAGCGGTGGTTTCGCCCGGGTCGTTCGGCCCAGGCAGGTCACCGGTGCGGTAGGTCCAGGCCGGTACCAGCTTGTTGACGTTTTGCGGGGTGATCTGCGCCAGCGGCGAGTAACGGTCACCGTGGGCGCTGCGGCCGTAGGAGTTCCAGTCACCGTCGGGCATGGCCGGGGCGGTGTTGGTCATGCCCGGCACGCTGTCGCGGTCCAGTTGACCCTTGATTTCACCCGGGTTGGTGAACTGGCTGGCCAGGGCCGTTGCGCCCGCGATCACCACGGCCACGCTCAGGGCGCCGGTGCCCAGGGGGGCGGCGCCATCACGCAGCAGCGGTCGGCGGAACCACGGCAGCAACATGACCAGGCCCAGCGCGAACAGCATCGCCAGGCGCGGCACCAGCTGCCACCAGTCCAGGCCGACTTCCCACAGCGCCCAGACGGTGCTGGCGAACAGCACCAGTGCGTACAGGCCCAGCGCGGCACGGCGCGCGGCGATTAACAGGAGGCCGGTCAGCGCCAGGCCGATACCGGCCAGCAGGTAGTACAGCGAGCCGCCGAGCATGCTCAGCTTGATCCCGCCGGCCAGCATGGCCAGGCCCATTAGCAGAAGCAGAATGCCGAGCAGGGTCGGCAATAGACGGCTTCGACTCAAAGCACCGTCAGTGCTCATAGTGTGGTTCTCCGTGACGTTTCAAGTGGTCCCGCGCAGGTTCACTGTAGATGAGGATCCCGCGGGGGCGTGGTTCATACAAAAACCGGTTGGGGCGTCGCATTCCCCCTGTAGGAGCAAAGCTTGCTCGCGATTGCGGACTGTCGGCCGCATCTGCGGTGACTGACACTCCGTCATCGCGAGCAAGCTTTGCTCCTACAGGGTTTTGTGGTGTTGGTTAGAACGACGACTGGATCTTGATCCCGCCAATCAGCGCGTCATCGACCTCGTTCACGCCACCGGGGTGGCGGATGTATTGCAGGTTCGGGCGCACCGTCAGCCAGTTCGTGACGTGCACGCCGTAATAGAGTTCGGCGCTGTATTCGGTGTCCTGGGGCGGCAGGAAGGCCGGGTTGTCGTAGTCAAAGACTGCCTTGGCCTGATTGCTCGCCTGGGCATTCTTGCGATACGCCGGGTTGACGTGCACGCGGGCCATGGCAAAGCCGATGTCATCCCGGGCGCGTGCGTCGAACAGGCCTTTGTAGACGAGGCCGGCCTGGACATAGTTGTCGATGGCGTTGGTCTTCTTGTCGTGCATCGTGCCGTTGGCAAACACACTCAAGCCCCGACTGTGATCGCTGGCGACGCTGGTGATTTGTTGCTGGATACCGAGCCACACACCGTGCTTGCTCGATGCGCTGCGGTAAGCCTCGCCACTCAGGGCGGCGGGCTGACCGTTGCTGTCCTTGTAGACATCCTTGGCGTCGGCGTTGCTGTAGTAGTAGCCAGCCCGGTATTCACCCGGCAGACCGTTGAGCTTTGGCGTCCACACCAGCTCCACCGGCAGGATTGCCCCTTGGGTGCCGCTGCCGCTGAGCTTGAAGCCGTTGTCGCGATCGAGGTTCGATGGATTTTGCTCGTAAGCGCCGACCTGCGCGTACAGCTCCGGAGTCAGGTGATACTTGACCCGCAGCGCCCACTGGCTGACGGGCCAGTTGTACCAGATGTCGCCCACCCAGTTGCCGACCTGGGAGCCGCAGAACGCCAGGTTCTGGAAGTCGCAGGGGAAGCTGTTGAAGTCTTCGCCTTCACCGAAACGGCCGACCTTGATGTCGAGTGTCTGGTCGAAGAATTTCTGCTGGTACCACATCTGCGTCAGGCGCGTGGTCTGGCCACGGCCCCAGACTTCCTGCGCCGAAGTGAATCCGCCGACCCGCGGGTCGTTGATCCGGTCGTTGCTGATGTTGTTGCCGCTGCGTTTGGTGAGGGTCAGCTGGAACTCGGCGTCGTCCCAGCCGAGGATTTTCTGCAGGTCCAGGTGAGTGCCAAGCGCGAACTGATCGCTGTAGCGAGCGGTGCGATCGTGGTCGTAGCCGCCGTGCAAGTTGCTGCCCATTTCACCGGTGTAGTCGATCTTGAAGTCGTAGCCCTTTGCCGCCAGCTCGCTGCGGGTGCCGTTCCAGTCACCGAGCATCCACGGTGAGTCGCTGTCGAAGGCGGGCGCCGCCTGGCTAGCAGTGGCGAGGCTCAAAACGCTAAGCCCGGCGAACAGGCTCAAGGCTTTTTGGCGAGTGAAAGACGTAAAGACAGCGCTGTCTTTCGAGCGTTGTAAATCTGGCATAGGGAAGAAATTCTTGATCTTTTTCGGGGAAATGAACTGAAAGCAGCAAGGTGGGACGGGCAGCGGAAGCGTTTCAGCTGGGACGGGCGTAAGGATAATGTTCTGTTACAAATAGAGAAAGGGCTTTTACTGACAAGCTGCCTTTCAAAATCGGTAACAGTAGGCGCAGATCACCTACATTAAACACACAGGACACAGAGCGCTTCCCCCGAGCGAAGCCCTCGGCTAAGGTGCGCGCCTTCTGCATTTTCACTTCGCCCAAAGGCCTGGCATGAACGAAAACAACCCCGATCCGCTGCACGGCGTGACCCTGGAACAGATCCTCAATGCGCTGGTGACCCATTACGAATGGTCGGGGCTGGCCGAGCGCATCGATATCCGTTGCTTCAAGAGCGATCCGAGCATCAAGTCGAGCCTGGCATTCCTGCGCAAGACGCCGTGGGCGCGGGAGAAAGTCGAGCGCCTGTACGTGAAACTGATGCGCACCAAGCGCCCGGTCTGAGCATGGGGCAGCCGACTGCCGCGCGGCGGCGTTTTGTGGCGGTTGCCGCCATCCTCGGCTGGGCGGGATTGAGTATTCAGCTGTATCTGATCCTCTATTCACGCTGGAGCATCGACGCCAGCCTCATGGGCGGGTTGCTGAGTTTTTTCAGCTTTTTCACGGTGCTGAGCAACACTCTGGTGGCGACTGTCCTGACCTGCGAATGGACGTCCCGGGAATCGTCGTTGCGGCGCTGGTTTCTACAGCCGTGGGTGAGCAGCGCGGTGGCGGTGAGCATCGCCGTGGTCGGCCTGGGCTACAACGTCTTGCTGCGCCATTTGTGGCACCCCGAAGGCTGGCAGTGGCTGGCCGACGAGCTATTGCATGACGTCATGCCACTGCTGTTCCTGGGCTATTGGTGGTGGTGCGTCCCCAAAGGCACGTTGCGCCTGTGGCACATCGGCCTATGGGTGATCTACCCGCTAGTGTACTTCGCCTACTCGTTGCTGCGCGGGCATGTGCTGGCGGTCTATCCGTATCCGTTCATCGATGTGGACAAACTGGGTTATCCACAGGTGTTCGCCAACGCCGGCGGGCTGCTGGCGGGTTTTGTCCTGATTGCGCTGATAGTGATCGGATTGGACCGGCGGGCTCACTCTTCCTCGCTGTCATCCAGGCGCCAGTAGCCGACCGCCTTGACGAACTGCTCATCCAGCCCATGCTGGTCCAGCAGCACCCGGCGAATCTGCCGTGACACTTTGGTCTCGGTCGCCACCCACGCATACAGGCTGCCACCGGGCACCGTCAGTTGTTTCACGGTGCTCAACAAATGGTCCTTGCCACCCTCGCGCAACACCCAGATCACATCGACCTGCGCCGCACTTTCCAGCTTTTGCTGCTCGGCGCCGTTTTCCACTTCAATGACCACCAGCGCCCGCCGATTGGCCGCCAGGCTTTCCAGGCGTCGGGCGATGGCGGGCAGGGCGGTTTCGTCGCCGATCAGCAGGTAGCTGTCGAAGATATCCGGCACGATCATCGAGCCCCGAGGCCCGCCAATGTGCAGGAACTGCCCGGGTTCGGCCTGTTCGGCCCAGGTCGAGGCAGGGCCGTCGCCGTGCAGCACGAAATCGATATCCAGCTCCAGGGATTGCAGGTCGTAGCGGCGCGGGGTGTAGTCGCGCATGGCCGGCATCGGGCCGTTGTCTTTGCCGGCGCCGAGCACCAGGGTCTGCAGCGCCGCCTGTTGCTCCGCGTTTTGCGGGAACAGCAGTTTGACGTGGTCGTCGGTGCCGAGGCTGACGAAGCCGGCCAACTCAGGGCCGCCCAGGGTAATGCGGCGCATGCGCGGGGTCAGGTCGACGACGCGAAGCACCTCCAGGCGACGGCGTTTTATTTCATGCATGACGCGGTGAATGGTTTGGGACGGCACGATTACTTCAGTCATACGGCGGGCTCCTGGGCAGATTGAACGGCGGGGCCGTCGACAATGGCTTTGGCGGTGTTATTGAGCAGGGTGGCGACGCGCTGGATTTCTTCGGCGCTCCAGCGGCCGTGGTGCAGTTGCAAGGCATGGCGCAGGTTATGCACAGCCTCGTGAATTTGCGGCGGGCGATCATGACCGCGCAGCGAGCGCTTGCTGACATCGATGCGTGTGCGCACACCTTCCAGGGCAATCGCTTGCTCGCTTAAAGACAGACGTCCGGCGTCGGTCACGCTGTAGCGTTTTTTCCCGCCCTCGGCATCGCCCTGGATCATTTCGCTCTCTTCCAGAAAGGTCAGGGTCGGGTAGATCACCCCGGGACTGGGGCTGTAGGCGCCGTCGAACATGCCTTCGATCTGGCGGATCAGGTCGTAGCCGTGGCAAGGCTGCTCGGCAATCAACGCCAGCAGCAGCAATTTCAGGTCACCGGGGGCGAACACCCGTGGACCGCGGCCGCCGCGTTCGCGGCCGGGACGTTTTTCGAAGCCGTCACGGCCGTCGCCGTGCTCGCGGTGGGGGGAATGATGGTCTCTCATTTGCGTCTTCTCTCGTCGTGTTTAGATACAACGTAAGATATATCTTATGAAAAGGCAAACGCGATGGATCGGCGGTCAAGGGAGTGATTTGTAGGAAAGCCTGGGCGCGGTTCGGAAATTTGCTCAAGGTAATTTAGAGCTATTAATCTAATTGGGCATTTGGTATTTATATATAAGTGCCGACATGCCCGGAAATAAAGGGCTTTATTCCTGTATGTTTTTTTAGTTAAAACTGTATGTAGTATGGTTCTGACGGTCAAACAGTTTAAATCTAATATTTTGAGGTTTTTTCTTTCTGGTTGTAGTTCGCTTTTACTACATGTTGTGTGGAATTTACGTACTTACTTTCTTAGGAAATTGGTTGATTATTCCCTCCGTCGAAAGTTGAGCCAGATCGCCACTATTTGAGGCGATAAAAATAAAATGCCGACTTTCACATACCAATTACTCGAAAAAACAGGTACTCCACAATGTTCAAGAAGTTCGCAATCGCCGTCCCGATGACCCTCCTGGCCCTGAGCGCTTCAATGGCCTTCGCTGCGGAAGAATCGCGCACCTCCATCAACATCAGCGCCACCATTCCTACCCAGGTCTTCCATGCTCAACCGGTCAACCCTGACTTCGGTAAAGATGAAACAATGGCCTACCGCCTGGCCGATGGCACCTTGGAGCCGCTGCGTGCGACTTACGATGTTCGACACACCAACGGTTCGGTCGGTGCTTATGTGGAAGGCGGCCCGCAACCGCTGTTCAACGGTAGCAGCAACATCGCGCTGACCTATAGCTTCAACGGCGTCACCTTGACCGGCGCTTCTCAGGAAGTGGTTGGCGATACCGAGTCCAACGGCGGCATGCGGGCGGATCTGGTGATCGCCGCAGCCAAACCCACTGCCGCACAAACGGGCCTGTTCACGGCCACTCCAGTCGTGATCTTCGATGCTATTCCGCGCATCAACTAAGACAGCATGACTTAAGGCTCGGCCTTATTCGTTAACACTTGCCGGTCGATGGGCAGTTACTGCCTGTCGATCGGGTTTTAACGCACTTATCCTCAGAGTATTTCGTTCATGTTCCCGATGACTTCCATCGCGACGGCGCTTGCCCTTTTTTTCTGTGCAACGGCCTTGGCCGAACCAGCGGATAACGCTAATACGCCTCGAAGTTTGCTGGCGCAGGCCAAGGGTCTGCCCAGTGAGTTCGAAGAGCATTTTTTTGATGTGCCCCTGGCTGTGCGCGTGGAGCTCGACCAACAATTTCTCGGCGAGGCGATGGTGGTGTTAACACGCGACGATCGCATCACCCTCGTTGACTTCGCGGATGTCAGCGACAGCAGGCTCAAATCCAGTGAGCGCGACACCTGGTCAAATTATTTGAAGCAAGGTGTGGCGCTGGGTGGCTGCCAGGCCAACTGCCCGGAGCAACTGATGGCGGTGCACTACAGCCTGGAAAATTCACTGGTCTCGATCCTCACGGAAAACGCCGAGCGCGATGACCAGGCGCCGCTTTATTACAGTCAACCTGAAGGCGGCAGCACCGGACTGATCGTGCGCAACCAGCTCAACCTCAACGGTGGCCAGAATCAGGACCTGGGTGGGCGTTATGGCCTTGAGGCCAGCAGCAGCCTGGGCAACTGGACCCAAGCGGTCAACATCCAACTGTCGCGACTGGGTGGCCTGGATGATCAGACGTATCACTCGGTGAACGAGCTCTACACCCAGCGCGAACTGGAGGGCAGTTTTCTCCGTTTGGGTTTGTTCACGCCTTCGTCCGAAGGTCTGACCCGACAACCGCGCACGTTCGGCACCAGCCCCGACACGGCGCTGGGCGTGATGTATGGCAGTTCCGACAGCCTGGCGATCAATAACCCGAAGCCGGCGGTCTATCCGATTTATGTCACCGCCAACCGCCAGGGTTCGGTGGAAATCTACCGCGACGGTTTGCTGATCAATACCCAGGCGATGCCCGCGGGGCTGCAGACCCTCGATACCCGCCCGCTACCGGGTGGCATCTATGAAGTGGAAGTACGCCTGATCGAAGACGGTCAGATCACTTCCAGCACCCAGGAGCTGGTCTACAAACCGAGCAACTGGCGCAATCACGAAGAACGCTGGCGCTACAACCTGTTTGCCGGTCGTGAGTCCAAAGTGCTCAGCAACTGGGACGAGCAGGACGATGGCGACATGACCGCGGGCGCGGCGTTCAACTTCCTGCTGCACCCACGCGTGATCCTGGGCTTGAGTGGACGACAGGTGCGCGACGCGTTGCAGTACGGCACGTCGGTGGATTGGGCGATCGTCAACAATGCGAGTCTCTTTGCCAACATCTACCAGACCGAAGACTATGGCACCGGCCTGGATGTACAGGGGCTGTATTCCTACGGCAGCGGCAGCATCGTCGCCAGC
>NZ_AKJF01000068.1 GCF_000282475.1 Pseudomonas sp. GM78
CGGCATAATCGGCGGCCGCCGTGACCCGCGCAATGCGGGCATCGGCCTCGACCTGATCGATGCGTTCCTGCCGAACACTGTGGGCATAGGTGTCCGCCACGGTGACCAGTGCCTGTTCAAGCATCTGCGGATTGTTATCGACCCATTGCACCGCCACCCCGGCGTTGGCCAGGCACATGACGATACCTCGACCCATGGTGCCCGCGCCGATGACGGCTGCGCGCTGAATATGAACGGTGTCTGGCTCATACTTTGTTCTCTTGTTGGCGATCCAAAGACAGCCCTCACCATAGTCAGCCGCCACGCCTTTTTGAAATTTATTCCTGTGATGAGCAACATTCAGCGGATGGATGCGCTCCGCCAGACTCCGATTAGAGGTGTGCCTGGGCCCACCCTCGCACCTCGGCATACGGATAATCCTCCAAGACCGCAAACCCCGAAATAGTCCGCACCTTGAGCTTGGTAAACAGCGGCATACTGATTCCGCACAGAAACCGCGTCACGCGTTCGGCCGACGGCACCTCCCCAGTGTGCTGTTGATGCCTGTGGATAAAACCGCTGCACAATGCCTCGAAGTTTTTATCCACAAGCGCCGGTAATGCCGGCGGTTCAGGCAGCCGCGCCACCTGCCCGTGGCAAACCGAGCAATGCCCGCACTGGCGAGGCACATTTTCGTCACCGAAATACTCGGCCAGGCGATAGCCCAGGCAGCGATCAGTGGCGAATAAATCCAGCATGGCGTGAATCCGCGCAACCTCGGTCTGTTCATGCCGAGTGAAACCGGCGTGCAGCTCTTCACTCAACGCGGCACTGTCCAAACCGCTTTGCAGCAGGCTGTAGACCTCGGTCATCTGCTTGCTTTCCAGCTCGACCCAGCCCTTTTCCTGGAAATAATCCAGCGCCTTGACCACCCGACTGCGCTCGGCCCGGTGCTGTTCATACAGCGCTTCGAAATTCACCGTGGCCCAGGTACGTGCGCGGCTGGACGTCTGGATGATCGCCGCGACGAAATCCCTGCGCTCGCCCTCGAAGCGGGCCAGCAATACCTCTGGCTCCTGCAGGTATTTGAACCGGTATTCGGCGTAATAGGCGTAACGCGGAGCGATCAAGCCACGAAGCTCCAACTGAACCAGCAAGGTCTTGAGCGGCAGCTGGCGGATGTTGCTCTGGTCTGCCAGAGGCCCCAGCAGAAACTCCCATTGCCCTTCGGGCACGGCGGCCTGCATCTCGTCGAGCACGTAGCGGATACCGTCCCGTTCAGGCGTGTCACCGTAGACGAAGTTTTCCAGCACGTTGAGGCTGTCGCGATTGGCCAGCACCAGGCAGTCCGATGGCTGCCCATCCCGCCCGGCACGGCCGATTTCCTGGCTGTAGTTTTCGATGGATTTGGGCAGGTCGAAATGCACCACGTTGCGGATGTCGCTCTTGTCGATGCCCATGCCGAAAGCGATGGTGGCGACGATGCAATTGGACTGCCCACCCATGAAACGCTTCTGAATGCCTTCGCGCTGCTCGTGGGGCAAGCCGGCGTGATAAGCCTCGGCCTGGATGCCATTGCGCTGTAGATGCTCAGCTATGTGCTCGGCGGTTTTCTGTAGGGTGACGTAGACAATGCTCGGCTGGCCGGGCCGCTGGCTCATCCACTCCACCAGGCGTCGGCGCTTGTCCTGGCCGCGAACCGGCTCCACCCACAGATTGAGGTTCGGCCGATAGAAACCGGTGGTCACCACGTCGCCAGGTTCGATGGCGAATTTCGCCTGCATGTCGGCGATCACTTTCGGAGTCGCGGTGGCGGTCAGCAATAACGCCTGGGGGATGTTGAACTGGCGCTGATAGTCCGGAAGCTTGAGGTAGTCCGGGCGAAAGTTATGCCCCCATTCCGAAATGCAATGCGCCTCATCCACCACCAGCAGCGAGATGGGCACCTGCTGCAGGAAATTTCGAAAACGCTCGTTCTTCAGGCGCTCCACGGAGACCATCAGGATTTTCAGTTCGCCGGACCTGGCGCGGGCCATGACATCGCTCGCGTCGTCACGACCCTGGGTCGAATCGATACTGCCCGCGGCAATGCCGTGTCGCTCCAGGAACGCCAACTGATCCTGCATCAGCGCCAGCAATGGCGAGACCACCAGCGTCAAGTGCGGCAGCAATACCGCCGACAGCTGATAACAAAGGGACTTGCCGGAACCGGTGGGGAAAATAGCAGCCGCCGAGCGCCCCGCCAGCACCGCACTGACCACCGCCTCCTGACCGGGCCGAAACTGTGGATAACCGAAAACCTGTTCCAGGGTGTTGTGCATAAGCTGTCACTCCGTTGACTGCTGCGATGAGCAAAGCCTAGCCGGCGATCGCAGCGAGTCGAGAAAAGGTCGGGGGCAAAAACGATACGGGATGATACAGCGTTCCATCCACCGATCCTTGGCCACAGGTTGAAACACACGAGGCACTTTGCCAACTGACGCCAAGCTTCCCTCAGCCGGTATGGTTGATCTCCATCAACCTCCGTCAGGTGTTCATCATGCAGAAAGCCTGAGATACGCGGATCTATATCAAGGAACGATCATGTCCCAAACATCCTGTTCACCATTCGCCCTCGTCCTGGTGTTTCCCGTGCTGTTGAGCGGATGCCTGACCGTCCCGGAACGACCTTCCCCTGACACTGCTGCATTCGAAACGCCGGAGTATCAAGCCCAAAAAGGTCTGGCGATTGTCAAAGCATCAAGTCTTTATGCCCGCGGCGGAACCGGCCAGGGTGTGGCTGTCGCACTGATCGACTCGGGCCTGAACAGCAGCTTGCCGGAGTTTCAAGGACGGCTCCGTGATCCGGGTTTTGATTATGTCGAGAATCAGGTCGGCACCATTGACCGGGTCGGACATGGCACCCAGATGGCCGGCATTCTCGCAGCTAACAAGGATGACCAAGGCATGCACGGCGTCGCGTTCAATGCACAGCTGATTCCCTATCGTTTTGGCGACGACAACGAACCGTTTTTCTTCGACAGTGAAATCGCTCAGTCCTGGCAAGCAGGTTTCGACAAGGGCACGCGCATTTTCAACAACTCGTGGGCCAACGCCATTCCAGCGACCGAAATCAACGAGGCGCGCTACAAGCAGGTCATGCCGCAATCAATGGTTACCGCGCGAAAACTGGTTGAGGACGGTGCTGTATTTGTTTTCCCTACCGGCAATGAGCTGAAACGAGAACCCTTGGCTGAACCCGGCTTACCTGTCGCCATACCCGAACTGGAAAAAGGCTGGATTGCGGTGGTTGCGTTGAAAAACGACGGTAGCGCCATCAATGCCAAATCCAATTATTGTGGCGTGGCGGCAGCTTGGTGCATCGCCGTACCGGGCGGCGACTCCGGTGCAGGGCAAGGCTTGCTAACCACCAGCAAGGATGGCAAATATACCCAGACGGCAGGCACCTCACCTGCTGCCGCGCTGGTCAGCGGTGCATTGGCGGCATTGCAAAGCCGTTACCCCGAACTCACCGCGCAGCAAGTACGCGAGCGTCTGCTGTCGACGGCAAACCGGACTGGCATCTATGCCAACAGTGAGGCGTACGGTAGAGGATTAATGGATCTCGATGCGGCATCGCGCCAGGTGCCAAAGGTTTTGGCCAAGTAAGTCGTATGGGTTGTTCAGCACGCAATAGCGAAACGCCCTACGGTTTATGACACGCCCTCTGTCGAAGTCTGCCTCGCCGTAGCCAACATCTCTGTAGGCTTTTTTACCAACAGCAGGTCCACAGCAAAAAACTCAAACAACCTGTAGGGCACGTCCTCAAAAACAATAAAAGCCCTACAAAACCTGTCCATCACAGCCGTCTTGTCGCACGGTAATACGCGCCTCTATAGTTTCCGGCGCAGCTGAAAAAGTGTCTCTGAATGCCGGGCGCACTTGCCGATTTCGCACAGGACCCACCTCGATGAACAACGCCGATCCACTGACCGACCGCTATCACCTGCTCAAGTCCAGTAACAGCGAAACCCCAGTGCTGGTAATCGACACCGAGGCTGACCCCCTGGAAATCCTCGACGCCGCCCGTCAACGCATCCGCGCCGCCAGTGACCTTCTGGAAACCTTGTACTGCCTGTGCTTCAAACAGGCCGACGCCAGCGACATCCCCAACATCGTCAACGCGCTGTACCTGCTGACCCAGGATGGTAACGACCTGCTCGACATCGCCCGGCAACGCCTGACGAAACTCACCGACTGAAGAACACCAAAATCCCGTGCAAGAGCGAGCCTGCTCGCGATGAACGATAACGCGGTGCACTGTGGACAAGTCCGTCAGCAATGCCCTATCAAAGCTTCGGCAAGGTCCTACAAAAGAAGATGCCTTGTCTCCTATCGCTGCCGGGAGACTCAAATCTATAGTCCGAACTGTCGCTGCCAAATCAGCGGCTCGGGTTTGGTCACCTGAAAATGAGAGAAAACTTACGCATGCGCTTGTATGCTGTCGACATCTTTTTGTCGGCACACTTTATGGCGGCTGTGTTTGGGACGCTTCGGCGTGCCCGGGTTATCTCTCCCTGGTTTGACCAACCTGAACACAGTCCGCCTCCCAATCGCTTGGTCACGATTACGGCGGTTCATCGGCTACTAAAAGAGAAAATCCCAATGAACAAATGGAACCCGTTCAACAACGAACGCTACCTCCCGCTCCACACCAACCTCACCGACACCATTCCGCTAGTCATCGACACAGAAGCCAACCCCCAACACATCCTCGAAGCCGCTCTCCAGCGCATTCGGGCTTCCAGCGAGCTCCTGCAAACCCTGCACTGCCAAAGCTTCCATGACGGCGACGTCGAAGACATCCCGCACATCACCCACGCGCTCTACCTTCTGACACAGGACGGCTGCGACCTGCTCAAAGTCGCTCAGCAACGCATGCTCAACTGGAAAGCTCCGGTTTAACGTCAGTTGCAGATCGCTCCCACGCACTGCGCAGGAGCGATCAAGAAACAAGATTTGGTTCGATTGAAAACAATGCGCATCGAAAGCCACCATCGAACATTGGTGATAGCAATGAACAGATTTTTTGATGAGCTAATGGAAAGCGTTCAACAGATGAACGAGATTCTGCGGGATGAATGTCGATACGAATTCTTCCCCTCCAGTCCAACGCCCAATAAGATCTGTCCAAGCCCACCCGGACACCCCGCAATGAACCTCGCCCCCAACCTCCCCGACGACCCCACCCTCCAACTGCTCATCCAGCTTCTACACGAAGAACTCGGCCTCCCCGAACGCAAAACCATCAGCCTCAACACCTCGATCAACTTCGACCTGAACTGCAACGGTGTCGATGCACAACACTTGATCGAAACCCTGGAAGATCACTTCGCCATCGATTTCGTGGATTACGACAGTTATCGCTATTTCCACCCCGAAGGCTACGATGTATTTCTCAAACGCAAAGCCAAGGGTCGCGGCGTCAAGGAACCATTGACCATCGGCATGCTCTACCGAGCAATCAAAGCTCAACGCTGGGACACCCGGGAGCTCGAAGGCCTGTAGCGCGTCCGCGGCGCATAACAATAAGGAAATTGCGTGGACGTATTGATGGGCTTGTTGGCCGCCTTGCTGTGGGGCGGTACGGATTTTCTGGTGGGTTTGAACGCCCGTGCGGTTGGTGTCAAACGTGCCGTGTATTTCGGTCAGGCACTGGGCTTTACCATCATGAGCCTTCTGCTGATCGCCTTCCCCGTGTTCATTCTCAGGTCCATGGCCGCGCCGCTTGATGTCTGGTTGATCGGCGTCGCTGCCGCCGTGCTGACCGTGTCTGGTGCGCTGGCCTTGTCCAAGGCCTTCGCCCTGGGTAAAGCCTCCATTGTGGCGCCGCTGGTGACCTCCTACGGCGTAGTGACCACGTTGTTGTCCTGGGCTGGCGGTGAGCAGATCAGCCTGCTGCAGTTGCTGTGCATCGCGCTCTGCGTCATAGGCGTGGTCCTCTCCAGCATTCATTCCGACCCAAAGGTGCCACACACCACGCAGGCGAGCAGCTCCATTGCCTATGCGCTGCTGGCGGCGCTGTTCTACGGCACCAGCTTCTGGTTGCAAGGTCGCTTTGTGTTGCCCGTGCTGGGGCCGGTGACGATGCTCTGGCTCGCGTACCTTGTCGGACTGATCGTGCTGGTGGGCATCGTGCTTAGGATCGACGACGGCCTGAAATTCCCGCCGCTGAAAAATTGCCTGACACTAACCGGTGCCAGCCTGATGAACCTCGGCGGGTTTTCATCCTTTGCCTGGGGTGCGGTGGCGGGATCGGTTTCGGTGGTGACGGTGATCAGCACGTTGTCAGGCGGGATTGCGGCAATTCTGGGGTATGTGTTTTTCAAGGAGCGCCTAGGCAAGGTGCAGGTGCTGGGGGTTGTACTGGTGTTGGTCGGGGCGTTTGTCCTGCATCTGAAAACCTGAAATGCCGTGCACAAAAAAGCCGCCCCGAAGGGCGGCTTTTTCATGGCTTCAAACCAACACTTACAACTTAGGACCCGCAGCCTTGATCGCGTCGCTCACTTCGAACTTCTTGAAGTTCTCGATGAACAGGCCGGCCAGTGCTTTGGCGGCTTCGTCGTAGGCGGCTTTGTCAGCCCAGGTGTTGCGTGGGTTCAGCAGGCCAGTTTCAACGCCCGGCACGGCCAGTGGCACGTCGAGGTTGATGGTGTCCAAGTGCTCGGTTTCGGTGCCGATCAGCGCGCCGCTCTGGATCGCAGCGATCACCGCACGGGTGGTCGGGATGTTGAAGCGCTTGCCGACGCCGTAGCCACCGCCGGTCCAGCCGGTGTTGACCAGGTAGACCTTGGAGCCGAAGCCGCGGATGCGCTTGATCAGCAGCTCTGCGTATTCGCCAGCCGGACGCGGGAAGAACGGTGCGCCGAAGCAGGTGGAGAAGGTCGACTTGATGCCGCTGCCCGAACCCATTTCAGTCGAACCCACCAGAGCGGTGTAGCCGGACAGGAAGTGGTAGGCCGCTTGTTCTTCGTTGAGGATCGACACTGGCGGCAGCACGCCGGTCAGGTCGCAGGTCAGGAAGATTACAGCATTCGGCTCGCCACCCAGGTTCTTCTCGGAACGCTTGGCAACGTGCTCCAGCGGGTACGCGGCGCGGCTGTTCTGGGTCAGGCTGACATCGGCGTAGTCGGCGTGCTTGGCATCGTCGATCACGACGTTTTCCAGGACCGCACCGTGCTTGATGGCTTTCCAGATAACTGGCTCGTTCTTCTCGGACAGGTCGATGCACTTGGCATAGCAACCGCCTTCGATGTTGAACACCACGCCTTCGCCCCAGCCGTGTTCGTCGTCACCGATCAGGTAACGGCTTTCGTCGGCGGACAGGGTGGTCTTGCCAGTGCCGGACAGACCGAAGAACAGGGTCACGTCGCCCTCTTCGCCGATGTTGGCAGCGCAGTGCATTGGCAGTACGTCGGCAGCCGGCAGCAGGAAGTTCTGCACCGAGAACATGGCTTTCTTCATTTCACCGGCGTAACGCATGCCGGCGATCAGCACTTTCTTCTGCGCGAAGTTGATGATCACGCAACCGTCGGAGTTGGTGCCGTCACGCTCTGGATCACATTCGAAGTTGGCAACGTTGAGCACTTGCCACTCTTCACGGCCAGCCGGGTTGTACTGGGCCGGGTTGATAAACAGGCAACGACCGAACAGGTTCTGCCAGGCAGTCTGGGTGGTCATCTTCACGGCCAGGTAGTGCTCGGAAGCCGCACCTACATGCACGTGGGAAACGAAGTGCTCTTGCGCGTTGTTGAACGCCTCAACGCGGTTCCACAGGGCATCGAACTTGTCGGCCGGGAACTTGCGGTTGATCGGGCCCCAGGCGATGGCGCCTGTGGTGGTCGGCTCATCAACGATGAAACGATCGACTGGCGAACGGCCGGTACGGTGACCGGTGCGAACAACCAGTGCGCCGGTATCGGCAAGCTCGCCTTCACCGCGGTTGAGGGCTTCTTTAACCAGATCATCAACACTCAGATCGGTGTACACGGCGTTATTGGCTTGCGTCATGAGGTTCCCCGTCGGCCAGTGGCCGAGTGCTCCAAACGTTTTGTAGTAGAAAGTCGTGCACTACTACCGCGAAAAAAGTGGGCCGGATTATGCCAGAAAAGCCCAAAAAGAGTAGGGCCCTCCCGTCGTAACGGCGCTATTGCGGTACTTTCCAGTGAATTTACCTGCGCTGAACCGTTTTAGTGCCGGGTATCCGACGGCGTCTCGACACCCGCTCCGGCGAACAATTGGGTGACATCGGCGGCGTCGAACAGGTACTGCTGGTTGCAGAACTGGCAATCGATCTCGATGTTACCACCGTGTTCGAGCACAAGATTTTGCGCATCTTCCATACCCAGACTGACCAGCGCATTGGCTGAACGTTCGCGCGAGCAGCTGCAACGGAAGCGTAATTTCTGTACATCGAACAGCCGGACCTGCTCTTCGTGATAAAGGCGATGGAGCACGGTTTCGTTGTCCAGGCCCAGCAATTCATCGGTCGTCAGGGTGGTGGCCAGTGCCGTGAGGTGTTGCCAGCTGGCGGCACGCTCTTCCTCGTCTTTCAGGCGATCGGCGGGCAACTGCTGCAGCAACAGGCCACGGGCACGGCGACCGTCGGCGCAGAGTTTGATGCGAGTGCCAATCTGCTGGGACATGACGAAGTAGTTGGTGAAGCAATCGGACAAGGTTTCGCCGTCCAGATCGACGACGCCCTGGTAGCGCTGACCCTGCTTGGGGTCGATGGTCAATGTCAGCGAGCCGTCCGGCATCAGGTCGGCCAGGGTGGCGTCGGGGGCAATCCGGTCAGCCTCGTAACGGGCCAGGCCACGAATGTCGCGCTCGCTGGAGCACTCGATCATCAGCAACGGGATCGGGCCTTCGGAGCGGGCCTGAAGGATCAGCAGGCCATCGAACTTCAAGGTGCCGACCAGCAACGCCGCAGCCGCCATCAGTTCGCCGAGCAGTTGCGCAACCGGCTCCGGATAGGCGTGTTTGGCCAGGACTTCAGCGTAGCTGAGTTCCAGCGAAACCATCTCGCCACGGGTGTCGCTGTCATCGAAGATGAAGCGTTGGGTGAAGTCGTTATCCGGTAAGTCGGTCATAAGTCTGGTATCTGAATGGGTGACAAAAGTGGTTACAGAACGAGGTTACGCCTTGGCTATAGCGTATGGCTGCCGGGTTGTGGCCTGAAGACCGGTGGCTGTGCGCGCTTTACGACGAATGGCACATGCACGGCAGACTAATTACCTCATATGGCTACGCACAGGTGCAATTGCAAGTCCTGGCCTGATTGGCGCGATCGGTGGCCCGGTCAATCATTCGTTGCTGCTGCCACGAAACTTGAACAGATCCCGCCGCTGTTTCTTGCTCGGTTTGCCATCGGTGCTCACGCCCAGGGCACCGGCCTTGCGCTCGGCCGCGGCATTTTCGCGCTTAGAGATGCTGGCTTCGGTTTCGGCATACAGCGTCTGCGCTTCGGGAGCTCCACGACGCACGATCGACAGCGCCTGAACCACCACCGTGCGCTCCTCGAAACCGGTGCGAATCACGAATTCATCGCCAATGTGCGGCTCCTTGCCGGGTTTGCAGCGTTCACCCCGGCAGTGCACCTTGCCGCTTTCGATCGCCGCCTTGGCCAAGGCACGGGTCTTGTAAAAGCGCGCCGCCCACAACCATTTATCGAGCCGGACTTTGTCATCCTCTTCGTTTTTTTGTGCCATGGGATTTCCTCGTTCTGAAATATTGGTGAACTGTACTACCGTTCTCTCGTACCAAGAATTACGTCGTCTCGGATTACAATGCAGACATTCCAGAACCTCCCCGTTGGGCTGGAAATCCGGGCCGTAGATATCTGTCGCCTTTTAACCATTATTCTGCGTGAATACCGCGAATTCGGCCGCTTGCGGCCAGAGCGGTTTCTACCGGTTGAGCAACTTTGAAGACATTTGACCATTTGACCGTTGTCGGTCTGCGCGAGTGGGTGGCGCTCCCTGATTTGGGAGTCGCGGGCCTTCGGGCAAAAATCGACACCGGTGCCAGCACCTCCAGCCTGCATGCCACCGACATCGAGACTTTCGATCGCGATGGCGAGCAGTGGGTGCGCTTCACCGCGCACCTGGGCACGGTGGTGCAACTGCGTCATCGTCGCTGCGAAGCACCGCTGGTGACGAGAAAAACCATTAAGAGCTCCAACGGTCATGCGCAGGTGCGATACGTGATCAGCACCACCCTGGCCCTCGGCGATCGGGTCTGGCGGGTCGAGTTCACGCTCGCCTGCCGCAAATCCATGCGTTATCGCCTGCTACTCGGGTCAAAAGCCCTGATTGATGGCCAGTTGGTCGTCAATCCGGGTATCAAATATGTACAAGACAAGCCGGTGTTCCCGGTATCTACCTCCTCCACAGGTGTTGCATGAAGATCGCTGTGCTGTCGCGGAACCCGCGTCTGTATTCCACCCGTCGCCTGGTCGAAGCCGGTACCGAACGCGGCCATGAAATGGTGGTGGTCGACACCCTGCGCGCCTATATGAACATCGCCAGCCACAAGCCGCAGATTCACTATCGCGGCAAACCGCTGGAGGGTTTCGATGCAGTGATCCCGCGGATCGGTGCGTCGGTCACGTTTTATGGCTGCGCGGTGTTGCGCCAGTTCGAAATGATGGGGGTTTTTCCGCTCAACGAATCGGTCGCTATTGCTCGCTCGCGGGACAAACTGCGCTCGCTGCAGTTGCTGTCTCGTCGCGGGATCGGCTTGCCGGTCACCGGTTTTGCGCACTCCCCCGATGACATTCCCGACCTGATTGCAATGGTCAACGGCGCCCCACTGGTGATCAAGGTGCTGGAAGGCACCCAGGGTATCGGCGTGGTGCTGTGCGAAACCGCCACGGCGGCGGAGTCGGTGATCGAGGCATTCATGGGCCTCAAGCAGAACATCATGGTTCAGGAGTACATCAAGGAGGCTGGCGGCGCCGACATTCGCTGCTTCGTGGTGGGTGACAAAGTCATTGCAGCCATGAAGCGCCAGGCCAAACCCGGGGAGTTCCGCTCCAACCTGCATCGCGGTGGCAGCGCCAGCCTGATCAAGATCACCCCGGAAGAACGCATGACGGCATTACGCGCGGCGAAGGTCATGGGGTTGGCCGTGGCAGGGGTGGATATCCTGCGCTCCAATCATGGGCCGCTGGTGATGGAGGTGAACTCGTCGCCGGGCCTGGAAGGGATCGAGACCACGACCAGCAAGAACGTGGCGGGGATCATCATCGAGCACCTGGAGAAGAATGGCGGGCCGAACATGACGCGGACCAAAGGCAAGGGCTAACACACTGATCGTTCCCACGCTCTGCGTGGGACTGCCTCAACGGACGCTCCGCGTTCGGCTCTGGAAGGGACGCGGAGCGTCCCGGGCTGCATTCCCACGCAGAGCGTGGGAACGATCGGGCTAGACCGCATCCCGGGGCAACATCAGGCCAAGCGGCAAGCGCACCCGCGCTTCCAGGCCGCCGCCAGAACGGTTGCGCAATTCAACATTGCCACCATGCATCGAAGCAATTCGCTTCACGATCGCCAACCCCAACCCCGTGCCCTTGCCGCCCCGGGCGCGATCGCCCCGGGTGAACGGGTTGAAAATCGCTTCCAGCTCCGATGGATCTATCCCGGCGCCGCGGTCCATGACACTCAGAACGACATAAGGCGCACTGGTGTCCCCCGACACATACGCTGCCACTTCAACGCCACTGCCCGCGTGATTCAACGCGTTGCCAATCAGGTTGTTCAACAGCCGCTTCATCGACACCCGACGTAACGGGAAGGGTTGAATCGGTTCAAGACGTAAGCGCACCTTTTCTTCGTTCTGGTTGTACGGCGCGGCGACTTCACGGACGAGATCGCTCAGGTCCACCTCCTCCACCGACTCGTCACGCCCATCGCGAATGAACGCCAGGAACTGATCGAGAATGGCGTCCATGTCCTCGATATCGCGCACCATGGCGTCCGTCAGGTCGTTATGGTCGCCCATCAGCTCCAGCGACAGGCGCAACCGGGTCAACGGCGTGCGCAGGTCATGGGAAACCCCGGCCAGCATCAGTTCGCGTTCGCGGCCGGCCTGTTCGACGTCTTCGGCCATCTGGTTGAAGGCGCGATAGACCTCGGTCATTTCACTCGGTGTATCACTGATCGGCAAGCGCACGCTGCGCCCCTGGCCGAGTTGCCGCGCGGCATACACCAGGCGCTTGAGGGGCTGGTTGAGCTGGCTGACGAAGATCCACGCCGAGGCAGTGGACAGCAGGCCGATGGCGAGAAACCAGCCGAGCACATTCCAGATTTTCTGGCCACGCAACGGGTGCGGATACAGCGGCACTTTCAGCCAGCCATCGCCCAGGCTGGGCGCCCGCACCCACAACGCCGGTGGCGAGTGCATGCGCAAGCGCACCTCGGTATCAGCCCCCAGTTCGGCTTGCATCTGCCGCTGATAGATCTCGCTGTAGGGCCAGTGTTGTTCGCCCTCAGGCACACCGGCGCCCACCACCCGGATCAGGGTTGCGGCTTCGGCGATCTTTTCGCGATTGTTTTCATCGGCCGCCCAGTAGGCGCGCAGCGTCAGGGCGACGCCATGGCTGTATTGGCGATCCACCAGCACGTCTTCGTTCATCAGCAGATAAACCAGGGTCAGCGCCTTGGAAAACAGGACAACGATCAGCACCAGCCAAAGGGTGCGGGAGAAGAAACTCTGGGGGAACCAAACCGGGGTTTTCATGGGTAACCGTTAAACACGTGCAGGAGCGAGCGATGCTCGCACATTGCCGGCCGCGAGTCTGCGGGCAAGGCCATCTGGCCCGTTACCCGCACAAACCCGCGCCTACAAATCGCCGATCACTTGGTGGCGGCGCCATCCGGAACAAATACGTAGCCCACACCCCAGACAGTCTGGATGTAACGCGGCTTGGACGGATCGGGCTCGATCATCCGGCGCAAACGGGAAATCTGCACGTCGATGGAGCGCTCCAGGGCATCCCACTCACGACCACGGGCCAGGTTCATCAGTTTGTCCCGGGTCAGTGGCTGACGGGCGTTCATCACCAACGCCTTGAGCACCGCGAATTCACCGGTGGTGAGCATGTGCACTTCTTCACCACGCTTGAGTTCGCGGGTGGCCAGGGACAGCTCGTAGTCACCGAAGGTCACGCTTTCGTCTTCGCTGCCTGGTGCGCCAGGCACTGGAGCCGACTGACGACGCAGCACGGCTTTTACGCGGGCCATCAGCTCGTCCGGGTTGAACGGCTTGGCCAGGTAATCGTCGGCGCCCAGTTCAAGGCCCTTGATCCGGCTCAGCTCATCGCCCTTGGCGGTCAGCATGATGATTGGAATCTGGTTGTTTGCGCCACGCAGGCGGCGACAGGCGGTCAGGCCGTCTTCGCCAGGCAGCATCAGGTCGAGAACGACCAGGTTGAACACCTCACGCGCCAGCAGGCGGTCCATTTGTTCAGTGTTCGGTACGGCGCGGGCGCGGTAGCCCTTGCTGACGAAAAAACGCTCCAGCAGGCTGCTGAGGCCCGGATCGTCGTCAACAATAAGAATTTTTTCGCCTTCAGCATTGTTTGCAGTGCTGCTCATTGGATGCTCCTTTGATCTCGGCACGCATTATGGCGTAGCTACCGATATACGTACCGTGTGCATTGTTAGCAGATTTTTCCTTCACCGCCAGGAATCCGGGGATTATGCCTACAACCTGCGATGCCCCCCGAAGCGCGCAACGCTGGTTATAATGTGCGGCCTTTTGTGTCAGGCAACGTCTGATCGTTACGCTGGTTGGCCGCTTTTTATTTTCATGGCGCCGGCAGTAATTGTTCGATTTCACGGGTCAACGGGATACCTTTGATCCAGGTAGCGGCGCAGGCCAGGCCGCTCAACCAGACTCGCCAAGGCCTCATCGTTGCGCCTGCGAGCCTGCTTTCACAATTTGTCAGGTGGTTTTATGGACAGCATCAACAGCCGCATCGCCGAGGAACTCGGTGTACGCCCACAACAGGTCGAAGCGGCCGTCGCGCTACTCGATGAAGGCTCTACCGTTCCCTTCATCGCCCGTTACCGGAAAGAAGTGACCGGCAGCCTCGATGACACTCAGCTGCGTCACCTGGAAGAGCGTCTGCGCTACCTGCGAGAACTCGACGAACGGCGCATCAGCATCCTTGCCAGCATTACCGAGCAAGGCAAGCTGACCCCGCAGCTGGAACGCGACATCAAGCTCGCCGACACCAAGACCCGCCTCGAAGACTTGTACCTGCCGTACAAGCAGAAGCGCCGCACCAAGGGCCAGATCGCCCTGGAAGCCGGCCTCGGCGAATTGGCTGACGGCCTGTTCAACGACCCGACCCTGAGTCCGGAAACCGAAGCCGCCCGCTTCATCGACGCCGAAAAAGGCGTGGCCGATGTGAAAGCCGCCCTCGAAGGCGCCAAGTACATTCTCATGGAGCGCTTCGCCGAAGACGCCGGTCTCCTGGACAAGCTGCGCAATTACCTGAAGCAGGAAGCCACCCTCAGTGCCCGCGTGATCGCCGGCAAGGAAGAGGAAGGCGCCAAGTTCCGCGACTACTTCGAACACGACGAACCGCTCAAAAGCATGCCGTCGCACCGCGCGCTGGCGATTTTCCGTGGCCGCAACGAAGGCATTCTCAGCTCCGCGCTGAAGGTCGGCGATGAACTGCCGGGCACCATGCACCCGTGCGAGGGCATGATCGGCCAGCAATTCGGCATCCAGAACCAGAACCGTGCCGCCGACAAATGGCTGGGCGAAGTGGTGCGCTGGACCTGGAAGGTCAAGCTCTACACCCACCTGGAAACCGACCTGTTGGGCGAGCTGCGCGACGGCGCGGAAACCGAGGCGATCAACGTGTTCGCCCACAACCTGCACGACCTGCTGCTGTCGGCCCCGGCCGGCCCGCGCGCGACCCTGGGCCTCGACCCGGGCCTGCGCACCGGTTGCAAAGTCGCGGTGGTCGATTCCACCGGCAAGCTGCTCGATCACGCCACGGTTTACCCGCACGTGCCGCACAACAAGTGGGACCAGACTCTCGCCGTGCTTGCCGCCCTGTGCGCCAAGCATGCGGTGGACCTGATCGCCATCGGTAACGGTACCGCCAGCCGTGAAACCGACAAGCTGGCCGCTGAGCTGATCAAAAAATACCCAGCCATGAAGATGACCAAGGTCATGGTTTCCGAAGCCGGTGCCTCGGTTTACTCGGCATCGGAACTGGCTTCCAAGGAATTCCCGGACCTGGATGTGTCGATCCGCGGCGCCGTCTCGATTGCCCGTCGCCTGCAGGACCCGTTGGCGGAGCTGGTGAAGATCGATCCGAAATCCATCGGTGTCGGCCAGTACCAGCACGACGTGTCGCAGCTGAAACTGGCGCGAGGCCTGGATGCCGTGGTCGAAGACTGCGTGAACGCCGTGGGCGTCGACGTCAACACCGCCTCCGTGGCGCTGTTGGCGCGGATCTCCGGCCTCAACGCGACCCTGGCGCAGAATATCGTCAGCCACCGCGACGAACACGGTGCGTTCAAGACTCGCGCTGCGCTGAAGAAAGTCGCACGTCTGGGCGAAAAAACCTTCGAACAGGCCGCCGGTTTCCTTCGCGTCATGAACGGCGAAAACCCGCTGGATTCGTCAGCGGTGCACCCGGAAGCCTATCCGCTGGTACAGCGAATCGCCGCGGAAACCGACCGTGACATCCGCTCGCTGATCGGCGATGCCGCGTTCCTCAAGCGCCTGGACCCGAAAAAGTACACCGACGAAACCTTCGGTCTGCCAACGGTCACCGACATCCTGCAAGAACTGGAAAAACCAGGTCGCGACCCGCGTCCCGAGTTCAAGACCGCCGAGTTCCAGGAAGGCGTCGAAGACCTCAAGGACCTGCAGCTGGGCATGATCCTCGAAGGCGTGGTGACCAACGTGACCAACTTCGGTGCATTCGTCGATATCGGCGTGCATCAGGACGGTTTGGTGCACATCTCCGCGCTTTCGGAGAAGTTCATCAAGGATCCTCGCGAAGCGGTCAAGGCCGGTGACGTGGTGAAGGTGAAGGTCATGGAAGTCGACATCCCGCGTAAACGCGTGGGCCTGTCGATGCGCATGAGCGACACCCCGGGCGAGAAAATCGACGGCGCCCGTGGTGCGCGTCCTGGCTCGGCGCCACGCCAATCCCAGAACACCGCTCCGCGCAAGGAAACCACGGCCGCCGCGCCGAGCAACAACGCCATGGCGTCGCTGTTCGCTAACGCCAAACAGCTGAAGAAGCGTTGATGGAGATCCCTGCCGGGTACACCGAAAGCGCTTTTTTCAAGCTGCTGGGCTGCCGTTTGCACAGCCTGGAAACCGGGGTGGCGCAAGTCGCCCTGGCGCTTGAGCCGCAACTGCGCAATCGCGCCAACAAGCTGCACGGCGGGGCCTTGTTCAGCCTGGTGGACATTGCCATGGGGCTGGCCTGTTCCAGCACCCACGGCTTTGACCAGCAGAGCGCGACCATCGAGTGCAAGATCAACTACATCCGCGCCGTCGAAGGCGGCGAGGTGATGTGCACGGCGCGGGTGATCCACCCGGGCCGCCGCACGCTGGTGGTCGAGGCCGACGTGATGCAAGGCGACAAACTGGTCGCAAAAGCACAAGGCACGTTCGCTGCCCTGTAGCTAGATGTCATCGATTTGAGGTAATTTCGGCGCTGTGACCGCAGCGCCGGAGTTTCCTGTGGGAGCGAGCCTGCTCGCGAAGGCGGTGTATCAGGCGACTTCAATGTCGACTGAGACTCCCTCTTCGCGAGCAGGCTCGCTCCCACAGGGAATTGCGACGATCAGTACGTGCACGGCTCCAAAACCAGGCGAAAACGCCAGTTTTAACTTCACCCTTGTAGACCGTCTTGCCCACCCCCATATTGGGGCGACTGACGCGTGAAGGAATCCAACTTGAGCGAACTTCTCAACCGCCGCCTGGCCCTGCTCGGCGAGCGCGCTAACCTCTCTCTGCTCGAACAGTGCCTTCACGGCATCGAACGTGAATGCCTGCGCGTGACCGATGAAGGTCGCCTGGCGCAAACGCCGCACCCCGAAGAATTGGGTTCCGCGCTGACCAACGAACAGATCACCACCGACTATTCCGAGTCGCTGCTGGAGTTCATCACCCCGGCCCTGCCCGACCCGGCCGATACGCTGGCGAGCCTGGACAGCATTCACCGTTTCGCCTACAGCAAGCTCGGCACCGAGTACCTGTGGAGCCCCTCGATGCCGTGCCCATTGCCGGCCGAGGAAGACATCCCGATCGCCTACTACGGCACGTCCAACATCGGTCAGCTCAAGTATGTCTACCGCAAGGGCCTGGCGCTGCGCTACGGCAAGACCATGCAGTGTATCGCCGGCATTCACTACAATTTTTCCCTGCCGGAAAAACTCTGGCCACTGCTCAAGCAGGCCGAAGGCTTTACCGGCACCGACCGCGATTATCAGTCGTCGGCCTATATCGCGTTGATCCGCAACTTCCGCCGCTACAGCTGGCTGTTGATGTACCTGTTCGGTGCGTCGCCGGCGCTGGACGCCGGGTTCTTGCGCGGGCGTTCGCACCAGCTGGAACAGCTGGACCCGGACACCCTCTATTTGCCGTACGCCACCAGCCTGCGCATGAGCGACCTGGGTTACCAAAGCAACGCCCAGGCCGGCCTGACGCCGTGCTACAACGACCTGAACAGCTACACCGATAGCCTGCGCAAAGCGGTGGCGACACCCTATGCGCCGTATGTCGAAGTCGGCACCCACCAGGACGGTGAGTGGGTCCAGCTCAATACCAACATCCTGCAGATCGAAAACGAGTACTACTCCAACATCCGCCCGAAACGCGTGACCTACACCGGCGAGCGGCCAATCCAGGCGTTGGTGGCGCGCGGTATCCAGTACGTCGAAGTGCGCTGCCTGGACATCAACCCGTTTCTGCCGATGGGCATTGACCTCACCGAATCGCGTTTCCTCGACGCCTTCCTCCTGTACTGCGCGCTGAACGACAGCCCGTTGCTGACCAACACCAGCTGCACCAATGCCACCTCCAACTTCCTCAGCGTGGTCAAGGAAGGCCGTCGCCCGGGCCTGCAATTGCAACGCGACGGGCACCCGGTCGACCTGAAAGAGTGGGCTGGCCAATTGCTGGAGCAGATTGCCCCACTGGCCGCGCTGCTTGATCAGAGCCATGGCGGCGATGCCCACAGCAAAGCGCTGGACGCGCAGATGGCCAAGGTCCAGAACCCTGCCCTGACGCCATCGGCCCAGGTACTGGCGGCAATGGCCGAGCACAAGGAAAGCTTTGCCCAATTCTCCCTGCGTCAGAGCCGGGTACACGCGGAGTTTTTCCGCAGCGAGCCATTGCCAGCAGAGCAACAGGCCAGGTTTGAGGAGCTCGCGCGTTCGTCGCTGGCCCAACAGGCTGAGCTTGAGCAGAACGAAGTCGGTGATTTCGATGTGTTTGTCGGGGCGTACCAGGCGAGCATTCTGGCGATTAGTAATTAATCACCGTCTGTAAAAAGATCGCAGCCTGCGGCAGCTCCTACAGGGGAACGCATAGCCCCATGTAGGAGCTGCCGCAGGCTGCGATCTTTTGATCCTTTAGAATTTTCCGCTCATAAGCTAATTCGAAAAAGTTATTTATTTTCGTATTCTTATATCATTTAGTCTCCTGTCACGCCGACTCTCGGTCGCCTGACAAGGAGCTTCTCGATGAAACTGAATTTCCCCCTTCGCTTGCTGGCGGCCGCCTCCCTGGCGGCGGCGAGCTTTCTTGCCCAGGCAGCCGACGTGACTGTCGCTTACCAGACCACCGTAGACCCGGCGAAAGTCGCCCAGGCCGACGGCGCGTATGAAAAAGCCACCAAGGCCGACATCAACTGGCGCAAGTTCGACAACGGTGCTGACATCATCGCCGCCATCGCCTCGGGTGACGTGCAGATCGGCTACCTCGGTTCCAGCCCGCTGACAGCAGCGATCACCCGCAAAGTGCCGGTGGAAACCTTCCTGATCGCAACCCAGATCGGCGCCGCCGAAGCCCTGGTGGCCCGCGACGGTTCCGGGATCAAGACGCCCCAGGACCTGATCGGCAAGAAAATCGCCGTACCCTTCGTTTCCACCGGCCACTACAGCCTGCTGGCCGCGCTGAAGCACTGGAACATCGACCCATCGAAAGTCACGGTGCTGAACCTGGCGCCACCCGCGATCATTGCCGCCTGGAAACGCGGTGACATCGACGCCACTTACGTATGGGACCCAGCCCTGGGTGTGGCCAAGGAAAACGGCAAAGTGCTGATCACCTCCGGCGAACTGGCCAAGTTCGGTGCGCCAACCTTCGATGCCTGGATCGTGCGCAAAGACTTCGCCGAGAAGCACCCGGAAATCGTCACCGCATTCGCCAAAGTGACCCTGGATGCCTATGCCGAGTACCGCAAAGACCCACAAGCCTGGCTCGCCAATCAAGGTAACGTCGACAAGCTGGTAAAACTGTCCGGCGCCAAGGCCAGCGATATTCCGCTGCTGCTGCAAGGCAACGTCTACCCGCTGGCCGCCGATCAAGTGATTACGCTGGGCGCACCGACCACCAAGGCCATCACCGACACCGCCGTGTTCCTCAAGGAGCAAGGCAAGGTCGATGCTGTGCTGCCGGACTACGCGCCGTACGTCAGCGCCAAGTTCATCACGGATTGATAGGGAGTTAATGGCGATGGCTTTGCTACAGCTGGAGCGCATCAGCGCACAGTACCCCGGTAGCCCTACACCGGTACTGGCGGATATTTCCCTGACCCTCGGGCCCCAGCAGTTGCTGGTTGCCCTCGGCCCGTCCGGCAGTGGCAAGACTTCGCTGTTGAACCTGATTGCAGGTTTTGTCGAGCCCAGCGCCGGGCGCATTACCCTCGACGGCGTGCCGGTCAAAGGCCCGAGCGCCGAGCGCGGCGTGGTGTTCCAGGACGACGCCCTGCTGCCCTGGCAGGACGTGCTGGCCAACGTCGGCTTTGGCCTGGAACTGGCCGGCGTTGCTCGGAACAAACGCGAAATCCGCGCAAGGGAAATGCTTGCACTGGTGGACCTTGCCGGTTTTGAAAGCCGCCGGATCTGGCAACTCTCGGGCGGCCAGAAACAGCGTGTCGGCCTGGCCCGCGCACTCGCTGCCGATCCGCGTGTATTGCTGATGGACGAACCCTTCGGGGCCCTCGACGCCTTCACCCGCGAACAGATGCAAGAGCTCCTGTTGCAAGTCTGGCGGCGCACCGCCAAGCCGGTCTTCCTGATTACCCACGACATTGAAGAAGCGGTGTTTCTCGCCACGGATCTGATTCTGCTGGCACCCAATCCCGGGCAGATCGTCGAGCGTCTGCATCTGGATTTCGGTCAGCGTTATGCCGCTGGTGAATCGGCACGGTCGATCAAGTCCGATCCGCGCTTTATCGAAACCCGCGAACACGTGCTCGCCAAAGTGTTCTCCCAACGCAGCGCCGCCCAGCGGCAGGAGCGCGCATGAGCAGCTACGAAATTCCCGCCGCGGCGGTTAAACCAGGAACTACGGTCATTCCACTGCGCCGCAGCTTGAGCACTCGCTGGATCAGTGTACTGACATTGATCGCGCTGATATTCATTTGGTGGGCCGTCACGGCGACTGGCTTGATCGAACCCCTGTTCCTGCCGCCACCGTCCGCCGTGCTGCAAAAAGGCTGGCTGTTGGTCACCAGCGGCTACATGGATTCGACCTTGTGGCAGCACTTGGGCGCGAGCCTCAGCCGCATTGGCCTGGGCCTCGGCTTTGCGGTGCTGACCGCCGTACCGGTTGGCATTGCCATCGGTGCCAACCGTATTGCCCGCGGCGTGCTGGATCCGTTGATCGAGTTCTACCGCCCTATTCCACCGCTGGCTTACCTGCCGCTGATCGTGATCTGGTGCGGTATCGGCGAATTGTCGAAAGTGTTGCTGATCTACCTGGCCATTTTCGCCCCGATCGCCATCGCCACCGCCACGGGTGTGCGAACCGTCGACCCGGCCAAATTGCGCGCAGCGCAGTCACTGGGCGCGACCCGCGCACAACTGATCCGCCACGTGATTCTGCCGAGCGCCTTGCCGGACATCTTGACGGGTGTGCGCATTGGCTTGGGCGTGGGTTGGTCGACGCTGGTAGCCGCCGAATTGATTGCCGCCACCAGCGGCCTGGGTTTCATGGTGCAGTCGGCTGCGCAGTTCCTGGTTACCGACGTGGTGGTGCTGGGGATTCTGGTGATCGCACTGATTGCCTTCGTCATGGAGATGGGCCTGCGAGCCCTGCAACGCAAACTGGTGCCATGGCACGGCCAGGCTCACTAAGAATCAATGTAGGAGCTGAGCTTGCTCGCGATTGCGGTGTATCTGTCAGAGCAAATCTGCCTGACCTATCGCCATCGCGAGCAAGCTCGGCTCCTACAGACTGACTACGCCGACAAATCGGCGCCCCGAATTGAAGAGAAAGACCATGAGTAATCTGACCATCGTCCCTTTGAGTTCAGCACTCGGCGCGCAAATCAGCGGCGTCGACGTCAGCCAGCCGCTGAACCTGGAACAACGCGACGCCATCGAGCAGGCGCTGCTCAAGCACCAGGTGCTGTTCTTCCGTGACCAGCCGATCACCCCACAACAGCAGGCACGATTCGCCGCCAATTTCGGCGACCTGCACATCCACCCGATCTACCCCAACGTGCCGGAACAACCGGAGGTCCTGATCCTCGACACCGCCGTCACCGACGTGCGTGACAACGCGATCTGGCACACCGACGTGACCTTCCTGCCGACCCCGGCCATGGGCGCGGTGCTCAGTGCCAAGCTGCTGCCGGAGTTTGGCGGCGATACCCTGTGGGCCAGCGGCATCGCGGCGTATGAAGCGTTGTCGGCGCCCTTGAAAAGCCTGCTCGAAGGGTTGACCGCCACCCACGACTTCACCCGTTCGTTCCCGCTGGAACGCTATGGCAACACGCCTGAAGCGTTGACCCAATGGGAAGAGACACGGCGCAAGAATCCGCCGCTGTCGCACCCGGTGATCCGCACACACCCGGTGAGCGGACGTCGCTCACTGTTCGTCAACGAGGGCTTCACCTCGAAGATCAACGAGTTGTCGGAAACCGAGAGCGAGGCGATCCTGAAGTTCCTGTTCGCCCATACGACCCGGCCGGAATTCACCATTCGCTGGCGCTGGCAGAAAGACGACATCGCCTTCTGGGACAACCGCGTGACCCAGCATTACGCGGTGGATGATTACCGCCCGGCGCGGCGGGTGATGCAGCGGGCGACGGTGTTGGGGGATGTGCCGTTCTTCCGCTGATCAGTCAGTTTTGTACTGACTCTGATGGCCCCATCGCGGGCAAGCCCGCTCCCACAGGCTCAGCAGTGTTCACAGACTTTGTGTACGACTCAGACACTGTGGGAGCGGGCTTGCCCGCGAAGAGGTCGGAACAGGCACCAGAAATCCAGTGCCGATCACTTACTCAGCGGTAGAAGGCTTCTCCCAAAGATTGATTCCACCCTCCTGGGCAAACCGGTCAATCTCCGCCAACTCTTCTGCGCTAAAGCTCAAATTCTTCAACGCCCCGACGTTCTCGATGATCTGCTCCGGCCGGCTCGCGCCGATCAGCGCAGAGGTCACCCGAGGGTCGCGCAGGGTCCAGGCCAGCGCCAGTTGCGCCAGGCTCTGACCGCGACGCTTGGCGATCTCATTGAGCGCGCGCACCTGGGCAATGTTGCTCTCGGACAAATGCGCGGCCTGCAACGAACCACCGCCCGGACGGTTGACTCGCGCATCGGCCGGCACGCCGTTGAGGTACTTGTCCGTCAGCAGCCCCTGAGCCAGCGGTGTGAAGGCAATCACGCCGGTGCCGAGCTCGTCGGTGGTGTCCAGCAGGTCCTTTTCCACCCAGCGATTGAGCAGGTTGTAGGCCGGTTGGTGAATCAACAACGGGACTTTCCATTCTTTGAGCAACGCCGCTATTTCGCGGGTTTTCACCCCTGAATAAGACGAGATACCAATGTACAACGCCTTGCCCTGCTGTACGGCGCTGGCCAGCGCGCTGGCGGTTTCTTCCAGCGGGGTGTCCAGGTCGAAACGGTGGGAATAAAAGATGTCCACATAGTCGAGGCCCAGGCGTTGCAGGCTCTGGTCAAGGCTGGCGAGCACGTACTTGCGTGAACCACCGCCCTGACCATAAGGGCCAGGCCACATGTCCCAACCGGCCTTGCTGGAAATGATCAACTCGTCGCGGTACTGCTTGAAGTCTTCACGCAGCAAACGCCCAAAGTTGGTTTCGGCACTGCCGTACGGCGGGCCGTAGTTGTTGGCCAGGTCGAAATGGTTGATGCCCAGGTCGAACGCCGTGCGCAACAGCGCACGCTGGGTGTCGATCGGCGTGCTGTCGCCGAAGTTGTGCCACAGGCCCAGTGACAGAGCCGGCAGCACCAGCCCGCTGCGGCCCACGCGGCGGTAAGGGATGGAGTCGTAGCGGTTTTCGGCAGCGGTGTAAGTCATCGAATCCTCTCTTGTCTGTTTTATCTGAAATCTTCAACCGGTTTTGTCGCAAATCTATTGGAAGGCCTTGCCAGTCCAAGGTTCTGGCGCAGCGTGCGACCTTCGTATTCGGCTCGGAACAATCCACGTCGTTGCAGCTCCGGTACAACGCCGCGGGCAAAATCCTCCAGACCGTCGGGCAAGTGCGGTACCAGCACATTGAAGCCATCCGCCGCGCCGTGTTCGAACCACTCCTGCAAGTGGTCGGCAATCTGCGCCGGCGTTCCCACCAGGCTGTAATGCCCGCGACCGCCGGCAATCCTGCGCCCCAGTTCGGCGAGGCTGAGGTGCTCCTGGCCCGCCAGCTCCGTCAGCAACTTTTGTCGGCTTTGCTGACCGCTTTCAGTCAGCGGCAAGTCGGGTAACGGCCCGTCCAGCGGATACTTCGACAAATCGAAGTTGCCCAGCATACGCCCAAGCAAGGCCACGCCAACCTCCGGTTCGACTAATTGCTGAAACGTTTCATTTTTTTCCCGGGCTTCGCTTTCAGTTTGCCCGACGACCACGAAAACACCGGGCATGATCTTCAGCGAGTCGTCGCTGCGACCGTATCGACTCAAACGTCCTTTCAGGTCGCGATAAAACGCCTGGGCACTGGTCAGCGACGTCTGCGCGGTGAACACCACTTCGGCCGTCTGCGCCGCCAGCTCACGACCGGCCTCGGAAGAACCGGCCTGCACGATCACCGGTTGGCCCTGAGGCGAGCGCGCTACGTTCAGCGGGCCTTTGACCCGGAAGTGTTCGCCGAGGTGATCCAGCGTGTGGACTTTTTCCGGGTGGTAGTACGTACCACTGGCCTTGTCGCGGATAAAGGCGTCATCTTCCCAACTGTCCCAAAGCCCGCTGACCACCTGATGAAACTCTCGCGCCCGGCTGTAACGCTCGGTATGCCCAAGATGCTCGGTGCGGCCAAAGTTCAACGCCTCGGCGGCATTGTCGGACGTCACCAGGTTCCACCCCGCGCGTCCTCCTGAGAGATGATCCAGGGAAGCGAACTTGCGCGCGACATGGTACGGCTCGTTGTAGCTGGTGGTGGCCGTGGCGATCAGCCCGATATGTTCGGTCACCACGCTCAACGCCGAGAGCAGCGTCAGCGGTTCAAAATGGTCGGAACGGGCCATGCGACTGGCGATTGCCCCGGTCGCTGCCGCCACGCTGTCGGCGATGAACAAGGCATCGAATTTCGCCGCTTCGGCGATCTGCGCCAGGCGCTTGTAGTGGGCGAAATCCAGGCCGGCATCGGCCGGCACTTGCGGATGGCGCCAGGCGGCGACGTGGTGCCCGGTCGCCATCAGGAAAGCGCCAAGCTTGAGCTGTCGGGTCATGGTCAGAAATCCTTGCGCAGTTGCACGCCGAAGTAGCGCTCGTCGTCCCGTGGCACGGCGCGGTAGATGTAGTTGCCGCCACTGGCCAGCAGCGGTGAGTAGGACTTGTCCGCGAGGTTCTTGCCCAGCAGAGCCACGCTCCAGCCGTTGTTGTAGTCGGCCAAAGCGACGCTGGCGTTCCAGATGCCGTAAGCGCCCTGCTTGGTGTCGACGTTCTGGCTGATGTCGTATTGCACTTCGCTCTGCCAGCTGAAGTCGGTGCCCAGTTCGATATCCAGGCCGTTATCCAGGGGGATGCTGTAGTCGGCACGCACGTAGCTTTTCCAGTCCGGGCTGAACGGCAGTGGCTTGCCGTTGACGTTGCACGACGCCGCCGCACCTGCCGGGCAGGCGAATTCGTCGATGCGTGCGCGGGTGTAGGCCAGGGCGCCGGAGAACTTCAGTTGTTGGGTGGCCTGCAAGGCGTAATCGAGTTCGACGCCTTCGGTGCTGACACTGCCGGCGTTGATCAGGCGGGTCACCACTTGTCCCGCCACGGTATCGAAGAAGTTCGCCTGGTAGTTGTCGTAATCGCTGTGGAACACCGCGACGTTGGTGGTCAGGCGATTGTTCCAGCTTGTGGCCTTGATACCGGCTTCCCAGGTGTTGGAGGTTTCCGGTTTGAGCGCCTCGGTGTCCCGTGGCTGCATGTTGAAGAACACGTTGTAGGCCGGGCCTTTGTAGCCACGCGAGTAGGTCAGGTACGTGGTGACGGCATCACTCAAGTCGTACTGCACGCCAAGACGTCCGGACCAGCCATCTTCATCCACCGAACCGGAGCTGCTGGTGCCTGGCTGAATGCCGCTGACGGCGGTGGCCGACGTCGATACCCGGCGGTGATCGTATTCCAGTTCATCGTGGGTGTAGCGCAGGCCGGCGATACCGCGAAAATCCGGGGTGAAATTGAGGGTACTTTCACCGAACGCCGCGTAGCTGTCGCTGCTGGTGCTGTAATCGGCGACGCCACGGTTGACGCTGGTGGGCGTGGTCAAGGTGCGCTGATAGGTCTCGTCGTCCTTGCCGTGCATGTAGAACAGACCACCCACGTATTCGAGGAACTCGCCTGTCGGTGAAGCCAGGCGCAGCTCTTGCGAGTATTGGTCGAAAGCCAGGTCGCCCTTGTCGGCAGTGCCGGGGAACGCCGCGGTCACCGTGCTCAAGCGGTCGCCATCCTGATACTGGGTGTTGTCCCAACCGCGCCAGGCGGTGATCGAGGTCAGGGTGTAATCGCCCAGTTGCCAGTCGAGTTGGCCAGATAGGCCTTTGTTGATGTCTTCGACGTGGGTGCGGGTTTGGGTGTTGATGTCGCGGTTGTCACTGGACGCCCGCACCGGGCTCAAGGCATTGGCGAACGCAGGCGTCAGGGATTTGCTGACCACGCCATTGGGCGCATCGTCGTGGGACTGCATGTAGTCGGCAATCAGCGTAAAGGTGAGGTCTTCATTCGGGGTGAATTGCAGTTTGCCGCGCGCGCCCTTGTGGTTGTAACCGTTGACCTCCTGGCCGTTGTAGCGGTTATCGACGTTGCCGTCGTAGGTGCCGAACAGCGTGGTGATCGAGCCTATGAGGGTGCCCGGAACCAGACTGCCGCCGAGGCCGAAGCGGGTACGGCTTTCGTTGCCGCTGTAGTACGACTGATCGATGTGGCCTTGGGTTTCGGCGGTCGGGGCCCGGCTGGTGATGTTGAGCACGCCGGCCGAGGCGTTCTTGCCGAACAGCGTGCCCTGCGGCCCGCGCAGCACTTCGACGCGCTCCAGATCCAGCAGGTCCAGGGTCGATTGGCCCGGACGGGCATAGACCACGCCGTCGATCACCGTGGCCACGGTCGGCTCGACGCCCGGTGAGGTGGAAATGGTCCCGACGCCGCGAACGAATAGAGAAGTGTCCTTGTTCGACGCGCCGGTACGGAAGTTCAGCGATGGCACTTGCTGGACAATGCTCGACACGCTGGTGCGGTTATCGCGCTCCAGTTGCTCGCCATCGAGCACGGTTACCGCTACCGGGATTTTCTGCAGCGACTCTTCGCGGCGAGTCGCGGTGACCGTCACGGACTTGAGGGTCGGCTCCTGTTCGGCGTTGTCGGCGGCGAAAGCGCCCGGCACGGGCAACGCCGCCAATCCGGCGAACAGCCAGCCAAGGTACGTGCGACGTGGTGTGGCGGCGCGAATCGATTGCGCCAGTTTTTGTGATTCCCCAAAGGTGAAGTGCATGGTCTGCCCGCTCGAAAATTGCCCTGAACCGCTGCCGTTCTGCGACGACAGTGCGAGTGAAGTTGTCTTGGGCATTCGCTCGAGCGAGTAGCAGACAGAACGCTTTGTTAGCGCTAACATCATCAGTATTGGCAACCCCCACATAGAGCGTCCAATACTGAAAAATTACTTTTATATGCCTTTTTGTTTTTAAGAGGGGTCGCCCGTTGAGTGAAGACAAGCCCCGCAAACGCCGTGGCGCCGGACGCGTCACCCTGAACACCGTGGCTCGCCAGGCGGGTGTTTCGGCGATCACAGTGTCGCGCTACTTCAATCAGCCAGACCAGGTGTCACCGGAACGCCGCGAGCGCATCGCCGCCGTCGTCGCGGCACTGGGTTACGTACCCAACCTGGTAGCCGGGGGGCTGGCGTCGGCCCGTGGCAGGATCGTCGGCATGGTGATCCCGAACATCTCCGGGCCGATCTTCGCCAACACCATCCAGGGCTTCAGCGACACCCTCAGCCGCCACGGTTACCAGCTGTTATTGGCATCGAGTTACTTCGACGCCACACAGGAAGAAAGCGCGGTGCGGGCGTTTCTCGGCTGGTCGCCGGCAGCGTTGGTGCTGACCAGCCACTTCCATAGTGCCGGCACCGAAAAGCTGATCGCCGAAGCGGACATTCCAGTGATCGAAACCTGGGACTACCAACCCGAGCGCGAGCCGCTGCAAATCGGTTTTTCGCATTTCGAGGTGGGCGTGGCAGCCGCGCGCTACCTGCATGGCAAGGGTTATCGGCGCATTGCATTCGTACAGAACAGTGCACCGGGAGACTTCAGTGCGCTGGAACGGCGTGACGGCTACGCGGCCACCGTGCGTGAGTTTGGGCTCGAGCCCTGGGTGTTCGCCCCGGATGCCGATCGCGCCCCGTTCGAAGCCGGCAAGCAAGCCATGCAAGCCTTGATGAACGTCTCACCACGACCCGACGCCATCATTTTCGCCAACGACAACCTCGCCGCCGGCGGCTTGCTGGCCGGACAACGGGCCGGCCTGAGCATTCCCCAGGACTGCGCGGTACTCGGCTTCGGAGATTACCCCTTCGCCGAAATGCTCCTGCCAAGCTTGAGCACCATCAAGCCACCGGCGCTGGAGATCGGCGTACTCGCCGCAACCCGGGTGCTGGAGAGCCTGGGCGTGCTGCCGGTGGAGAATGAGGTCAAGCGCTTGAATCTGCTGGAGTGTCGGGTGATCGAGCGCGAGAGTGCTTGAGCGACAGGCGTCCTTTACGGATCTGCCCCGCTCCTGTCAGGCCGATAACTCGCGCAGAGCTGCAGCCGCCAAAAAACCCGACCTTGAGCTGTAGCGCCGGTCCCGCCTGACAGTCTGATCGATGCGTTCAAGCAATTGCTCAGGTAGCGTGGCGTTGAAGCGCACTGACTTGCCGAAGTAAGGCGTGACATCGAACTCCACCACACCCCACACGCCACCAGCGTAATCGGGGTTATCGATATGGACGTCGATCTCGCGAACCTGAGGCAGTGGATCGCCATCGGCAACCAGACCTTCATAGTGCAGGGACAATGCTTCTTTCACATTTTCAAATGCCTCGGCAACTGTAGTGCCTGCGGAGAAACAACCCGGTACGTCCGGGATGATCACTCCGTAGTCTGAGTCGGCATCCTTGTGCAGAACGACCGGGAATTTCATTTGGATGAATCCTTCCTGTGACAAGTCCGCATCGGGACTCTCGTATCCAATGACAGGCCTCATTTCAGACCCGCCTGTTTCAATATGCTGTTGATCGTTCCCTTTGGAAGATCAGAGTCTGGGTGCTTGATCGTCACCCTACCTGGCTTGTGCGAATGCTTGTATTGATGGTGACTGCCTTTCACAGCCACCAGATACCAACCATCCTCCTCGATCATCCTGATCATCTCCCGACTCCGCATTCCCTTCGCCCTGTTCGTCAGCAACTGCGACGTAATGTAGGCGGTGGAGCAGGGATCGAATACACACCATACACACTATGCAAAATATTAGTCGATTTTGTTACGCCGATTTCTCGCCCAGACCAGCGGTTACTGCGCCCCCGCAAACAGTACCGTGGGCCTGAACCTGCCGGGCTACGCCGTGTACATTGCCAGCAGGGCCGCGGTGGAATCGTTAACCCAGGTGTTTGCCAAGGAAATGCCCGAGCACAACATCACGGTCAATGCCGTGGCGCCGGGGCCGGTGGCAACCGATTTGTTCCTGCACGGCAAGAGCGAAGAACAGATCCAGACTTTCGCCAAAATGGCGCCGCTTGAGCGTCTCGGGCAACCGGAGGATATTGCCCGTGTCGTGTCGTTCTTGGCCGGACCGGAGTCGGCGTGGGTCAATGGGCAGATTCTGCGGGTGAATGGTGGGCTGGTTTAACTAAGCTCACATTGAAACCGCAGCGACGCCAATCGCGAGCAGGCTCGCTCCTACAGTGATCGCGGTGAACCTTGTGGCAGCACACACCTGAAGGGAGGCACACACCATGCACACCACCATCATCATCTCGTTTGGCCTGATCCTGCTCGCGCTGATGCTGTACATCGGCGAAAAAATCGGCTTCCCCCGCCAGGTCCTCGCCTACAGCTTTATCGTGCTGTGGCTGGCCCTGACGCTGATCAATGGCGCGGTGGGCATCGTGCATGCCCGCCAGCCATTAGGCACGGAGGTGATGGTCGGCAGCGCCGTGTTCGGTATCCCGGTGGCGGCGCTGGTGTTGTTCATGGTGTTGACCACCGAGACCTGAAGACCTGCTCAACGCACCAGGTGCAGGAACTGCATGTGCCTTTCGTACTGATCAAGGATGTCGTTGATGATCTGCTCCTTGGTGTATCCCACCAGGTCGTAGTTCTGACTGCCCTCGCTCAAATGCACTTCGGCCCGGTAATAACGACGATTATTGAGCTCCTTGGCGCCCATGCCACCCCGGGCAAACGACGGCGTGAAGTAACCGCGCATTTGTACCTGATAGATGAATGGGTGTTCGTCGCCGTGACCGATTTCCAGGCTGACGCTGTCATTGACCGGCTCCGGGTGAGTCACGACGCTCAGGCCCTTTTCGATGAACACCGCCGACACCTCTTCGATGGCCGGGCGCACCGTCGAATCGAGGAAGCGATAAACCTCGTCCCGCGACGGGAAATGCACCGCCTGGCCCAAGCGCTGACGCCAACCACCGCGCCGCGAGCCGGACACTGGCGCCAGGGAATGCATCTGCGCAATCTGCTTCTGCGATTCCAGATAAAACGCTTTATGCAGCCCCCACATCATCAACAGCAAAATCAGCGAGAACGGCAGCGAAGTCAGGACCACGGCTGACTTCAACGCATCGATGCTGCCGGAAAACAGCAACGCACTGGTCACCAATGCGGTCATCGCGCCCCAGAACACCCGCAGCCATTTCGGCCCGTCTTCATCCGGGTTGCCACCCTTGGCGGACAGCGTCGACAACACCACGGTGCCGGAATCGGCGGAGGTGACGAAGAACACGAAGCTGATGAACACCGTGACTGCGATCACGGTTTTGCTCCAGGGGTAGGTTTCCAGCAGCAGGTAGAGGGTCATCGACGGATTCTCGATGGCCGACAAGCCCAGCGCCGACATGCCGTGGTTGAGCACCTGGTCGATGGCGCTGTTGCCGAAGATCGACATCCACGCCAGGGTAAAACCCAGCGGAATCAGCAGCACGCCGAAGACGAACTCGCGGATGGTCCGGCCACGGGAAATCCGCGCAATGAACAGGCCCACGAACGGCGACCAGGCGATCCACCAGGCCCAGTAGAACACCGTCCAGCCACCCAGCCAGTCGCTGGGCTTGTCGTAGGCGTAGAGGTCAAAACTCTTCATCGGCAAGGCGCCAAGGTAGTCGCCAACGTTCTGGATCAGGGTATTGAGCAGATGCTGGGTAGGCCCGGCGAACAACACGAACAGCAGCAGCGCACAGGCCAGCAGCATGTTGATGTCGGACATCACCCGCACGCCCTTGTCGACCCCGGACACCGCCACAATGATCGCCGCGCCCATCATCAGCGTGATCAGCCCGACCTGGATCCACTGGGTGTGAGCGATGCCGAACAGGTAGTCCAGGCCCGAGTTGAGGTGCAACACGCCAAAGCCCATGTCCGCGCCGAGACCGAAGACCGTGGCGATGATGCCGAAGCCGTCCACCGCGTAACCGATGGGGCCGTTGATGCGTTTGCCGATCAGCGGGTACAGCGCCGAGCGCAAGGCCAGCGGCAGGTTATGCCGGTAGGCGAAGTAGGCCAGCGCCATGCCGACAAAGGCGAACACGCCCCAGCCATGCAGGCCCCAGTGCAGGAACAGAATCTGCATCGCCTGGCGCGCCGCATCCGCCGTGCCCGCCTCGCCCTGAGGCGGTTGCAGCATATGGGTCAGGGGCTCGGACACACAGAAGAAAAACAGCGTAATGCTGATCCCGGCGGCGAACAGCATGCCGGCCCAGGACAGATAACTGAATTCGGGCTCGTCGTGGTCGGCACCGAGTTTGATCTTGCCGTAGCCCGATAACGCGGTGACCACCACGAAGACCAGATACAGGGTCATCGCCAGCATGTAATACCAGCCAACCGTGTTGGCTGCCCAGTTTTGCGCCGCCAGCAACCAGGCGCCGGCCTGTTCGGGCATGGCCATGACCACGACACCGAACAGCAGAATGAACGTCGCCGCGAAGTAGAACACCGGCGGATTCATGCGGATCAGGCCGCTTGGGGGAATAGACGATGCACTCATTGAAGGTGCACCTCGAAGGGGTCGAACGTGGCTGTAGAAATCAGACTCAGCAAAGGCAAGCCTCCTGTTGTGAGCGGGCAGCGAACCACCGGTTTAACTTGAATGAACGTTCAAGTTAAACATGAATAGGGTGCTAAGGACTAATCGCAGGGCTCGGCGGTCGTGCTCGAACAGTAGCTCAAGGAGCGATATAACGCGGGGCTTGGGGGGATTCGTTCAGGGGAGAAGGGGTGAAAGCCAATATCTCGATATGGCTTGAAAACATTCGCGAGCAGGCTTGCTCCCACAATTGAAATGCATTTCCTTGTGGGAGCGAGCCTGCTCGCGAAGAGGCCCGCTCAGTCAGCGAGGATTTGAGACCTTACTTCTGCGCCCCATCATCAAGCTGCAAATTCGCCTGGGTCAGGTTGCTGCCCGCCGGTACGCTGCGGGTCAGCCAGACATTACCGCCAACGGTCGAGCCCTTGCCGATGGTGATCCGCCCCAGAATGGTCGCGCCCGCGTAAATCACCACGTCATCCTCGACGATCGGATGCCGCGGTTGGCCCTTCTGCAACTGGCCGTCTTCGTCCGCTGGAAAGCGCTTGGCACCCAGGGTCACCGCCTGATAAATCCGCACTCGCTCGCCGATGATCGCGGTCTCGCCGATTACCACACCGGTCCCGTGGTCGATAAAGAAACTGCGGCCGATCTGCGCGCCCGGGTGAATGTCGATGCCCGTGGCCGAATGGGCGATTTCCGCGCTGATCCGGGCCAGCAGCGGCAACCCGGCGCGGTATAAATGGTGAGCGAGACGATGGTGAATCACCGCCAGAATACCGGGATAGCACAGCAGCACTTCATCGACGCTACGTGCCGCCGGGTCGCCGTGATAGGCCGCCAGAACGTCGGTGTCCAACAGGCTGCGCAGCGCTGGCAACGCAAGGGCGAAGTCCTGGATGATCTGAATGGTCTTGTCCTCTACCTCAGTGTCGGCCTGGGCGCTGTGGCGGGCGGCGTAGCGCAACTCAAGTCGCGCCTGAGCCAGCAACGCATTCAACGCCACATCGAGGGTGTGGCCAACGTAGAAGTCTTCACTCTCTTCGCGCAAGTCCACCGGCCCCAGGCGCATCGGGAACAGCGCACCGCAGAGCGCTTCGAGAATGTCCGCCATGGCCGCCCGCGACGGCAACTCGCGACCACCCTGCTCACCGCTGGCGCGGCCGTTTTGTGCGCGCCACTGCTCACGCGCCGTGCGCAGTTGGCTGACGATGGTTTGCAATTGCCAATGGCTGGAACGCTCACTCACGGTAAAAACTCCTCACGGGCGGCCGGACTGTCGGGCCGCACTGACGGCGATTACTTTACGGCAAGGCCCGCAAGCCAAATTAAGAACCAATTGTGCTGTCGTAAGCACAATCGGCTATAAGCGATTGGCGGTTGCCGCGACAAAGTGGCGTGCCTATAGTCCAGAGACCTTCCACCGCCAGTACGGACCCATGATCAAACAACAGCTTGCCCGCTTCAATCGTCTCGACCTGCTCGGTCAGCCCACCGCCCTGGAAAAACTCGAACGCCTGTCGGCCTGGCTGGGGCGCGACGTCTACGTCAAACGCGATGACCTGACCCCACTGGCCATGGGCGGCAACAAGCTGCGCAAACTTGAATACCTGGCAGCCGATGCCCTGGCCCAGGGCGCCGATACATTGATCACGGCGGGCGCGCTGCAGTCCAACCATGTGCGCCAGACCGCTGCCATTGCGGCCAAGCTGGGGCTTGGCTGCGTGGCCCTGCTGGAAAACCCGCTGGGCACCGACGACGCCAACTATGTCGGTAACGGCAATCGGCTGTTGCTGGACCTGTTCGATGCCAAGGTCGAGCTGGTAGAAAACCTGGATAACGCCGACGAGCTATTGCAAGCTTTGGCCGCCCGCCTGCGCAGCAATGGCAAGAAGCCGTACCTGGTGCCGATCGGTGGCTCGAATGCACTGGGTGCACTGGGTTATGTGCGAGCCGGGCTGGAACTGGCCGAGCAGATCAAGGACACCGGGCTGAACTTTGCCGCCGTCGTCCTGGCCTCGGGCAGCGCCGGAACACACAGCGGACTGGCATTGGCATTGAGCGAAGCGTTGCCGGATTTGCCAGTCATCGGCGTCACGGTTTCTCGCAGCGATGAAGATCAGCGGCCAAAAGTACAGGGCCTGGCTGAGCGTACCGCCGAGTTGTTGGGGGTGCCATTGCCGGCGAGCTTCAAGGTCGAGTTGTGGGACGAATATTTCGCGCCGCGCTATGGCGAGCCCAATGCCGGGACGCTGGCCGCGGTGAAGCTGGTGGCCGGTCAGGAAGGCCTGTTGCTGGACCCGGTCTACACTGGCAAGGCCATGGCGGGGTTGCTGGACGGGATTGGACGCCAGCGTTTCGATGAGGGACCGATCATCTTCCTGCACACCGGTGGGGCTCCGGCGTTGTTTGCCTACACGAGCTTTCTGTAAGAGCTAAAGATCAAAAGATCGCAGCCTTCGGCAGCTCCTACAGGATACGCCGATCCATGTAGGAGCTGCCGCAGGCTGCGATCTTTTCAACAGACAACACATATTCCTTTAAGAAATAACAAAAATAGAATTTATTATTTTCTAATCTAAAAGCGTCATCATATAGTCTCGCCGCAGGCGAATTTGTAACGCGACGCGTACGTTGCTTTAAGGCAGGATAACGCAGTCGTCAAAATCCCGAATTTGCCAACTTTCCTTAAGCGTCTTCCATAAGAAAACACAGGGGCTTGTCATGAATTTTTCCGCACTACGTCGCAATCTGCTGGTGGGTTCGCTGGGCCTGGCACTCAGTGCCGGCCTGATCGGCCAGGCAGTGGCCGGTGAGCAACTGCAACAAATCAAGGACAAAGGCGTGATCAACGTCGGCCTGGAAGGCACCTACCCACCGTTCAGTTTCGTCGACGCCGACGGCAAGCTGACCGGCTTCGAAGTCGAATTTTCCGAAGCCCTGGCCAAAGAGCTGGGTGTGAAGGTCAAACTGCAACCGACCAAATGGGACGGCATCCTCGCGGCACTGGAATCCAAGCGCCTGGACGCCGTGGTCAACCAGGTGACCATCTCCGAAGAGCGCAAGAAGAAGTATGACTTCTCCGAGCCCTACACCGTTTCCGGGATTCAGGCGCTGGTACTGACCAAGAAAGCCGCCGAACTGAACATCAAGTCCGCTGCCGACCTGGGTGGCAAGAAAGTCGGTGTGGGCCTGGGCACCAACTACGAGCAGTGGGTCAAAGCCAATGTGCCGACCGCTGACGTGCGCACCTACGAAGATGATCCGACCAAATTCCAGGACCTGCGTGTCGGCCGTATCGACGCCATCCTGATCGACCGCCTGGCCGCGCTGGAATACGCCAAGAAAGCCAAGGACACCACCGCTGCCGGCGACGCGTTCTCCCGTCAGGAAGCCGGTATTGCCCTGCGCAAAGGCGAGCCTGAACTGCTGGCAGCCGTGAACAAGGCCATCGACAAGCTGCGCGCCGACGGCACGCTGAAAAAGCTTTCGGAAAAATACTTCAGCGCTGACGTCACCCAATAATGGAAGAAGCTTTTCAACTCGCACTGGACTCCCTGCCCTTTCTGCTCAAGGGGGCGTACTACACGGTCATCTTGAGCCTGGGCGGGATGTTCTTCGGCCTGGTGATGGGCTTCGGCCTGGCACTGATGCGCCTTTCACGCTTCAAGCTGGTGAGCTGGATCGCCCGCATCTACGTGTCGTTTTTTCGCGGCACGCCGTTGCTGGTGCAACTGTTCGTGATCTATTACGGCTTGCCGCAATTGGGCATGGAACTCGATCCACTGCCGGCGGCCCTGATCGGCTTCTCGCTGAACATGGCGGCCTATGCCTGCGAAATCCTGCGTTCCGCGATCAGTTCCATCGAGCGCGGTCAGTGGGAAGCCGCTGCCAGTATCGGCATGACCCGTGCGCAAACCCTGCGCCGGGCCATCCTGCCGCAGGCGATGCGTACCGCATTGCCGCCACTGGGCAACAGCTTCATCTCGCTGGTCAAGGACACCGCGCTGGCCGCCACCATCCAGGTACCGGAGCTGTTCCGCCAGGCGCAACTGATTACCGCCCGCACCTTCGAAGTGTTCACCATGTACCTTGCCGCCGCGCTGATCTACTGGGTCCTGGCCACGGTGCTGTCGCACCTGCAGAACCAGCTGGAAGCACGGGTCAACCGGCACGACCAGGAGTCCTGACCCCATGATTGTCGTGGAAAAACTGACAAAGCAGTTCAAGGGTCAAGTCGTGCTCAACGGCATCGATCTGCAAGTGAAGGAAGGTGAGGTGGTGGCGATCATCGGGCCTAGCGGCTCGGGCAAGACTACCTTCCTGCGTTGCCTGAACTTCCTCGAGGAACCCACCAGCGGCCGGATCAAGGTCGGCGACATCGAAATCGATACCAGCCGCCCGTTGAACCAGCAACAGAGCCTGGTGCGCCGTTTGCGCCAGCACGTGGGCTTCGTGTTCCAGAACTTCAACCTGTTCCCCCACCGCACCGCCCTGGAAAACGTTATCGAAGGCCCGATCATCGTCAAGAAGATCGCGCACGCCGACGCCGTTGCCCTGGGTAAAAAACTGTTGGCCAAGGTTGGCCTGGCAGGCAAGGAGGACGCCTACCCGCGCCGCCTTTCGGGGGGGCAGCAACAGCGTGTGGCGATTGCCCGCGCGCTGGCGATGGAACCGGAAGTGATTCTGTTCGACGAACCGACCTCGGCGCTCGACCCGGAGCTGGTGGGTGAAGTGCTGGCGACCATCCGCGGCCTGGCCGACGAAAACCGCACCATGGTGATCGTCACCCACGAAATGGCTTTCGCCCGTGACGTGGCCAATCGCGTGGTTTTTTTCGACAAGGGTGTGATCGTCGAACAAGGCGAAGCAAAGGCGTTGTTTGCCAACCCCAAGGAAGAGCGCACCAAGCAATTCCTCAGCAAGTTCCTGAACAACGCACACAACTAAATCCCTTGTAACACCTGTCAACTTCCATGGATGGAAGTGACACCCTCCGCGTAAAACCACCTACTCTTACATAATTAAATATACGTGTATGACAAGCACACTTTGTCAGCACCCTCGATACATATATGTATTGCGCAACAGTTTTACCGACTGAACATCAGTCGCTACCAAACTGCGCAAAACCCTCAAAAAATGGCGCTCCGAGCAGGTAGATTCGACGCACGGGGACAGTTTATTAACTTCAATGCGTAGGATTATTCTGAATAACAGCCAACTTCCCACTTAACCAACTCACTCTATTGACACCTACTCCGACTAACTCTTATCTAGTCTCCTTCCAGCGGCACCCTTCACGCTCAATCATTATTTAAAAATCAAAGTAATGAACTGTTTTGCTGTTCGAACTCACGTTTTATTTTTCCGAAACGGACTTCAATGCAAAACATCAAGGAGACCTCCATGACAAGCACCTCAAATAAAACCGGACTTGCCGCCCCGACTCTGGCGCAATCGCACAAGGCCGGAATCAACCTCGCCTCGGCGACGCACTTGCTGATCGAGGTGCCGCCCTACCCCGCGATGGACGAAGGCGACCTGATCGAACTGTTCTGGGACAACTGCTACGTCGCCTCCAGGGTCCTGATGGCCGATGAGATTGGCCACCCCGTCCAGCTTCGGGTACCCGAGAGCTTCATCACCAGTGGTTCCTCTCGCGTCCACTATCGAATCATGCAGATAGGGCAAGCACCGATCGTATCGCCCGCCAGGCGCGTGCAGTCCAAACTCGAGTGTCCCGGCGGCCAGGTGTCTGCGCTGAGTGGCGACGAGAACCAGAGCCTGGCCCCGGTAAACATTCCCGGAACGATTCGCCGCCAGGGCGTGAACCCCAACCAGGTCAAGCGCGGTGTGCCGGTGACCATCGAGCCGTACCTGAACATGGCCGCCGATGACGAAATCACCCTGCGCTGGGGCGATGCCCGCATGGACCTGCCCCCACTCAAGGAAAGTGATGTGGGCCAGCCGGTTCAGGTCTGGGTGCCACCGGCGATCATCCTTGAAGCCGGCGAAGACCTGCGACTGGAGGTGACTTACTGCATCCTCGATCGCGTAGGCAACAATTCGCGCTGGGCGCCAGCACGGACGTTGAAGATTGGTTGTACCAACCCGTATCTCAAGATTCCGAAAAAGGAACACCTCCAGGCCGCGGAACGTCGTTAGCGAAGGCTGCGATTTTTTTGACCTTCTATGCATATTCCTAAAAGTTAGTTCAAAAAGTATTTATACACGTTTAGGGTATATAAACCGGACCACCGGACATTCTTGTTTTCGTTCGCCGCACCCCGCGGCGTTTTCATGAGATGTGAGGTAGGTATGGTCCGGAACACAATCACCCCAGTGCAGATCGCCAGGGCATTGCGTGTAGCCAAGGAGTGGCACTGATGTCCAGTCTGGCTGATGCAATCGTCCAGAGTGACCTGGACATCGCCCCATTGTTGTTGCCCGCGCAAGTGCTGCGCAACGACGCCCAAGCCATCAAGGCCGCACACGAACTGGCGCAAGTCGCGCGCCTGCAAGCAGCCAGGCGCGACCGGCAGCGCAAGCTGCCGTGGTCGGAAATCGAACAATTCACCCGAAGCGGTCTGGGCAGCATCGCCATTCCCCGCGAGTACGGTGGCCCACAGGTTTCATTCGTCACCCTGGCCGAGGTCTTCGCGATCATTTCCGCGGCGGACCCGGCCCTGGGGCAGATTCCACAGAACCAGTTCGGCATCCTCAACCTGGTGCTCGGCAGCGCCACCGAGGTGCAGAAAAAACAGCTGTTCAAGAGCGTTCTGGAAGGCTGGCGAATCGGCAATGCCGGACCCGAACGCGGCGCTAAAAACACCCTGGAACTCAAGGCCCGCATCACCGCCGACGGCGATGGTTTTGTCCTCAACGGACAGAAGTTTTATTCCACCGGCGCGTTGTTCGCGCACTGGGTCGCGGTCAAGGCGCTCAATGACGACGGCAAGCAAGTGCTGGCCTTCGTTCGTCGCGGTACGCCGGGGCTGCGCATCGTCGATGACTGGTCCGGTTTCGGCCAGCGCACCACCGCCAGCGGCACCATCTTGCTGAACAACGTGCGGGTCGACGCAGAGTGGGTGGTGGATAACTGGAAGATCAACGACACGCCCAATACTCAGGGTGCGGTTTCGCAGTTGATCCAGGCCGCCATCGATGCCGGCATCGCCCGGGGCGCCCTTGATGACGCCATCGAGTTCGTGAAAACCCGCGCACGGCCATGGGTCGACGCCAACGTTGAACGGGCCGGCGATGACCTGTACGTCATCGCCGATATCGGCAAGCTGAAAATCGAATTGCACGCTGCCGAAGCGTTGCTGCGCAAGGCCGGGCAGGTGCTCGACCAGGTGAGCGCCGCGCCGCTCACCGCCGAGTCCGCCGCCCGCGCTTCGATTGCCGTCGCCGAAGCAAAAGTGTTGACCACCGAGATCTCGTTGCTGGCCAGCGAAAAGCTGTTCGAGCTCGCCGGCAGTCGCGCCACCCTCGCCGAATTCAACCTCGACCGCCACTGGCGCAACGCCCGGGTGCACACCCTGCACGACCCGGTGCGCTGGAAGTATCACGCGGTTGGCGCCTATTACCTGAACGGCACTTTGCCGGCTCGTCATTCCTGGATTTAACGACCAGACATCTGGAGAAACTTATGACTTTTTCTCACCCCGTCGCGGTCATTACCAGCGATGAGCAAGCCCTGATTGTCGCCAGCGACCTGGCCGAAGATTTCAAACGCGACAGCGCCCTGCGCGACCGCGAACGCCGTTTGCCGCACCCGGAGCTGGAAGTGTTTTCCCGCTCGGGCCTGTGGGGCATCAGCGTGCCCAAGGAATACGGCGGAGCCGGTGTTTCCAACGTCACCCTGGCCAAGGTCATCGCACTGATCGCCCAGGCGGATGGCTCCCTCGGGCAAATCCCGCAGAATCATTTCTACGCGCTGGAAGTGTTGCGCGTGAACGGCAGCGAAACGCAGAAAAAGCGCCTGTACGCCGAAGTACTGGCTGGCCAGCGCTTCGGTAATGCGCTGGCAGAACTGGGGACTAAAACCGCCCATGATCGCGTCACCAGCCTGAAAAGCGATGGCAGCGGTTATCGCATCAACGGCCGCAAGTTCTACGCCACCGGGGCGATTTACGCCCAGCGCATTCCGACCTCGGTGATCGATGAAAACGGTGTGCAGCAATTGGCGTTCGTTGCGCGCGACAGCAAAGGCCTGACGGTAATCGACGACTGGAGCGGCTTCGGCCAGCGCACCACCGGCAGCGGCTCGGTGGTATTCGAAGATGTCTACGTTGCTGCCGAAGACGTGATCCCGTTCCAGACAGCCTTCGAGCGTCCGACACCTGTCGGCCCGCTGGCGCAGATTCTCCACGCCGCTATCGACACCGGTATCGCCCGCGCGGCCTATGAAGATGCGCTGCATTTCGTGCGCAGCAAAACCCGGCCGTGGATCGACGCCACCCATGAAAAAGCCACCGACGACCCACTGACCCTCAAGAGTTTCGGGCACTTGAGCATTCGCCTGCACGCCACCGAAGCCTTGCTCGAACGCGCCGGTGAATTCCTCGACAAGGCCCAGGCCGACACCAGCGCCGAGAGCGTTGCCGCCGCGTCGATCGCCGTCGCCGAAGCGCGCGCTATCAGCACCGAAGTCTCCCTCGCCGCCGGCACCACCTTGTTCGAACTGGCCGGCAGCCAGGCCACCCTGATCGAGCACGGCCTGGATCGCCATTGGCGCAACGCCCGGGTGCACACCCTGCACGACCCGGTTCGCTGGAAATACCACGCGGTCGGCAACTACTACCTCAACGATGAAAACCCGCCACTGCGGGGGACCATCTGATGGCCGAGGCGAAAAAGAAGATTCTGCTCAACGCGTTCAACATGAACTGCATCGGGCACATCAACCATGGCTTGTGGACGCATCCACGGGACACCTCGACCCAGTACAAGACGATCGAATACTGGACCGAACTGGCACAGTTGCTGGAACGCGGGCTGTTCGACGGCTTGTTCATCGCCGACATCGTCGGCGTCTATGACGTGTACCAGAACTCGGTGGACGTGCCGCTCAAAGAGTCGATCCAGTTGCCGGTCAACGACCCGTTGCTGCTGGTTTCGGCGATGGCTGCGGTGACGAAAAACCTCGGCTTCGGCCTCACCGCCAACCTCACCTACGAGCCGCCGTACCTGTTCGCCCGGCGCATGTCGACGCTGGATCACCTGAGTCGCGGTCGCGTGGGCTGGAACATCGTCACCGGCTACCTCGACAGCGCGGCCAAGGCCATGGGCCTGAGCGAACAAGTCGAGCATGACCGCCGCTACGACCAGGCCGATGAATACCTGGAGGTGCTCTACAAACTCTGGGAAGGCAGTTGGGAAAACGGCGCGGTACTCAACGATCCGCAGCAGCGCATCTACGCTGCGCCGGAAAAAGTGCACAAGGTCGCGCACAAGGGCGAATTCTATCAGGTCGAGGGTTACCACCTGTGCGAACCGTCACCGCAGCGCACGCCGGTGCTGTTCCAGGCGGGCAGTTCCGATCGCGGTTTGCTGTTCGCCGGGCGCCATGCCGAGTGCGTATTCATCAGCGGCCAGAACAAGCCGTCGACCAAGGTTCAGGTGGACAAGGTCCGCGCCAGCGCCGTCGAGGCCGGGCGTAATCCTGAGGACATCAAGGTGTTCATGGGGTTGAACGTGATCGTCGGCGCCACTGAAGAACTCGCCTGGGCCAAGCACGCCGAGTACCTGAGCTACGCCAGCGCCGAGGCCGGCGTGGCGCATTTTTCGGCGTCTACCGGCATCGACTTTTCCGAATACGCCATCGACGAACCGATCCAGTACGTCAAGAGCAATGCGATCCAGTCGGCGACCAAAAACCTGCAAAACAACGACTGGACCCGACGCAAATTGCTGGAACAACACGCCCTCGGTGGGCGCTACGTCACCGTGGTCGGTTCGCCCGAACAGGTGGCCGACGAGTTGGAGTCCTGGATCGCCGAAACCGGCCTGGACGGCTTCAACCTGACGCGCATCGTTACGCCGGAAAGCTATGTGGATTTCATTGATCTGGTGATTCCGGAGTTGCAGCGGCGTGGGTCGTACAAGACCGCTTACGACGATGGCTCTTTGCGCGAAAAACTGTTTCACGAAGGGGCGCATTTGCCTGAGCAACATACGGGGTCGGCGTTCAGACGCTAAAAGCATCGCTGGCAAGCCAGCTCCCACAGGGTTCTCGGGTGCTCACACAATCTCTGTGGGAGCTGGCTTGCCAGCGATGAGGCCCGACCAAACACCAAATATCTTATGCACTGACTGGAATAACCAACATGACCAAGAAACTCCTGACCCACCCAGTCAAAGCACTGGCCCTGGCCCTCGGCCTGTTCAGCTCCGCGGTGTTCGCCGCCGACGCGCCCCTGAAAATCGGCACCACCGCCGCCTTCGCCATTCCTCTGGAAGCGGCCGTAGAAGAGGCAGGCAAACAAGGCCTGAAAGTTGAACTGGTGGAATTCACCGACTGGATCGCGCCCAACGTCAGCCTCGCCGCCGGCGACATCGACGTGAACTACTTCCAGCACATCCCGTTCCTGGAAAACGCCAGGAACGCCTCCGGGTTTGACCTGGTGCCCTTCGCGCCGGGGATCATCAACAACGTCGGTCTCTACTCGAAGAAATACAAAAGCTTCGACGAGCTGCCCCAAGGCGCCAGCGTCGCCATCGCCAACGATCCGATCAACAGCGGGCGTGGCTTGCAGCTGTTGGCCAAGGCCGGCTTGATCACCCTCAAACCGGGGGTTGGCTACAAAGCCACCGAAGAAGACATCATCGCCAACCCGAAGAAAATCAAAATCCTCCAGGTCGAAGCCGTGCAACTGGTCCGTGCCTATGACGACGCCGATCTCGTCCAGGGCTACCCCGCTTACATCCGCCTGGCGAAAACCTTCGACGCCGGTTCTGCCCTGCTGTTCGACGGCCTCGACCACAAGGAATACGTGATCCAGTTCGTGATCCAGCCGAAAAGCAAAACCGACCCGCGCCTGATCAAGTTCGTCGACATCTACCAGCACTCGCCGGCCGTTCGCGCCGCCCTGGATAAAGCCCACGGCAAGCTGTACCAAGCCGGTTGGGAGAGCTGAGCATGACGGCCGCGATCCAACGGCGACTGGATATTCCAGAGCCTCAGAAAGCCGAACAGACCGAACTGCATCCGGACCTGAACCGTGCTCACGTGCGCTTCATCGGCCTGGGCAAAACCTACGATGGCAAGCAAGGACCGGTGGCGGCGCTGCAAGGCATCGACCTGGCGATCCAACGCGGTGAAGTGTTCGGCATCATTGGCCGCAGCGGCGCCGGCAAGTCGTCGCTGATCCGCACCATCAACCGCCTCGAGCAACCGACCTCGGGTCGAGTGCTGATCGATCAAGTGGACATCGGCGAGTTCGATGAAGACCGTCTGGTGGCGTTGCGTCGGCGCATCGGCATGATCTTCCAGCACTTCAACTTGATGTCCGCCAAGACGGTTTGGCAGAACGTCGAGTTGCCGCTGAAAGTCGCCGGCGTACCCAAGGAAAAGCGCGAGCAAAAGGTTCGTGAACTGCTGGAACTGGTTGGCCTGCAAGCCAAGCACAAGGCGTACCCGGCGCAACTGTCGGGCGGTCAGAAACAGCGCGTCGGCATCGCCCGCGCGCTGGTTCACGACCCGGCGATCCTGCTGTGCGACGAAGCCACTTCGGCACTGGACCCGGAGACCACGCAGTCGATCCTCGGCCTGCTGCGCGAGATCAATCAGCGCCTGGGCCTGACGATCATTTTGATCACCCATGAAATGGCGGTGATCCGCGAGATCTGTGATCGCGTCGTGGTCCTTGAACATGGACGAATCGTTGAACAGGGGCCCGTCTGGGAAGTCTTCGGCAACCCGCAGCATGAGGTCAGCAAGACCTTGCTCGCGCCCTTGCAACACGCCCTGCCGCCAGAACTGCAAAGCCGTTTGCATCCACAACCGCAGTCCACGGAAGACGCGGTGGTACTGCGCCTGCAATTCACCGGAACGGCCCACGCCGAACCGGACCTTGCCGCGCTGTTCAGTGCACTCGGTGGCCGCGTGCGCTTGCTGCAGGGCGGCGTGGAGCGGATTCAAGGGCACGTCCTTGGGCAATTGCTGCTGGCCGTGACGGGCTCACCCCTGGGCGTGGAAGAATTGCGTCAACGCGCCGGCCACTGGGCGCAACAGGTAGAGGTGTTGGGTTATGTGGTTTGATCGCTTGCTGCAAGGCTTCATCGACACCTTTCTCATGGTCGGCGTGTCGTCGTTGATCGCACTGCTGGCGGGCATTCCGCTGGCGGTGATCCTGGTCACCAGCTCCAAGGGTGGCATCTACGAAGCCCCGGCGCTGAACCGTGCGTTGGGGGCCTTCGTGAACCTGTTTCGCTCGATTCCGTTCCTGATCCTGATGGTGGCGTTGATTCCGTTCACCCGGTTGATCGTCGGCACCACGTACGGCGTTTGGGCGGCGGTGGTGCCGTTGACCATCGCTGCCACACCGTTCTTTGCACGCATCGCTGAAGTCAGCTTGCGCGAGGTCGATCACGGCTTGATCGAAGCGGCGCAAGCCATGGGCTGCCGGCGCGGGCATATCGTCTGGCATGTGTTGTTGCCTGAGGCTCTGCCGGGGATTGTCGGAGGATTTACGATTACGCTGGTGACGATGATCAACTCATCGGCCATGGCCGGGGCGATTGGCGCGGGTGGATTGGGGGACATTGCCTATCGGTACGGGTACCAGCGCTTTGATAGCCAGATCATGCTGACGGTGATTGTGTTGCTGGTGGCGTTGGTGGCGGTGATTCAATTGGGTGGGGATCGGTTGGCTCGGGGATTGAACAAACGCTAGCTCTTGGCGACATTTCGTACAAGAAAATCGGCAATTCTGAAGGCTCAATCCCTTTCCTTTGCAGGACGTTTCCTAGATTATTCCGCTCGCTTGCGCCTGCCAAACTCCGTGGTTAGTCTCGGTCCGTCACTGTTCAACAGTGATCGGGTTTAGTAGCCCGGAACAATAGGCGCATAGCGATTCCATGCTCATGTCCGGCATTTTTTTGCCGAGTGTGAAATATGGTGGCTGTGCGTGGGGTACCTTCGGGTGCACCGGTTTCTCCTATTGACCGGCCTACTAACCTGCGTACAGCCGCCACCCAATCGTTTAGTAGGCGAGAAGTGTCGGCTCCCATGCAGCAATAGGAGCAACACATGGAAAGATCAGTCCCCGATCCACCCCCCGAAACCTCCACCGAAGACCCACTCAGGGATCGATCAGCGCTCTACCGCGCCATTGATTTCTACCTCACCGGCGATCAACCCTCCCCGCCCGACGAACTACGGTTCTACAACGTCAGCAAAGACGTGAGCTTCGAAGACACCCTACTCTACATTGCCGACCTGCTGCGCTGCGCCTCGGTCACGGCGTATCAATGTGGCGACCATCTCAAGGGCGCCGACCGTGCAATGGTGTTCTCGGTTTGGCATTTGCTGGAGATCGCCAAGGCGATGGTGGATCACTCCATCGAGTGCCTGGGGATGAAAAAGGGTTGAGTCAGTGAAATCGCCTTCGCGGGCAAGTCGGATCGCCGCCCGCTCGCTCCTACAGATGACCGCGTGATCCGTAGGAGCCAGGCTTGCCGGCGAATGGCGTATATTTGGCGGACTCACATCAGACGCGCAGCCGACCATGAAACAGACTCCCGCCGACCTCGAGCAGATCACTTCCACGACTCTGGGGCATTACGACTCGGTGGCCGAAGGTTTCCGGGAAGGGACCCGCGATCACGATGTCAGCCAGAATATCGATGCCCTGTTGCGCCACATTCAAGGCCAGCCACCGTTCGACATTCTCGATTTTGGCTGTGGTCCCGGTCGTGACCTGCAGACCTTTACGCGCTTGGGCCACACGGCAGTCGGCCTCGATGGCTCGCAAAAGTTTGCGCAGATGGCCCGGGAGGACAGTGGTTGCGAGGTCTGGCAGCAGGATTTCCTGAAGCTGGATTTGCCGAACGAGCGCTTCGACGGGATTTTTGCCAATGCGGTGTTGTTTCACGTCCCGCGCCAGGAGTTGCCCCGGGTCTTGAAGGAGTTGCGCGCGGCGTTGAAGCCCGGTGGTGTGCTGTTCAGTTCCAATCCCCGTGGCGAGAACCAGGAAGGCTGGAACGGGCCTCGGTATGGGGCGTATCACGATCTTCACACGTGGCAGCAGTTGCTGACTGAAGCGGGGTTTGTGGAGCTGGAGCATTACTACCGGCCGGCGGGGCTGCCGCGCGAGCAGCAGCCTTGGTTGGCGAGTGTTTGGCGTAAGGTATAAAGCCTTGAATTTGTACTGTGCTAACTGACGCCATCGCCAGCAGGCTGGCTCCCACAGGGATCGAGTTGTGTGTACCAACGCGGTCAACTGTGGGAGCCAGCCTGCTGGCGATGAGCGCGCAGCGCTCGCCTTACCGCCCTTCTTTCTTCGGTTCGCGAATCCTGTACCAGGCCACATACAACGCCGGCAAAAACAGCAGCGTCAGCAAGGTGGCGACAATGATCCCGCCAATCATCGCGTAAGCCATCGGCCCCCAGAACACCTCCCGGGCAATCGGGATCATGCCCAGGCTCGCCGCCGCCGCGGTCAGCAGGATCGGCCGCCGACGATGTTCGGTGGCTTCCACCACGGCATCCCAGGGTGAAGAACCTTCGGCTATGAATGCGTCGATCTGGGTCACCAGGATCACCGAGTTGCGGATGATGATGCCGATCAGCGCCAGGATGCCAAGGATCGCCACGAAGCCCATCGGCGTTCCGGTCGGCACCAGTGCCAGCACCACGCCAATCAGGCCCAGCGGCGCAACGCTGGCCACCAGGAACATCTTCTGCACGCTGTGCAACTGAATCATCAGGAAGGTGGCCATCAGGAACACCATCAACGGCACGACCTTGTTGATCGGCCCTTGGGCCTTGGCGCTTTCCTCCACCGTACCGCCCGTGGCGACCTTGTAACCGGCGGGCAATGTGGCGGCGAACTTCACGATGTCCGGCTTGAGCTGTGTCACCAGGTCGGTTGGCTGGATATCTCCGACTACCGCCGTCTTGATGGTGATCGTCGGTTTGCGGTCGCGACGCCACACCAGCGGTTGCTCGAGTTCGTAGCGCACCGAGGCAAACGCCAGCAGTGGGATCGAGGTGCCGCCCGGAGAGAGGATCTGCAGGTTCTGCAGGGTATCCGGTGTACCCCGCTCGGCGTCCACGGCGCGCCCGACCACGTTGATCAGGTAAATGTCGTCGTCGACCTGGGTCACCGTCGAGCCGCTGACGATGCTGTTCATCAGGTTCGCCACGTCTTCGGACGACAAGCCGAGCTGGCGCGCCTTGTCCTGGGCGATGTCGACGCGCAGCACCTTGCCGGGCTCGTTCCAGTCGAAAATGATTTCGCCGATGTGCGGGTTCTTGTCCAGTTGGCTGGCCAGATCGATGGCGTGCTTGCGCACCTGGTCGATGTCCGGACCGCTGACACGGTACTGGATCGGCCGCCCCACGGGTGGGCCCATCTCCAGCGCCTGGACGAAACTGCCGATGCCGACGAAGTCCTTGCGCAGGCGTTCGCGCAGGCGGTCACTGAGGGCCGCACGCGTCTCGAAGTCTTTACTCACAATCACCAGCTGTGCGTAGTAAGGGTTCTGCAGTTGCTGGTCGAGGGGCAGGTAGAAACGAATCGCGCCCTGGCCGATGTAGGTACTCCAGCGCACGATGTCCGGGTCACCCTTGAGCGTCGCTTCGAGCTTGTCCACGGCTTTGCGGGTTTCATCGATCGAGGCGTTTTGCGGCAGGTTCAGATCCACGAGGATTTCCGGGCGATCCGAGGCCGGGAAGAACTGGTTCTGCACGAAGCGCATGCCAACCACCGACAACCCGAACAGCAGCGCCGTAATGCCGATCGCCCACCAGCGATTGCGCATGCTCCACAGCAGGCCGCCATTGAAGGCCCGCCCGAGGCGCCCGGGCTCTGCCGAGTGCGGCTTCACATTGGTGCTGAGGATGTGCACGCCGATCACCGGGGCGAACAACACTGCGACAACCCACGAGACCAACATGGCCACGGCAATCACCGCAAACAGGGTGAAGGTGTACTCACCGGCCGAGCTGCCATTGAGGCCAATGGGTACGAAACCCGCCACCGTCACCAGTGTACCGGTGAGCATCGGGAAGGCGGTCGAGGTGTAGGCGAAGGTCGCGGCCTGGTCCTTGGTTTCGCCCAGTTCCAGGCGCGAGACCATCATCTCTACGGTGATCATCGCGTCATCCACCAAAAGTCCGAGGGCGATGATCAATGCGCCGAGGGAGATCCGCTGCATGGTGATGCCGCTGTATTCCATGAACACAAACACCATCGCCAGCACCAGCGGGATCGAGCACGCCACCACCAGACCCGCGCGCACGCCGAGGCTGATGAAGCTGACCACCAACACGATCACCACGGCTTCGAACAGCGCACTGGTGAACCCGCCAACGGCCGCTTCCACCACGACAGACTGATCGGACACGTTGTGCACGCCGACGCCTACCGGCAGATCGGCTGTCAATTCGCTCATGCGCTGGTGCAGGGCCTTGCCGAAGTCCTGGATGTTGCCGCCCGTTTGCATGGCAATGGCCAGGCCAATGGCTTGCTGGCCATTGAAGCGAAACTCCGGGGTCGACGGGTCGACGTAACCGCGGCGGATGTCGGCAATGTCGGCCAGTCGATAGAAGCGGTCATTGAGCCGCAAGTTGACGTTGGCCAGGTCCTGCTCGGAAATGAACTGCCCGGAGGTGCGCACGGAGATCCGCTCGGGACCCGCTTCGATCACCCCGGCCGGGGTCACGGCGTTCTGGGTCTGCAGGCTTTGTACGACTTGCTGTTGGTCGATGCCCAGCGCCGCCAGTTTGCGAGTCGAGAAATTCAGGTAGAGCACTTCGTCCTGCTGGCCGACCATCTCGATCTTGCCCAGTCCTGGCACACCGCGGATATCGGCGCGCGCCTGCTCGACGTAGTCGCGCAACTGGCGCAACGACAGGCCGTCGGCGGTAAAGGCGTAGATCGAACCGAACACGTCACCGAACTCGTCGTTGAACGACGGGCCCTGAATGCCTTGGGGAAACGAGTAGCGAATATCGCCGATCTTCTTGCGCACCTGATACCAGATTTCCGGAATGTCCTTGGCCTTGGTGGTGTCGCGCAAGTACACGTAGACCGTGGATTCGCCGGGGCGGGTGTAGCTTTTCACGTAGTCGAGGGAATCAAGCTCTTCGAGTTTTTTCTCGATGCGGTCGGTGATCTGCTTGAGGGTTTCTTCCTGGGTCGCGCCCGGCCAGCGGGTCTGGATCACCATGGTCTTGATGGTGAATGACGGGTCTTCCTCGCGACCCAGGTTCAGGTACGAGAACACGCCCATCAATAACGAGACAAACATCAAGTACCAGACGAACGACTGATGCTTGAGGGCCCATTCGGATAAGTTGAAACTCCCTTTCATTGTGGGCTGCCCTCGTCGACTTTCACTTTTTGCCCCGGCTTGAGGCTGTTCACTCCGGCACTGACGACTCGGTCGCCGGCCTTGATATCGTCAGCCAACACCACGGTGCTGTCCGTGCGGCTGATGATGCTGACATCTCGCGGGGACACCGTTTGCGTCTGCGCATCGATGACCCAGACGCGGTTTTTGCCGTCGACCTCCTGCAATGCACTCAGGGGCAGCTCGATGCGCGGCTTGACCGCGCTTTTCAAGGTCACGCTGATCGCCGTCCCGAGGCGAAACGCGGGCGGTGTCTCGGCCAGCGTCAAGCGGGCGCGCCGGGTGCGGGTTGCACTTTCGGCCTGGGGTTCGATTTCACGCACAATGGCCGTGGTGGCAATACTCGGGCTCAGTTGCGCGGCGACTTGAAACACCACGTCGGCGGGCAACTGGTCGACCAGGGTGTCAGGCAGGTCGATCACCGCTTCCTTGATGTCCGGCTGCGCGAGGGTGACCACCTGCTGACCCGCAGTGACAACCTGCCCGGCTTCGGCACTCCACGCCGTGACCACCGCCTTGTGATCGGCGCGCAACTCGACATAGTTGAGCTGATCCCTGGCCTGACTGACCGCAGCCTTGGCCTGGTCGAGCGAGGCCTGGGTGGTTTTCAGGTCGGTGATTGCACTGTCGAGCTGCGCCTGTGAGCCCACCCCGCGATCGAACAATTGCTGCTGCCGACGGGCGTTGGCCTGGGCGTTGATGAGTTGAGCCTGGACACTCGCCAGGTTGCCCTCGGCCGAGCGCAGCTGGTTCTGCTGGTCGGTGGGATCGAGCGTGGCGAGCAAGGCCCCTTTGTCGACTTCGGCACCGACATCGACGCTGCGACTGGCAATGCGCCCCGGCACACGGAAGCCGATATTGCTTTCATAACGGGCCTGGATGCTGCCGGCGAAACGCCCGAGATTTTCCTCATCCAGCGCCTTCACCATGATCGACAGCACCGGACGTACCATTTCCGGGGCGGGCTCTTCTTTAGAGCAGGCCGTCAGCATCACACCGGCGAATACCAGTAACAGACGCTTCATGGCGCAACCCCCACGGACAAGTCCTTGTAGGTGTTTTCGGCGATTTCCACCGTCACACCGGGGTGCAGCAGCTGGCCGCCGGCGATGACGACTTTTTCACCGCCGGTCAGCCCGGCGCTGATGATGACTTTACCGGTCAAATAGCGGCCAACCTTGACGTTGTGCAATTGCGCCTTGCCCTCGCCATCCACCAGCCACACCGCCGGCTCGCTGATGTTTTTGGTCAGCGCCGACCACGGTAGCTCGACGGCGGATTTTCCCCGGGTATTGGCGGTGGCACTCACCACCGAACCCAATTGCATCCCTGGCGGCAAGGCGCCTAGAGTGACTTTGACTTGCACCGTACCCGTTTGCTCGGAGACGGCCGGGGTGACTTCCCGCACGGTCCCGGTGGTCTTGATCTGCGGATTATCCAGCAGGCTGACCACCACGGACCTATCCGACGGTGGCTCCGCCAGTAGCGATTCAAAGACGTTGAATACCGCATCCCGATCCCCGTCCCGGGCCAGGCTGAAAATCGGTACCGTGGCCTGCACCACCTGGCCGACTTCGGCCTGGCGCGCCGTGATCACGCCCGGCGCATCGGCGATCAACGCGGTGTAGCTCAATTGTTCACGGGCGTTGGCCAGTTCCGCCTGGGCTGCCGCCAACGAACTTTGGGAGCTGCGCAAGGCCGCCTGGGCGGAGTCGTATTCACTTTGGCTGGTATAGCCCTTGGGCAGCAGCTTTTGCTGGCGCACAAAGGACGCAGCGTTCTGAGTGACCTTGGCCTGCTCGGCGACGACCTGGGCCTGGGCCGAGTCCACGTTGGTCTGCAGGTCCTTGGGATCGAGCCTGGCGAGCACCTGCTTGGCCGAAACCCGGTCACCGACATCCACCATACGCTGGATGATCTTGCCCCCGACACGGAACGACAACTCGGTCTGCACCCGGGCCTGGACGTCGCCGGTCAACGTGATGTTGACGGCGTAGTCGGCCAGTTTCACCTCTTGCACGAAAACCCGGGGCCGGTCCTTCTCGACGGGCTTCTCTTTGTCGCAAGCGCTCAGCAAAGCCAAGAGGCTCAGGCCAAGCGCTATTTTCAATCCGGGACCAGCCATGCAGACTCCTTTGCGTTCAACGGGCGCGATTCGTCTGTGAGCTTAGAACAGGGATTAACCTTCGCCCACGCAAATTCAGCATTTACTCTGTAGGAGCTGCCGAAGGCTGCGATCTTTTGTATTTAAATGATCAAGATCAAAGGATCGCAGCCTGCGGCAGCTCCTACAGGACCACAGAGAACGTCCTTCATGCTCAATACCCTCGCGGTGGCCAACTACCGTTCGATCAATAAACTGGTCATCCCGTTGGGTCGGCTGAACCTGATTACAGGCCCCAACGGCAGTGGCAAATCCAATCTCTACCGCGCGCTACGCCTGTTGGCGGAAACAGCCCAAGGCGGCGTGGTCAATGCGTTGGCCCGCGAGGGTGGGCTCCACTCGACCTTCTGGGCCGGCCCGGAAACCATCAGCCGACGCATGCGCAATGGCGAGGTGCCGGTCGAGGCGACGGTGAGGCAGGGCGTGAAGCGCCTGCGACTGGGCTTCTCCGGAGAAAATTTCGGTTACTCGATCAGCCTGGGGCTGCCCGACTCCAACGGCCATTTCATGCTGCCCGGGCACAGCACCCCTATCCCGTCGCGTTTCAGCCTCGACCCGCAAATCAAGCGCGAGTGTCTGTGGGCCGGGCCGTTCTACCGTCCGGCGAGCCTGCTGGTGGATCGCGATGGCCCGCTGATCCGCACTCGGGCCAACCGCAGTTGGGACGTGTTGGCGCAACACACGCCGAATTTCGACAGCCTGTTCGATCAGGTCGGCAGCCTGCGTACTTCGCCGGAGGTATTGGAGACCCGCGAGTTCATCCGACGCTGGCGCTTCTACGATCACTTTCGCAGCGACGCCGACGCCCCGGTGCGTCAACCACAACTGGGCACACGTACCCCGGTGCTGCACCATGACGGCAGAGACTTGGCGGCAGCGTTGCAGACCATTATCGAAATCGGCGACCCCGAGGCATTGCGTAACGCGATCAGCGACGCATTTCCCGGCGCACGATTGCACATTGAACCGCTGGCCGGTGGTCGCTTTGCTATCGAGTTTTATCAGGAGGGATTGTTGCGGCCGTTATCGGCAGCTGAGTTGTCGGACGGGACGTTGCGTTATTTACTGCTGGTGGCGGCGCTATTGACGCCCCGGCCGCCGACGTTGATGGTGCTGAACGAACCGGAAACCAGTCTGCATCCGGATCTGCTGCCAGCGCTGGCGAGGCTGATTATCCGTGCTTCGGAGCAGTGTCAGGTTTGGGTAGTATCCCATGCGCGGCGCCTGATTTCTGCGTTGCAGGAAGATCCTGAGTGCAATTGCGTCGTGCTGGAGAAAAACCTCGGGCAAACCGGGATTGTCGGGCAGCGGATGCTGGATGAGCCAGCGTGGTATTGGCCGGATTGAGGCTTCTGAATGAGAATCTCAGGTCTGCCGAATTTCCTCGTTCGAGTTCACGGTTGCAATCCGACGCTTGGCCTTCAAAATTGGCCGGTCAATTTCCGGTCGAAACCTCTCGGCGTATGTTCGTTTACCCCTAGGCGCGAATTGGTTTCGTGGCGGGGCCGAGGGCTCGGGAGACAGGGAGGCACGACGGGATGCCGCAGGCGGTGTCGGTGGGAATATCTGCCCCTTATTCTTCACAAAATCCCTCAAGGCCCTCTCAGTCCCGGGGTCTTTCGCAGCCCAATAAGTCCCTCCTCTCGATACGAACGCCAACACAGTCAGCCCTAAAACGATATACCCCAATATTGCGGCCACCTCAGTGTCCTCGGTGATTACCGCAACGGCACTGCCAACCCCAATCACAGATGTAGTGAGTATCGCACCACTTGCCACGACCGTGCTTAGTGCCGCAAAGGACTGTTTGGGAGACAATTTCTTCATTGCTCCCAATATCAAAGCATCCTTGGATAAATTAAAGGAGGGGATGACACGGGACATGCCTAGCCCTGTGTTCCACAGACTCAAGCCGCTCTGGGCTAGACGGAGAATATCGCCAAACTGCCCCGTCGGATCACTGAAATTTACCGGGTCGCCCAAACAGTATGTATAAGGATTAAGCCCACCCCGCCCAAACGGGCTCAAACTGTCAGGGCTGTTGAAGCGCATCAACAACGGGTTGAATGCCCGGTGGCCATTGCCCAGCAAATAATGACCGGTCACCGGATCAAGTACTTCGCCGGTAAATCCCAGCAGACTGCCAGAACCACCTTCAACCCGCCGGTTACCGTAGGGGGAATAGGTCTGCTGCACCGATCCGGCAGCCTCGGTGACTTGCAAGACAGAACGCTGTGGATCAGTGGTCAGTAGCTGGCAGTTGACGGCATCCAATTCGCGCGATTGCAGGGCAAGCAGTTGCGCACCGTTCTGCAATACGCTCTGGCTGGAGCCGCCCTGAAGCTCGCTCACCAGATGGTCGCGACAGTAAAAACGCTGAAGGTTTTCTTGCCCGGCACGGTCAAGACCAGTCAACTGGTCCAGAGCATCGTAGCGGTAGCGACACATCGTTGTGTTTAATGTCATCAGAACCCCCTCTGCGTACCGTGCTTAGATTGCACCTGCCGTGGGGTTCGCACACCTAGCAGAACTGCTAGCCCAGGCCGCTCGTATGCCACGGAAAAAGGCGGACGCAAAAAAAACGCCGACGCTATTACTAGCCGTCGGCGCTCGAAACCTTGAAGAGGTTTACCTCGCGAATCAGAACGCCGGCAGAACCGCGCCGCTGTACTTCTTCTCGATGAATGCTTTCACTTCCGGGCTGGTCAGGGCCTTGGCCAGTTTCTGGATGGCGACGCTGTCCTTGTTATCAGGACGAGCCACCAGGAAGTTCACGTAAGGCGAATCGGCACCTTCGATCACCAGTGCGTCCTTGGCCGGGTTCAGGCCCGCTTCCAGCGCGTAGTTGGTGTTGATCATGTCCAGGTCAACCTGATCCAGCACACGCGGCAACATGGCAGACTCAAGCTCCTTGAACTTGAAGTTGTGCGGGTTCTTGGCGATGTCTTTCGGCGTGGCCAGGGCGTTTTTCGGGTCTTTCAACTCGATCAGGCCAGCCTTCTGCAGCAGGATCAGCGCACGACCGCTGTTGCTGCCTTCGTTAGGAATGGCAATGGTCGCGCCATCTTTCAGCTCGGCCAGGGTTTTGACTTTCTTCGAGTAGCCGCCGAACGGTTCAACGTGAACACCGACCACGGTTTCCAGGTGAGTGCCTTTGCCTTCGTTGAAGCTTTTCAGGTACGGCAGGGTCTGGAAGTAGTTGGCGTCCAGACGCTTCTGGTCGACCTGTACGTTCGGCTGAACGTAGTCGGTGAAGACTTTGATTTCCAGGTCCACGCCTTCTTTGGCGAGGGTTGGCTTGATCAGCTCAAGAATCTCGGCGTGTGGAATCGGAGTTGCCGCTACCACCAGTTTCTCGCCAGCCTGGGCCAGGCCCGCAGTCAGGGCAGCCGCCAGTGCGGTGAACAACAGAACCTTTTTCATGCAGTGTCCTTATCGAAAATCACGGTCGCTTGTGGCGACGGCTAGATATTTAAGTGCCAGCGAAGTGCTATCGCTGGCGTGACGCGGACAATACCGGGATTTTTTATTCCCGAACAATATCTTTTATTCACTTTCATATTCCATTTTATTCATACATACCCACAACCCATGTAGGAGCTGCCGCAG